>JAWVEB010000086.1:0-6263 GCA_033856915.1 Blastocatellia bacterium | reverse complement strand
ACCTTTCGGCAAACGTTCGCTACCTAGAACGCACTGAGCTCGGGACCTGGACCGGCTTCAACCGATTCTGAGAGATACGGCGAGGAACATCTGGGCGTTTTTTCTGCGATAACGTTTTTGCCAGACGCGCTCCTTGCAGAGCAGCTAACGAAAACAATAGCCAGCGCGCGATCGCCCAGTGGCCTTTTCCTGCAATCGCCTGGTGGTAAATAAGCAGGCCCGCTGCAACGTAAGCGAGCCGATGAAGGAGCTTCCAGTTCTTTCCACCAAGCAGCCGGATGGACCATTGATTGCTCGTGATTGCGAGGATCACTAGTATGCTCAGCCCCGCTGCCCCAAACCAAATAAATGGTTTCGATAGGCTCCTGACCAATCCATCCAATCCGCCTTCATAGAGGACGTGCAAACTGAAATGGAGAAGACCATAAATGCACGCCGTCACACCGATTGCGCGGCGATGCCGGTTTAAGGCCATCACGATCCGCGAATTCGGGAACAAAACGCGCAGCGGGCTAAGTGCGAGAACGGCGCCGAGCGTCCAAATGGCAATCTCGCCGCTCTCGTGCAACAGCGTTTCCAACGGATTTGCACCGAGCCGTCCGGTGAAGGCGGGAATTACGAGGAACCACATCCCAACGCTCACGAGAGCTGTCAGCGCAAATAGTTTGTGTGCGAGAATCTTTACCAACACGTTCATACCAAAACGGCGAGATTAGAAATTCTTGCGCAAGTCCATTTCGGCGTAGAGATGGGCGACCTGCTTTTCGTAACCGTTGAACATCAGCGTCGGTTGCTTGCCAGAGAAAAAACCGCCACCGATCACCCGCTCGCTCGCCTGGCTCCAACGCGGATGATCGACGTTCGGATTCACGTTCGCGTAGAAGCCATATTCGTTAGGCGCCAGCTCATTCCAAGTTGTTTTCGGCCGATCGGACACGAACTCAATCTTCGCGAGCGATTTCGCGCTCTTGAATCCATATTTCCATGGGACCGCCAGACGAATCGGCGCGCCGTTTTGATTGCGCAGCGGTTTGGCGTAGAGGCCCGTCGCAAGGAACGCAAGTTCGTTCATCGCTTCAGGTAATGTGAGACACTCGGTGTACGGCCAAGGTAAATTATTCGAGCGTTGCCCAGGACATTGCTCCGGATCAAGAAACGAAGTGAATTTCACGTACTTCGCCTCCGCCTTTGGCTGGGCAAGATCGATGAGTTTCGCCAACGGAAATCCGTCCCATGGGATAACCATCGACCAGGCTTCGACGCAGCGATGGCGATAATTTCGTCCCTCGATGCCGCCGACAAGTTTGATTAGCTCGTTGATGCCAATCTTTCGCGGATTCGCGCAAAGCCCGCCGATCTCGAGCGTCCACGGATCGGTTTTCCAACCTTTGTTCGATAATTCCTTCGGTTGATCTTTGGCGAACCCCCATTCGTAAAAGTTGTTGTAGCTCGTGATCGAGTCTTCCGAAGTCAACTTCACACCTTCGAGTTTGAAAGACGGATTGAGCGAGTTCGGAAATCCGGCGGAGGCAGAGCGCATTGTTGCCGGCAGGAGAACGGTGCCCGCGATCCCATAGCCAAAGAGCCTCAAAAATTCGCGCCGGCGAATGTAATCGGCTTCAGGTGTGACCGCGCAAGTAGGGATTTCCCATGGGCGACCCGCCTCGACCTTTCTCATCTCCACATGTTATAGGTCGTTAAGCGCCCGCGAACCTTACGCTCGGGTACGTACGAGCGGCGGTTATGCCTTCTGCACGAACGCCCGGACGTGATGCAGCCCAGTGGCGCCGTCCGGCACCTGGTCACGGTATTCGCTGATCTGTAAGTTGTCGTTACCATCAGTGGCTCGGACCACGAGCATGGTTTCACCTTCCTCGTCCGGCACCCACTGATAGCTCCAGAGACTCCAGCTCAATTTAGTTCCGGGTTTTGTAATCTCTGCGTCATCCCAGGTTTCACCGTTGTCGCTGCTTACCTCTACTTTGGAAACCCCGCGGTCGCCACCGAATGCCATCCCGCGTAGTTCGACCGCTTTCCCCGTCTGGAACGGCGCCTCGAAATGGTCGCCCCTGACTTGGGGCGCGTCGAAACGACTGTGGGTCGGGACGGAGTCGCCTTGGCGTCCCCAGCCTTGCTCTTTATAAAAGCCGCAGCCGTGGCGCCGGTGCAAACGGCCATCGGCTTCATCTAGCAGCTCAATACGTGTAAGCCACTTTGGGTTCTTTTCCCCGTAGAGGCCGGGTACGATCAGGCGTAAGGGAAAACCGTGCCTCCTCGGCAACGGTTCTCCATTCATTTCGTACGCGATCAGCGTTGTCTCTTCCATCGCCTTCTCAAACCGAAACGTCTCGTAGTAGCCGTCGGCGGCGCGAAATAGAACAGTGGTCACGTTTGGTTTCGGCTTCACCTGCGCAAGCAATGTCGGCAGAGGAACGCCTTTCCAAACAGCGTTCGAGCAAAGTCCGCTGCCTACTCCGTAGGAGATGCAAAGCAGCGTTGTCTCCTGCTCGACGGCCGGCATCGCAGCAATGTCGGCGAAAGAATAAACACGCGGGTCTTCGACTTGCCCGACAATGTCCAAACGCCAGGAGTCCCGCGCGACGTCAGGGTCAACGAGATTCTTTGAGACTTGATAGAATTCGTCGTCTGGACGAATCGGCGTGATCTTCTGCACCTTAGGCCCGCCGTACTGACGCCCGTCGTAACTAAATGTCCCCATGCGAAAAAGCCGGCGCAAGGTGCTGCCAAGAGCGAGCGAGAGGGCCGCGCCAATTCCCAGCGCGACAAACCGGCGACGACCGACGGATCGCCCAAACGCGATGGCTTTCTCGTCTACATCGGCTGCGTACGGCGGCCTGCTGAGCAGACTGTGGAAAAACATGATCCCAATTCCGCATAGCGAAAATGAAATGAGCATCTCGAGTGAGGCGATCGCGTGCGCGATGCCTGGCGGAAAGCCGCGGTAATTCGTGAAAAGCGTCGGCCAAAGTAAGGTAACGAAAAGGACTGTCGCAGTTAGGACACCGGGAATTATCAACGACCAGCCGCGCGCATCGAGCAACGAACTACTCATAGCTCGCCCACCGTCGCGCCGGCGCAGATAGAACGCATAGATCACGCCTCCCAACCCGGCGACAATCACTTGTCCGGCGAGCGCGCCGAAAACTCCCTGCAGCTTGAGCGGCGTATAGCCGCCCGCGCGCACCAGCGAGCCAATGAAGAACTCGACTGTCAGCAGCGGAAAAATCCGATCGAAGATTAGCTCTGTCGGCGTCGGCCATCCAAGAAACAGTCGCAACAATCCCATCGTTAAGAGCATTGTGAGGCCAGCGAGCACACCCGCGCAGAATCCGCAAATTAGCGTCTTGAGCCAGTGCTTAACTGATGAAAGCGAAAAGGGGATAGGCATATCAGGGAGATTTATAAAAGTTCTGCTAAATGAGGGAACACCCTTCCTTAGGCCGGTGCTCCGATCTGAACTTTTACTTTAACCGAATCGGTTGCAGTGATTCGTGACATATTTTCCCTCCCGTTTGTTACTGGTTTGTCGCTTTCAGTTCGGATTCCTTACTGGCCGATTTAGCACGACTTCGTTACGGCCCCTTCATCTGATACCTTTTTGACATCGGCAAGACTGCTCGGAGCCTACAGGGCTCGAACCCACGTTCTACGGATTCCAACTGTCAGCAAAATTGCCAGCAAACGGCAGTGAAAGAGTTCGCGCGAGCAGTGAACGAGTTGGCTTGATTACCTAAGCGAATCGCGCTTAAGTGCCTCAAAACCAGGAGGAAACACGGCCGAAATCTACCGCTGGAGGTTCAAGACCAGAAATCTCTCCTGGGTCGAGCCCTTGAAACCGAGGGATCCGAACCTTTTTGACACTGACGGAACGATTCAGGTAGTGAAGTGATCGCCAAACATCGGCAGGCCGCTCTTCGATTCGGCTTTGGTCGCTTCATCTTGCAAGACGTCCCAGTGTTCCGCGAGACGGCCGTTCTCGATCCTGACAATATCCGCGGCGATCCAAGCAACCGGCCGGCCGTATCCTGAGAAACGTCCGTGGACAATTACATAGTCGCCATCCGCGACGATGAGCTGATGTTCGTAACGCAGAGTATCGGGAGTGTTGCGGATTAAATTGAACAGTCCATCGCGACCTGGTTCAATGTGCGCGCTGTGCTGGATGTAGTTAGGCGACCAATACTTCTCAGCGGCGGCATAGTCTCGCTTATTAAATAATGTGTCGAAAGCTTCGATGACCAGTGCTTTGTTTTTCTCCTGTATCGTCTGACTCATAATAATTTCTCCTCTTTTCGTTACCGCAAAATTGGAGCATTCGTCTTCGGAGCAGTTACAGTTCGCTCGGCGGTCTTAGAGCTTTGATCCCCCGTCTACCGGAATGCTCGCGCCAGTAATCCAGCGCGCTGCATCCGACACCAGGAACGCAACCACGTCTGCAACATCTTCCGGTTTACCGATTCGCTTCAATGCCTGCATGCCAAGCGCCACCTCACGCCCTGCCTCAGTCTTGGTGAAATTCGACGTGTCAGTGTCAATTACGCCCGGAGCGACCGCGTTTACGCGGACCCCGCGCGGCCCGAGAATCGCAGCCCAGTTCTTAACGAGGGTCTCTAGTGCTCCCTTGCTGGCGGCGTAGGCAAGAATCGAAGGATTGTCCAAGTCGGGCTTCCCAACTACAGCGTGGGCCGCGATTGAAGAGATCACGATGACGTTCGAGCCTTCACCGAGGAGATGGAGGAGTTGCTGGACTAGAAAAAACGGACTGCGGACGTTCGTTGCAAAGAGATTGTCAAAGTCCTCTACTCTATGATCCCTGATAGTTGCAGCTTTGGAGATACCAGCGTTGGACACGAGCACATCCAATCGCTCGCCGACGATCGAGCCAACTTCCTTGGCCAGCAATGCTGCTCCGTCTGGAGATCTCAGGTCCGCCATGATCGCATCCGCGCGTCCTCCTTTTGAGCGGATACTGGCCACGAGAGATTTCGCTTTCATCGCGGAACGGCCATAGTGAATCAGAACATGAGCACCGGCTTCAGCGAGCGCGGACGCGATGGCGCGCCCAATTCCCCGTGACGCGCCCGTCACTAAAGCAGTTTTTCCTTGAAGCGAAGCCATCTTACTCTTGCTCCTGAAAGACCTGCCCGTAGGTCTTGCCATAGGGATAAAATCGACCCTGTTCGCCCTTTTCCCATTCGGCCCTGAGTTCGGGCGTCGTGATGTCCCAGTCCGGACGACATTTCTTCAACACAGCACGCAAGTCTTGGCGAAGCTCTTCAATAGTCGGTCGGCCAAAGAACCAGTAGCCGTTGTAGATCTTGAATATAACGAGACCAGGTTCGAGGACGATGACATGCGGGATCATTGGATTGTGATCGGGGTCCGTGTACTCCGCGATGTCGAGGTCCTTTTGAACCCGGCGTCCCGGATCGGATAAGAACGTCCAATGAGCGGCAACGCCTGTGCGGTACTCATTTGTCAGAAGCATATTGTCGGTACTGATTGTAACTAGGCGGCAGTAACCGACTTCCATCTCGCGATGCAGTTGGACCAGACCCTGAGCCTGTCGCAAATCCTTCGGACAGTATCCTCCTCGGCTAAGAACCAGGATCATAGGATCCGGACCCTGTAGATCCGAAAGCTTGCGCCGTTTACCGGCGTGATCGGTCAACTCATAATCGGGAAAGACGGCGCCAGCTACAATGTCCGCTCTCATATGATTCAACCTCCTCCAAGCCAATGTTACGTGTTCTTCTAATATCTGATATAGCGTTACGCGTTCAAAAAGAGAGTCGCGTGTTCAACGAAGAGCTCCGGGTATTGGTGGTGCGCGCCGTGATTGGAGTCGGGGTAAATGATCAGCTGCGCATACGGCATGTTCTGCTGCATGATGAAAGAGTCCACCGTGGGCAGGTTCACGTCGTTGCTGCCGTTCACGATGAGTGTTGGCTGCTTGATCGTTTTCAGATAGTCGTTGGACCCCTTTTGCTGGACGCCCCACTTGCCGATCGCTTCGACCTGGGCGGGCGACACCTTGTCGTTCACTTCGGGATCGCGGCCCTCTTGCCGACGATGCGTGCGCTTCAGGTACTCCCGTCCCGCCGCCTGGCCGGCCGCGGACGGACTGAATTTGACCGCGAGCCAGACACTCTCGGGCGGATCGTGGGGGTGGGCACCAAAGAGCCGCCTTGTAGCCTGGGCTATCAACTCCATTCCCTGACCGCCGCGCGGACCTGCGCCAT
>JAWVEB010000085.1:0-42973 GCA_033856915.1 Blastocatellia bacterium | reverse complement strand
TTCTTCGACCGATCGTTCAACCAGCGCGGCAGCACTGGGATTGAAGAAGGTGAAATGTCCGTGGGTCCCGGTCCGGTAGATAGCGTCACTCGCGCAATCGATGATTTCGCGATGACGCACGGCGGAGGTATGCGGGACTGCCGCAATTGGCCTGTCGTTCGTTGTCTCTGGCTGCAGGTCTTCGTTCGCTGCTGATAGCGCCGGGGTTTGTTGCCCGATCTTCGCTTCCACTTTAAGGTGCGCGGTTTTCATTTTGGTCGAGATCATATTGAGGCTGGCATACGGGCCGTCTGGCCCGAGTCGCCGTGGCGTTTTGCCCGACCCAGGCGTCGAGTCATATAAATATGCTTTCGAAAGCAGCAATTTCGCTGAGTAACAGCGGATGTCCGGCTGAGGCAGCGAAACGCCTGCCACCACTAAGCAAACCGAGGGCCGGGAGAAAGGCTTGAATGATGAATTCAAGTTGGAAGCAACAGAACATTTTGTCGCTCCGCCCCAGAGGGGCGAGATGTTTATAGCCAGGCAGTTCTTTCTTTGCTCCAAAGCTCTGTAGGAGCGCAAGCGCTTTGCCTGCTCGACCAATCGATCCGCTGCCGGGTTTCGCTCCTAACGGAGCGAGATCCTCGCTGAGCCCTCGTAGCTATAGACATCTCGCTCCTCTGGGGCGAAAACGACTTTCACTGTTGCCCTTCCAACCTGAATCCATCAATGATGCGGAGCGCCGGGAAGTACCGGACAAGGAAACGGGCCCGCGACTTTCATCGCGGGCCCGAGTGTGTTCGTCGAATGTTTTAAAGTAGAACTACTGAATCGTGTCGGTAGATCCCTTGAAGCCGTGCATTGCCTGCCTGGCCACCCACTTCAAAACGCGTTTGGTGTCATAGCAGTGGGCGAGGATGTAGTTGCATGTCGACAGACAATGCGTCGAACACTCCTTCTTCATCTCGTCCAATTGGGCGTGGTCGAACTTCGGATTCTCAATCGTGCCCCAGTCGTGCGTGGCCGAATACATGGGGAAGCACGGCGCCAGGGTTCCATCCGTGCGAATGATCAGAGAGTTCTGACCCGCGCGGCAATTCCAAGGGGGCACTGCACCGCGCATGAGTGTCTTCATCTCCTGCATGTGCTTGCTCTGGTTGACCATCTTGTAGCCTTCGTTGTGGCGCTTGTCATCCAGATAGTCCAGCAGGTCGTCGACCTTTGTCCAGTCATCCGGCGTCAGGTATGTGACGTTCTCGTCCAGATGCTTGAAGTGGTCCTGCTCCATCATCGGCGTTTCGTTAATGTGATAGTCGGTGGCGATGCCGGCGTCGTGAGCGATCTCAGTCAACTCTTTGACGTCGTCCATGTTGTTGCGGCAAATATTGATATTGAACATCACCGTGTAGCCATAGTGATGCTGCCGCTTCACCAGATATTCAAAGTAAGGCCGAATCGGATCCAGCGCCTTCGGCAGAGACTTTCGGTCCTTAACTGAATCGACGGCGAGGTTGACGGTGGCAATGCCGGCGTCGCCCAGGCGATCGATCACTTCGGGCTTCATCAGACGCCCGTTTGTCGGCAGATAAACGAAGATGTCTTTCTTCGCGCTGTAGTTGACGATCTTATGAATGAACTTCGGCCGCAGTAGCGGCTCGCCGCCCATCAACGCCAACACGCGCGAACCAATCGAGTGCAGCCAATCGATCGAGCGCTTGGCTGTGTCTTCGGTCATGCCCTTAACTTTGTTGTTGTAAGACCAGCAGTAGTGACAATCCAGATTGCACTTCCACTCAGTGAACAGATAAGGAATGATTGGACGCAGATCGTTCTTGTACCAACGCGATTTGAAATACGGGGAGCCCCACGTCTTCCAGGTGCGGATCGCGTTCAGCTTCTGGTACTCCGACTTGGTCATCGGCTGCGGGTCGGGGTGAATCGGGTACACGGGCTCCGGCAGAACCTGCAATTCAGGCTTCACCTCGAGCGTGGTGCGGACCTCAGGTTTGTAGAGGATCTGATGAAGCTTTTGATCCAGCCTGGAGGGCGGCGCCGAAGAAGCTGGAGCATTTTCTATCTGTAATTCTGGTGCCATTTCTGTTATCTCTCCACTGTAATGATGGTGTAAAACTAGTTAGGTCCTCTTCGTGTTCACTCGAAAGCGCAGGCACACGATGGGGTATGGGTCTTAAATCAAGCGCTAATATTCGCTGATTAGTGCGGTAATTGCAAGCTTCTTTCGCGGCATCCTAGCCGTTATCCCTCGGTTAACCTAACTCTCGTTAGCACTTGGTTTCAGCCGAGGGGTACGGGAATCCAGGTGTTCCCTAAACCGTTCTCAACGGTTTACCGCAAGAAACCATTAAAACGGCTAGCTCGAACAATCGCCTCTTGTCACCGCATTAAGTGCGGTGCTAATCAGATTGGCCAGCCACCCATCGATTAAGATTGTCACCCGGTTGCCCCATCGCCCCATAAAAGTTAAGCTTTCCCGTTCGTGGAGGACCTGAAGATTTGTCGTTCCCTGCCTTGCCTGTCACTGCCGGCCTAAGACCTGAGTTGTTCGCCGGAGCTGGCGCTCATTCTGCTCGTCGGGTGTTGCTGGTCACTGCTCTCAGCGTACTGGTGCTCGTTGGTTTTGGTTTTCGGGTCAACGGGCTGAGCAGTGAAGGGCTCAGTGACGACGAACTGAACAAGCTAAACGCAGTCAATGAATACCGCGCGCAGGGCCTGACGTCAGCCAACGGCGAGCACCCTCTGCTGATGAAGGCCTTGCTGACAATCAGCGTAATCGCCGCCGAAAAATGGAACCAAAGTTCGTTGGTTAGCGGCCATCCCGGGTTCAATGTGCCGGTGGAAACCTCTGTGCGCTTGCCCGGTGCGCTGTTCGGAGCTTTCACGGCGGTGCTGATCTTTCTGGTTGCTTCAGAGTTGTTCGGTCTGGAGGTGGGCCTCATCTCCGCTGCATTGTGGGCGTTCGATCCCCTGGCGATCGGCTTTAATCGCATCGCCAAGGAAGATACCTTTCTGATCTTCTTTTTCCTGCTCGCAAATTTCTTTTGGCTGCGCGGCCAGCGCGTCGCTGAGAGCCAGCCGCAGCGCAACCCGGAACGCTTCTATTGGGCGACTGCCGCCGCCTTCGGCGCGATGCTAGCTTCGAAGTATGTTCCAATGCTGATCGCAATCACCGTTTCCTACAATTACGCGTTCCAAAGAATCCCCGGCACTCGCTGGGTCATCGGCAAGAAGCGCTTCCTGAAATTCTTTTTCGTGATGGGCGTCGTGTTCCTGATCTGCAACCCGACGATTCTTTTGCCGTCAACGTGGAAGGCGATGTCGAATTTTACCAGCTATCGAAACATGGGACACGACAGCTATGAATTTCTCGGGAGGCTTTATCCACATCGGTTTCAGGACTGGTTCAAAGGCGAGCCCTGGTATTTTTATTTTGTTCTGATCGGGACCAAGCTTCCGCTCCTTACACTGTTTAGTTTCGCGTTGGGATTGGGACTGCTGTTCCGGCGCAAGACTGGTGACGGCCGCTATTTCCTGCTGCTCTGGCTGGCCCTCTGGACGCTTTCATTCTTTACGCCGGGCGGCAAGTTTACCCGGTACCTGACGTCGGTTCTGCCCGCAATTATGATTACGGCAGCGATCGCAGTGCAATTCATAGCGCGCCGGCTGGGAAGATTTTGCGCGCGCGCTTTTGGAAATGAATCGATGAAAGTTTACGCGCGATCTGCGCTGGCGTCGGTGGTGATTATCTCGGCCTTCTGGCCGGCAGTGACGGCCGCGCCGCATTACCGCCTGTACGTGAACGCCCTGGGCGGCGGCCCAACCAGGGCCGGCGCATACTTTCCGCAGGACGAGTTTTACGACGCCTATATGAAGGAAGCGATGATCGAGATCGGCAGGCACGCTCGGCCCAACGCCCGCGTGGCCACTGAAATCCCAGCCCTGGCCGCGTATTACGCGCAACGCGCGAATCGTGCTGATCTGGTCTGTGTGGAATTGTCTGACCCGGCGGAACTAGAAAAGTTGACGCCCGGCGATTTTCTGATCGACGCTCGGGGCCGCACCTATCTCACCAACCAGGCGATGCTGGCTAGTCTGCGCCAGGCGAGTGAACCTGCGTTTGCGATCGCGGTGGGCGCGACACCGGCAGCTTACGTTTATGTTTTGGATCAGAAATCGCTGGCCGCATTGCGCGGAGAGAGGTAGTATCAGAAGCCCGCGTGTCACCGAAGGGCTCAGATCAGAAGAGCCCCGAACGATTTATGTTACTCGAGCAGCTTCTCACTAAATCAATCCCCGAACTGAAAGAGCGGTTCATCGATCACGCGCGCCCGATTCCCAGGGGTCTGGTCGAAGCGCTCGAGTCCGACGGGCGCCAGGGCGCGCATCATCTCGCCCGGCAGATCCGTGAGCGCTGGCGTAAGAATCGCGCCGAGGGCCAACGCCTGCACAACCTCCTACGTTTCGAAATCGATCTCTGGAACCAGGGCTTCAACTTTATCGCCGGTGTTGACGAAGCCGGCATGGCGCCGCTCGCCGGGCCGGTGGTGGCCGCCGCGGTGATCCTGCCGCGTAACTACAAACTGCGGGGCTTGAATGATTCAAAACAGATCCTCGACATGGCCGTGCGCGATGAAATGGCGCATCAAATAAAGCAGGACGCCGTCGTTTGGTGCGCCGGCCGCGCCGAAGTCGAAGAGATCGATACAATCAATATCTATCACGCCGGATTGCTCGCGATGCGCAGGGCAGTGGAAGGTCTCACCTCGCAACCTGACTTCATTCTGGTGGATGCGCGCCGCATTCCGCATTGCACCGCGCCGCAACGCGGCATTATCAAAGGCGACACGCTTTCGGCCAGCATCGCCGCCGCCTCGATCATCGCCAAGACCACCCGCGACAAGCTGATGGCTGAATTTGATTCCGTGCATCCCGGCTATAACTTCGCCACACATAAAGGCTATCCCACACCTGAGCATTGCCGCTTGTTGAAGGAACTCGGGGCCGCGCCAATTCATCGCCGCAGCTTCGCTCGCGTACGCGAAGTCCTCGGCCTCGATCCAGTACAAACTGAGTTATTCGAAAAGAAGGCCGACGCCGCTAGCTCAAGTCGGTAGCGTATCAGAAGCCCGACCGTCAGGGAGGGCTGGACCGCAACCGGGGCCCTCCCTAACGGTCGGGCTTCTGACACGCACTCGCCAAACTTGAAACTTCAAACCTGAAGTCGGAAACTATCCCCATGGCTTCCTTATCCGACTACAAAAAGAAACGCCGCTTCAACAAAACGCCCGAACCCGGCCCGGAGAAGAAAACTTCCGAGATGGGTAACATCTTTGTGGTCCAGAAACATCGCGCCACGCAATTGCATTACGACTTTCGTCTCGAAGCCGACGGCGTCTTGAAATCGTGGGCGGTTCCCAAAGGCCCGCCGATGGATCCGGGCATAAAGCGTTTGGCGATGCAGGTCGAAGATCACCCGGTCGACTATGCAGACTTTGAAGGCGTAATTCCGGAAGGCGAGTACGGCGGCGGCACCGTGATGGTCTGGGACTATGGCGTCTATGCGCCGGAAAATACTGAGAACGTGTCGCGCGCACTCGCCAAAGGCGAGCTGAAATTCACTGTCCTCGGTAAGAAGTTGAAGGGTTCGTTCGTGCTGGTGCGCACCCGCGATCGCCAATGGCTCTTGATGAAGCACCGCGATAAGTACGCCAAAGAAGGCGAAGACATTGCCGAAACCCAGCCTTACTCAGTTCTGAGCAAACGAACGTTGGCAGAGATCGCCGAAGACGAAGGCGGCGTGGTGAAGAAAGCCGCCACGGGCGATCCGAAAAAGCTTCCCCGCCGCACCGGGATCAAGCGCCGCAAGAAAACTGCGAAGAAGAAGATTTGGCACAGTAATAAGTAAGCGTGAGTTGTTGTTGGGCTGACGACTCACAACAGCGGCTGCCGCTCAAGAAACTATTGACAACCGTTCGACCCTGGCAGAATAATCAGCCTGACGATTTCAGCCATCCCGCTCGCGATTGACCAGGCCTCCCCAAAGAGGGCCCTTGAAACCTTTCTGGATTTTATTGATCGGCTGAAGATCACTTCTACGGCGCAGGCAGCGGCCGCAAGAAATCCCTTGAGCTGTTTTGCCTGAGTCTTAACCCCTTGGCTCAATAAGCGCCAACGCGCGTTGAGGGTTGCTAATGAAAACATTTCTGATTCTTGCTTTGTCATCGTTCGCGCTCACGCAAACGCCCGTCACTCCACAGAAGCCAGTGGGCCTGGAAGTCTTGAGCCTGAAGGTGAAAGAGAGCGTCTACAACCCGGACGTGGATACGTCCGACAGTTCCGAACCGCCATCGAGTGTAACCAGACCCAATCCGAATGCGGGACGGCCCACTAACAGGAATGAAACGGAAACTGAGAGGCTCGAAAGACAGACAAACCTGCGTGTGCAGAACATGCACGCGCTCGAAGCTACTGCGAAACGGGAAGGCACAAACCGCCCATCAAGAATCCGGCTCTATGAATCCGAGGCCGAGATCAAGAATGGCTCTGCCAAACCAATCACCGGATTCGTTTGGGCGTATCAGGCCTCGCCCGCTCTGCAATACACACAGGACCAGGAATTTCTTTGCAACACGAAAATAGCCGCGGGCGAGACCAAACGCGTGAAGGTTCTTTCACTTTACCCCAATCAGAAGGTGGTGAACGTAGCGGCGTCCGGCGCCGCGTCTGTGCCGGCGAAGCCAATGGTAAAGGATGTCATCATCAACCAGATTCAGTTCGCCGACGGCACAATGTGGCAGCGCCCCAACTGGAACCCGATCGTCCTTTCCACGCTCGGCGCGAGGACTGTAGGCAAAGGAAAATGCGAGGCTCTTTAGCGTTTAGAGATTAGTTAGAACCTTCTTATTTGACACGTCAACGTCTTCGTTTGGGTATGCACGGCTTTTCTTTCAGCACACGATATTGTTCGTCGAATTCTCACCGGAACGTCCACTCGTCCGGCGCGTCCACTTTCTCTTTCAACTGATAAAGCTCCGCTTCTTTGGTAATTCCCCGTTTGAGAACTCTTGAAATGATAGAGTACTGCGAACCCGGCGAACTTATTCTTACGCAAAAGGAGTGGCATTGATATGGATCCCGATCCAATGCAGTTTGTTGAGCAAGACGACGACAAAAAAGACACCGCGGCCGCTAGCGAGGTGAAGAAAACCAAAGCTCACTTGAACACGTGGGTAGCTATTTCGGTGGCGTTACTCGCCACGTTCATGGGCATTTGCAAGGTCAAGGACGACAACATCGTGCAGGCGATGCAACAGGCGCAGGCCGATAAGATTGATAACTATTCGTGGTACCAGGCCCGCAACATCCGTGAAGAAGTCGCGAAAGCCACGGTCGCACAACTGACCGCCCAAGCAGCCACGGCGCTGCCACAGGCTAAGCCGGTCTTCGAAGAACAAATCAAGACTTACCAGGCGATCGCCCAGGACCAGGCAGAGAAAAAGAAAACTCAGCAAGCCGATGCCGACAAAGCCGATCAGACATATAACGAGCTGAACTTTCACGACGATCAGTTCGATCTTTCGGATGCGATGCTGGCCCTGGCCATTTCACTGATGGCCGTAACGGCTTTGACGCAGAAGCGTTGGCTCTTCGTGCTCGCACTGTTCCCGACAGGCTTCGGTGTCGTCATGGGCCTGGCGGGCCTGCTTGGTTGGCACCTTCATCCCAACCTGCTGACCAAGTTGTTGTCTTAGGCGCTGCCTTTAGGGAGCCGGCATGAGGTCATCTATGAAGCGGCCGTTGAAGGGAGGACAGCTACGCCTTTAGTTCAGATCAATACAATGGTTTTGAGCTTGTCGGTTTTACATTGGGAGCGATAACATGAACAGAATCGAGGACACGATCATGCAATCTATCGACGAACTGGCACGCGCAATTACTCAACTTGAACCATCAGACCAAGAGGCATTGTTGGACAAGGTCGTGCAACTAAATGTTCAGAAGGCTGGGGACAACGGATCAGACTCCAGGTTCCAAGTCATGCAGGAAGCGATGAAGGATGAGTTGTTCCTGGCTGACCTGCGTGAAGTCATGGAAGACTTCAGCCACGTTGACGCTGAGGAAACTCCCGCATGACTCCGGAACGCTGGAGCCTTTGGTTGGCCAACCTCGACCCGGTCGTTGGCTCCGAACAAGGCAGGACGCGTCCCGTGCTCGTCTTGAGCGATACCAGGCTAAATCATATTCTGCCCGTCGTTAACGTTCTCCCTATCACCTCGCGCAAGCAGAACCGGCGCATCTATCCGAACGAAGCACTCATTCCTGGCGGAACCGCCGGACTTGACGTTGAATCAATTATTCTCTGCTACCAGATTCGCACACTCGACAAACAGCGGCTCATCAAGCGCCTCGGTGTGCTGGGCGAGACAAACCTGCGCGCCGAGGTGCTTGCTGCCTTGCGGTTCCAACTCTTGATGACCGAGTAATCCGTTATCGAAGCGTCCCCATCTGGAATCCTCGCTAATACTGCCAATTCACAGTTACGAACCCGGTGCCGCTGTTTGGCACGGTGTACTGATGATTGTTCCCTGCCTCCCAGGTCACCGTACCGTTGGCGGCAATCTTGATGAACTTAAATTGGATGGTTTGCCCTGCGGGAACACTCGCGTTGAGAAACCAGTTCGGATAGTTGGGCGTCAGCATTGGCCCGACCGCGCCGTCCCACGTCGTGCTCCAGTTGCCAAGCTCGACAGTATTGCCGGTAAGAAAAATATAGTCACCGGTCTGTGTGGAGGTGGCGTTGTTGACAGTGAAGGTTACCGGAATCAGTTTCGCTGTCAGCACCGTGTATTGAATGCTATTCGAGACCTGACTAGCCGAATTGGTCACCGTGACATTGTAAGCACCATTAGTAACGGTGGGCGTGGTGCAGACGATTTGCGTCGGCGTCCATGAGTTGATCGTTGCGGTCGTCGTACCGAACTTCACACTGCCCGCTGTCGAACCAAAGTTGCGCCCGGCGATTGTTACCTTTACGCCTGACTGTCCGGAGGTTGGACCAATCGAGCCGACCTCAGGCGGCGCAGAGCCTTCGGTAAACTGCCAGACGCCAACGGTGTGTGACTGTAGGGTAAAGCTAGTTACCGGATTGTTGCCGCCCGATCCCGTGCCGACCGTAATCGAAGAACCGCCCAGCAATCCGTTGAGATAATCAGTGTATGTCCCGGCCGGCAGGCCCGCATTGAGCCCGGTGATCGAATAGGACGAGCTGTCATTCTTGTTGATAGCGACGAGCACGACGCTGCCAAAGAATTTTCGCTCGTAAATGTAAACGTCGCTATTGATCCAGCGCTCAGTCGTGGAACCATAAGAGATCGCCGGATTGTTATGACGCAGCGTAGAGAGCTTATTCATCAACTGGTACGCGGTAGTGCTGGTGCTAAAAACCCCCATCATGTTTCGGTTGTATGGATCCGTCCCACCGTTTGTGTCGTTGTGCAGGTACTGTTCCGTACCGTAATAGATGCAGGGAATACCACGGGTGGTCAGCGTGAAAGCCATCGCTTCATGCAGCCGGTTAGTGTTGTTGTTGATGGAAAGGAAGCGCGCCATGTCGTGATTGTCGATAAACGTCACGAGGTCGTCTTTCCAGATGAAGTTGCCTCCCTCCTGCGTCAGCACGCCATCAATTGTCGAAAAATTGCTGTTGCTTGCGCCGAATACACTGCGGATCGCAGTGTTCAGCGGAAAGTCGAGCAGAGAAATGCCGCTCTTGTTCGCGAACTTGTAAGAATCGTGATAGAGCGGATCAGAGGTACCGCCCTGGTACCATTCGCCAAACAGAAAACTATCCCCGTAGGTGTAGATCGAATTGGCGAAACTGTATTCCCAACCCCAGGTCGTATGCTTGACGGCATCGATGCGGAAGCCGTCGACGCCGTGCTGCTGAAACTGCTGGGCAGCCGCTTTCAGATAAGCGTCGATCGTGGCGTGCTCCTGGTTGAGATCGGCGAGATCGAAAAGCGCGTAATACTGCAACTGGTAACGGTCGTCAAAGTTCGAGATGTTACCGTTGTGATGAAAGTAACCGTTCGGGTCGCTGGTGTAGTTCCCGAGGAAAGTTCCGTTATCGTAAAGGGCTCCAAACTCGCCCGCGTTGTCCGTAGTCGAATGGTTCGGCGCAAAGTCGACGATCACTTTAATCCCACTCTGGTGCGCCGCGGTGACCAGATTATCGAAGTCGGTCCAGGTGTTACTTGTATTGCCGAAGTGTTCCTCGATGCGCTTAAAGTCGCGGGCCTGGTAGCCGTGATAAGAAGCTGTCGGGTTGCCCTGCCCGTCGGGGATGTTTGTGTTGAGATTATCCACCGGCGGCAGAATCCAAATCGCGGTTACTCCCATCCCCGACAGATAAGACATCTTCTGCTGAATCCCGGCCAGGTCCCCGCCCCAGTAAAGACGCCAATTTGTCTTAGTCGAATCGTAAAGTCCTGAGCTCTGTGATGGATTGTTGTTCGCTGTGCTGCCGTCAAAGAATCGATCAATGACGATTTGATAGATGACTTCGCGCTTGAAATCAGCGGCGCGAGCGCTGTTGCATAGAGTAAACAGAATCGAAAGAGAAATCGAGATTACCGAAAGAGACCTGTTGAGTTTCCGCATAACAACCTCCGGAAGAAGACTATCTGTTTGAAAAGGGAAGGCGCAGCGGATTATATAGCAAGTTGGTTATCTAGGAAATGTAAATGTAGCGCGTGCCGTGTTAGAGCCTGAAAGGAGAGCCTTCCCTAATGGTCGGGCTACGGCCCTTCGACGGTTTGCGCTGCGCGCTCAATGCCGGCAGGGATGCCCTCGCTCCCTCAAATGACAGCTCGGGCATGCTGCCGGACGCACTCCAAATTTCTCGATCGTTTAAGGCAGGCGCTCGCGCCTCCGCCGACTTGGTCGTCGAAGACAATCTTTGCCGCCGACTTTACGCTACCGACTCGGCGTTATTGGTTATCGACGTTGGCCTCAATTACGTTTTGGATCAAAGTCGGCACGTTGGAAAAGAAATCATAGCCAGTGATCGCCTCGACTTGATCGACGCTGACCCGATAGGCCTTCCAGTCCGTCCCAATGGATCCTGAGTTCGGTATGACGACCGCGATGGTCCTGGTCGACGCAGTCACGCGAGAAACATCGTTGCTTCCGACAGGTAACACGATGATTACTTTCCAGGTGTTAGCCGGCACTGCGACGTGGCCGTTGGCGATAAAGTATTGCAGTCCCTGTCCGCCCGAAACAATGTAAAGCTCGTTACCCTGGGAAACCAGAGTGCGGCAATAGCCTTCCAGATTGGCCCACACACCCTGATTGTTGGCCGGCAACTGCGGAATCATGTTGGTCATAAGGAAAGTAGCCGAGTTGGCCGTGATCGTGATCGTTCGATCCGCTGAGGGGCACATATGTCCCCGATCGAACCCCGAACCCGAATAGTCAGTCGCCTGAACCTGATACCAACCGGCCGGCAGGGTTGTATCGGCGCGGAAGTCATTTTGTCGCGCCGCGCTTCCCAACCAGGAGGCGTCCAGATGCCAGCTCACCCAATTTGCTTCTCCGTTATCGCGATTGTAAGACAGCGAGTACTGTGGCTTTTCCATTAGATAATTAGCCGGCACGGTCACATTGGTTACCGCATTGGTGGGGTTGCCCATGGTGAGATGTTCGCTGGGCGTGGGAGTAGGAGAGGGGTTCGGCGTTGGTGTCGGCGAGGGATTCGGTGTCGGTGTCGGAGTGGGTGTCGGCGACGTGAAGTCACCAATCTGAATATTATCGAGGTTGATCCGATTAGCACCGCCGGACACTTTGCGAATTTCAAATCGAATCGCATTAGAGTTGTTGACGGTAAAGTTCGCCGTCTGCAGCGTCGTCGAACTCGTGGTCACGGTTGAGCCGACCTGGGTCCAGGTACTGCCATTGTTGGTTGACGACCATAACTGCCAGGTGCTCGAACCATCGGTGCCGAAAACCGCATGCTGAATCGAAACAGTTCCCGCACCGGTCTTGTTGAAATTCATGTGGACTGTGCCGATGTTTCGCACCCTCGCGGAGTAGGCGCCCGTCTTTCTGTCGGTCGACAGGTTGCCGGTCAGTGAGTCGTCCATGAACCAGGACCCGGTTCCCAGCGTCACGTTGGCGGCAGCATACGAAGTCTTTCCACCTGCTTCGAATCCTTCGCTCAGTGGCGTCATCGTCGCGGTCGTCAACGCTATGGTCATGACGAACAGCACCGAACCAAAGGCGAGCACCATCTTAGTTACACTTGCGAACTTCGGCTTTTTCATACGCTTTACCCTTTCTGGCGAAGTTGTGCGCCACTGCGGTCGAGTACTGGCGAACAACGATTTCGGAACTGAGCGCGCAGATTCATAACACCTGCGTACCAATGCTTTCAGGCAAGCTGACTGCCGGGGGTTGCTCTCGTATCAACTCTTCTCTTGAATGGAGAAGACGAAAAGATGGCTGCTCGATGAAACTCATTCAAGAGGCTTTTGGCCCCTCGCTGAAATCCGAAATCTCACGGCTGCCAGTGCCGGATAGTACTCGCAATCGAATTTTTAAGCTACAGATATTTTGGATGTTAGAGAGGTCAGAGGCGAAAGTTGCTAGTAGCTCGTCGGCGATCAGTCTTTCAAAAAAAGAGGCCGGCTGTAAGAAGCCGGCCTCCAGGGATTCCGTGGGAATGGCGGGTTCACCACTTCGGTGTGACGCCCAGGTTCTCAAACAGGAACGAGTAGATGTCTGTCTGCTGTTCGAGGGTCTTGGTGGTGCTGCTGGCGCCGTGACCCGACTTGGTATCGATGCGAATCAGGATCGGGTTGTCGCCGCCCTGGGCCGCTTGCAGCGCCGCCGCGTATTTGAAGTTATGCGCGGGCACGACCCGATCGTCGTGGTCGGCGGTGGTGATCAAAGTCGCCGGATACTTCGTGCCCGATTTGATGTTATGGATCGGCGAGATGGCATACAGCGCTTTGAACTGTTCAGGGTTATCGCTCGATCCGTAATCCGGAATCCACGCAGCCCCGATGGTGAACTTATGAAAGCGCAACATATCCATCACGCCAGCCTGTTCGACCACCGCCCTGAACAATTCCGGCCGCTGGTTGGAGCACGCGCCGACCAGTAGTCCGCCATTCGATCCGCCATGGATCGCGAGTTTGTTCGGGGACGTTATTTTGTCTTTGATCAGGAACTCGGCCGCCGCGATGAAGTCGTCGAATACATTTTGTTTCTTCAGTTTGGTCCCGGCCTCGTGCCACTGTTCGCCGTACTCGCCGCCGCCGCGAATGTTGGCTGACGCATACACCACGCCCTGCTCGAGCAAAGCAATTCTTAACGCGCTGAAGCCGGGACTGGTCGTAATGTTAAAACCGCCGTAGCCATACAACACTGTGGGATTGTTGCCGTCGAGTTTGATCCCTTTCTTGTGCACGATGAACATCGGTACGCGGGTGCCGTCTTTGCTGGCGTAGAAGACTTGCCTGGTCTCATAGTTCGACGGGTCGAAGCCGGGGATAGTCACCGTGCGAAAGACGGATGATTTCTTCGTAGCTATCTCGTACTTGAAAATCGTCGGCGGATAATTGAACGAGGTGAAGCCATAGAAAACAAACTTGTCGTCCCTAAAGCCGCCGAAACCGCCGGCTGAACCCAGGCCGGGAAGTTGAACTTCATTCTCCAGCTTGCCGGCGAGGCTGTAAACATACGCCCGCGTCGTAACGTCCTTCAGATAAGTTACAAACAACTTGCCGCCAGCGGTGCCGGTGCTTTCAAGGGGCTCAGGCCGCTCAGGCAAAACATCTTTCCAGGCGCTGGTCTTTGGGTCATAAAGGACAACCTTGCTGTTGGGAGCGCCATGATTCGTTTCAATCAAGAACCTACCGTCGACCTCGTCGATTACGCCATAGCTATCGTCTCCGATTTCGGCGACGATTGGAGTAAAGGGCTGATCGGACCGGGCCAATTCGCGGAAGAAAATCGCATTGCCTTTCTTTCCCTGGGCCGGATCGGAGTTGGAAAGAATCGCGTAGCGCTCATCCTCGGTAATGCTAATCCCGTGGAACGCTTTCGGATGGTCCTTATCTTCATAGACAAGTTTATCGTCCGCCTGGGGCGTGCCCACCTTGTGATAATAGACCATCTGGAACTCATTCTTGGTCGTCATCTTTTTGCCCGGATCGGGTTCGGGATAACGATCGTAATAGAAGCCTTCATCGCCCACCCAAGAGGCGCCCGAGAACTTGATCCATTGCAGATGATCGGTCAGCGGCTTTTTGGTCGCGACATCGAGCACGTAGAAATCGTTCCAGTCTGAGCCGCCTTCGGAGATGCCATAGCCGATATATTTCCCCTTGCGCGACCACGAGAAAGCTCCCATCCGCGAAGTGCCATCGACGGAAAACTTATTTGGATCGAGCAGCTGCTCGGGCGTACCGTCCAGGCCTTTTTGAATGTAGTAGACGCTCTGATTCTGCAGGCCGTCATTCTTGGAGAAGATAAAGTTCTCGCCGCGATGGGTGGGCGCGGAATATTTCGGATAGTTCAAAAGCGTCGTCAAGCGATTCTTCAGTTGAGGGCGATAAGCAATCTTATCGAGATAACCGAAGGTGACTTTGTTCTCGGCTTCGACCCAGGCGGCAACCTCCGGGGAGTTGTCGTCCTCGAGCCAGCGATAGGGATCGGGTACTTTTGTGCCGAAATAGTCATCAACCACCTCGCCTCTTTTAGTCTCTGGATAAGTGAGTTTGGGAATCTCACCATGGTGGGCGCCGGCTACTCGGAGCAGTGGAGAGATCGAGAGAGACAGCGTCAGGGCAAACAGCATGAGCGCCGCCAAAGTTCGCTGGATATTGTTCATTGGATTAGTCCTCCGGAAAATCTATGGAAATGCTTCTGGGCGAAAATACTTTAATCACAGGCGCGGCAAAAATCCAACCGAGCCAGCTCTTAAGTAGTTCTATTTGAAAGATTGCCTTACCAGGTAAGTGAGGGCAGGTAGCGACAGAGTGTCTGAAAGACTCCACCCGGCCGAGACAGCGAGGACGAAACCCGGTTGCTATCGCTTCGGTTCCTGAACTCAATGCGGCGACGGATTAATTTCCATCACCGCTGCTTGATTGCCGGAGTGTTTTAGTTCCGCGACTTTGTTCCCGGAGGCCGAAGGTCGGACATCTGCATCGTGTCTGACCCCAGCTCACTGCGTCCAAGATCGGCCAGGGCCACGACGATCAACAGTATGGTGACGCCCAGCGTGGCGAGAATGTACAGCAACGAAGTCTGCTCGAAATAGATCAGCAGGAAGGTGGAAACCGCCAGCACCAGGATCCAGAGGTAAGTAAAACCACGAGCGCGTCTGGCTTTTTTTGATTTCATTCTTTGACTCATTTTGCCATTGGCCGTAAGCCTATCGAAGCGATACGGCGCTTAGTAGATTGCCCTTGTGGGCAGGATTCCCATGCTGCTCCTACTCATATTCAGGAAAAAATCTCCGAGACTCTTTGGAGAAAACTGATTCTGCATTCTGACGTCAATAATGTCATAAGCCTGCAGCAGAATGTCCGGTTGTTTGCCACTCTTGATGGCGTCGTAGTTGATCTTCAGATCATCCTGGCCGACCTTGCCCTCTTTCTGACGATAGATGTGAACCTGCGATCCTTTCGCAAGTCTTTGAATCCCACCCACCATTGCGATGGCTCGCAACAGGGTCATTTGGTCTTTCAGGGTAACCGCTCCCGGCTGCATCACTGCGCCCGTTATGTAGATGGGTAAACCCTCGGTCACGATAACAATGTCGCCGGGACGTATGAACGGATCGGTGCCTAGTCCAACGCCAGCGGCACTATTGAGCCCGACCCCACCTGTCTTGATCGTGTTTATCTGATAGACCTCAAGTTGGCCTATATCCGGGGTGGAAGCATTAGGGACAACAGCGGCCGCCTTTGGATCTGGCTCAACCTTTTGGTTAGCAGTGGCTAGCTGCTGGGCGATGTCTTCGGCTTCGGGACACATTTCCGGCTCGGTATGCATGATCTGAATTGTGCCGCTGGCGCCTGCGGTAATGCCTCCGGACAGCGCGAGCAATTCATGCAGCCGCACACGACGCATCATCTGAACGCGCGTAGGAGCACGAACGGCGCCAAATATTACTGCAGGCGGACGGCTCCGGCGCTCCAAAATTCGCACGCTGACCCGCGGCTTTATGAGGTACCTGGAATAGACTTCGGTAATCGCTTTTTGAATTTCCTTTTCGTTGCGACATTTGGCAGGAATAGGATCTTCGACAAATGGAAGCGACGAGACGTTGCCGTCCTCATCAATCTCTACCGTAGAGGTCAGATCGGGCTGACCGAAAACCCTCACGTCCAGGAGATCTCCAGGCCCCACGCGGTATCGCCTGATTCCCTGGCTGTCCATCGCGCTGGCCTGCAGATCGGGCGAGGCGCTCTGCGGCGATTGAACAGTCTGCGGTGATTGAGCCAATGCAAGCATCGTAAAGAGGGCGCCGAGGCTGAACACGGATGCAAAAATAATGAGAGTTCTCTTGCTCATAACCTAAAACCTCAAAAAATCTCTAATTCATTGAATGCCAGAAGGTCCCAAACATTTGTGCGAGGGCAATCCGAGCATGCGATGGAACAGACTACGATGATGACAAGCAGCCCGGGCTAGTTTCGCTTTCTTGCCCTGCGCACAGTCATCCCCGGCAGTCCAAATCCCGTAAATAACCAGTTGCAATGATCGCACAAAAGATGGTGGATGCCAAACATTCGCAGGAACCAGGGCATGCGCCGGTAACCCGCGCGAATTTTGTCGCTCCCACACCTTGGACATCTTCTTCTAAACATCGGTATCTGTTCTCTCTAAAAAAGCCTGAGCGGTTGAAACACAAAAGGTCAGGCGTTATTGTCCGGGCCCTTAGTATTGTTGCTGCGAGGTGAAATGGGGGCTCGCCCGGTGGCCAGGCGCGCTCTTAACAACTCGATCTCTCGGCTGATCCGTTCCGCGCTGGCCTCACGGTCATGGTCCCCGCCATCACGAGTAAGATAGAACAAAGCGTCTCGATAACGATCAATCGCCCTGCGATAATAACCCTTGAAAGCCGCCCGCTCCGCCATCTCAACCCAATGTGCAACTCTACTCGAAGTAATGAAATCGCGCACCGCGCGAGCCGAGACCTTGAGTTCTTCCTCGTCGGGATAAACTTTTAAAACAGAATCGATGCACTCCAACGCGCGGTTAGCGGTCTCGACTTTTTCATACAAGCGAACCCGTTGCTGCGCTTCGTGCGTAAGCGAGCGCGCGGAACCCCTGGCCCACGTTAGCAGGTGATGCCGCTGCAGAGTCCGCACCCGCTCCTGACCTGCGCGCAAAGCTACGCGCGCCTCTGCTGAAAGGCTGGGTGACTGCCAGGCTTGTTCGGCGCCGTGCAGGTAATCAGTGCAAAGATCATAAAGATCGCGATGACCTTGCGGAGGTACGTCGCGGGCATCAGCCTCGGCCGACTGCCTTTGCAGCGCCCGCAGAGCGGCGGAATGCAAACTCGTCGACTGCATCACCTTACCAGACGGCCGCTGCATTGAAGGGCCATATCGATCGTGGCCGTGCGAAGAACGCAAGGGCCGGGACCGGGCTCGTCTAGCTACTGCCAGTCGCGCGACGGCCGCGACCAGCATCAACACGCTGGCGGCCATACCCGCGGGCACCCAGGGGTTTTCTTCAGTTTGCAACACCCACCAAAGCACGAAGAATAAGACCGCCGAGACAGCGGCGGCGGCCGTCATGAAGCCAGACACCGACGGCGCTCGCACCGGACCGCGCGGTCTGGGAAGCGAGGACTCTGCGCGGATGCGTGCGCGCCTCGACGGGTAAAAACCGGGTTCGTGTGATTCGATCGACAAGGCTATTCTGAGTGAACTCAAACCAGGGACGAGTTTTATTGAAACGGCGGTGTGCCCTTACCGGGACCCGATGATCAGATGACGCAAGCCACTCTTACTCGTGTGTGAATACTGCCCGCGCGAAATTATAGTCAATCTGAGGCAGCGTATGTCAATATGTCACGCTTGAATTCAATTTGATTCGCCTCTGGGATCCGTGTCAGGTTTGAAGCAACAACCTCCAAATCATGTAAAGAAAGGGAGCATCGATGGAAGATAGTTTAGCAAACAAAGTTGTGCTCGTGACCGGAGCCACCTCTGGTATTGGTCACGGCGTCGCCGTGAAATTCGCGGCAGCGTCCGCGTGCGTAGTGGCACTCGGCAGGGATCAGGCGGCGCTGCGCGAGGTCGAGACAGCGGTGAAGAATTCCGGCGGCGAACCGCTGACGCTGACAGTCGATGTGACGAATAGCGATGAAGGCCCACGCGCCATTGACGAGACTATTAAGAGGTTTGGCCGGCTGGACGTGTTGGTAAATGCGGCCGGTCACATTTCGAGCGGTTCAATCGAAAACACCACGCTGTCAGCCTGGGATGCGATGATGAACGTCAACCTGCGCGCTGTGTTTCAGTTGATGCAAGCGGCCGTTCCGCATCTGATCAAAACGAAAGGCAACATCGTCAACGTCTCGAGCGTCACCGGCCTGCGCTCCTTTCCCGGCGTCCTGGCCTATTGTGTATCCAAGGCCGGCGTGGACCAGTTGACGCGCTGCGCAGCGCTGGAACTCGCGCCCAAAGGCGTTCGGGTCAATGCCGTGAATCCCGGAGTCGTAGTCACGGAAATTCATAAACGCGGCGGCATGAGCGAAGCGGATTATGAAAAGTTTCTGGAGCACTCAAAGACCACTCATCCCCTGGGACGCGTGGGAAATCCAGCAGAAATAGCCGAGCTGATCTTCTATCTTGCGTCAGAAAAGGCCTCTTGGATCACCGGCGCGACCTATTCAATCGACGGCGGGCGGGCGCTCACCTGCGCGCGATGAGTGTTAGCAACGGAGCGCGGACATCCTGCCCGCTGGCGAAGCCCGCTCCCCAGGCTCCCTCTCATACTCCTTCGGTTCACCCGTATTGCCGCACATTAATAGCTCACCGAGGTGGTACTGTCTCTTTTTTAGAAGTTTGCCTTGCGAGGGTAAGACGATCCACGAAAGCGTACGAAGTTGGGCTGAGTTTAGTGTGATTTCGTGAATCTCTCTGCTCCAAGCGGAAGGAAGCGTGAGATCAAATTATGTCAGATTCGTTGGCCGCTCGTTAGAAACATGGATATACTGCGCCTGAATTTCAGTGCTGATTCTCAAACCCATGAATAACGCCTTCACGCCCAATGCTGTCCGTCCTCCGATGCGCCCGGTCATCAGATCTTCAGGTCATCAGAGTGCTTTCAAAATTATTCTCGCAGTGTTCGCGGCGATGGTCGCCGCTGTGCTCGGACTGATCGTGCTGGCGCTGATTGGAGCCGAAACCGGCCCAGCCGAATTAATTATCGGATTGATTTGCGCCACCTTGCCGGTGCCAATCTATGTGATGTTGCTGCTGTGGATTGATCGATACGAATCCGAACCGCTCTGGATGTTGGCCACGGCTTTTTTTTGGGGCGCACTGGTCGCCGTGTTCATCGCTTTTATTTTTAATACCAGCATCGCAATCATGGCCGCGGTCGCGACTCATAATCAGCAAATCGGCGAGAATATTGGCGCCGTAATCTCAGCACCTATCGTCGAAGAGAGTGCGAAGGCTCTCATCCTGCTTATTCTATTTTTTTGGAGGGATGAATTCGACGGCATCATTGACGGCATAGTTTACGCCGGCATGGTCGGTCTTGGTTTTGCCATGACTGAAAACGTTCTCTACTATGGCCGGGCGCTGCAGGGAGGAGGACCGGACGCATTAACGGCGGTGTTCATCTTAAGGGGGATGGCTGCGCCCTTCTCTCACCCGCTGTTCACCAGCATGACGGGGATTGGGCTCGGCTGGTCCCGCCAATCAAACCACGGTTTTGTTAAGGTCGTGGCGCCGGTGCTGGGCTTCATGTTGGCGGTTTTAATGCACGCAACCTGGAACGGCTCCGCTGTTTATGGCGGCGAGTACGGTTTCTTTGCGGCTTACTTTGGAATCATGGGCCCCGCTTTTATTATCACACTGATGGTCATATTCTTTTCGTTGCGCCGCGAGGGCCGCATCGTGCGCCAGTTCCTTTATACCGATCTTCAAAACGGTTTTTTCGATCCCCATGAATACGAAAAGCTCTGCTCGGTTCGCGGGCGCCTGGGGATGTCATGGAACGCCCTCACGAAGCAGGGAGTTTCACCCTGGCGGACGCGCATGCGGTGCAACCAGATGGCTAGCGAACTCGCTTTTCATCGCAGCCGGGTCGCTCGCGGGATTGGGCGCAATCCGCATCTGGCCCAGGAGCGCGAGCACGAATACCTGTCCAGGCTGCAGGAATTACGCCGGCAACTTGGCTACGATCAGAAAGGTCCCCGCTAGAAAAGAATTCAAGCGCGGTGGAAAATTCTCGCGCCTTTGCTGCGGTTGGCTTATACTTGGGGGCGCTGTTTTCAGAGTCTGAACCCAATACACCCGATACTTGCATATTCAACTATTACCCAGCTCGTTCGATGCCAACGGGCGCGCCAATGCGGCGCAACGCCTGACCTGCTTCCTGGTTGACGATCGCGTCAGCGTCGATGCGGGCAGCATCGGAATTGCGCTAAACGATGCCCAGCGGCGACAGGTCCGCGACGTCATCGTCACGCATCCCCACATGGATCACATCGCCAGCCTGCCGATCTTCGTGGACGATCTTTTCGGCGAGCTCGAACAGCCGATCCGCATTCATGCAACTCAAGAGGTGATAGATCTACTGAAACGCGATGTCTTTAACGACAATGTCTATCCAAAGTTTGATGAGTTAAAGAACGAGCGCGGGCGGGTGATGGAATACGTGCCGTTTGTGACCGGCAAAGAATTCAAGGTGGCCCATCTGACAGTCACGGCGGTCCCCGTCAATCACATCGTGCCGACCGTAGGTCTGATCGTCTCTGACGATCAGGTCACGGTCGCGTTCAGTTCCGACACCGCTGAGACCGAGGATTTTTGGAAGGCCGCCAGCCGCGCGCCGCACCTCGAGGCGTTATTCATCGAAGCTTCTTTCCCGAACTCAATGCGCGCTCTTGCCGAAGCGTCAAAGCACCTCACGCCCGCGATGCTCCACCACGAACTGGGCAAGCTCAGTCACAACGGTATGGATATTTTGGCGGTGCACCTCAAGCCGGCTTATCGCGAAACCGTCGCGCGCGAGCTGACTGAATTAGGAATGGATAATTTGAGTGTGATGGAAATCGGGCGAGTGTATGAGTGGTGATCCAATGTTAAGAACATGAAGCAGCCACGAAAAAGCACAAAAGGCACAAGGGCAGAGATTCGCGTTGTGCCTTTTGTCCGGATGGCGGCTAATCCCTAATCGGTTGAAATTCCTTCTGTGCGTGCTCGCCGGCCACTCGATCCAAAAGCACGCGTCCACTGGGCAGTAAAGTCGTGACGTGAAAAGTGCGATCAGAAGTGTGCCGCCCGGGCATTAGTTCAGCGCGAAAAATCACTTCCATGCCGGGCCGCGCCCAGGTGTCGGCCGTCTTGTCTCTTTCGCGCGGCGTACGATCTTTCCGGTTGCTTCGTTTCATCACAACTGCACCGATCGCTCCTATCGCTCCGGCCGCCAATGCTATTCCGCCCACCAGGCGCTTTGTGTTCTTTCTCATTTCAATCCTCTAATCCTACCGAGCCAATCCGAAAATACTTGGAAAAGAATTGAAGGTCTGAAATTCGAAAACCAAACTGCAAGGCGTGTTCCCCGAGAATACTAAGAGGGCGCGACAGCCGCTTCGGTTGGCCGCGGCCGGCGCGCCTCTCTGATTTACTTTCAAATCCGTCTCGAATACCGGACGTTACTGGCATAAAGGATCCAGCCTGACATTGATCGTGGGCAAGCCGCTGAATGCTCTATCCGCATTGATTTGCGTAAAGCTGGCCCATTCCGCCGGCAACTTGTCTTCGGCAAACACCGCTTCGACCGGGCATTCGGGAACGCATGCGTCACAATCGATGCAGGTTTCAGGATTAATCACCAACATGTCGTCGTCGAGATGGAATGCATCGACCGGACAGACAAGCGCGCAGTCGGTATAGCGGCAGTTTACACAGGGTTCGGCAACAATGTAGGTCATCCGAAATCAGCCTCCAGGTGTGATTCAGTTACTGCGTCTACGAAACCAAAGTTCCTCATAATCAAGCAACCATAATTAAGCATGAATCGCCGAAGATTCAAAGCCGAGGCCGAGGTGGCGTTAGCCAGAAAGCGAATCGCAGCTCTGCCGCTTGATGTGTTCTGTACCAGGGCTAGACCCAACCGGCAATCAGGGCGTGAGCTTCCATTTCAACACTGGCGTTGCGTCGGTGAAGTCGTAGAAGCCGAGATCAACCTCCGCGAACATCTTAGCCGTCATGATTATCTGTCCAGTGTGCATCGAGAAGTGCTCGACAACGTGAAAGATCGCGTTGAGTGCAGTCGTGTCACAGCCCTGAATTAAATATTTTTCCAGCAGCTTATCGGCGTCGAAGTTTGCCAGCGCGGCATCAGCCTCGGCCAGTGTCTGCTTCAGCCTCGCCAATACTTCGTCGCGCGGAATCCGGTCGCGCTGGGCGAACTCTGAATCCCGATCGCGCTCGTCGGCAGCCCCACCCAACCCGCAAACGATCCATTGCCGAACGTTCCCGCTCAAGTGCAACAGGAGATTTCCAATGCTGTTTGACTGTGGATTCGCCCGCCACCAGATGTGCTCGTCGGTGAGCAGTTCCAGTGAGCGCTCGATCTTCGGCAGGTAATCTTCGGCAAAGGAAGCGCGCGCGCAGGCGATGAAGGACTGGCCGATTTCGTTCATGGCGATTGCTCTCCCGTCTCAGTTTCTGCCGGGATGAAGGTGATGCTATCGCCGCGAGCAATGAGTGTCAAAGGATTTCACACTGCAAGCGATCTACTGTTTGCAGACATAGTCTCTCATTAGCACCGCGGCTTTAGCCCGGTGAATTTGAGCACTACATATAAGCTGAAACCGTTTCAAACGGTTTACATCTCGAACCCAACCCTAATCACCGGGCTGAAGCCACGGTGCTAATGAGGAGTCCCACTTACACTCCCGCCTTCCCGTTGGAGCGCGGGCTAAGTGATCTTGGATTCGAGTCAGCTTGATTAGGCTTCGTGCGGCTGCTGGCGAGAGCGGATGAGAGTCTCTACAGCTTTGGCGGTTTCGTCGCTTTGTTTCTGCTGGAATTCATTGACCCAGTTGGTGACGTTGCTCACCATATCGGTAGCAGCTTTGCGCGCGGCCTCGCGGGCGGCCCTGGCCGTGCCGGGCTTTCGCTGGCTACGGTCCTCACGCTTAACTACTCTTACTACTTTTTTCTCAGACATAATCTTTAACGGGGAGCAGGTTGTTTCTAGATTTGATTTAACGAACTCTCTGCTTGAAAGTTCCGTCGCTATTCAACCTGATCTCTTTTTTGGGAAAGCAACGTTTAGACGCCGCTCAACTCGCTTTGGTTGCAGAGTTATCCACTCACAACCATTCTCTTATTCGCCGGCAGCACTCGCTGCCTTGGCTTGCATGTCGCTTTTCCAGAGTCTCTTCTGTGCTCGGTAAGCTAGGAGGGCAAGAGCTACTGTGCCACATCCCGCGACATACGGCAAGGCCCCTCTGAGCGGCAGGACACCTAATTTGACCAGCAGACCATTAATAATAATCAGGGCCAGACGCAGTTCGGTCGGACCAAAAACAGAGAAGCTGACCTTGAATTCCTCGGTGGCGGCCAGCATCAGAAACGTGTGGAACATGAACGCGCCGAACACGCACAACACCAGCATGATGCTGAAGACGGCCTCTGGCGGCAGCAGGAACGAGTAGCCAATCAGGATCGAACACAGAAAGCCATAGTCAAACAAGTGGTCCATGTAAAAGCCCCACTTGCGCAGGCCTGTGTCGCGGAATTTGCCCAGCTTGCCGTCGAAATGATCGGTGAAGTAATGAAACACGATCATCAGGTTGACCATCCAAAGCCAACGCAGATCGCGCGCAGCCAGATAACCGAACACCACGATTAGAATCGCCCAGATTGGAGTCAGCAGCGTCAGGTGATAGGTCTCGAGCCAGGTCGGGAGGCGCGGCAGCACGAACCTCGCCAGCCGGCGCTCGAGCGGCACCAGCAATCCAGTATTGGTCTTCCCTGCCCCGGCAAATTCCTGTTTGCCGTAAACCCGCGCCGACCACTCGGCGACGCCCGGCTTGCCTAACGACCCGGCTGCTATTTCTCTCTGCATCTGATTCACCTCTGGTCTTGTTCACATAAGAAAGTGCAAACGTGTTGACGTGAGCAAGCCCTGAGCCACAGGTTAAGTGGCACAGACTTCAGTCTGTGATGGCAGTAAAGGAATCCACGGAGGTCTGGGTGAAACCAAACGACGACAGTTGGAGGGTAAGCCCTTTTTGCTTAACCCCGGCGCGATCGTTTCCTCCGACTGAAAAATACCAGCCCCGCCCCCGTGAGCAGCGACACCAACAATCCTCCCATCACTGACCACGGACGATAAACGAAACTAACCCGATGCTCGCCGCCGGGAACCAACACTCCGCGCAAAGCATAGTTGACACGCACCACATCGGCAGACACCCCATCAAGGTAAACCCGCCACCCGGGATAGTCGTTCTCGCTCAGCACCAGGATTGAAGTGCCGCTGGAGTGAGTCTGCAAGTTCACGCAGTCTGGCTCGTACCCGGTGAGCTCCGCGCGTCCGTCTGTGGCGGTGGTTGTTAACGGACTCGGCAGTTCGGTTTCGACTAGAGCTGTGTGCAGCGGATCCCACTTTGATCCATCGGGCAAGAAGCCCGTGCGAATGACCTGCAGCATCGCGCTTTCGTCGAGCACGCGCGCGTCCGGCGCCAGCCAAGCCCGCGGCAAAGCCCGCGCATTCTCGTAAATATCGACGTACCGCGCCTGGGCCAGAAGCTTCCAGCGATCACCCTGCTCATCGCGCGGCGCTTGCGTTTCTGCCGAGGTGCTCTCGCTGTGGACGAGATCGCGGCTGAGCGGATAAGTCTTTCCCCGACTCGCATCAACCAGCGAGACGCGCAGCACAGTTAAAAGCATGTTGGGCCGGGCACTCTGTGGCTCAAGCTCGATCTCGCCGCTCTCTATGGCCGCACCCGCCGGCAGAGCGAACGACGTCACGTACGAGTGCCCCTCATATTTGTATTGAGTGTCGGCGACGTCATAGCTGGTCGCTACCGTCGGACGTTGATGCCGAATGCGAGCGTGAATGTCCGGACGGTCATAAGCCCAATCGGCCGTGTCCACTCCGGCGCGCAGAATGAATTCGAAGCTGCGTCCGTCTTTTGTTTTCAAGCGCAGACGGCCGACGGGCGTGTTGTCGGGAACGTCCTCAGCAAACGACAGGTTGGTTACTAGCGCGATATGGTCGGACTCAACCGGCGGGATCGCAAACCGCACGCGTTTGTTCGCACCGATGTTAGGCAAAGCCAGATCGCTCGGCGCAAACATGAAACCCCCATACTTCTCGGTAGCCGTTAGAAAAGCAGGCTCAGCAACCTGGCCAAGTTCGTCGGACGACGAATCTGTTTTCACTTCGTCAGATCGCTTTCGAATCGAAAGCAGGTAGCGCGCATTCAAAAGATCTATTTCCCGGCTGTTGCTGCGGAGCGTCGCGGCGGGATCAGTCAGCTCGCCCCACAACTTCATTTGCCCGGCGAGTTGGCTGTAGCGTTCCAGTCCAAAACCGTCGTAGCCCGCCGCGTTTTGTATTCCGTACATCATGTAAACGTCGGGCTCGATCCACAGCACCCAATCGCGCGGACGCTTGGGGTCGGGTGCAGCGGCCGGATCAAATGTTTCCCGGGTCGTCAGAATTCTGTAGCTGGCGCGATCAGGTGGGGCCTTTTCGCGCAGGAGGCGAACGGTCTCAGGCTCGCTCCAAAATTCTGCAGGGATTCTGCCGCTCGATGTGTACCATCCGCTGGACTGGCCCCACACCACCAAATCGATTGCCAGAACCGCCAACAGCAGCGCCGTGCTCCCGCGTCGCTGGCGCGCAAACATCCACAGCGCGCACGCGCTCAGCGCGGCGAACACGATCGGCACGAATAGCTCCGGCGCTCGCAAAAGACTGACCGGAGCATGGCGTCCCAAACGAAAATCGGCCGGCCGTAACCACGTAACGATCATTAAGGTGAGTAGAACGACAGAGCCCGCCACGATCGAAACGCGTCGCAGCGCAGCCTTGCTTCCCCGTGCCGCGGCCAAGGATGTCAGGCCGCGCCCGGCCAGTACTGCAATCGCAAAATTAACTTCCATCAAGTGGCGCGCGGGAACCCGAAACAGATTGAGGACCGGCACGTAGTAGATAACCCGATAGAGATACAATGGCGCGCCGCGGCCGAACGCCAGTACCAGAAAACAGGGCGCCGCAATGGCCCAGAACTTTGTGCGGGTGTCGGGCTTGAGCAGCAGCGCCATCAGCGACAGCATCACGGCCAACACGCCGGCATAAGCAACGTACTCGGTATAGTAGGCCTGGCCGAGATACGGAGCGCGGAACAAGCGCCCATCGCCGCCGCCCATCACGTACGGCGCGACAAACGTCGTTACGAAACTGCGCGGCATCGAGAACGACGAGAAGAAGTCATACGTCGCCGTGGTACGTGGGCTGTTGCGCAGTAACTCGAACGTCGGTACGATCTGCACCGCGGCCAGCAGCACTCCGGCCGCCATAAACGCGAGCGAGGACAGATAACGTTTGCGCTTTTCCAGATCGGTAAGCGCCATGACGATCGCATAAGCCACTATCAGCATCAGCGCGTACGCGAGAGTTTGTTGATGGCCGGCAAAAGCCTGGAGGGCTACTAAAGCAGCCAACAGAACGCCGCGCGCGCGACTGCCGTTGCTGACGTATCGCTCCAGGGCCCAAAGCACCCACGGCAACATCGCCGCTGTGTGAACTATGTTGATGTGACTGATTTGCCCGATAAGAAAACCGCCCGCCTGCCAGATCAGGCTGGTCACGATGGCGCCGGCGATCGAGGCGCCCGTGCGCCGCGCGAAGAGGTAGGCCCCGCACGCCGCCAGCATATACGCCGAGATGACCATCAGGTCCGTGGCGACGACCGGAGAGAACACGAGATAGAACCAGTTCAGCGGAAACAGCAATCCGCCCTGGGCCGCGCCCAGCAGCGGCATGCCGCTAAAAATGTAAGGATTCCAGAGCGGCAGATGTCCCGACCGCACCATCTGGGCCGCCGCCACGCGCAGCGGAACGTTGAAAAGCATGCCGTCGTCGGGGCCCAGTACCAGATGATTTCGGAGCGCCGGCAGGAAATAGAAGATCGGCGCGAGGGTCACCGCGAACGCGGCGAGAGAGTCAGTCTTTATCCTCCAGCGAGGGTTGAATGGACGAGTCATTGAGTCAGGCAGCTACCCCTGAGACGAGGCCGGTTGCTCCGCGACGAACTTTGGCGCGAGTGCTAAGTTGGGCGCGCGCGCGGCGCGCGCGGCTGATTTGTGTTGCACTGCTCGGCATCATGAGCGCCCAGATGTTGGCGGCGGTCTCGCACAAGAGCATCAGCACCGACGAGGTGGTACACATTCCTGCCGGATATTACCACCTCGTTAACGGCGACTTCCAATTCCTTAATCAACACCCTCCGGTATCGATGATGATCGGCGCGTTACCTTTGCTCTTCATGCAACCAGGCGAATTGTCTGAGGCAGAGCGGCAAAAGATCCCGCGCGATGATGCGTTCGTGTTCGTCGTCAGCCAGCGTTTCTGGACCCCGAACGATTCGTTCTACAGGGCCGTCTCTTTCTGGACGCGCGTACCGATGATTGCGTTCACGATGCTCTTCGGCATAGTGATCTTTCTCTTCGCCCGGCGGCTTTTCGGAGAACGCGCAGGAGTGATCGCGCTCGCCCTGTTCACGCTTGAGCCGACGGTGCTCGCGCACGGGCCTCTGGTTCACACGGACATGACGTCGGCATTTGCTCTGCTGCTGTTAGCTTACGCCGTCTACGTTTACGTAACGGGTCCATCCCTGCGCCGCGCGATATACCTTGGCGCCGCGACGGGACTGGCGCCGCTCATGAAATTCTCGATGGTTGCGGTGGCGCCGCTGGCAGTGTTCGGCGTGGCAGCGCTGCTGATCTTTCCAGCGAGGTTAAGACTGACTCGCCGCGCCGCGTTCACCCAGGCCGCCGCGATCGTCTTCGTCTCGCTCCTCGTTATTAATGCCGGGTATTACTTTAACCACCGGTCTTTCACTGAAGCCGACAACCAATGGATCGTCGCGTCGTTTCCCACGCGGGCCAGTCTGTTTCTTTCCAGCGCGCACCTCTTGCGTTACATCGTGCCGACCGATTTTTTGTTGGGCACGTACTGGCAAATCTGGCACAGCATGGTGGGCCACGATGGTTCGATCTTTGGCCAGCAGGGCAGGTTCGGCTGGTGGTATTACTTCCCTGCCGCCTTTGCGTTAAAGACCACCATTCCATTTCTGCTGACTTCGATCGCGGCGATCTGCTGGGGAATGTGGCAGATCGTAAGCAGGCGCGACTGGACTCCGGCCTTCGTGCTCGTGCCGTTCCTGCTCTTCACGGTCCTCGTAATGGAGAGCACGATCAATATCGGCGTGCGCTTCTATCTTCCGGCTTATCCATTTCTCTTCATTATGTCCGGGGCCCTTCTGGCCGGAATCAGCCGGACGCGCACGCGCAAATTGTTAGGCCCGGCCATCGTTGCCGTGGTGCTGGGTTGGTGCGCGGTCGAAGTCGTCAGGACTTATCCGAATTTCATTCCGTACATGAACCAACTGGCGTACTCGCATCCACACTGGTGGTACTTGTCCGATTCGAATGTTGAATGGGGAGACAGCATGCCCGAACTCGCGTCGTACCTGCACGCGCGGGGAGAAACGAAAGTGCGCGCGGCGATGTTGGGCGCGTGGCCGCTGGGCCGTTATGGCATTGATTTTGTCGACGCGCTGGAGCCGCCCGTGCAACAGCCCGAGACGAAGTACACGGCAATTGGCGCCAGCTTCCTCAACGGCTCCACCGTCCCGCTCGGCCCGCCGGGTAGCGGTCGCGAGACCGAATCGCAACGAGTAAGTTATTTTGAGGAGTACAGACACCGCACACCCGAAGCGATCATCGGGAATTCCATTTACGTATTTCGTATGCAATGATGCGCCTTCTGGTTTGGAGTGCAGCCTTCAGGCGGCGAGTGCATGAGAAAAGCAATTCCGCCTGAAGGCGGGACTCCAAACTATTACGCACGCACGAGCCGGCGCGTCCGCCGGCGGCACTCGCAGAAACCTTCGATGAATTCGTATGTCGTCGCCGCCAAACACAGCCGGGCCTGAGATGCGCTGCCTCATAGTTCTGCCCACCTACAACGAGATCGAAAACCTCCGAGGCATTATCGCGGGCATCCAGCAAAACGCTCCCGCCGCCGACATCGTAGTCGTCGACGATGAATCTGAGGACGGCACGGGAGCACTCGCGGATGAGTTAAGCCGGCAACAGCCGCAAAAGATTTTCGTGATCCACCGGCCGCGCAAGGACGGACTGGGACGCGCGTACGTGGCCGGCTTTAAGTTTGCGCTGGCGCGTGATTATGAAGTGGTGATGCAGATGGACGCGGATTTCTCTCATGATCCGAGTTACCTGCCGCAGTTCTTCGAACAGATTCGCGATCACGATCTGGTGCTGGGTTCGCGGTACGTCAACGGCATAAGCGTCGTCAACTGGGACCTGAAGCGTTTGATACTCAGCCGGGCCGCGACTGGCTATGTGCGTTTCATTACGCGCCTGCCGCTGACCGACGCGACCAGCGGCTTCAAATGTTGGCGGCGTGAAGTGCTGGAGGCAATCGATCTCGAAAAGATTTTTTCCAGCGGCTATCTATTCCAGGTCGAGATGTCCTACCGAACCTACCAGCGGAAGTTCAGAATCGCGGAGATCCCGATCATCTTTGTCGAGCGCCGGCTCGGGCGTTCAAAGATGGACCTGGGCATTATCGCGGAAGCGATCCTGGGTGTCATTCGGCTGCGGCTGTGGCGTTGATGGATGTGCCGTTTCATTAGCACCGCACTTTAGTGCGGTGATCTTGAACCGTTGAAACGGGAGCGACATACTTGACTCCGCGCGGGCTTCTGTCGAACTTCGATGCGGCCGCTGCAATGGCTCTGCCACTCTGATCCGCGGCAAGTCTCGGACTTGCCGAAACGTGGCCATTAATCTGAACGGTCTCTCACCGTGACGGGTCGAAGACCCGAATGAAAAAGAAGGTTCGCCGCCGGCAAGTCGCAGACTCGCCGCGCATCAGAGTGGCAGAGCCATTACCCTAATGAGTCACGTATTTTAGTGCTCTTTCAAGGGCGGGGAGAGATCAGCGAGGTATTTGCGTCGCATCGCGACGCCTGAAATTAGTGGAGATCAATCGTCGCTATGCGACGAGACCGAATGACATCTGCTCCCGGCGTTGAAACGCAGGGCTAAACTCATGCCGACGCTACCCGTCGAAAACAATGGACGAGTCTTTACCGAGAAGCATTCCGGAAACGATTGAGGTCGCTGCGTTATGGCGCCAGATCGCAGCCCTCAAGCAATTCGTCAGGGCCCATCAGGCCGAAGCGCTGTGTGCCTGCCTGCTGCTCGTCATGGCCGTAAACATGTTCGCGGCCATCTCACGCAAAGGCATCACGAATGACGAGATCGTTCACATCCCGGCCGGCTACTATCATCTGATCGCCGGTGATTTCCAGCTCAACAACGAACATCCGCCGCTGATCAAGATGTGGGCTGCCTTGCCTTTGCTCCTGATTCAACCGAACGAGTCGCCGCCGACTGCCGAAGAGAAACAAGGAACCTTCAACGGACTGACGTGGAGTTATGAACACCGCTTTTGGCAGAGCAACCAATCACAGTTCGAGCGAATTCTGTTCTGGAGCCGGGCGATGATGATCGTCCTGACATTGTTTCTGGGCGTTCTCATCTTCGCTTTCGCGCGCTCGCTCTTTGGATTGCGCGCCGCCGTGATCGCTGTCGCGCTCTACACTCTGGAGCCGACGGTGCTCGCCCACGGGCGTCTCGTCCACACTGACCTGCCCGCCGCGCTCGCTTTCCTGTTTTTCTTTTTTGCGCTGCGAATTTATTTGGAAGCGAGAACGACCCGCAACGCACTGCTGCTTGGGTTGGCCAGCGGTCTGGCGCTGCTGACAAAATTTTCGATGATCGTGCTGCTGCCGGTGCTCGGATGTCTGGCGCTCATAGGGTTTGCTCTGGCGCCGCGTTTCAACGAAAGTCGCAAGCGTGTGCTGCTGCATGTCGGAATTATGGTGTGTCTCGTGTGGGTGATGGTCAATGCTGCCTATCGATTTCAGGGGCCGACCGTCGTACCGGGCGACGTGGAATGGGTGGAAGCGCGATCGCCCGAAGCTTCTGACAAATGGCTGACGTTCTTCCGTCTCGGTTCGCGAATCGTTCCTACTTACTATCTCTTCGGCCAATACAACGTCATGCTCCACAATCGTGATGGACATGCCGCTTCACTGCTGGGGCAATACGGCACGCAGGGATGGTGGTACTACTTTCCCGTGGCGTTCGCCCTGAAAACGTCTCTCCCATTTTTGATTGTTACCCTCGCGGCGCTGGGGTGGGCACTCTGGCGATTGTTTGGAAGAAGGGACAAACGCATTCTCTGGCTGCTGATCCCGATTGCGATCTATGCCGCGCTCTCAATGACCAGTCACATCAACATCGGCATCAGGCATTTTCTTCCCGTGTACCCGTTTCTTTTCATTGCCGGCGGGGCGTTGATCGAGCGCCTGCTCAGAGTGCGATATGCGCGTCATCTCGCGATTGCTCTGGTAGTGCTGGCGTTTGGCTGGATGTCGGCTGAAGCGTTGCGGGCCTATCCGGATTATCTTCCCTACATGAATCAACTCGCGTCAGCCCATCCGCACTGGTGGTACCTGTCCGATTCCAATGTCGAGTGGGGCGAGGACGGGCGCGCCCTCGCCGATTACCTGCACGCGCGCGGCGAGACCGAAGTGGTCGGCGCGCTGGCTGGTGGTTGGGGTTCGCTCGCCCAGTACGGAATTACCTATCATGAGATTTTTCCAAAGCCGGGTGTTCCTGTGCCGGAGTCTCGCTACGTGGCCATTGGCGCGAGCTTCCTCAACGGCTCAACCATCTATGTGAGCGCGGACGAAAATGGCAAATCCATCTCTGACGAACAACGCGTCAACTACCTCGCCGCATACCGCACGCGTCAACCGGAAGCCGTTCTCGGAAACTCCATCTACGTCTATCGCGTGAAGTGATCGCGCGCGGCGCGCCTTTGCCAAGTGCTCCAGGTCAGGAGCACTGCGCTCATCAAGAGCGGCGCAACCAGCCAAGGCGCGAGCGGAAAGTAGTGCACGTCGCCGCTCGCCAGTAGCGACAATTGATCTCGCAAAGCATTCCGGCCGTCGGGACAGCACATCGATCCCTGCACCGCGCCCAGAAGGTTTATTGCGAACGAAAGCACGGCTATCAGCAGGACAACCACGCCCGCTAGACGCCGCTCGGCTTTAGTCGAAAGATAGCTGAAGCCGGCGATTCCCAAACAGGCCAAAGGCATTGCCGGCAGCAGGTAGCGCGGCCCGAACTGACAGTCTCCGCCGGTCTGGATGTTCAGGACGTAGACGGCCAGGACGACTAACATCGCCACTAGAGTTAGAAACACTGGCGTTCGTTTGAAAGCCTTCGGGTAATACGAAAGCCCAAATAATCCGGCCACGAAAACGGGCGCATAGACAACCAGCATGGTCGGGTACCAGACAATCTTGTCGCCAAAATTCCTCGCGCTAAAGTGGAAAAAAGTGTCGGCGAACATCTGCGCACCGGCGACATTCGGCAGCAGAAACGGATTGCCAAAGCTGACCGCGTCGTAAATAAAGAGCGGCAACAGCCCGATCAGGATTGCGGCCAGGAAGAACGGAATCAGCTTCCAGCGCCGCAGCCAGAGAAAGTAAATCGCGCAGACTATCGACATGAAAAAGACGAGCATTGAAGTAGTCACGGCCAGACCAAGAAACAATCCAGCACCTGCGGACTGAATAATCTCGCCGCGCCCATCCCAACCTCGACGCCGGAGATCGAAAATCAGATAGAACGCGATGACGAGATAACCGGTGGCGAGAGCATCGTGATGCGCGATCCCCGAGTACGCGAAGATCGTCGTCGCGAGTGCATAGGCAAAGGTCGTCAACATGGGCCAGAAAAGCGACTGTGTTTCATTTGCCAGCTTGCGAGCGATTCTGAAAACTGCGACCGCGGATAACGCCAGCACGAACGACGTCGTGAAAAAAGTGACCAGCGCAGAGGTCAGCAGGTAATTGTCTTTGTACCGAAGTCCGAATTTGCTTAGAAGCCAGTAAACTACGGCGCCCGCCATGAACTGACCCGGTTGCTTAGCCGCGTACTTGTGACCTTGAAATAAAAACACATCACCTTGAGGAAACAATTCCGGAACGTGCGAGCCTTCCAGATCAAATTGATGACGCTCAACGATGGCCTCGACGCCGATCTGCTGCAGGTTGAACTTCGACAGGTTGTCAGAATTGATCGCCGCGCCGTACGCGAGCCAAAGGAAAAGGAACAGCAGCACCTGAAGTCGAGCGATCGACGGGCGGCGCAGGCGCTGCGTGAGGGTCATCGTTCTTCTTCCGGCTTTGTCTGGCATCTGGTCCTTGATACTTGTGTCAAAAGCCCGCGCGTGAGCAAGGGCTACGTTCGTGTCGATCATCTATCGGCATCTGTTAAAGCTTCGTCAAGAGTGCTTGCGAGCCTTGGCCCTCCTTCACGGTAGGGCTTCTGACATGCACTCCGCATTACTGCCAACCTCGCCTCATACGTCCGGCGCTGTTAGTATCGGGTGCGATTTCAGCAAGCAAACCTTCGTCGAACTGACGTATGAAAGGTTGAAGGCACATCGCTTCAAACTTCGAGATAAAGAGCCAAGAGAACAGTCGCGCGGCGAGAACTTCCGCCTCAAGGCGGGACTCCGAACGAAGCCGCTACGCTTTTCCCCTCTTGTTCGCCCTCGTGTTTGTCTGTGGCGCGGTGCTTTACACCTGGCACGTGACGCGCAACCCGGCCGGCTTTTTCATCGACGAATCCTCGGTCGCTTACAACGCCTACACCATCTCACAAAGCGGCCAGGATGAGTTCGGAAATTCCTGGCCGCTCTTCTTTCGTGCTTTTGGCGACTATAAAAATCCGGCTCACATTTATTTGCTGGCCGCGCTGTTCAAGCTCACCGGCCCCAGCATACTCACCGCTCGAATGGTTGGCGCAATCGCGGGCGTCGCCAACGCTTTACTGCTGGGGTTGTTGGCTGTCCGCGTTTCGCACCGGCGTGGCGTGGGCTTGCTCGTCGCCGCATCGGCGTTGTTGACTCCCTGGCTGTTCGAATTGAGCCGTGTCGCTTTCGAAGTCGCTCTGTATCCACTGATAGTGACGCTTTTTCTGTTATGCGTGCAGCGCGTTTCGACCAAAGCAAGGTGGAACTGGCTCGACGTGGGTTGCCTTGGGTCAACCCTCGTGCTGTTGACGTATACGTATTCGATCGGCCGTCTGTTCGCGCCGCTGCTGGCTCTTGGTCTCGTAATCTTCGCCACTCGCGCCCGCTGGTCGGGCATCCTGCGAACCTGGGCGATATACATTCTGACCTTGCTGCCAATGATTATTTTTCAACGGCGGCACGCTGACGCGCTGACGGGGCGATTCAAACTGATTAGTTATATCAAGCCTGACAACTCCGCTATCGAAATCGGCTGGCAGTTTATCAAACACTATCTCGCTAATCTTAATCCAGTAAAGCTCCTCGTCAACGGCGATCCGAACATCTATCAGGTGGCGCATACGCCCGGCGCGCCCGCCATGCTGGCGGCAACCATGCTTCTCGCAGCCATCGGTGGCTGTTTGGTCGTAAGACGTAATTTAAAGAACGCCTGGTGGCGTTTCATTCTCTACAGTCTGGTTGCGTCAATCGTTCCGGCTTCACTGACGGCCGACTATTTTCATATGCTGCGTCTGTCGGCCCTGCCAGTCCTGCTCATCGTGTTAACCGTGCCCGCCTTTGCATGGCTAAGTGAATTGAGCAGACACCGCCGTGAAGCTCAAGTTTCACTGATGGTCCTGATGCTGCTGACGTTAATCCAGGGCACGTTCTTTCAATGGCGGTATCACGCCGGCGCGAGTTCGCCATGGCGGCGGCATCTTTTCGACGCCGACTATCCGCAGCAGATTTTTGATAAAGCCGTCGCCAACGGCTCCCGCCCCATCTACCTCGCCGATGCGATGACGACGCCGTACATTCAGGCCTACTGGTACGCGACTTTGAAAGGCTTCCCGTTGTCTCAGCTCGTCCGTCTCGAAACGGAAGAGTCACCGCCGGCAAACGCCCTCGTCATCTCGACCGAAGACGGTTGCGCGCACGGGCAGATCCTTTCCCAGGTAGCTCCTTACACGCTCTACATTGCGGACGCTCATCCGCGACCTCGCGTGGCTTTGCCTGACACCGCGTTCCGAGCTGAAATCAGCGTTCTCGAGATCCCCGCGACTGTGCCGAAAGGAGAGACGCTAAAGCTCCGCGTGCTGATCAAGAATACCGGCGACACGCTTTGGCCCGGATGCGAGCGCAGCGCCGGAAAGTTTCAGATTAGTCTGGGCAGCCACTGGTTGAATGCGAACGGCCAGGTCGCGTCGAAAGAGGAGGGCCGGAGCCCGCTGTCCATCGATCTTGGGCCAGGTCAGGAAATAGGGCTTTCATTTGCCGTCGGTGCACCGGTCCAGCCCGGCGATTCCCTATTGGAAATCGACATGCTGCAGGAGGGCGTGTCCTGGTTCGCCTTGAAAGGATCGCGGCCGTGGCGGGGTCGGGTAACGGTGGTGGACCACTAAAGAGCGGGTGCGGATCAACTCCTAGATCCCGAAGTCTTTGTCAGCAGTCCGTTAATTGTGACTACCAGTTCAGCCGGGTCTACGGGCTTGGAAACATGAGCATCGAAGCCGGCCGTGATCGCCGCTTTCGCGTCTTTCTGCGAGGCATAGCCCGACAAGGCGATCGCCGGAACATCCTGATAACCTGGAATGGTCCGCAACTTTTCGATCATGTGGAATCCATCCATCTGGGGCATGCCGATGTCCGAAATTATCAAATCCACCTGGACGCTCGGCGCTACTTCAAGCGTCTCGGTGGCCGACTCGCAACTGGTGACGCGGAACCCGCGCGCTTCCATTGTGGCGCGCAACATCTCCAGGGTGTCCGGATCATCTTCGACGATCATCAGGTGGACATTCTCTGCCGTCGGGGGCGGACTGATCTTTTCCGAGTACGGTCCCAAGGCTTCAATTTGTGTTCGGTGAAGAGGCAGTCTCACCGTGAAGCGGCTGCCTTGGCCGGGGCCTTCACTGTCAGCTTCCACCGTTCCTTTGTGGGCTTCGACAAAACTCTTCACCAGCGCCAGCCCGAGACCCAGCCCGCCGTACGATCGAGTTTTTGAGCCATCCGCCTGACGAAAACGCTCAAACACAAACGGCAGGAACTCGGATGGAATTCCCAGCCCGACATCCTGGATGCGCACCGTTGTTTCAAGCTCGCCGGCTTCTGCCTCGACTTCAACCCGTCCCCCCGGAGCTGAAAACTTGATCGCATTGTGCAAGAGGTTCCAGAAGACCTGTGCCAAGCGCGCGCGATCGCCAATCACCACCGCGTCACCCGCATCATGGAAGGTTAGGGCGATATCGATGTTGCGATCGACGGCGAGGGGGCGCACGGTCTCGACGGCTTCGCGCAGTACTTGTTCCAGCGGGATGGGCAACTCTTCCATGCGCATCTTGCCGCTTAGAATTGCCGACATGTCGAGCAGGTCGTTGATCAGGCGTTTTAGCGCATGCGAGTTTTTCTCAATCACCGACAGACCGTGAACCGTTTCTTTCTCCGGCAGGATTCCATTGCGAATCATGTGAATCCAACCAATGATCGGAGTCAGCGGCGTGCGCAGTTCATGAGAGATGGTGGTGAGAAACTCGTCCTTGGCGCGGCTGGCCGCTTCGGCTTCGCGGCGGGCTGTGCGTTCTTCTTCATACAGGCGCGCGTTGTCGATGGCCAACGCAACGCGATCGGCAACCAGTTGCAACAGGCGCGTATCGTCTTCAGTGAACTTGTAGCGCGAAAATTTACCGGTATGCATTACTCCGATGACTCGCCCCTCGACCAGCAAAGGCACCCCCAGCAGCGACCGAATTCCTTTCTCTCGTAAGAGCGGGTTCAGCACGTCCGAGTTTTCGATGTCGTCGATTATCACGGGTTTTTTAGAGGCCGATACCAAGCCGGCAAATCCTGTCCCCACCGGGATGCGCACACCGCGTTCGACTTCTTCTTCGAGTCCTTTGGCCGCCCACGCCAACAGCTCATCCCCTTCAGGCTCCAGCAACAAAATCGCGACCGTGTCCACATTCATTGATTCCCGCACCCGGGTGAGAAGTTCGGCCAGCAACTCGTCCAGCGATAAATGAGCGAGCGCGACATCGGTAACAGATTGGACCTGCTTCATGCGATCGATTGCCGTCTCGATTTCAAGCCGGGCGCGTTGCTCGCGATCGTAAATCAGGGCGCGCTCATCTTCTGAGCGTTTGCGCTCGACGAAGTTGCCGATCTGCTGGCCGATAATATCCATGATCGCCAGCAGCGATTGATCGGGAACCTGATTCTGCGAGCTGAAAAATTCCATCACTCCGGAAACTTCCTGATCGACCATGATGGGCAAACCAAAGGCCGAACGAAAGCCCGCCCTGATCGCCAAAGGTCCGCGCGGAAGGTTTGTGTCTGCTGCGATATCGGCAATCCATTCCGAAGTTCCCGTCGCCCAGATCCGCCCGGGCAGACCGGTGCCGCGGCCAAAAGTCCGGCTCCGGCTCGCCTCTTCTAACTCCGAGAATGCGACTGAGGGCAGATGCCAAACTGCCAGATAGCGCAACACATCAGCCGCGCGATCTACGCCCCACATTTGGCCCATCTCCCAGCCGACGCTTTCGCCAATCGCCTGTAATAGCGCCGGCGCGGCAGCGGCCATTGAGTCAGAGGCAGCCAGGATGCGGGCGACTTGAAGTTGCGCGTCCAGACGCCGCTCCAGCCGGCGACGCTCACTGATATCGCGGGCAATGCCGGTAAAAAAGTGCCGGCCGTTTTCAACGAACTCGCCGAAAGACAATTCCAGGGGAATCTCCTGGCCATTCTTGTGCAGTCCTGGAAGGCGGACGGCTTCCCAGGAAATATGTCGCTCTCCGGTTGCGATGTAATTTTGCAGGCCGGCGCGATGCACATGCCTGAGATAGTCAGGCATCAGCATCGTCAAAGATTGTCCCAGGAGTTCGGCGGGGGAATAGCCGAAGATTTTCTCGGCCGCGCGATTGACGAACACCATCGTGCTGTCGTCGTCGATGGTTATGATCGCGTCTGAGGCAGTGTCGGCGATGACGCGGTTAGTCTGATACAAATCGCTGAGGGGAGATTTGAGATTGTCCGCCGCTGGTTCGTTCATCGTGGTGATCGAAAGCTAATCCTATTTCTAATCGCGCGTCAATTCCGCGTGCAACCAGCGTGTCAGAAGCCCGACCGTCAGGGAGGGCACCTTTCGGGCCTGTGCGTCACGATTAGAATTGCCCTCCTCACGGTCGGCTTCCGACACTCATCTTTGACAACGCCCGACTGGAAATCGACAATCAAAAATCGGCAATCGAAACTATTCTCTATGTATCCAGCAGGAAACCTTTTCATCCCAGCGCCGCACGGACAACTGGAAGCTATTTTGAAACCGCCACGCGGCGCGATCCGTGGGGCTGCGTTGGTACTGCATCCGCATCCGCTCTTTGGCGGCACCATGCACAACAAAGTCGTGTTTCGGGCGCTGCCGCCGCGCTCAACGATGCCGGCCTGGTCGTACTGCGCATGCCCAGAGATGTCTTAAGTCAATACTCTTAATGCACCCGGGCGCCTCAGGTCGTGATTTTTTCAATCCCACCCATGTACGGACGCAACACTTCGGGAATAGTCACGGAACCGTCCGCCTGTTGAAAGTTTTCCAGCACGGCAACCCAGGTGCGGCCGATCGCCAGGCCAGAGCCGTTCAGGGTGTGCACAAATTCCGGCTTGGCTCCACCGGCGCGGCGAAACCGTATGTTCGCGCGGCGCGCCTGAAACGCTTCGTAGTTCGAGCAGGAGGAAATTTCACGGAAAGCATTCTGCGAAGGCAGCCAGACTTCGATGTCGTAAGTCTTGGCGTTGCTGAAACCAAGATCACCGGTCGAGAGCGCAACCACTCGGTAATGAATGCCGAGCCGTTGCAGGACCGTTTCCGCATTGCGGGTCATCGCTTCGAGTTCATCGTAAGAATTTTCCGGCAGCGCATATTTCACCAACTCAACTTTTTCAAACTGGTGCTGGCGAATAACTCCGCGAGTATCCTTGCCGTAACTGCCGGCTTCGGAACGAAAGCAAGGCGAATACGCGGCCCACTTCATCGGCAACTGGGACGCGTCGAGAATCTCTTCGCGATAGTAATTGGTCACTGGAACTTCGGCCGTGGGGATGAGATAAAATCCGCGCTCGTCTTCGAGTTTGAAGAGGTCCTGTTCGAACTTGGGCAGTTGACCAGTGCCGAATAGTGAATCGCGATTGACGATGAATGGCGGCAGGGTCTCCTGATAACCATGTTCGCGCGTGTGCAGGTCGAGCATGAAATCAATCAGGGCGCGGCTGAGACGGGCTCCGGCGCCATTCAGTATCGCGAAGCGCGCACCCGTGATCTTGGTCGCGCGCTCGAGATCGAGAATGCCGAGCGCGTTACCCAGATCGACGTGATCTTTGGGCTCGAAATCAAACTCAGGTTTGGTTCCCCAGCGGCGGACCTCGACGTTTGCGGATTCGTCTTTGCCAAGAGGGACGCTCTCGTGCGGGATGTTCGGCAGCGTCGAAAGCAGATCGCGCATGCGCGTTTCCGACTGTTCACGCTGCTGATCGAGTTTAGCTATGCGTTCTTTCAATTCGTTAACTGCTTTGCGACGGGCATCGGCTTCTTCGCGCTTGCCGTCCTTCATCAGCGTACCAATCTCGCGGCTGGCCACATTGCGTTCGGCATTGAGCTGATCGGATTCGGCAATCACGCGCCGGCGCTCGGCATCGGTTTGGGCAAAATCTTCGAGCGCCGTCGCAGGCATGCTCCGTTTGACGAGCGCTTCGCGCACGTCCTCCAGATTTTCCCGCACATAGTTGAGATCGAGCATTTGCTGCTGGCCTTTTGCGTGTGGTAGAAGTTTATGCCGTTTGGCTAACTCTGTTCGAAGTTTCTGACGCTAACTGAGCGTCGGCGATGTGTCAAGAAGCGGGCTTCCGCGAAGTGTCGCGCCCAGGAGATAGGACGCTAATTGGAAAATCTCAGATCTTGAATCTGAAATTTCAAATTTTAGATTGAAGGCTTGCAGGTTGAAATTCTGCGATTTGAAGTCGGAAATGGCAAAGAGAGTACGCAAAGCAGTTTTTCCCGCCGCCGGTCTGGGCACGCGTTTTCTGCCCGCGACGAAAGCGTCGCCAAAAGAGATGCTGCCCCTCGTCGACAAGCCTCTGATTCAATACGTCGTCGAGGAAGCAGTGGCCTCCGGCATTGAGTCAGTGATCATCATCACCGGCCGCGGCAAGAGCGCCATCGAGGATCACTTTGACGTTTCCTTTGAACTGGAAGCACTGCTCCGTGAACGGGGCAGGGAAGCGGACCTGCGTCTGGTCCGTGAGATTTCAGACATGGTGCAGGTGAGTTATGTGCGCCAGCGCGAGGCCCTCGGCCTCGGTCATGCGATTCTGCAGGCCCGCGACCTTGTCGGGGACGAGCCATTTGCAGTGCTGTTGAGCGATGACATCATCGACTCCCGGACTCCCGCGTTGCGGCAACTGCTAGATGTTTACGAGAAGTATGACGCGCCGGTGTTGGCCACGATGGAAGTCGAGGGCGAAGCGATTTCACGGTTTGGCGCGCTTGACGTCGAGGAAGTTGGCGATGGCGTTTACCGAATCAAAGACATGGTTGAAAAGCCGCCGCTGGCGAACGCGCCTTCGAACCTGGCAATAATCGGCCGCTATGTTTTGACGCCGGATATCTTCGACGAAATTGCCACCACAACGCCCGGGGCGATTGGTGAGATTCAAATTACCGATGCCATGCGCGCGCTTTTGCGAAAGCGCGACTTTTACGCCGTGCGGTTTGAAGGGACGCGCTACGATGCCGGCGACAAGCTGGGATTTCTGATCGCAACGGTAGAATTCGGTTTGAAGCATACTGAGCTCGCCGACAGTTTCCGGGCTTATCTACAGTCAATAAAGGTTCATTGAGTCCTCAATATTTATATGTCTGATCAAAAACAATTCACTGGCCGCAGCGCAATCGTTACTGGCGCCACGCGCGGCATCGGGCGAGCAGTCGCTTTGGAGCTGGCGCGGCGCGGCGCGGATGTCGCATTCAATTATGCGAAGAGCGCCGAAGCTGCCGAGACCTTGCAGGCAGAAATTGAAGCGCTGGGCGTGCGGGCCCTGGCATCGCAGGGTGACGTGGCCAATACCAATGCGGCCGCGGAAATGATCAAGCAGGTAAAAGATACTTTCGGCCGCATCGATTTTTTGGTGAACAATGCCGGCATCGTTCGCGACACGCTGATTCTAAGAATGAAGGAAGAGGACTGGGACGCGGTCGTCGATACGAATTTGAAAGGCGCATGGAACTTCGCCAAAGCGGCGCTGCGAGTGATGTTGAGACAGGATGATGGGGCTTCAATTCTCAACATTACTTCGATCAGCGGTGTCGTTGGGATGGCCGGCCAGTCCAACTACTCAGCCTCGAAAGCAGGCATGATCGGTTTGACCAAGGCGCTGGCGCGTGAGGTCGCGAGCCGCAAAGTCACCGTGAACGCGCTGGCGCTCGGCATGGTCGAGACCGACATGGCGATGACGCTCAACGAGGAGTACCGAGAGAAGGTCCTGGCACAGATTCCCCTCGGCCGCTTTGCCGAAAGTGACGAAGTCGCGCGTATCGCTTGTTTCCTGTTGTCAGACGATGCTCGGTATATCACCGGCCAGGTGATTCAGGTTGATGGCGGGCTGGCTATGTAGAATCACGGTCGATTGCGAATTGCCGATTTCTCACACTCCGGACGGATGAGGTCGGTACCGGGAGCCGTAGCGACCGGGTTTCACTCATGCCTGTCTGGATTGTCGCGCGATGACCCGGTCGCTACCGCTCCCGGTACTGACTCAATGCCGATGCGCCCCACAATCACTCAGCGTCCTAAGGCTAGTTAAGACAACACGCCGACTGCTCGATTCAAATCATTAATCCGGTAACTGACAAAATGAACAGAGAAGCGCCCCGCCGTTCTTTCGAAAGGCGGGGCGAAAACTTCAGGGTAGGTTCGGGTAATTCAGGGGGTGGCTAGGCACAGACTTGAGAATCGTCACATATGGCCGATTCTGTACTTCAAAGGTGGTGCTTTATGGACGGCGGTATAAAGTCAGCGGCGAAAATATGAAAAGCTGCCGCACGCGCTTCTAAAACTCGGCTCCGTCTTTGAAGGCTCTACCTTGCATGCCCCTCTTCAAATAACTTGCTTGCTGCGAACCTGAAACTACACTCGTTAGGTGTACTCCGTCAAGTTAAATTTGACGAATTGTGGTAACTATATAAAACTGACCTCTGGAAAACTGAATAGAAATGTCCACTAGGATGCTTTACCCGAAAGGGTGGGCAAATGGAAGGACATTTGTTGATGAGTCAGAGAGAGCGAGAGCGGCTGAA
>JAWVEB010000084.1:0-16288 GCA_033856915.1 Blastocatellia bacterium | reverse complement strand
ATATCTCAATCACTACTCGATCCGGCTCTTCCTCAACCAGCAAATCGTGCAATCCTTTTGGCGTCGTCCCTACCGTGGCAAACTTGTGGCTCGTCCCTGCCGCCTCGTACACACACGCCACACTCTTGTAATTCCCCAGATCCAATGCCAGTATTTTCATCACGGGTCTCCTTTTTGTTTTGGTCTTGAGCCATCCTTACGGGTAAGCTCGTTGAGTTGGATTAGCACCAACATCTTAGACCACTCATGGAGACCCGACTTTCATAGTTTCTAAAGACACGATGCTAATGGAAGACCCCAGAATTCAGGTGCATCGTTCCGCACTTACTTGAGCAGTTGGCTTTCTCTTTCAGACTAGATCTGTGTACTCTGCGGATGTTCAATTTTGAACTGGGCCTTGATCTGTGGCTACAATTCTCCATGACTCGCGAACCAACCTACCAGGCAGCCCGCGCCGTCGCCGGCACCGTCGAAGCGCACTTTGCCCGTCACCTCATCGAGGCGCGCCGGCGCGGCGAGCAGCAACTGGCGCATGCGCCCGACGCGCGCGCGATTGAAACGATCATCGATGCGTGTTTCTGGGCCAGCTTCCGGCCGGAGGAAGGCCGCTTCCCGAAAATCTCGCTCGTGTTTCTGCCGCCTGAGCAGGCGGGCCAGCCGCTGATGCTCGAAGATCGTTTGCCACTCACTCCGGCGGTGCTCACTAAACTCGCGCCGGCCGTTGAGCGTCCCGGAATTCATCTCGGTGTTTGGGGCGATGCCGATGATCTGTATGTGTGGGGTGCGACCCGCTCGATTCCCAGTCTGGGATTTGTGCTCGAAGACGTCGAACCGGGGCAGTTGGTGATCAAGCACCGGCGCATCGACGGCTTTGGCAAGTTTGCCAACGTCGCCGTGCTCAAAGGCGAGCAGGTGAAGATCGTGGACGAACTCGGCGCGAGCCTGCCCGATTGTCCGGACTTGCTCGCGTCGCTGCGGCCGTTCACGGCCCCGGCAACCTGGGATGATTCGGTGAACGTGCTGGTGCAACTGGCTGCGTCAATGCGCGCTCACGGACATGGCGGCACTTTGTTGGTCGTGCCTGCCATCGACGAAGAGTGGCGCGTCTCGATCGTGCACCCAATCTTTTATTCGGTCTCGCCTCCCTTTGCCAAGCTCGGCAATTTGTTAAAGAAAGGTCCGACCCCAGAGACTGAAAATGAATGGCAAGCATCCCTGAGCAGCGCGGTGGAAAGTATTGCAGGCCTGACGGCCGTGGATGGCGCCACTGTAATCACGAATCAGTTTGAAGTGCTCGCCTTTGGCGCAAAGATCAAGCGCGCGACCGGCCGCGAGTCGGTTGAGCAGATGGTGATAACCGAACCAGTCGTCGGCAATCAGGCGGAGGTCGCGCCTCCGGTGCAGCAGGGCGGCACGCGCCATCTGTCGGCGGCACAATTCATACACGATCAGCGCGATGCCGTCGCCCTCGTCGCTTCGCAGGACGGACGGTTCACGGTGTTCGCGTGGTCGCCCTGCGAAGAGATGGTCCACGCGCACCGGGTCGATGTGTTGTTGCTGTAGAGAATGCGAATCAGTTCCAAGCTGTAGACCAGCAGGCAGCGTGTGACGTTCCGTCGCAGAGCGACGATTGAGATGGGTCAGTTGTCGCTGACGCGACTAAGTCGCGATTGCCAAATCCCACCCGGCGTTGAAACGCCGGGCTAAAGTCACTCCGACGCTACGCGTCGACACATTTTCAACAGCCCGACGCGAACGCCGTACAACGCGCCGCGCTTATCCTATAACGAAGGAGAACGTTAGAATGAAAACCCCGCTACTTTTGGCTTCGGGTATGCTGCTCGGTCTTTTGCTTATCGATGGCTCCCCAAACTCTGCAGCGCAAAACTTTGCCAGCCCGCCGGCCCAGACCGCCACACGCTTTTCGAGCGGTTACACCGCGCTGACGAAATGCGGCAGCGGCATGACAAAGAAAGAAGAGCGAGAGGCTGAAAAACAAGGCTCTGACATTCCCACCCGCTGCAAAGGCTATGGCGGTTATGACGTCTACATCTACTACTCGGCCTGTAGTTCAATTATCAGCCTCGAGAAGAAGGGCGAAGAGAATATTTCGTTAGCTACGCAGGCGGTGGGCTGGAAACAGAAGGACGTGGAATGGCGTCTAGCCGACGGCAAGCCTTTCGCGATCATCATGCGCGCTTACGAATACGCCGGGAACGATCAATGCGCCACCGGCGGAAAGATTACGGGCGGGTCTTTGATTGTCAAAGGTCTCAAGGGCTATGAGCACATCAACGAGACGATCAAAACGACGACGCGAAACGCTAATCTCAAAGCCAGGGAAGTCGCCGACAAAGGTTACTCGAAGTAGAAGGCAGCCGTGTGATGTCAGAACCGGGAGCGGTAGCGACCGGGCCCTTCACCGTCGGGCGGCCGAGGAAATTGCACCGAGCGTGACCTTCGAGCCGCCCCCATTCCCCGTGCTTTTTCCTTCTCCAGTGAATCTGTGTAAGCTGTGAAAGGAATTCATGAGTACGATTCAGGAGAAGTTATGAAAAGACTGTTCTTGATTTTGTCCGCACTCACCTTGATGGCCGTCTCTGTTGTGGCTCAGACGCGTCCTCAGACCACGCCGCCCAGACCGGCAGCAACGCCGACACCCAGACCGGCGGCGACGCCGGCCGCGAGTAATGCGCCCGTGCCGGATAGCAAGATCGCCCTGATTGACACATCCATGTTCAGCGATGAGAAGAATGGAATCTATCGCTATGTCGACGCCGCCAGGGCCGTTCAGCTTGAGTTCAAGCCGCGCACGGATGAGTTGGACAATCTTCAGAAGCGTCTCGATGCGCTGGCCAATGAAATCCAAACGTTGGCGAAGGCGCCGGTGCCGGATCAGAAAACGATCCAGGCCAAGCAGCAGCAAGGCGTAAACCTGCAAGCCGAAGGGAAAACGAAGAAGGATCGGCTGGACGAAGATCTTCGCAAACGATACGAGCAGGTTATCGCTCCGATTTCCAATCAGATTGGAGCGGCCCTGGATCAATTTGCGCAGCAACGTGGGATCACGATGACCCTCGACGCGAGTAAGCTCTTGCCGGTCATCCTGACCGCGCTGCCCTCGCTCGATCTGACGCAGGCTTTCATAAACGATTTCAACAGCAAAAACCCCCGGACCGGCGCGGCGCCGCGGCCGTAACGGGCTCGCGATGACGCGCGCACGGGTACCTTTTGGAGTGCGGCAATTTGTCGCCGCTTTTCCTCCGCTAGCGATTGACTGACTGACGCTGCGACAAGTCGCAGCTTAACAAAGCGCTGACAAGTCAGCGCACTCCAAATTTCTCGACACGTCCGCACAAGCCTTGATACGAAACTGCCTTCGGACGATAATCGCTGCGAAAGCAACCTGGAGAATAAGTAACCAGGTCTTCCCGCAGGCCGCAGCCGCGAAGAAAACCGGTGAAGGCGGAGGTCTCAGATGCCAAATTCCGCCACTGGCTAAAGCATATCTCCTGAATGGAGAAGGAAGCGCCTGGCCCGGGGAATTTCACTATGACAGTAACACTGGAACTTGAACCCGAAGTTGAATCGCTTCTCGAAAAGCGCGCCCGGGCCGAAGGCTGTGATTGTTAAGGGTTGCCTGGAGAACCTCGTGGAGAGAGATGTGAATCGCGAACCCACCTTCGACGAGATACTCGCGCCCTTTCGCGACGCTGTGGAACGAAGCGGAATTTCTGATGAAGACCTGGACACGCTTCTTACCGAAGCTCGGCGAGAAGTATCGCGAGAGAAACGAGAGAGGCTGCATGGGTGTTGATCTCGACAAGTTGACCGTTGCTTTTGGGGCGCCCTATCATCCAACCATGAACCGGCAAGTCACGATCGAAGAACACGAGATGCCGCCCGACTTGGCGCGAATGTTTGCGCAAGCCCGGCGCAATCTGCTTTGGTTCAGTGAGAACGCCGAGCGGATTGGCGTCTATCAGAACTGTCGTGGCCGTTACGTCGCTGCTGTTGGCGGCGAATTACTGGTAGCTGACACGCCAGAAGAAGTAAGAGCGCTCGCGCAGAGAAAACATCCCGAAGAAATGCCTCACGTTCGTTACATCCCACGCGAAAAGCGCTACCGCATCTATGCGAATTGACGGCGCCTGGTTTCCTGGCGAAGACAAAGCAATCAGGCCCATCGTATCCGGCCTGGTGCGCCTGGCTAATGGCGAATGGCTTGAGGTTTCGTTCCTGCTCGACGCTGGAGCCGACCGCACGGTTTTCAGTGCAGCCTTTCTGGGTGTGCTTCAGCCAATGACGAGAAGCGGTGGGGAGGAGATTCTCATCTCCGGGGTGGGCGGTGCGGCTGACTCGAGCACGATAGACACTGCAATCGGATTCATCAGAGACGATGGACAATTGGTGACGGTGCGGGGGATCTTTAGCGTATTCGCTCAGGCAGAGAGCGCCGATCTATCAGTCCTGGGCCGCGATGTGACCAATAACTTCACGGTGATCTACGACTATCCGGACAAGATCATAGCACTACTTGCGCCGCCGCATTCTTGCGAGATCAAATCCCCAGCGTGACCGTTAGGAAGGGTGCCGGTACAGAACCGGGAGCGGTAGCGACCGGGTCCTAGCGCCAACTTGGAATCAATGATTCTCAACCTTACGCATTCGTACAGGACGAGCGTGGCATTCCGTGGCTATCCGTGTAGTGTTTTCATCGCAGAGCGATGATTGAATTTAGCCCGGTCTTTCAAGGCCGGGAAAGAGATCGCATAATGGTCCGCCGTCGCGTAGCGACGGTTGATTCAGTCGTCGTTGACGCGACGAAACATTCTCATGGCGTCGCGGTCCGTGGCTTGAAAGCCACGGCTAAAGTCACGCCGACGCTATGCGTCGAAAGACTTGCGAGGCCATATAAGTAGATGCAAACTCCGATCTCCAAAAGTTCCACGAAAAGACAGCGAAGAATTGATCGGCCGATTCTTCGTAGCTCATTTCGAAAGCTGCTTACTGATCTCGAATCGAAAGTGACACAACTTCGCCGCATGAAACCGGCTAAGCCAGATGCGCTTCCTAAAGACAGGCCAAAAGCGGGTGTGTATGTGTTTTCTTCCGGACATAAGCATCTCTATGTTGGTCGCACAAACCGTCTCCGCGCTCGAATCCAAGAGCATTGTCGACAAAGCTCCAGCCATGACTCAGCGCCATTTGCCTTCAAGCTAGCGCGGCGTAGAAGCGGATTTGAAAAGCCGTCCTACACAAAGCAAGGATCTCGCAAGTGGCTTGCGGGCCATGATGAGTTTTCGCGTGCTTTTCTGGACTGCAAGAACGAGATTCGAAGTTTCGACGTTCGCTGGGTCGAAGAGGATCGTCCGATGCAACAATTTCTGCTCGAGCTATACGTTGCACTGGCACTTAAGGCTGATCATAACGACTTCGACAATCATTAGTTAGGACGCACATTGATAATTTGCGAATCGCCGCAAGTTAACAACTTGCGCTACATAACATATGACCACTGAACCAAACAAAATCATCTATTCCATGGTCGGCGTCAGTAAGTTCTATGACAAGAAAGCCGTCCTCAAAGATATCTATCTTTCCTATTTCTATGGCGCGAAGATTGGCGTTATCGGGCTGAATGGCTCAGGCAAGTCTTCGCTGTTGCGCATACTTGCCGGCGTCGATAAGGAGATTAATGGCGAGACTGTCATCTCGCCGGGCTATACCGTCGGCTATCTGGAGCAGGAGCCTCTGATTGACGATGCGCGCACCGTGCGCGAAGTCGTCGAAGAAGCTGTGCAAGAAACTGTCTCTTTGCTGAAAGAGTTCGACGAGATCAACGTGAAGTTCGGCGAGGAGATGTCCGCGGAGGAGATGCACAAGTTGTTGACGCGCCAGGGCGAGGTGCAAGAACAACTCGATCATCAGGACGCGTGGGACCTTGATTCGCGTCTGGAGATGGCGATGGATGCGCTGCGCTGCCCGCCGCCAGAAACGCCGGTAAAGATCCTGTCGGGCGGCGAACGGCGACGCGTGGCGCTGTGTCGTTTGCTGCTTCAGAAACCGGACATTCTTTTGCTCGATGAACCCACTAACCATCTGGATGCCGAGTCGGTCGCGTGGCTCGAGCATCATCTGCAAAGTTATGCGGGCACGATCATCGCGGTGACCCATGACCGGTACTTTCTCGATAACGTGGCGGGTTGGATTCTGGAGCTGGATCGCGGCGCGGGCATTCCCTGGAAAGGGAATTACACGAGTTGGCTGGAACAGAAACAGGAACGCCTGCGGCGCGAAGAAAAATCGGAGAGCGAACGGCAGAAGACTTTGCAGCGGGAGCTGGAATGGATTCGCATGTCGCCCAAAGCGCGTCACGCCAAAGGCCAGGCGCGCGTCAATGCTTACGAAAACTTGTTGCAGGAACAATCGGAGAAACGGCGTGAAGATTTGGAGATTCAAATTCCACCGGGCCCGCGTCTCGGCGACGTCGTGATTGAATCAGACGCGGTCAGCAAAGGCTATGGGGATAATCTGCTGGTCGAAGACATGACCTTTAAGCTCCCGCGCGGCGGCATCGTGGGAGTGATCGGGCCGAACGGCGCGGGCAAGACGACTCTGTTCCGCATGATCACGAAACAGGAAGAGCCCGATAAGGGAGCGATCAAGATTGGTGAGACGGTGCAGTTGGCTTACGTCGATCAAAGCCGCACGCTGAACGCCGAGAAATCTATTTGGGAAGAAATCTCGGGCGGCGCGGACGTGCTGAAGCTGGGGACGCGTGAAGTGAACTCGCGCGCTTATGTGGGGCGATTCAATTTTTCCGGTTCGGACCAGCAGAAGAAAGTCAGCATGCTCTCCGGCGGTGAACGCAATCGCGTGCACCTGGCAAAGATGCTGAAAGAGGGCGCGAACGTTTTACTGCTCGACGAACCGACGAACGATCTCGATGTGAATACGCTGCGGGCTTTGGAAGAGGCTTTGGAAAACTTTGCCGGTTGCGCGGTGGTGATCTCACACGACCGCTGGTTTCTGGATCGCGTCGCGACGCACATTCTCGCTTTCGAGGGCGATAGTAAGGTCGTATGGTTCGAAGGGAACTATTCGGATTATGAAGAGGATCGAAAGGCTCGGCTGGGAGCGGCGGCTGAGACGCCGCATCGGATTAGGTACAGGCAGTTGACCAGATAAAGATCATTTTCCATTTGAGATTTCTCATTTGCCATTGCGAAGTCTTCGCCTACCGAAAACGGCTACGTTAGGAGTCGAATGTTTATGGCCCCCAGTCTTCCCCTCAACTTCTTCGCTCCTCTAGGAGCAAAATGTTATTCCCCTCCTAAAGGAGTTCAGCTTCTATTCTAATCGTTCTTGAGCTATAAACATTTCGCGCCCAACGGCGCTTCACCAACACGACTCAGTTTCTCAAATCGTGTCCACAGATCTAGAAGAGTCTTGAGGATGATTGATCAATGATCATAAAACCCTTTTCCAAGTCGCTACTGCTTGCGCTAATGTGCGGCGCGGTCCTTTTCATCGAACCATCAACTGGCCGCGCTCAGACGCTCCCCAACGAAACCCCGGACAGGTTCACTCCTACCAACGACGGGTTCGACTATGTTCGCCGTGAAGTCATGATCCCGATGCGTGACGGCGTGAAGCTTCACGCGGTGATTCTGGTTCCGAAGGGAGCGAAACGGGCGCCGATACTTTTGACGCGCACGCCTTACAACGCCACCGAACTGACTAAGCACAGCAACAGCTCGCATCTCGGCCCGAGCCTGTACGGCTATGACAACGCCACCGACGTGGTTGTCGAGGGTGGCTACATTCGCGTGGTCGAGGACATTCGGGGCAAGTACGGCTCGGAAGGCGAGTATGTGATGAATCGCCCGGTGCGTGGGCCGCTGAACTCGACGAAGGTCGATCACCCGACTGATACCTACGACACAATTGATTGGCTGGTAAAGAATATTCCGGAGACCAACGGCAAGGTTGGGATTCTCGGCATCTCTTACGACGGCTTTCTACCTTTGATGGCGGTGATCAATCCGCACCCGGCGCTGAAGGTTTCGGTGCCGATGAACCCGATGGTGGATGGCTGGATGGGCGACGACTGGTTTCATCACGGCGCGTTTCGTCAGCAGGGCATGAGTTACATTTACGATCAGGAAGCCACGCGCGCGAATGATGTGACCTGGTGGACGAGCCACTTCGACGACTACGACATGTTTATGGAAGCCGGGTCGGCCGGCGAGTTGGGACGCCGGCGCGGGCTGGAGCAAGTCGGCTTCTGGCGGAAGCTGCTCGAGCATCCGAGCTATGACGCCTTCTGGCGCGAACAGGCCGTCGACAAGATTTTGGCGAAAGAGCCGCTGAAGGTTCCCGTGATGTTGGTGCACAGCCTCTGGGATCAGGAAGACATCTATGGCGACATCGCCGTCTACAAAGCGATCGAGCCCAAGGACACCAACAACGACAAAGTGTTTCTGGTGATGGGCCCGTGGCACCACGGCCAGGAGATCAGGGAAGGCAGCTCGCTCGGCGCGATCAAATTCGATAGCGATACCGCGCTGTACTTTCGTCAGGAGATCCTGCGGCCTTTCCTGGATCATTATCTGAAAGACGATGCGCCGAAGATGAACGTCGCGCCGGTAACGGCGTTCGAGACGGGTACGAACAAATGGCACAGTCTCTCATCGTGGCCCGCCGGCTGCGAGAGAGGCTGCACGATCAAGCCTACGCCGCTCTATCTTAATGGAGGGTTGAAGGCGAGCTTTGAGAAGAGCGGGCCGGGAGAGTACGAAGAATTCGTCTCTGATCCTGCGAAGCCCGTGCCCTTCCGGGCCCGGCCAATAGATGGCACGACCTGGCGGCAATGGTTGGTTGACGATCAGCGCGAACAATCCGGTCGTCCCGATGTGCTGGCGTTTACCTCCGATGTTTTGAAGGCGCCGGTAAAGATCAGCGGTGAACCGATTGCTAATCTGATCGCATCGACCAGCGGCACGGATTCCGATTGGGTAGTCAAGGTGATCGATCTCTACCCCGATGAAGTCGCGGGCCAGCCAAACATGGGCGGCTATCAATTGATGATTTCGGCCGACATCCTGCGCGGCCGTTATCGCGAAAGTCTCGAGACGCCGAAACCCATCGCGGCCGATAAGCCTTTGCTATATCGGTGGCCTTTGCCGACAGCCAACCACGTGTTTCTGCCGGGCCACCGGATCATTGTGCAGATCCAATCGAGCTGGTTTCCGCTGTACGATCGGAATCCGCAGACGTTCGTCGAGAATATCTTCTGGGCCAAGCCGGGCGATTATCGCAAGGCGACCCAGAGGATCTATCACGCGCCGGGGCAGGCGAGCTTTGTTGAGTTGCCGTTGGTAACGATGCGTTAGTGAAGACTGTCCGCAGATTACGCAGATGACATAAAACCATTTTCCATTTGTCATTTGACAGTGGTCATTTGTCATTCGATTGCGAAAGACATCATGAGATTGCGAGCCGCTCGCGCATAAGCAATGGCAAATGAAAACTGTCAAATGACAAATGGAAAATGATTTTCTCTCTGTGTAATCTGTGAAATCTGCGGATCGGTTTAAGGAGGACACCCCAAATGAAACTCCGCCTTCTGCTCATCTCAACTGTGCTGCTCTTTTCTTCAACTCTCGCAAACGGCAAAGACGACATCACTAAAGAGCTGATCACTTCAAACGGCAAGACACGGGCTTACTATCTGTATGTGCCGTCGACCATCAAGCCTGGGTCGCCGGCGCCGCTGGTTGTAATGCTCCATGGATCGGGGCGCGTTGGTATGTCGCTGGTCGAGAAATGGAAAGACCTGGCTAAGAAAGAAGGCTTCATCATTGCCGGACCTGATTCTTTGGACACGCGTATTTGGGGCATGCCTCAGGATGGCCCGGAGTTTCTGCGCGAGCTGGTCGAAGAACTGAAGGCCAAATACCCGATCAATCCGCGGCGAGTCTATCTGTTTGGCCACTCTGGCGGCGCCATATTCGCCCTGCTGATGTCGCTGATGGAGTCGCAGTACTTTGCGGCCACCGCGATTCACGCGGGGGCTTTGCCGCCGGACGATGCCGACCTGATGGATTCAGCGAAAAGGAAGATTCCGATCTTCATCCAGGTGGGCGATAGCGATCAGTCTTTTCCGCTCAAAGTCGTTAGGGCTACCAGGGACGCTTTGAACGCGAAAGGATTTTCGGTGGAGCTCACTGAAATTCCCGGACACGATCACTGGTACTACGACCTGGCGCCGAAGATTAATCTCAAAGCCTGGGAGTTTTTGAAGAGCCACGAGTTGGAAATCGATCCGGTCTACCGAAAGTTTCAATTCAATGATTGAATGATATGAGACCTCATTGATTGCAAACTATGGAAGCTGTGAATAGGTTCATTTAGAGACCGTTGCGAACCATAGGCTCGAAATGGCCGATATATAATAGCCGCGCCCGTGAGGACGCGGTCGAGACAATCGATAAGTCCTTGAGGCCCATGTCCGGCCAGCTTCACCCAAACGAAAGAAAACATTTCCAATCTGGAGAAATTCTTTTCATCGATTACCCGCGGGAAGTTCAATTTCTGCTGGGAGGCGCGCGGACCGTGGGACAAAGACGTGATCAAAAGTATTTGTTCCGACCTCAAGTTGTCGCATGTGGTCGATCCATTCGTGGCAAAGACAGTCACGCCCCATAAGAGTTACTTTAGATTGCCTGGCCGCGCGGGTGGAGATATCAATATGAGGAAGATGAGTTACGAGAGCTGGCCGCGATGCTGACGCCGCGGCGAAGTTCGTATGTCTTCTTCAACAACGTCAGCATGACGAGGGATGCTTTGAGATTTCAGGCGATAGTCGCCGAGGGTGACGCGTGAACTGGATCAATCTACTCCAATGGCCGGCGATGGCGGTGACGGTTGGGGCGGCCTGGCTCGTGGCCTCACAAAGAAAGTTTAAGCGCAACTGGGGATTCTGGCTGTTCCTGCTCAGCAATGTACTGTGGGTGATCTGGGGCCTGCATGACGGCGCCTACGCGCTCATCCTGCTGCAACTTTGCCTTGCGCTACTGAATATCCGAGGGGCGATGAAGAACCGCACCGCCTGATGGTCTCGCCAATCAGAGTGAGGTGACACAAAAACAACGTGACTCAAGATTACAAAATCTGGCAAGTGATCGGCGCCTCTTCTGTGGGCACGATGATCGAGTGGTATGACTTCTACATTTTCGGCAGCTTGGCGACCGTCATCGCGCCCCTCTTCTATCCTCAGGGGAATAACACGCTGGCCCTGATGGCGTATCTTTCAACTTTTGCCGTGGGTTTTGTGGTTCGCCCATTCGGTGCACTCTTCTTTGGGCGCATCGGCGATCTGGTCGGACGTAAGTATGCCTTCCTGGTGACGCTGCTGATCATGGGCGGCGCAACTGCGCTGATCGGTTTTCTGCCGACGTACGCCACGATCGGAATTGCGGCCCCGATCATTTTGCTGCTGATTCGAATTCTGCAAGGCCTCGCCCTCGGCGGCGAGTACGGCGGCGCCGCTGTCTACGTTGCCGAGCATGTGCCCGATGCGCGCCGCGGTTTCTACACCAGTTTCATTCAGATCACGGCGACACTTGGTTTGTTTGTATCGCTCGCAGTTATTTTGATCATTCAAAACACGATGAGCAGGGAAGCATTCACTTCGTGGGGCTGGCGGCTGCCCTTTATTATTTCGATCTTCCTGGTTGGTATTTCTCTTTATGTCAGACTGCGCATGAAAGAGTCGCCCATCTTCCAACACCTGAAGAGCACCGGCATGACGTCAGCCAAACCGCTCAAAGAAGCTTTCACCCAGTGGAAAAACTTGAAGCGCGTTTTGATTTCGCTGTTCGGTGCGACGGCGGGCCAGGGTGTCGTCTGGTACACGGGACAGTTCTACGCGCTTTTCTATTTGCAGACGGTCCTGAAAGTAAACACCACATCGGCAAACTATATCGTCGCGATAGCGCTGGTAATGGGAATGCCGTTCTTTGTCTTTTTCGGAGGGCTGTCGGATCGCCTGGGGCGGAAGAAAATCATGATGTTCGGCTGTCTCGCAGCGGCGATTTCTTACCTGCCGATCTACCGGAGCATGCAGGCGGCGGCGGGCTCGAACATTGTCACCGCCATATCGCAGCGGAATCCGGTTACCGGCGCGATCAGTCTTACACCTCAGACCGCGGTAGAGGGCGTACTGCAACCGGCGAAAGAAGTGCTGACCTATGTTGATTTCGCACATCTGATGAGCAATCCGGTGGCTTGGAAACTGATCCTGCTCGTGTTCATTCAGGTGATTTTTGTGACGATGGTATACGGCCCGATTGCGGCTTACCTGGTCGAGGCATTCCCGGCAAAGATCAGATATACATCGCTGTCTCTGCCCTATCACATAGGCAACGGCGTGTTTGGCGGGCTGCTGCCACTGATTGGCCTGACAATTATCGCGCAAACCGGAAACATCTATGCGGGTTTGTACTACCCGATCGCAGTTGCAGGTTTAACCTTCATTGTTGGCTCGCTGCTGCTGCGTGAGACCAGACACGTTTTGATCTGGGAAGAGTTGAACGACTAGATGTCAGAACCGCCTGCGGTAGCGGGCTGGCGCCCACCACAGGCGACATTTTGGCGGCGACTGTTTGGTATACCGGTACGCACTCTGAGCTCCAGAAACCAGAGACGTCAGAATCAGGGAGGATTTCAATGGCTGCTCCTAAACTGTTCCGCATAGCTTTGCAGGTCGCCGATTTGGACCAGGCCTCGGCGTTCTATTCGAAGTTGCTTGACGATCCGGGCCGCCGGATACCCAGGGGCTCGCGTCATTATTTCGATTGTGGTCGGGTGATCCTGGCGCTCATCGACGTCACGTCTGGAGCGGGGCTCCAGCCCCAGCGCATTCCGGACTATGTCTATTTTGCGGTAAGCGAGCTCGATCAGGTTTATGAACGAGCGAAGGAAATGAATTGTCTGGCGAAAGAGGATGTGCATGGCGAAGACGCGGGCGCGATTGTAAAGCGGCCCTGGGGCGAGCGCTCGTTCTATGCTGAAGATCCCTGGGGCAACGGTCTGTGCTTTGTGGACGAGGAGACGTTGTTTACGGGAAGGTAGACTCTAGTGGCGAGCTGCGGAGCGGCAAAAGATCTGTAGCCCATGGCGTGAGCCATGGTACCAGTAGCATAGGAGCAAAGAGCCGCAGAGCGGCGGAACGAAATGTTTCGCTCCCGCCGGGGCTGCTTTGAATTGTTGCATCGTGTCACGCCGTGGGCTACAGATCTTTTTGCCGCTCCGCGGTTGTGGTCGAAAATACTTAAATCAAAGAGGAGAGAACTATGGCAGTCAAACCAATTCCGGAAGGTTACCATTCTGTAACGCCTTACCTGATCGTTTCAGGCGCGAGCGACGCGATTGAGTTTTATAAGAAGGCGTTTGGCGCAGTCGAACTAATGCGGATGCCCGCGCCCGGTGAGAAAATTGGTCACGCGGAAATCAAGATAGGCGATTCACCGATTATGCTGGCTGACGAGTTTCCCGAGATGGGCTATAAGAGTCCCCGGACGCTCGGCGGTTCGCCGGCCAGCATCATGATCTATGTGGAAGACGTCGACACCGTTTTCAATCGAGCTATCGCTGCCGGCGGCAAGGAACAGCGCCCGGTCAAAGATCAGTTCTATGGCGACCGTATGGGAACCCTGGAAGATCCATTCGGGCACGTGTGGCATGTCGCTACGCACACAGAAGATGTGCCGGCTGAGGAAATGGAGAAACGCGCCAGTGCCCATACCGTCGCAGCGAGCGGAGGGGAATCGTAACCGTAGCTGGCGATTGAGTGTGAAAAAATTCATGCGCCAATGAGTGACTACCGCGAAGCGGTTACGGAAGAAAGCCCAGGGTTGCCGCCGCGGCTATCCTGGGATTGAGTATCTCGACTTGGGATCAACCCCAACGGGGTTGTGTCTACAGGTTTGAGGCCAAAGAATCCGACGCACAACCCCGTTGGGGTTGCTACGTTTTAGATCCGTTACCCAGGGTAGCCGCGAAGCCGTGGCAACCCTGGGCTATGTTTCGTAACCGCTTCGCGGTACACACCCGCAAGAAAAACCCTGACGATAGGCTCACTGGAGATCCACGCCGCGAAATCCGACTTTGCGGTTTTGTGGAAGGTCCGCAAACGTTGTAGAGTCTGCACACTATGAAGGAATCGATAATGTGCGCCGGAGTGTTAGTCGCAACCTTGCTCGCGTCTCCGGCCTGCGGCGGCAAGGGCGCGACCTATGTTTCCAATCAGTCGAATGCCGCCCAATCCGCGAACGCATTGGGTGAGTTGCACTACAAAGCTCCAGATGGTTGGGTGAAGGAACAGACGACCTCGAAAATGCGCGTGGCCCAATACACTCTGCCGAAAACCGAAGGTGATCCCGCCGATGCCTCGCTGGTGCTTTACTATTTCGGCGCTACCCAGGGAGGCGCGGTGCAGGCGAACATCGATCGCTGGGTCAACCAAATGCAACAGCGCGACGGCAGCGCTTCAAAAGACAAAGCCAAAACCGAAACCAGCACGGTCAACGGTTTGAAGGTGACCAGCGTCGATGTCTCAGGGACTTACACGGCTGAGATGGCACCCGGTAGCGGCAGCGCACACAACGATGCGAACTATCGCATGCGGGCGGCGGTAATCGAAACGCCCAAGGGCAACTACTTTCTTAAACTCGTCGGGCCCGCCAAAACCATGAGCCATTGGGATCAGTCCGTCACGGACTTTGTAAAGTCGTTCGAGTTCAAATAGAAGCTTCACCGCTGCCAGCCTCGTCGGAGAACAACATGGCGACAACGATTCAAGTTTCAGATGAAGAGTGGCAGGCGCGCGTCGATCTGGCCGCGGCCTACCGGCTGGTTGCACTCTACGGCTGGGATGATCTCATCTTCACGCATATCTCGTCGCGCGTGCCGGGCGCCGATCATCACTTTCTGCTGAACCCTTACGGCATGATGTTCGAAGAAGTGACGGCGTCGAGCCTGGTTAAGGTTGATCTCGCCGGCAACAAGGTAACTGAGTCGCCTTACTTTATTAATCCGGCCGGCTTTACGATTCACAGCGCGGTCCACGCCGCGCGCGCAGATGCTCTGGTAGTAATGCACCTGCACACCGATTATGGGATTGCGGTGTCGGCACAGAGGGACGGTCTGCTGCCGATTTCGCAACAGGCGATGTTGGCGCTGGCCTCGTTGGCATATCACGACTATGAAGGATTGGCGCTGAACGAAGAAGAAAAGCCGCGTCTGGTTACTGACCTCGGCGATAACAGCCACATGATCTTGCGCAACCATGGACTGCTGACCGTTGGCCGAACGGCTGCGGAGGCTTTCCTGTCGATGTTTCTTTTAGAGCGCGCGTGCAAGATTCAGATTCTGGCACAGGCGGGTGGCAGGGAACTGGTAAGCGTGCCGCGACCGATTCTTAGTTTAGTTGAGTCGCAGGTGAAGGCCGTGACCGTTGGGCAGGGTGCGGCGCTGACCTGGCCGGGCTTGCTGCGGAAGCTGGATCGGATCGATCGTTCGTATCGCGATTAATTTCCCTCTCCCAAAGGGAGAGCGAGAAAGAGAAAGAAACTCTGGGAGTCGCCATGAAAACGCCAACGAATGGATTCACCGTTAAGTCTCACTTCGAAGGTAAAGATGCATCGGTAAAACGAATTTACGATCGATTGTTGCAGGCCGCCGCGAAACTTGGTCCGATCTTAGAAGAACCAAAGAAGACTTCAATTCATTTGGTGAATAAGACGGCTTTCGCCGGAGTCGCGACCCGCAAGAGCGCTCTAGTGCTGACCATCAAGAGCGATCGCAAACTCTCAAGCGCACGCATTCACAAATCCGAGCAGACCTCAGCAAATCGGTTTCACCATGAAGTGAAACTAACCACGCCGGCTGAAGTTGATTCTGAACTCGTGCAGTGGTTGAAAGATGCTTACGCTTTAAGCGCCTGAACGAAATGGAGAGTGGGCTAAGAGCAGAAAGAGTAATCCACGAAAATGAGCCATCCCTTAGTGTCGCTCAGAGCTTTGCACAAGAAGTCGATCAAGGAATTAGCGACGTTACAGAACCGCGAGCGGTAGCGAGCGGGATAAGGAATCACGCTTGGCTATTTCGCTCGATTGGTTCGGCAATACTCAATTCTTGGTGAAAGTGGCGCCTTGATCCCGCTCGCTGCCGCTCGCGGTTCTGTACCTGATACAGTTCGCGCTGCCTTTTTGTGCAAAGC
>JAWVEB010000083.1:0-23628 GCA_033856915.1 Blastocatellia bacterium | reverse complement strand
TGCGGCCGCTGCAATGGCTCTGCCACTCTGATGCGCGGCAAGTCTCGGACTTGCCGAAACGTGGCCCATTAATCTGAACGGTCTCTGACCGTGACGGGTCGAAGACCCGAATGAAAAAGAAGGTTCGTTGCCGGCAAGTCGCAGACTTGCCGCGCATCAGAGTGGCAGAGCCATTGCCGTAATGAGTCAAGTATATTAGTGCCGTTTAAACGGTTTCCGATTGTAGCGGCCCGCTAAGTTCACCGCGCTAAAGCGTCGGTGCTAATAAAAGCGGTAAGGCAACTTGAGCCAATACATTCCCGCCGGACTCAACGAAACGTTGTCCTAACATTCTTTCATGGATGCTGAAAATCTCTTCGATCGATTGTATCCGTCGGAACGCGCGGCCAGAGTGGCCGTGCTTTACGAGCAGACGGAAATCACCTACGGGGACCTCCGCGACCGAACGCTTGGAGTCGCCAAAGCATTAAATGCTCTGGAAATCGGAGTCGGAGATCGAGTCGCCATCCTGCTTAATGACTCGCCTGAGTTCGTCACGTCGTTTGTCGCGATCATCTCGATCGGCGCGATCGCCGTCCCCATCAATCTGGCTCTGCGCCGCGAAGATCAATTATTCATTTTGAAAGACTGCGGCGCCTGCGCGGCGATCATTGAAGTGACGGCGGCGGAGAACTTATTCAAAACCTCGGGCAGTCAGACTGAGGTGAAGAATTTGTTTGTAGTCAGCCGGGACGATGGAGCCATCGCGGCCGCGATTGGGGAAACGAATGCGCAATCTTTCGCCGCCGCGACACGCCGCCCACTGGGTGAAGCGTTTCCAGTTTGCGTGGATCAGAATGCGGATGCCTTCATCCTCTACACCTCCGGCAGCACCGGCGAACCGAAGGGGGCGGTGCATCGTCAGGCGGATATCTTCTACACCAACGATACCTTCTGTCGTGAAGTTCTGGGACTGCGCGAAGGTGATCGGCTGTTTTCATCTTCGCGCCTGCCGTTCGCCTATGGGCTGGGAAACGGTTTTACTTTCCCGCTCGTCAACGGACTAACTACGATTCTTTGTCGCGACAAACCTACGCCGGATCTTGTCAGCCGGGTTTTCGAAGAATATCGCCCGACGATTTTTTTCGGTGTGCCGGTGGTCTACAGCATGCTGCTTGATTATCATCAAGGCGACCACGAATTGAATACCTCGAGCTTGCGTTTGTGCGTCTCGGCGGGTGAGGCCCTGCCGGCAAAATTAGGAGAAGACTGGCAGAAAACTTTCGGCGTTGAGGTCCTGGACGGAATTGGTTCTACTGAGATGCTGCACATGTTCATGTCTAACCACGAAGGCGAGGTGCGTTATGGGAGCAGCGGAAAGTTATTGCGCGGTTATGAAGCGCGGCTGATTGATCATGACGGCGTGGCGACACCAGAGGGGGAGGCAGGCAATCTCTGGATTCGAGGCGGTAGCGCGGCGAGGAGCTACTGGCAGCGGCCGGAGACGAGTAGGGAAACATTTGTCGATGGCTGGGTACGCACCGGCGATCTCTATCGTTGCGATGCAGCCGGGTTCTGGTGGCACATGGGGCGCAGCGATGATTGTTTCAAGCCGAAGGGGCAGTGGGTCTCGCCGATCGAAGTCGAGAATGTTTTGCGGCGGCACGAAGCGGTGCGCGCCGCCGCGGTGGTGGAAGGAATTGATGAGCACGATTTATCGTGCGTCTGCGCTTTTGTCGTGAGCATAGACGACGCCTGCGGGACCGTCGAGGAATCATTACGCGCGCTGTGCGCCGGCGCTCTGCCGCGGTTCAAGCAGCCGCGCCGTTATCTTTTTGTTTCGGAATTGCCCTACACTGCGACCGGAAAGGTTCAGCGGTTTAAGTTGCGAGAACAGTTGCGAGGCTCAGAGCCCAATCTCTAGATTGTTCTAACATAGAGAAGCGAACGCTTGAACTCTAAACATGATGACTGAGAAAAGTATTCAGGAAACTTACGCGCCCAACAACGCCTGCTTTGGCTGTGGCCCGGCAAATGAAAAGGGACTGCACATTCGTAGCTTTCCGAGTGGCAATGAAGTCATCGCGACGTTCCAGCCTGAGACTTTTCAGGAAGCCTTCCCTGGAATGTTGAGTGGCGGCATTATCGGCACGCTGCTCGATTGTCACTGCAACTGGACCGGCGCGTATCACCTAATGAAGCAGAACGGATTGGATCATCCGCCCTGCACGGTCACCGCTGACTATGCGATCAAGTTACTGCGGCCGACGCCAACGGACAGGCCGGTTGATCTGCGCGCGCGCGTGGTTGAGTCGAGCGAAGATCGCGCGATCGTCGAAGGTGAGTTGATCGCTCACGGTAAGGTCTGTGCTACTTGCCGTGGAACATTTGTCGCCGTGAAGCCGGGGCATCCCGCTTATCATCGTTGGTAAGTGGCACAGACTTTCAGTCTGTGTGGATGTCCGGGAATCACAGACTAAAGTCTGGGCCACTCCAAAACTTCACTTAACCACAATCTTTGTTTTGTTCTGTTCCTTGTCCACTGCCACATAGATCACTTCGGCTTCGGTAACGCGCACGCGTTCGCCCTCGCCGCCGTAGCGCTCCGCTTCCACCATCACGCGTACGGTGATTGAAGTAGATCCAATCTTCAGCGTCTCAGAATAAAAACTTACCAGGTCGCCGACGAAAACCGGCGCGTGAAAGATCACCTCGCGCATGGCCACGGTGACAAAGCGATCCATGCCTGTGTGACGGTGCGCCTCGATCGCGCCGGCCATGTCGATGTAGCTGAGAATGACGCCCCCAAAAATCGTGCCCTGCGAATTGGTGTCGCGCGGCAGCATCGCAATGCGAATTGCCGGATCAGAGTTCATGAAAGGATAGTAAGTCCTGGATCGTAAATCGTAAACCGAAGACAGGTGCGTCTTGCCTGGACCGTGTCGACGACGAAGGAACAAAGGGGTTAGAGCGGGTGTCTAAGCCGGCAGTCGGTAACCCACGTCAGCGAGGTTTTCATCATGTTCGAACTCTTCGAGTTAATTCTCAGCTCGCCGATCGGCGCGTTGATCTTCGCCGGACTTCAGGATGCGCTTTACGCTGTGATTGTCGTTTCAGACTGCGAGGAATGCGGGTTCAACGACCTGGGAAAATTGCTCTTCGGTGGAGTGATCCTGGCGATCCTGACGGGCGTAATGATTTCACTCTTACTTCGCCGCCTTAGGAAAGAAAAGACACCGGGGTTATCAGGATTCGTTTCGATTCGCTCGTCGGATACCAAACAATAACTGGTTCCTAGGCGGGCTATTGCCCGCCCTCGCACGTTCTCGGCGGGCGGTAGCCCGCCTCTAAACAATGGTGCCTTATGAAACGAACGGATACCACGGCGTGTTGCGAAAGATCCAGAAGAAGATCAGAAGCACGAGCCAGGCCCAAAGATAAAGCGGCGGAATGAAAACGCGCCGCTGAGGTTGGCCGGTGACCGCGCTCCGCGTGTAACCCAGAAAGCCATAGACGATGAACGGCAGGGTCAGGATCATCAGCGGATTCAGCTTGAATGCGTTGATCGGATGAAAGTGAAGTAGTTGGTAGAACGCCCGAGTTGAGCCGCAACCGGGACATTGGAATCCAGTCACCAGACGGAACGGGCACTTGGGGAAGAATTGATTTCCCGGCAGCGCGGGATTGAAGAAAAACAGAAAGACGGCGATTGAGGCCAGGCCCAGCCAAACGATTGACGCGATCGCCAGTTGGCGCGCGCGGTCGGTGCTCGTCTCAATGAAGTGAAATCCAGTCATGATTTGAATCTGTCGCGATTAAGTAAATAGCCTGTTAACTTCTGGTTCTTGAACGTGCCGCCGAGGCCACCAGGTTTACTAATCTCCGGCGTATTCGACCAAGCGTCTTATCGTCTACCTGGCCGAAGGTTTTGGCGACGATGCTTTGAGACAGCGTATAGATTTTGTCGACCCGAATCTTGCCTGGTCTATTAAGCGCTCCTTCAACCAGATCTGATGAAGTGATCGACAAACTGTACTCCGTGACCTGAGGGCTCGAAGTCATCGCTACTACTATTATGTCGCTCGTCTTCCGGTTGTATTGATCATTCGAAATCACAATGACCGGCCGGCGCTTATGCGAAGAGAGGTCAGTAAAAGGAACGGGAATGAGAAGAATATCGCCTTGTTTAGGCATGGTTCCAGTCTTCGTCATCCAGAGGATTATCCCAGAACTCAAGGCTGCTCTCGCTCGCCGAAAGCAAATCGTGGGCATCTCCGTTAGTTGTTTCGATTACAAAGACAGTTACCTGGACTCCCGCAGCTAACGGCACTTCCAGTTCCAATCGTCCACCATCCTTAACTTCGGTATCGTACTTGAGCGCGGTTTGCATTGTAGAACTCCCCCGGAGCGCCTCGCATTATACCTCAAGTGCCCTAATCGCTAGCCGCGGATTGTCTCGCCTGATCTGGAAACCGCAGCCGACTCGGAAAAAGCTTGAGCCCCTGCGGAATGATTCACTCGCAGCTTGTTGATTTCGGAACTTAGCAGGTCAAGGTCTCAGAACCATCCCTTGCGGCCCTGAATATAGGTTCTCACAAACTCTTCATCCGACTTGGTGAGATACATTATCCCTTCCACAATTCCGATCACGTGCATCACGCCGGCGAGAGTAAAGCAACTGAGCACTGAGAACAGCAGCATGATCAAGCCTTCTTTTTGATAACCGAGAATAAACTTGTGAATTCCCAAACCACCAAGAACGATTCCCAGGATGCCGGCGACGATCTTTTTATCAGCTCCGGCAGACTGCCAGTCCTGAGTGTGCGGTTGGCCGTACAGTGGCGCGGGTGGCTGGATAGGTTGATAGCTTGGTTGGAAGGGCTGCTGATAGTCTGTTTGGTCTTGATAGGCCGTCGGTTGTCCGCCGATCGTCGGCAGCGGCGACTGACACTGCAAGCAGACTTGTGAGTAATCGTCGTTCTGCGCGCCGCACTTGGTGCAAAAAACAGCCATCGTATCCGAATCCTCAAGCTGGAACGGGGAATCCTCCAGCCATCTGAGAGGATTCCCCTACCGATCCAGGCGGTTCGATGTCGGCGGACAGGCAAGCCCGCGCGCTGTGTTATCCAACAACACCATTCCGAGTGACGTGAACGCGAGCGTCAGTATAGGCCCACGCCTAACGCCACGCGGGAATTGTCGCCGCGAACCAACTAGCGATTGCCCATCGCGCTCAAGCCCACACCAAGAATCAGCATGATCACGTAGATGGCAATGCCCAATACGCCGATGCCAATTGCGATAAAGCTGAACATCTTGGCTTTCTTGGACGCGTCTTCCGCGCCTGCGGTATCGCCCGCGGCCAGCTTGCCGTTTACCTGAGTGGCAAAAATAATTGCCGGAATTGCCAGCGGCCAGCAACAGAATATCGAGATGATGGCAGGCACCAGATAGTTCGGTACAGTTGCCGATCCGCCTGACGCGGGGGGCGGAGTCCAATTTTGCGACATAATTTAATCTCCTACGTTTTTTGATTTCGCATTGCGAGCTTTACCAAACGATGAGGTCTGTCCGAAGCAATCTGTGCGCGCTCTGATAAAAAACCCGGCAGCGAACGCGACCGTTTCCCTCTCAAACGAATTAACTGAAGTGATGCTCTTTTTTCCGGGTTTGACCGCAAATGGCGATGCATAACTAACAAATGACAGGCTCTATTGTCAATCTAATTCATGAATTAACATTGGGGGTGGTTCAGGCCAAAGGGGAAAACGATCGCCGCCTGCTCAGCATGTGATTGACTCGACAAACCTAAATCGAGGATAGTCTGAGCCGGTTGCGAGAGGCTTTTCGTAGTAGAGAGCTGACGAAACGGATCCACTTGAATGCTGATGAGGTCTTCCTTAGCGCGGGCCTGCCCAGACTGGCAGTCTGGCGCCTACCTAACCAGTGAAACAGATTCTTCAAAACCTTAAAACAGGTGCGGTTTCGGTAACCGACGTTCCGGCGCCGGCCGTCCGCCCGGGATTTGTCATTGTGCGCACGGCCGCTTCGCTGATCAGCGCAGGGACCGAACGGATGACTGTCGAGGCAGGGCAGAAGAGCCTGATGGGACGCGCGTTCGATCAGCCCGCTTTGGTCAAGCAAGTTATTCAGAAGGCGAGAACCGAAGGCGTGCTGAATACGATCGACGCCGTACGTTCCAAGCTTCAGTCGCTGGTGGCTCTGGGTTACAGCGCTGCCGGCACAGTGTCGGAAGTCGGCGAAGGCGTCACGGAATTTCATCGAGGCGATCGAGTGGCGTGCGCCGGGGTGGGCTATGCTTCGCATGCGGAAGTCCTGGCGGTCCCGAAAAACCTGTGCGTTCGTTTGCCGTCTCAAGTCAGCTTTGATGCGGCAGCGTTTAGCACGGTGGGTGCAATCGCGTTGCAGGGCGTGCGTCTGACAGAGCCGACCCTGGGCGAGTCCGTGGTGGTGATTGGGCTCGGCTTGATCGGACAACTCGCCGTGCAGTTGTTAAAGGCAAATGGCTGTCGCGTGTTCGGCATCGATGTCGACCAGAACAAAATTGCTTTAGCGCGTCAGTTCGGTGCTGACTCAGGTTGCGCGCCGGACGACGAAGCGCAGCGCAGGGTGATGGAGTGGTCGCGCGGGCGTGGGGCTGATGCGGTTTTGATTACTGCCGCGACGTCATCGAACCAACCGGTAGAACTGGCGGGCGATATCTCGCGGCCAAAGGGTCGGGTAGTGGTTGTGGGCGCGGTGGGACTCAATATTCCGCGCAAGCCCTATTACGATCGCGAACTCTCTTTCCGGATCTCGATGTCCTATGGCCCCGGCCGCTACGATCCGGAATACGAAGAGCGGGGGCACGATTATCCGTTCGGTTACGTGCGCTGGACTGAAGGCCGCAACATCGAAGCTTTTCTCGATCTGCTGGCTGAAGGCCGCGTGAATGTCGAGCTCTTAACCACTCACCGGTTCAAGCTCGCAGAAAGCGAGCGCGCTTACGAATTGATCATCGGCAACGAACCTTATCTCGGTGTCGTCCTGCAGTACGACAGTGAGGGCGAACTCGATCACCGCATTGCCCTTGCCGAAAAGACGTCTGCTCCGGCTGCGGCCGTGCGCGTGGGCTTAATTGGCGCCGGAGGTTATGCGAAAGCCATGCTGCTGCCGAACTTTAAAGCGGCCGGCGCAGAGTTTCAGTCGATCGCCACCGCTTCGGGAGTGACGGCGCGCGCCGTGGGCGAGCAGCACGGATTCCGTTTCTGTGTCTCGCGGGCTGAAGAGGTAATCGATGACGAGCAGGCAAATTTGATTGTGATCGCAACGCGTCACGACGTGCATGCAAAGCTGGCCCAACAAAGCCTCGAGCGCGGCCGCCACGTATTTGTCGAGAAGCCGCTGGCTTTGAACGACGAAGAGTTAGCCGGAGTGTTGGCTGCGGCTGAGCAATCCGAAGGTCGGTTAATGGTCGGCTTTAACCGGCGCTTCTCGCCGCTGGCCAGGAAGGCGCGGGCCTTGTTCGCAGATCGCGCTACGCCGCTGTCGATAAATTATCGCGTCAACGCCGGCCGGGTTCCGCGCGGCCATTGGGCCCTCGATCCCAAAGTCGGCGGCGGCAGAATCATCGGAGAGGTTTGTCACTTCATCGACTTTATGCATTTCATCACGGGCTCTTTGACCACGCGCGTTTACGCCGAAGCGATCTCCAGCAGCAACCAGGACGTCAACAACGAGGACTCGGTCTTTATCACTCTGCGTTTCGCGGACGGATCGAATGGAGCGATCGCGTATCTGGCGGAAGGCGACCGCGCCCTACCCAAAGAGCGGATTGAAATTTTCGGTGGCGGGAAGTCATTCGTGATCGATGACTTTCGCAGCGCCGGCGCCTGGGAAAACGGGCGTGAAACCAAAACCAAACTTCGCGCGCAGGACAAGGGGCAACATGACGAAGTACGCGCAGTCTGCGCCGTGGTTCGCGACGGTGGACCGGCGCCAATTGCGTTGAATGATCTGGCCACGACGACGCGCGCTACATTTCGCGTGCTCGAGTCGCTGCGAACCGGTTTGCCGGTCGAGGTGTAGCAAAAAATCATTTTCCATTTTCCATTTGCCATTCAATGCGACGAAGCTCAGAGGCCACCGTTAGGAGGGCTAGGTTGAAAACACGAAGCGGTTTCCCACGCCCAGTTTCGGACAAGAGCCGACCAAAGTGACAAATGAAAAATCTCAAATGAAAAATGGGAAATAATCCCCGGTCATTGTCAGAGACAGCGCCAACTCCAATGCTCAAGGTCATCATAGTCGCCGGCGCGCGGCCTAACTTTATGAAGGTGGCGCCTATCGTAGCAGCCATGCGACGACGTCCCGACGCGTTCCAGCCCCTCCTCGTTCACACCGGACAACATTACGACGAAGCCATGTCCCAGGCTTTTTTTCGCGACCTGGAAATGCCTGAACCCGACGTCTATCTTGGCGTCGGCTCGGGCAGTCACGCGCAGCAAACCGCCGCGATCATGCAGGCGTTCGAACCCGTTGTGATTAAGGAGAAGCCGGATTGGGTGATCGTTGTTGGCGACGTCAACTCGACCTTGGCGTGCGCGCTGGTATGCGTGAAGCTCGGCATCAAGGTGGCCCACGTCGAGGCCGGCTTGCGCAGTCGCGATCGAACCATGCCCGAAGAAATCAATCGTCTGCTCACGGATCAGATGGCCGATCTTCTTTTGACGCCGTCGCCGGATGCCGATGCGAATCTCCGCGCCGAAGGAATACCCGAACAGCGAATCAGGTTTGTCGGGAACGTGATGATCGATTCGTTGCGGGGCCAGCTTGAGCGCGCCAAACAATCCCACGTGTGCGCGGACCTTGGTTTGGCTGAGAAAGAATACGCGGTGCTGACATTGCATCGACCGGCGAATGTCGATGATCCAGCCGCGTTCATTCAAATCATCACGGCGCTGGAAGAAATTGCGCGGCGTTTGCCCATCGTTTTTCCGGCACATCCACGAACTCGCAAAATGGTTACTGAACTGGGCCTGACCGAGAGAGTCGCAAACATTAAGGGCTTGTTGGTGATAGATCCGGTTGGTTATCTGGACTTTCTGCAGCTGCTCAATCGCTCGCGTTTGGTCCTGACTGATTCCGGCGGCATTCAGGAAGAAACGACCGTGCTCGGGATCCCCTGCGTTACGCTGCGGGAAAACACTGAGCGGCCGATCACGGTTGAGATGGGCACGAACAGAATCGCCGGCACGGATTCAGCGAGAATCATTGAAGCGGCGTTGAGCGCGCTCGACCAATCTCCAAAGACTGTCGTGCCGCGCGTGCCGCCGCTTTGGGACGGCCACACGGCGGATCGAATCCTTGATGCGCTGATAGAAAGAGGGTGAGGTCAGTACCGGGAGCGGCTCGGTAGCAACCTGGTCTCAAGGGTAAACGGTCCAAGATCGGGGAGGCCCGGTCGCTACCGCTCCCGGTACTGACCTCATCGCGGCAAATGATCACACTCACAAAGATTAAGCGCATGCTTCGCGGCGAGGTCAGTGTGCGCACGGCTGCGCGCGAAACGCTGCGGCGGCTTCGTGCTTCCGTTGATCGACGCCGTGAGCGCGCCAGTCTGTCCCTGATCGATCGACAGCCCGCGCGGTTAACCGAGGAATTTTCCCGGCTGTCGCCGCAGGATTTGCTGGCGCACTTTCGTTCGCGACAGTCGCCTGAGTTCTTTCCCGGTTTCGCGGCCGGAGCGGAGCAGGCGGCCGCTTTGCAGCAGCAGCTTTTCCCGGATGAGACAACTGAACTGATTACCCGAGCCAAGCGCATTGCCAACGAGCATTGCTGGCCATTGCTGGGCTTTGGCGAAAAATGTTTTGGCGCGGGCGAGATTGATTGGAACCTGGATCCGCTGTCCGGCTATGACTGGCCGCTCGCTCATCATGCGGAAATCAATTTGATCCGGGACGATGGCTCAGACGTGCGCGTGGTTTGGGAACTGAACCGAATGGCGCAGCTCATCACGCTGGGGCGCGCCTATGCGGTCACTGATAATCAAAGATTCAGTACTGAATTTTTTCGACAGCTCGCCAGTTGGCGGGAACAGAATCCCGTCGGCCGAGGCGTGAATTGGAATTGTGCGATGGAGGTGGCGTTGCGCGCAATCAACCTGCTCGGCGCGTTCGAGCTGTTCCTGCGCGCGCCGCAAATGAATGAAGCCGAACTGGCCGAACTGCTGCGGATGTTCGATCAGCACGGCGCGCACATCCGGCGCAATCTGGAGTATTCACACATCGCGACCAGTAATCATTATTTGGCCGACGTGACCGGTTTGTTATGGCTCGGCGTGCTGCTGCCTGAATTGGAAGCCGCGCGCGAATGGCGCGAATTTGGTTTGCAGGAACTGCTTCGCGAGATGGACAAGCAACTTCTGGCGGACGGAGCGGACTATGAATCTTCGACCGGCTACCATCGTTTGAAGCTCGAGTTGTGGCTTTACTCTTTCGTGCTCTGCCATATCAATGCGATCGATATCGACGCGGGATACTGGGACAAGCTGCGCGGGATGATCGAATACGTGCGCGCGTACCTCCGGCCCGATGGCCGCGCGCCGTTGATTGGCGATTCAGACAGCGGGCAAGTATTTTCGCTGGCGCCCCACCGCGGCGACGATCATGCATACGTGTTGGCGCTGGGCGCCGCGATCTTTCAGGAGCCGCGTTTCAAGATTGCGGGTGCAGGTGTGACAGAGGAACTCCTGTGGATTTTAGGAGAGCCGGGTCTTCGCGATTATGAAGCGCTGCCTGCCGCCGAGCCCTCCGAGTCGCAAGCTTTTCCTGATGCCGGAACCTACATTCTGCGGCACGACGACCTCTATTTGCTTTTCAACGCGAGCGGTAGCGGCGTCAACGGTCGCGGCTCTCACGGTCACAACGACGCGCTCAGTCTTGAAGTATCGGCCTGCGGATCGGCTTTCATCGTCGACCCGGGCTCGTATGTTTACACGGCCGATCTGCGCGAACGGCAACGATTTCGCTCGACTGCTTATCACTCGACTGTCGAAGTTGACGAGGTTGAGCAGGACACTACCGACGAGCAAGCGCCGTTCATCATTGGTAACGAAGCCGAACCGCGCGTGATCAGTTGGGAGAGCGACCACGACGCTGACGTGTTGGTCGCGGAACATTTTGGTTATCAGCGTCTGCCGCAGCCGCTTACTCATCGGCGCACCGTCCGCTTAGACAAACAGCGACGCTGCTGGCGGGTAGAAGACAAGTTGAGCGGCGAAGGAAGTCACGACCTTAAGTTTCGGTTTCATCTGGCGCCTGGACTTGAAAACAGCATACGTCCTGACGGAACTATCGAGGTGTACGATAAGATGAACGGCGCGCGATTGTTGATGGTAGCAAGCGGGCTGGCTGCCGAGCCCGTTCTGGAATCGCGCTTTTCTTCCCGGGATTACGGAGCCAAACAGGCGTCAGAGTCGGTGTGCTGGAGCGTGTGGTCAGCGTTACCCGTAACAGCGCAGTTCGTGCTGGTTCCGGTTTGTGCAGGCGAGGATGCGAGCGAACGGCTGAATATGACTGGCAGTTAAATCCCGAGAGCGCGAGGTCAGTAGCGGGAGCGGTAGCGACCGGGTGGCCCCTCGCTCAAGGGTCGTTATCGCAACGTTGAGACCCGGTCGCTACCGCTCCCGGTACTGACTTCATTACGAAGCAGATCGACAAACTTTGAAGGTTTGTCGAATTGGACAATCTGAAATTTGAGATCTGAAATTTAAGCATGTGCGGCATCTGCGGAGTCTGGGAATATGGCGCGGCGGAGGGCCGAGTCGAGCGTGCATTGATCGAAAAGATGCGCGACGTAATGACGCACCGTGGACCGGACGATGCGGGTGAATTGATCTTTGACGGAGGCCGCGGAGGGTTCGGATTTCGCCGGCTTTCCATCATCGACTTGTCCCCGGCCGGCCACCAGCCGATGCGCGGTTGCACCGACCGCGTGTGGTTGGTTTTCAATGGAGAGATTTACAACCACGCTGAATTGCGTGAAGGCCTCGAACAACGCGGCCACGTCTATGCTTCCCGCACTGATTCCGAAACCATCCTGCATCTATACGAAGAACGCGGTCTTGATTTTGTTCACGATATCGAAGGCGATTATGCGATCGCTTTGTGGGACGCGGACCGCGAACAACTGGTGCTGGCGCGAGATCGTGCGGGCGTCAAGCCGCTCTACTTCTATCAGCAGAATGGCCGGTTCATCTTCGCTTCCGAGATTAAAGCAATCCTCGAACATCCGGCGGTGACGCCGGAAGTAAACGAAGAGGCGCTCTATCACTATCTCACTTTCGTAACCACGCCCGCGCCGCAAACTCTCTTTCGTGACGTTCATAAACTTCCTGCCGGCCACATGCTGGTCGTCAATCGCGATGGCGGAGCGCGCATGACCCAATATTGGGACGCGCTGCCTCCTGAATCGCCGGTGGTGCGGAGTGAACAGGAACATCAGGAAAATATTCTGGAGTTGCTCCGGGCCTCGATCAAAAAACGCATGATGGCGGACGTTCCCTTCGGTGTCTTTCTTTCTGGCGGCGTCGATTCGTCGGCGAACGTGGCCCTGATGTCTGAGCTGATGACCCAGCCGGTCAGAACGTTCACAGTCGGCTTTCATGATACTGAAGAACTGAACGAGCTGGACTCAGCGCGGGCGATCTCAAAGCGGTTCGGAACGGATCATCATGAGGTAATGATCGGCCGCGCAGAGATGCAGAAGTTTCTGCCCGAGCTGGTATTTCACCAGGACGAGCCGATCGCCGATCCGGTGTGTGTGCCGCTTTACTATGTTTCGAAATTGGCGCGCGACACCGGCACGATCGTGGTGCAGGTCGGCGAGGGATCGGATGAAATCTTTGGCGGCTATGATTGGTTTCGGACGTATTTGCAGATCGAAGAAAGGTTCTGGCGCCATGCTGAGCGGTTGCCGATTTCTGCCCGGCACGCGGCTTCACTCTTAGCAAAGCCGCTGGTGAAGAGGCTGCTGAAGAAACGCATGGCCAGCGAATTGGTGCGGCGGCTGGGAGCCAACGAGTCTTTGTTCTGGGGCGGCGCTATCGTGTTTGACGAAACGATGAAGCCGGCGGTGCTTTCGCCCGAGATGCGAGCGCGATCCACCGCGCGATCCACGTACGATGTGGTGCGTCAGTATCAGGAAACGATTGCCGCCGCTCGCCCCGATTCGGATTATGCCGCGCGCATGACCTACCTCGAATTGAAACTGCGTTTGCCTGAGCTGCTGCTGATGCGTGTGGACAAAATCACAATGGCCACGTCGGTTGAAGCACGGGTTCCGTTTCTCGATCATCACCTGATCGAATACGCGATGGGCCTGCCGCGAAATTTGAAAGTGAAAGGCTCGACAGGAAAACACATTCTCAAGCGGGCCCTGGAATCAGTGCTGCCAAACGACGTGCTCTACCAACCAAAGCGCGGTTTTGGCGCGCCCATCAACGAGTGGTTTCGCGGACCTGAAAGCGACAGTTTGGTTAAGCAGATCATGAACTCTTCGATTCGTCAGCGAAACTTTTTTGACTATTCATTTATCCAGCGCATGGCCAACGAACATCAACGCGGAACTCGCGATTGGAGCGCGAACCTTTGGTGCTTGCTGAATTTGAGTCTGTGGTACGAGCGTTGGATTGACGGCAGGTGCTAATGAGAGAGCAGCTCCACACGACGTAACCCGAGTCGAACAAGGCATGAGCGATCAGCTAATCATCGGAGCACCAGAGGAGACTGCCGCAGCCGTAACGCCGGTTGAAGCGGGAGCTTTCGGCAGCTTTGCCTCGGGAGTGGCGCTGACGATCGTGACGCGGCTGTTGATGCTTTTGGGCACGGTCGGCGCCAGCGTGATCGTTGCGCGATGGTTGGGACCGGAAGGCCTCGGATCGTTAGCGGTGCTGAACACGACGATTGTACTCGCGCTGGCGATCGGCAGTCTCGGTCTCACGTCGGCCAACACTTATTTCATCGCGAAGGATCGGCGGACATTGGCGCCGGTGTGGGCGAACGCAATTGTCTTTTCGTTATGCGGCGGGACCGTCGTAGCTTTGGCGGTGGTCGGCCTCGCGAAGTTCACACCCGCGCTATTTGGCGGCGTTTCCTCGGACCTGATTTTGATCGCAGTTCTCTCGATTCCGTTCCAGTTTCTGCTGTCGCTTGGGCTCAACGTACTGCTGGCGATGGATCGAATCCGCCAGCTAAACTTTATGGACGCGATGGCGCCGGCGCTCGCGTTCTTCAACGCGATTGTCGTCCTGTTGATATTGCGTTCTGATCTGAAAGTGCTCGTCTCTTTCAATACCGCCGCGACGGTTTTGTTGAGCGTGGGCATGCTTTGGGCCGTAGGACGTCTGGTGGCCCGACAGAAAGCCCGTATGGCCTTTCGCCCCAACGGCGAGCTGTTTAAGGGCGCGATCGGCTACGGCCTAAAGTTTTTCATTCCGCTAGTGGCGGCCATACTGATATTTCGCGTCGACCTCCTGATTGTGAATCACTTTCGCGGAGCGGCCGAGGCGGGCGTGTACGCAGTCGCCTCGCAAGTGGCAAACTTGCTGACCATGTTGCCGGGTGTGATCGCCATGCTGCTGTTTCCACGCGTCGCGTCTTACCAGGATCCGCGTGGGGAGTTCGCGATTCAGGTTACGCGGCATGTATCGTTCGTGATGTTGATGATGTGCGTCGTGGCCGCGGCCGGCTCGGTTCTTTTGCCGCTCATCTATGGTGCGCGCTTCGCCGACGCCACGATCCAGTTGCTGATTCTGCTGCCCGGAGTATGTCTGATCGGGATTGAGTCTGTTCTAGTGCAGCATTTCACCGGAACAGGTTTGCCGCTCGCGATTCCGGTGTTCTGGTTGATCACGCTGGCCGTCAGCCTGGGACTAAATCTCGCGCTGGTGCCGGTGTTTGGCGCTCGCGGTGCGGCACTCACTTCGACAATCAGCTACACATTAATTTTTTTGTTCGTGGCAATTTACTTTTGCCTGAAAACCAGCCGGCGTCCGGCTGAGATATTTCTCTTGCGCACTCACGAGTTCAGAAACTTGCTGGTGCAGGTCCGTCTGGCGTCACCAACTAAGAGTGAATCTGGATGAAAATTGTTTTGCTTGTGCTTAGCGGCGATCCGGACCGGGCCCGCGAATGGTTGCAGCAGCAGTATCCCGGCGCCGGCATCGAGGATGTCTCGCGCGGCCAACTCGAGAGTTCCGGGCCGCTCGGTCGCATTCGCGCGTTGCATTCGCTGCGCCCGGATATCTTTGCGGTCGCCACAGAGCGACTCGCCTGGCAGAGCGGGCAGAACGACTTACTACTTTTTGGCACGCTGGCGGGCGCGCGTCGTGTTGTGCTATTCGATGCGACCGGCAACAGCCGGGATGAGACCAGCGTGGGCATCCTGGCGCTGACGCCTTTTCGATTCGCCGGCGAATCAGCCTTCAGTGCACTGGCGATGGCTCGCTCATATTCCGGTCTGAAGAAACTTGAGCGGGCCGTTAAGAGTCGAGCGAACAATCGCAGTGAGCGGGGCAGTAGCCGGGCCGTCAGGGAGGGCATGTCTTCTCAGGTACTTGCCGAAGGAAAGCTCGCAGCGCCACGAATCGCCTACCTGCGCAGCACGCCGGGCGTGGGCACGCAGGCAGGTGGGGCGGCAACGCACATCAATGGTTTCGTCAACGCGGCCACTGAGCTGGGGGCAGAGATTCGAGTAATCAGCAACGACAACATAGCCGGAATCGATCGGAGCAAGCTGACGCTAATCGATCCCGAGCCGCTGGGTTCGACACGCGCGGCTTTCGACTTGCGGAACAATCTAATTTTTTGCGCGGGAGCGCTAAGAGAGATCGCGCATTCGCCCGTTGATCTGATTTATCAGCGTTACGCTCGTTTTAGCTGGGCCGGCGTTGCCGCCAGCCTGCGCACCGGAGCGCCGCTGTTCCTTGAATACAACGGGTCGGAAGTTTGGATGGGAAAGCACTGGGACCGAGGAAACATGCTGCCGCTGCTGGCCAGATTCGAGCGTTTGAACCTGGAAGCCGCGGCCCGCATCTTTGTCGTGGCCGACGTGGAGCGCCGCAATCTTCTGCAAGCCGGAATCGCGGATGAAAAAATCATCGTCAATCCAAACGGCGTCGATACCGAAAAGTTTCGTCCCCACGTCGGTGGCGACACCGTTCGTCGAAATCTAGGCGTAGTTGAAGATGAAACCCTTGCCGGTTTCGTCGGCACGTTTGGTCCGTGGCATGGAGTGCTGGCCCTGGCCGAGGCGATCACGTTGCTGCCTGCTGATTCCAGGGTGCGTTTTCTGCTGGTCGGCGCCGGGAAGTTACGCGAAGAGGTTCAGCGAATTGTTGCTTCCGCGGGAAAAGAGCAGCAGGTGATTTTCGCCGGCCACGTCGAGCATGAGCGCGTTCCAGCTTTGCTGGATGCCTGCGATATTCTCTTGTCGCCGCACGTGCCTCTGGAAGATGGCAGCGAGTTTTTTGGCTCGCCCACAAAATTATTCGAGTACATGGCGATGGGGAAGGGCATAGTCGCCAGTCGTCTGGGACAGATTGGCGAAGTCCTGGTTGACGAAGAAACCGCGCTGCTGACTGAGCCAGGAAATGCTCGACAACTGGCCGAAGCGATTCTGCGCTTGAGTAGATCGCGAGAGTTGCGCGAACGTTTGGGCGCAGCGGCGCGAGCGGCTGCCATCGAGCGATACACCTGGAAACACAACGCGGGACGTGTGCTTGACGCATATCAGGCACGGGCGAAGACTTCTTCCTGAGCAAACACCGAGGTGGCTCGAAACTGCGCAACGAGCCATCGAAGATGGCTCATTGACTGGCTTTATTTTCGATCAACTGATTGAAGCTTTGTGACTGATCATCGCGATCTTGCCGCCGACGAAAAACAACGTGCCCGCGAACAGTGGGGCGAAGACCCGTGCGGCGCCGTCTACGGCCGCGAGCACGAATTCGGCACGCGCGGATTTTTCGACGCCGTCGAGCGCCATCGCTACACAGAGTACGCGCCGTGGATGCCAGAGGTGATGGGCTTCAAAGATTTTGCCGGAGCCCGTTTGCTCGAGGTGGGTTGCGGTATGGGCACCGACCTCTTGCAGTTCGCGCGTGGCGGCGCATCAGTCACAGGAGTTGATCTAACTCCGCGCTCAATTCAGATCTCGCAGCAACACTTTGCCGTCTATGGCGTGCACGGCGAGTTTGCGATTAGCGATGGCGAGCACTTGCCTTTTGCAGACGAGAGTTTCAACGTCGTCTATTCCAACGGCGTGCTGCACCACACTCCCGACACCGCCGGCGCCGTGCGCGAAGTACACCGGGTGCTGCGCCCGGGCGGTCAGGCGCGTGTGATGCTTTATCATCGCGGCTCCCTGGGCTACTGGGGACAAATAATTGTTCGTCACGGAATTCTGGGAGGCGAATTGCTGCGCGGAAACTCGCCCGCGGACATCATGAGCAAGTATGTAGAGTTCAACGAGGGCGGCGGAAATCCACTCGTGAAGGTCTACAGCCGCCGTGAAGCGCGCGATCTGTTTTCGATGTTCAGTGAAGTCAAGACCCAGGTCGAACAATTAACACGACCGGAGTTTTACTTTCTCGGACCGATCATTCCTGACGGCGTATTCCGACGGTTGCGAAAAAGTATTGGATGGAACGTGATTATCTCGGCGCGAAAGTGAGGTCTGGAAACAATATTGAGGTGGTAGAAGAAGTGCTGTTCGGGTAAAATCTTCGCATGATTGAAGACAAGAAAATATTGGCGAGTCTTCTGGGATTGCCTGCTGCAGAGCGGCTGAAAATCGCGCGAATTTTGATTGATAGCGCTGTTGAGAGTCCCCAACAAGGAGATCATCGCGGGAACGGTTTGCTTTCAATGGCCGGACGTTACGCCGGCGGGCCGGGCAACACAGCAGACCGTGATGAGACAATACTGGAAACCGAAGTTGATACTCTTAGGGGACTGAGCGTGCGCTGATGTCTCTCCTTCTCGACACCGGCTTTCTCTACGCACTTCTTAATCGGACAGAACAGAGTCACCAGCGAGTGCTTGCCGTCACTCGAACGATTCATGAGCCTGTAATACTTCCGGTGCCCGCAATCACCGAAGTAGCTTACCTGTTGTTGCGTGATGTCGGGTCTGAAGCGGTTGCTGACTTCATCGACAGCCTTGCTGCCCCGGATCTGATTCTTGAGTCACCGCAAACCGCCGATTACCTGCGCGCCGCCGAAGTGATCCGACAATACGCAGATTCACGAGTAGATTTTGTGGATGCCTTAATCGTAGCAATTGCTGAACGTCTTTCGATTACTCGCATCCTCACTCTCGATGTCAGACACTTTGCGATGTTTCGTCCGTCGCACTGCAAAGGGTTTGAGTTGTTGCCTTAACAGGTGAATCCAAAACTTTCTCATCCAACGACCAGGCGCGTCCTCGCGCTGCTCTTCATTCTGGCGCTCGCTTTTTCCGTGCGGGCGCTGACGGCGAATTTTCTGCGTGCGCATCTTGACGAGCCGGGTTGGTTTCCCAGCGGCATCTACGCAAACTTCGATCGCCAGGCGCAGGATTGGCTCGATGGTCGGGCATCTATGTTTTTGATCGACGATCCCTCGCACACAGATGCGGCGATCTATCCGCCGGGTTATCCGCTGTGGCTGGCTTTCATCTATACCTTGACCGGCAACCGGTCCCCCGCCGCGGTGCAGAATGTTCAGTGGGTGCTCGATTCTTTTTCGGTGCTGCTGATTGTAGGTTTGGGGGTGACGGCTTTTGGCTGGCGTACGGGATTATGGGCTGGCGGGATTGCGGCGCTCTGGCCTTTGCTGGCGCTTTCCGGCGCGGCGCCCCTGGCCGATGCGCCCACCGCATGGATTGTCGTGGCCGCGGCGTGGCTGCTGCTCCTGGCGGCGAAAAGGAAAAGCCTCGGATGGGCCATCGGCGCAGGCGCATTGGTGGGAGCTTCGTGCTGGCTCCGCGCCAATGCAATGTTGCTGGTGTTCTTCTGGGCGCTCGCCTTGTTCTTGTTTGTGCAAGCCACCTGGCGCCGGCGTCTGATCATGAGCGGCGGTGTAATCCTTTCGGCAATGCTCGTGATCGGTCCAGTCATCGTGCGCAATGTCATGGCGTTCCATGCGTTTGTGCCCACCGGGTTGGGCGTCGGAACAAATCTGTGGGAAGGCATAGGCGAGACTGAACGAGGAGCGCAGGAGTTTGGCGCGGCGCCGAACGATCGTGATCTTATCGAGCAAGAGCGCGCCGCCCTGCATGTTCCGTCCGATGCGCCTTTCGATCTTTATTATCCGGATGGTATTCAGCGCGACCGCGAGCGGACACGCAAATCCGTCGCGATCATCAAGCAGCATCCCTTCTGGTACGCCGGCACGGTCATTCATCGGATGGCTGCGGTACTGAAATATGCCGGCGCGCCTTCAGGGATTTATGGCAGCGCGGGTATCAATGTCACCAGCAGGAAGTCCCTGCCAACCCAATGGCAAGGAGGAATTTTGGCGGTGTTCGTCAATGGTCTGGGGATGTTGCAGAGCGTCTTGCGTTACATTCTGCTGCCGCTGATGTTCGTGGGTGTAATCCTGGCGTGTCGTTTGGATTGGCGCACGACCGGAATAATGGCGGCAACCGTTTTCTATTATTGGGTGGTCGGCTCGATGATGCACACGCATATACGCTATGGGCTGCCGATGCACTCTGTGCTCACAGTCTTTGCCGGTCTTGCCATCAAGGAATTCGTCGATCGCATCAGAAGCGTCAGAAGCCCGACCGTAAGGGAGGGCCGGTAGGCAATCACACACCGTTCGCTAACACTTAGGCTATTCGGCATTCACGTTGGCCCTCCCTTACGGTCGGGCTGCTGACATCTTCGCTGACTGTTCCATGAAGAAGAAACTCCTCGATTATCTGGCTTGCCCATCGTGCAAAGGCTCGATTCGTCTGCGCTCAGTTCTGGAGCAAGAGGGAATCGAAATCATTTCGGGCGAGCTCGAGTGTGTAAGCTGTCTCAGAACCTTTGCGATTCGTCGTGGTGTGCCGCGCTTTGCGGATCTGGCCGAGGTGGGAGCGGGAAAGCAGGCGACGGCTGAGAGCTTTGGTTGGTCGTGGCAGGAGTTTTCTCATGAGGATGAAAAGTATGGCGATGAGCTGCTCGGATGGCTTGCCCCGGTCCGTGCTGAATTCTGCAAAGGAAAAATAATTCTCGAAGGAGGCTGTGGCAAAGGACGACATACGCACCGGATTGCGCGTTGGGGAGCACGCGACATCGTAGCGGTTGATTTAAGCGACGCCGTCGATCTGGCCTTTGATGCGACGCGCGGGATTGAAAACGCTCACGTTATCCAGGCTGACATTTACCATTTGCCCTTGCGCGCGGTTTTCGATTACGCCTTCTCTCTGGGCGTGCTCCATCACTTGCCGGATCCGCGCGGCGGTTTTAGGTCGCTGGTGGCGCAGGTCAAGCCGGGCGGCCACATGTCTGCATGGATCTATGGCGCTGAGAATAACGGATGGATCGTCAGACTCGTTAATCCTGTCCGCGAATCTGTCACGTCGCGCATGAATCCACGCTGGTTGTTTCATCTTTCAAAGTTTCCAGCGGCGATCATGTATGGGGTGACGAAGGCTTTCTACGGACCGCTGAATCGAAGCCAGCGCGGCCGGGGCCTGGCGCGGCATTTGTTCTATAACGATTATTTAAGTTTCGTGTCCGGCTTCAACTGGCGCGAGCAGCACTCGATAGTTTTTGATCACCTGGTCGCGCCGACTACGTTTTACATTTCACGCGCAGAGTTCGAATCGTGGTGGGAAGACGTGGGCGCTCAGGATGTAATCATCGGCTGGCACAATAGAAATAGTTGGCGTGGTTTTGGAAAAATTGATTGGCTGGAAGCCATGAACAAGTTGGCCTAAGCTTTATGCTTCAACCCGCTACGGGGTTTGGGAAATTAATCCGGTATTAACCCATGCGGAAGGTCTCTAATCGGTTGGGTTGGCTTGCTCTTTAAGCAGCTCTTCCAGGTATTCAATCAAGGTACGCAGCGTGGAAAAAGGGCTTTTCGCTTTCGATAGCAGATTTTCGTCAGCGATGGTGATGTCCGTGCCGAACTCAGCGTTGATCTTTTCCTCGACTTCCATAATCAGAGTCACAAAGTCGAGTGATTCCAGCTTGCCGCCCGCGCCATACAACGGCGCGTCCAGAGATTTTTCCACGCTAACGCCGGCGGGCAACTGGGTGTTGAGTTCATCAACGGCGCTGAAAACTGCTTTGCTGACTCTTTCGTCGGTGGCCATCATTTTCTCCTCGCCGGCGATTCTAACGTAGCGGCGCTCAGTTATGAAATACGACGAGCGATCCGGCTATAATGAATCGCGACCCAATCATCATGCAGAACAGAGCAGCAATCAAGGCGATCAAATCTTTCTTACCTGCCGGAAAACTGACTAACGAACAACTGGCTGAAGAATTCGGCGACTGGCATGCCAGCCAGATTCTGTCGAAGACAGGTGTCGCCGTGCGCGGCGTTACTGCTCCCGATGAATGTGCATCGGATCTTGGTGTGGCCGCAGCCGAGCGGTTGTTCGCCGACGGAGTTCATGCGCCGGAAGAAATTGATTTTCTGATCTTTTGCACGCAGAGTCCGGACTACTTCACCCCCACGACGGCTTGCGTGATGCAGGATCGCCTGGGACTTAGAACCGATTGCGGCGCGATCGATATCAACCAGGGTTGCTCGGGGTATGTCTATGGCCTGGCACTGGCAAAGAGTTTGGTCGAAGCCGGCACAGCCGAAAATGTTCTGCTGGTCACGGCTGATACCTACACGAAATTTATTAATCGACGCGATCGTTCGCTGCTTACTCTGTTCGGCGACGGCGCGGCGGCGACGCTGATTGGCGCAATGCCGTCTGATCGAGAACTAATCGGGCCCTTCGTTTTGGGAACCGACGGACGGGGAGCAAATCAGATCATAGTTAAGGCCGGGGGCTTGCGCTGTCCCCCTACCGCCGACACCGCGGTTGAGAAAGAAGATGCGGCCGGCAACTGGCGTTCGGACGAGAACCTTTTCATGGACGGCGCCGATGTGTTTGGATTCGCCATGAAGACTGTACCCGAAGCTCTGGGCCGGCTGTTGGACAAGTGCGGACTCACGCTTGGCCAGATCGATTTTATCGTGCCGCATCAGGCGAATAAGTTCATGCTCGAGCGCTTGCGCGCCAAAATGAAAATTCCCGCGGACAAGTTTTGGATCGACATGGAGCTATGCGGCAACACGGTTTCGTCGACTATTCCGATTGCGCTCGAGAGCGCTCTCGATCAATGTCGTATTAAGCAGGGCGACCGGGTGGCGCTGGTTGGTTTTGGCGTCGGCTATTCATGGGGCGCGACGCTGATAGAGGTCGTCTGATATGGATCTGCAAAGAATCGCCAGAACGATCCTGCCAGACAGGGCGGTGACGTCGCTGCGGCGCGCGAAGTGGGCTCGGGAGTGCCGCCGGGTCGCGTCCCTGCAGCCGCTGACCGAGGAAGATTTCAGGGAAATCCTGGCCAATGATCTTAATTTGAATCAAGGCGATCTGGTTTACGTTCACAGCGGGATGGACGGATTGAACCTCGCGTTTCCTTTCTACCGAATCTTGTTTCTGATTCGGGAAATCATCGGTACTTCGGGTACGGTGTTGTTTCCGACTTATCCGAATCACCGGATTTCTTCTTACGAATATTTGCATCAGGGCAAAGTGTTTGATGTGCGCCGGACGCCTTCGTATACGGGGATTCTGACGGAGTTCGCGCGGCGACAACGCGGCGCTATTCGTAGTTTGCACCCGACGAAATCCGTCTGCGCGATCGGGCCGGCCGCTGCAGAGATCACGGCCACCCATCACTTGTCTCCTTATCCGTACGACACGTGCAGCCCCTACTATAAATTGATCGAGGGCGGCGGAAAGATTGTCGGACTGGGCGCGACCACGAACTACATTTCGTTTGGTTATTGCGTGGATGATGCCTGGAAGGAAAAGTTTCCGGTGCGCGTTTACCACAACGAAATTCTTGAAGCACCGTGTATTAATTATCAGGGAGAGCGGGTGATAGTGCGAACCTATGCTCACGACATGAGCCGCGTGGTGCATCCGGACATGCCGGCCTGGTTTCAGAAATACGTTTCCGCGGAAGCGTGCCGCGACCTTATGGTGCGCGGGATGCGGTTCTTTCGCGCGGACGCTCCGAAACTGTTTGCAGAAATGATGGAACTGGCGGAGCGAGACATCATCGCTTATCCACGATCAGTGCGAAGTTAACGAACGTAGTGGAGCGGGACATCTCTGTCTGCCTGAGCGCGAAACGCGAATTCATCCTTCGTACGTTTGAATTATTCTTGAGCATGCCACCTCCGCGCTCTTTTCTTCGTCGCACAGCGACGCCTGAATTTAGCCTGGCCTTTCAAGGGCACTAATATACTTGGCTCATTACGGCAATGGCTCTGCCACTCTGATGCGCGGCAAGTCTGCGACTTGCCGGCGGCGAACCTTCTTTTTCATTCGGGTCTTCGACCCGTCACGGTCAGAGACCGTTCAGATTAATGGGCCACGT
>JAWVEB010000082.1:0-205623 GCA_033856915.1 Blastocatellia bacterium | reverse complement strand
CGTCGCCGGCAAGTCGCAGACTTGCCGCGCATCAGAGTGGCAGAGCCATTGCCGTAATGAGTCAAGTATATTAGTGCCGTTGAAAGGCTGGGTTACATTCATCCGTCGCTCTGCGACGAAGGCTCGTCAAGTTTCGATCGATTTTTTGTGCAACGCCTCTCGGCCCGACTAAGCCTCGTTGAACTCAAAAAGCCTCACTTGATACAAAATGCCTCACAGGTAAAGCCACACAACCGCTCTTCCGAAGCCCCAGCCTTACCCAAGTCATCGGTTTTTCAAACCATCTGAATATCGCCGGAACGCGGCATGCTCCTTGCACTTGGTTCAGCGAATTAGTTTGCCAATTCGACGCACACAAGATTTGGTTACAGGCAGGGGACGCTGGTTGCTGACAACAAAGGGCAGGAAGTTCGGTCACGGCCTCATAGTACTGGCGATGGTTTGCGTTTCCGGCAGCAGTTGCCGGTCCGAACACATCGCCGACAGCGCCGTTGATCCCACTCAGAAGCCGATAGCCAACTCAGGCAAACCCGCTTCGGAGTCAGCGCCGATCACCTGGAACGACGTAAACGCCAGCTATGAACAGGTGCTGGACTATGTTTGCCTTTACGAGAAAGAAGAGCGGGCTATATCCGACGGAGAGAAGCAGACGATTCGTCTCTTTTTTCGCAAGCCGCTGGACGTGCGATTGGAATGGCTGAACGACCGGGGGAACGTCGATCAGACAGCCGTCTACCGCCAGGGCTTCAATGACGGCAAAGTATTAGGGCGCCAGAACGGTTTGCTCGGTGCGCTGGCCGGCAAGCTTCGGCTTGATCCAAATGATCCACTCGCGCTGTCCGATTCACGGCACCCCATCACCGAGGTAGGCCTCGGAAAGATTATTGACCGGGCACAGCAGGACGCGGCTAATCCCCGTATCACTTCGCACTTTGACGGCGAGGAACCGCTCAACGGGCGAGCCGCTTACAAGTTCGAATTTACAGCTAAGGGTAACGAAGCCGTGGGAGGCCTGCCTGCTGCGCGCAAGGTCTTAATTTGGATTGATCGGGAACTGAAGCTGCCCGTCAAGCTGGAGCTTTACGACAGTGAAAAAACGTTGCTGGAACGCCATCAGTTCAAAGAGGTGCGCATCAACCAGAAACTCAGCGACAAGACGTTTACGTTATAGGCTTGCAGCCAATTCGCGCTGACAGGGGATAGGGAGCGTTGAAAAAAACTTTAATGGCCAGGAACGCTCTGCGGCAATTGCGGCACCGTTTCAACCGTCCCTTCATGGTGATGTTTGAAACTACGCTGCACTGCAATATGAAGTGCGGCTACTGCGCCATCTGGCAGAATCAGCAGCCTGAGGATCGCGCCGTGCGCGATCGGGTCTTCGCGCGGATGGACGAGGCTGCGGAGTTCGGCGTCTTTGCCTGGAGCTTTTCGGGCGGCGAACCGCTGATGAATCCGCACATGCCCGACTATATCGAGTACGCGGCGCGGAAAGGTTTCTACACTTCCATGCCGACCAACGGTCTGGCGCTTAAGAGGTACGCCGAAGCGTGCGTGAAGCTGGACCAGTTGGAAGTATCCATCGACACGCTCGACCGCGAAAAGTTTGCGCAGCGCCGCGGGATTGACGGCCTGCCGACTATCCTCGAAGCGCTCGATTACATTAAAGGCAATCTTCAGCACAACACGATCCAAATCAACGCGGCTGTCGATCTTGAAAACCTCGACGATCTGCCCGCGCTGGCAGAGTACTGCGAAGAGCGCGGCTTTCTCCTGCACACCGAAGCCGTCCACAACGTCGTGCGCACAACATGGAAAACAGAAGACGTTGAAATGCGAGCAGAGGAACTCGACCGCGTGGCGGCCTTTGTCTCCGAATTAAAGAAGCAGCACAAATGCGTCCGTTTCTATCAGGACTATTTCAAGTTCTATCGCAACGATGGATTCACAAAGAAGTTTCCCTGCCGTTCGGCGTCGCATCTCGTCAATATGCGGCCCGATGGCTCAATCCAGTTTCCCTGCGCGTTTGTCTCGCTGCATCGCGGCGCGCCTGAGATGAGTCTGAGCGAAATTTATGAGTCCCCTGAAGTGAGAAAGATTATCCAGCAGTCGCCAGAGATGTGGGACTTCTGCAAGGGCTGCAAGATTGGCTGCCCTTACGAAGTTTCGGCTTACAGGAACAGCCCGTTCACGGCGATTCGTGGGGGGCTCGACTTTCTCCAGTTGAGTTAACGAAGGACAGTAATTTGGTCGCCAGGATCAAAAGCCTATCGCCGCTTGAGGTTGAGCGCGTGACGCCGGCGCGGGCGCCGCGCGAGATTGCTGTGCGCGTTCAGGATTTGGTTAAGACCTACCGCGACGGCACAGAGGCGAACCGCGGTATTAGTCTCGAAGTGCAGCGTGGTGAAGTGGTGGCTATCGTCGGCCCGAACGGCGCGGGTAAAACGACCTTCTTGCGGCAACTCACAACGGAACTTCGTCCAACCACGGGCTCAGTCAGCGTCTTTGGCGTCGATGCCCTGGCAGAGCCGCAGCAGGCAAAGCGCGCAATGGGCATAACGCCGCAGGAAGCCGGTGTCTTTGAAAGGCTGACGGTGCGCGAGCACTTTGAATTGTTCGCGCGTCTTAAGCACCTTTCAAGACGCGAAGCTCGCGAAGCGGCGCAGAAAGTGATCGCCGAACTCGAATTGATTGGCGAGAAAAACAAAAGTGTCGGCTCGCTTTCAGGGGGACAGCGTCGGCGCATCTTGATCGGTTTGGCGCTGCTGGGCCGACCGCCGCTGCTGATTTTAGACGAGCCGACGACTGGGCTTGATCCGGCTTCGCGCCGCGCCGTGTGGGGCGTGATTCGTCGAGCGGTCAACACGGGGACGACGGTCATTCTTTCAACGCATTACATGGAGGAGGCGGAGCGTTTGAGCGATCGCATCGGCGTCATTGCGAACGGGCGTCTCATCGCGTTCGGCAGATTAGATGAACTGCTGACCCGCATGGACCGCAGCTACCGGGTGAGCTATCGCGACGCGATCAATCCGGACGATCCGCTTAGCGACTTGAGAATTCGTTACTTTGCGAGCTTTGCTCAGGCGCAGCAGCACATCGCTCGCGAGCTGCTCTCCGAATACTCGATCGCACGGGCTTCGCTCGAGGATGTTTACTTCAGTCTCACGGGCGAGCCCTTCGATAAAGACGAAACGGAGACGATTGGATGACTCGAGCAAACGACATCGTCTGCGTTTTTCGAATTCAATATGCCGGCACGCGCCGCGAGGTTGGCCCGTTTCTATTGGCCGCGCTCATTTTTCCGGCCGCGATGTATCTGTTCGCCAACGCCGTTGCCGGTGGTGAAGGCGCGCCGGCGCAGAGTCGTCTGCGTTTTCTCGCCGGCTCGATCGTCTTCTCGCTTTCGCTGACCTCGATTAGTTGGCTGGGCTATCTCCTTTTGGAAAATCGTTTCACCGGACGGCTCAAGCTTTTTGCGACGCTGCCGCTGGCGCCGTCCTCGTATGTTTTCGGCGTGCTGCTGTTCGCTGTGGCCCAGGCTGCGGTGAGCACGACCACGCTGCTGTTACTTGGACGTGTGCTTGGCGTTCAGATAAGTCCCAATTTTCTCCTGCTGATGACCGTAATTCTATTGACAATCCTATGTCTGTGCGGACTGGGAGTGATAGTGGCGGCGCGCGCGCGCAGCTTCAGCCAGGGTTCGCTTTTAACCGACACGCTCGGCGCGGGGCTTATTTTTCTCGCACCGGTTTATTACGAGCCGGAGATGATGCCGCGCGCGTTACGTGTGTTCGCGCAACTGCTGCCGACAACGTTTGCCGCGCGGGCGGTGCAGACGACACTCGCGGGCGGCCATGAGATTGGAAATGATTTGTTGGCGCTCAGTTTGATGGCAGTCGCCACGCTCGCGCTTGGTTTTAGATTAATGAAGTGGCGCGAGGACTGAATGGTGTAGCGCAAGTTGATAACTTGCGAGAGCGAGCAGGATGCTCGCGAACCGCAGGCAAGGGTGCCTGCGCTCCAGTGATACGAAAAATTTTTAACATGAAGGTACTCGTGCTCACATTGTCATTCGGTTCCGGCCATGTTCGCGCCGCAGAAGCGATCGCGGAAGAGTTGCGCCGACAAAGGCCCGCGTCGAATGTTCTCGTTGTCGATGCCCTGGCCGAGTGCCGTTGGTTGTTTCGGGCGTGCTACGAATGGCCCTACTGGCTGATGTTGCGATACGCACCTGGGTTGTGGGATCGCTTCTCGACTGCGCGGGTCAAACAGAAGCACGGAGGGACCGCACCACCGTGGGCCTTTCGAATGGGTTGTCCGAAAGTGTTTTCAACCATCAAGAGTTTCAATCCGGATCTGATTGTGGCAGCCGAAGTAGCCGCCTGCGAGATGGCCGCCATCGCACGGCGTCTGGAACTAACACGAGCGCCGATCCTGAGTGTGATTACGGACTACGAGTCTGAACCAATCTGGGTGCAGCCTGAGGTCGCCGGCTTCACTGTTCCTGACGAGCACGTGCGTACGGAAATGATCTCCTGGGGCGCGCCCGCGGATCGGATTTCGATTTGCGGAATCCCAGTCGATGCTGCGTTCGACGTTCCGCACAATCCAAAGGCCACGCGCCTCCATTATGGAATTAGCGACAACTCTCCGATGGTGCTGTTGATGGGCGGAGGCATGGGGCCTACGCGAATGGATCGAGTAGTCGAACGACTGGGCGAAAGCAACGAACCAATGCATATCGTCGCTGTGGCTGGAAGAGACAAGCGCGCGCTGCGCCGGCTTGAACGCGTGAAGGTGAAAGCTCCAGTGTCGTTGCGAGTGGTTGGCTGGACCAATGAAGTACCGGCGTTGATGCAGGCAGCCCGAATCCTGGTCACGAAACCCGGCGGATTGACGATAGCGGAAGCGGCGCTGTGCTCGCTGCCGGTGGTTTTCTTCGATCCAATCCCAGGAGCTGAGTTCGTAAACGCGAAGCGAATGGTCGATGCCGGCGCCGCCCTGATAACGCAGGGTCCGATAGAAACGGCGCGAGCCATCAACGCTTTATTGAAGGACGAAAAATTGACTGATGCGATGGCTTTGCGATCGCAAACCATGGCGCGGCCCGATGCGCGAGGACAGATTGCGGCCCTGGCTCTTGCTCTCGTAGAGCCGGTTGCAGCAGCGACGCGCAGGAGAACCGCCTGAAAAGCTCTTAGCAGAGAAGAATAACGAACGATGCGACTCGGACTTCCTATACTTGCGACAGGCTCTGTGGCGATAGCCGCGGCGAGTCTCTATTACGCAACTGGCGCGGTGCGTTCGCAGTGGTTGGGCCGCACCTACTGGCGTGGCCGCACGGACACCAAATCCGTAGCTTTGACGTTCGATGACGGCCCGTCGCCTGACACCGAACGCATACTCGACGTCCTGGGAGCGCAAGAAGCCAGCGCGACCTTCTTCATGGTTGGACGCGAGGTAGAAAGCTACCCCGGCATCGCGCAGCGTGTGCTTGCCGAAGGACATGAGGTGGGCAATCACTCGTATTCGCACCCTTCTTATCTCTTCCAAAGAGCTGCTGAAACGCACGCTCAGATAAGACGTGCTCAAAGCGTAATCGCCGAGACAATAGGAATTAGACCGCAAATGGCCAGGCCGCCTTACGGAGTTCGCACACCTGCTTACTTCCGCGCCTCTCGCGCTCTTAATCTTCAAACCGTGCAGTGGGACGTGGCCGGATTCGATTGGAAGCGCATCACCCCGAGGCAAATCGCGGACAACGTCCTGCGCAAGGCCCGCCCCGGGTCGATCATTCTGCTTCACGATGGCGATAGTGCTGGAAAGAACTCCCGTAAGAATACGGTCGAAGCATTGCCATTAATAATCAGAGGGCTAAGGGATCGCGATCTTCAGATCGCTCCGCTCTCTCAGCTACTTCCGGAGAAGATTTACGAGCCGACTAAAGGAAAAGGGATTCATGACTGAGCTGCAAAAACCCATTCTGTTCCTGGATTTCGACGGCACCATCTCGCGGCGCGACGCAGTTGACGCCATTCTCGAAACATATGCCGATCCGAAGTGGCTCACCTTCGAAGCGGAGTGGCGCGCGGGGCGAATTGGATCGCGCGAATGTTTACGAGCCCAGATGTCGCTCGTGCGTGCGTCGCGAAAGCAGATCGACGCATTACTTGATGAGATCGGAATTGATGAAGAGCTGGTGACGTTACTTGAGATGTGCGCCATGCAGCATATCCCAGCCCATATTATCAGTGACGGTTTCGACTATTGCATTCGTCGCATTCTATCCGGAGCGAACAAGAGAATCGCCGCTTACCTGCGCGGCGGGCGCGTTTGCGCCGCGCATCTGGAAAGCCGCGGCCATCTGTGGCGCACTGAGTTTCCTTTCTTCCATCAAACCTGCGGGCATGGCTGCGCGACCTGCAAACCGGCGGTGATGCGGCTTCTCAATAAGACTAATGCGCCGGCCATTTTCGTGGGCGACGGGTTTTCGGATCGCTACGCCGTTGAGAGTGCCGATCTCGTATTCGCGAAAAACGGCCTGGCCGAATACTGCACCGAACAATCAATTGAACACACCCGGTATCGGAACCTTGGAGACGTGACTGCCCACATCGATCGTTGGTTGGCCGGACGAGTGTTCTTAAGAGAAGCAGAATTGGACAGAGTCAGCGCCTGAGGGGTTCATCAAAATCATGAGCACAGCTATCAATGAACTTGAGTTATTAGCACCCGCGATGAACGAGCAGGAGCTGCTCGAACTCGAGCGCAAGTATTGCTCGTGGGGAGACACGGTCCACTATCTCGATCCGCCGAAGTTCTTCGAACGGGCGGAGGGCCATTACCTCTACGATCGCGAGGGCACTCCGTATCTGGACTTGCAGATGTGGTACTCGGCGGCGAGTTTCGGCTATGGCAATCAAAGGCTGAACAATGCGCTGAAAGATCAGATAGACAAGTTGCCGCAGCTCGCCTGTCAGTATCTGCACTCAGAAAAAGTTGAGTTGGCGGCCGCCATTGGGCGACTGAACGAATCGAAGTTCGGTTTGGAAGGACGCGTACATTTCAACGTGGGCGGCGCGCAGGCAATCGAGGACTCGTTGAAGATCGTGCGCAACTCGACCGGAAAGAATCTGGTCTTTGCGTTCATGGGTGGGTACCACGGACGCACTCTGGGGGCGTCGGCTATCACTTCGAGTTATCGCTATCGCCGGCGCTTTGGACACTTCGCCGACCGCGCTCACTTCGTCCCATTTCCTTATTGTTTCCGCTGCCCGTACGGCAAGAAGCCCGAGGATTGCGGCCTCTATTGCGTCGATCAATTCGCGAAGAATTTCGACACCGAATACAACTCGTTCTGGGATCCGAAAGCCGGCGAGTCTGAGTTCGCGGCTTTCTACGCTGAGCCAATTCAAGCAACCGGAGGCTATGTCATTCCGCCGCGCGAATACTTTCCCGCGCTCAAGAAGGTCCTCGACGAACGCAACATCCTGCTCGTCGACGACGAAATTCAGATGGGCTTTTATCGCGCTGGAAAGTTCTGGGCGATGGAGAATTTTGACGTCGAACCGGACATTATCGTTTTTGGTAAAGCGCTGACGAATGGTTTGAATCCGCTCTCTGGGCTGTGGGCGCGCGAAGAGTTGATCTCGCCCGAAGTGTTTCCGCCGGGTTCGACTCACTCGACGTTCTCTTCAAATCCGCTGGGCACGGCTGTTGGTCTGGAGGCTGTGCGGATGATGGAGGAAGGAAACTACGAAGAGATTACGCAACGCAAGGGCGCTTATTTTCTCGCGCAGATCAGGGAGCTGCAGCGGCGCTATCCGAAAGTGATTGGCAACACGGACGGCATGGGCATGGCGCTGCGCCTTGAGCTTTGCCAGGAAGACGGTTTCGAGCCCGACCGCGAATTGACCGATAAGATTTTTGCCGAAGGCATGAAAGGTGATCTTGATGCTCGCGGTCGCCGCACCGGCCTGGTGCTGGATATCGGCGGCTACTATAAGAACGTTTTCACCCTGGCGCCGTGCTTCGACATGAGCGAGGAAGAGATTGATATTGCGGTGGAACTGTTTGAGCAGCTAATTCGCCGCTGTGCGCCGGAAAGGACTTAAGGAAATTGATTCATTGATTCATTTCTTCATTGAACCATTGGATCAATGAATCAATGGATCAATTCTTCTGATGCTGGCAAACCTAATCGAACTGATCGAACGAACAGTGCTTCATATGGAGCCGCACCGCTCCGTGCGTTTCCTGAACGTGTCGCCGCCGTGGGCCATCGAAGCGATGCAGCGCGCGCGTTTTCGGCGAACCCTCCGCCTGGCCGCGGAACGTTCGTCGTTTTATCGCGAGCAGTTTCGACGGCGAGGTATTGATGTGCGCCGCATCGAACATCCATCAGAGCTGGGTGACTTCTACACCACCGGTGAAGACCTGCGCGAGCATGGCGCGGAAGCTTTTCTCACCGGCCGCCCGGATACGGCCTTCGAAACGACTGGCACAACGTCACCCATTCCCAAGCGGGTCTTCTTCTCACAGCATGAGCTTAACGAGATGGGCCGCACCTCCGCTATCGGGCTTTATCATTTGGGTGTGCGTGCCGAAGATCGCATCTTGAGTGCTTACGACTGTTCGTTCTGGGTCTCGCCGGTGGTCTTGCGGGTGGCCCTGCAGTATTTGAAATGCTTCCACGTCGAAGCAGGCAAGATTCCGCCGCAGGAGTTTTACGAACGGGCCCGCGAATACAAACCGAATGTGATTTTCGGTGAGCCTTCGTGGCTCGTGCGCTTATCGGAGTTGGCGCGCGAACGCGACACGTGGCCGGTCAAGCTCCTCTTCGGCGGCGGCGAGAATATCACTGAAGAAGCGCGGCACGTCGTCGAGAGCGTGTGGGGCGCGCCGCTTTATCTGAGCTACGGCCAGACCGAATCGTTCGGTACGCTCGGCGCGGAGTGTGAGCGCAAAGATGGTTATCACCGCAACGATCTTTTCTTTTTCTTTGAGACGCCCGATATCGATGAGGAAGGATTTGGCGAGCTGGTGTATACGACGCTCGTGCGGGATGTAATGCCTCTGATTCGCTATCGGTCAACGGATTTAACTCGATTGGTTGACGAGCCTTGCTCGTGTGGTTTGTTTGCTAAACGGATCGCGAAGGTCCGATCGCGGGTCGATGAAATGGTCGTGTGCGGCATGGGCAACGTAGGGCCGTGGGTGTTTGAGGAAGTCTTGCGCAATGTGAACGGCCACGGCGCGGACTGGCAGGCGGTAATCAAACACGACGGCCGCCGAGATGTGGTCGAGCTACACCTCGAAGTGGCTCACTTTGATCATCAATCCGAAGTCGAGCGTGCGGTCCTGGATAACCTGCGAGCAGGATTCGCGGACTTCTGGAAAAATTATGAAATGAAGCTCTATGAGTTTCGTGTTATTCCGTGCGAACCCGGGAGTTTAAGGAATGGAAGGAAGCTGAAACGGGTCCTGGATCAGCGAGAGATGAACGTGCCACGCCTCGTTTGAAATCGAAGGCCGGTACTTTGAATATACATTCTTAAGGTGGAAGAGAACACAAATGCCTCTTGTGTTTATTCGGTCACTGGAATTTACCTACTGGACTAAATATCTTCTGCTACCGTTTATTGTCGCCTCGGTTGTGGTGTTTGCACTATCGGGCAGGAAACGGTTGTCAGGACCTAAGTCCTATCTGATCCGATTCGTCGCGGCTTTGTTAATAGCACTTACGATGGGACTTTATTTGCAGTCTCCCTGGCTGGCGACCATTATGGTCTCAACGGCGACTGGCTTATTGTTTCGGTATTGGTAATAAGAAATCGCAACGGTTTGGATTACCTGTATGAACGCATTACTGATCTATCCTGAGTTCCCCGATACCTTCTGGAGCTTTCGTCATGCCCTGAAGTTTATCGGCAAGAAATCTGCTTTCCCGCCGCTCGGTCTGCTCACGATCTCGTCGATGCTGCCTAAGGCCTGGAACCGCCGACTCGTGGATATGAACGTCCGTGCGCTCGCGACCGCTGATCTGGAGTGGGCTGATGTCGTCTTTGCCAGCGCGATGTATGTTCAGAAAGAGTCGCTCAAAGAAGTCATCAGTCTATGTAAGGCGAAAGGGAAAACAGTTGTCATGGGTGGCCCCTATGCTTCGATGGGCCTCAACGATGCGATTGAAGCGGATCACGTTTTCGTCGGCGAAGTCGAGACGACGTTTCCCGGCTTCCTGGAGGATTTTGAGCGCGGCGAAGCGAAAGCTGTATACCAGGCTCCGGAGCGGCCAGCCCTTGCGCTGACGCCGATTCCGGATTTCAGGCTGGCCGAACTCAGCCAGTACAGCGACATGTCGGTGCAGTACTCGCGCGGCTGCCCTTTCAATTGCGAGTTCTGCGACATCATAGAGATTTACGGCCGGGTGCCCCGCACGAAGAGCAATCAGCAGATCGTCGCCGAGCTGGACGAATTGTTGCGGATTGGCTGGCGTGGCGAGGTCTTCATCGTCGACGACAATTTTATCGGTAACAAGAAAAATGTTCGGCTGCTGATGCCGGTGCTGGCCGAATGGTCGGCCCGCAACAAGTATCCTTTCTCGTTTACGACGGAAGCCAGCGTAAATCTCGCCGACGACGATGAGTTGCTGGAGCAGATGCGAACTGCCGGATTCAGGCAGGTCTTTATCGGCATCGAAACACCAGTTGTAGAAAGCTTGAAAGAGGCGCAGAAGGGCCAGAACACGCGTCGCGATCTAATAGACTCGGTGAGGCATGTTCAGAGTTACGGGATGGAGGTGCTGGGGGGTTTCATCGTCGGCTTTGATAACGATCCGGACGACATCTTTGAGCGGCAGATGGATTTTATTCGTGAAAGCGCAATCCCGGTGGCGATGGTCGGCTTACTCGCGGCCATCCCTGATACGCAACTATGGCGGCGACTGGAGCGCGAAGGGCGGCTCATGGGAGTAGAGGATCACACTGGAAGCAATACGGATTGCGTGCTCAACTTTGTACCGAAGATGGATGCCAAGCGTTTGATTGAAGGTTACAAATCCATCATCCGAAATATCTACAGCCCGCGCGAGTATTACGCGCGCTCGTTTGACAGCCTCAGCCGTGTCACTCGTGCTGGCTCCCCACAGATAGGTGAAGGTGGATTAAAGCGAGAAGACATCACCGCCTTTGCGCGCATCGTCTTTGCGCTGGGCGTGCGCGATAAGTCTCGCGGAGAGTTCTGGCGGTTCATGGGACGAGTTGTCTCGGAGCACCGGGATAAGATTGACGACGGTCTAATGCTTGCGGCGCTTGGCTATCACTTTCGGAAACTTACCGAAAGTTATTGCTATTAGAGAAGGCTGCCAGAAAGAAGCACGCGAGCATCGTCTCGAAGGATATTGGAACATGTTTTCACACCAACCATTTGAGCAGTAATCCGAGACAGCTTGCCACGACCAGCGCCACGACGATGTTCCACTTGAGCAGTTGCGTCATGACGAGCGTCGCGAGCAGTACGACCCACGCGATGGGTCGAGTTAGCGCGCCGCGAGCGATCTGCACGACTGCCGCCAGAATCAGCCCTACCGATGTGACCGTAAGACCCTTCGTGAAGCCTTCGATCCAGCGCGAATCGCGCAAGTGTTCATACCCATGCAGCAGCGGGATCATGACGTAGGCCGGTAGGATGATGGCAAGGGTCGCGACGATTGCACCTGGCATCCCGTAGAGCATGTAGCCAATGCTGGCAACGTAAAAGTTTGCTTGCCCCGGCGTCACCCGCGCGATGGTGAAGGCATAGAGCAACTGGTCCTCGGTCAGCACGCGAGCACCGTCTACGAGGTGAGTCTGAAGCAAAGGAATCATGACCGGGCCATTGCCGAACGTCATCAGGTTGAAGAGCGCAATGAGTAGCGTTAGCCTCCAGAGACTCATTTGTTCGCGTCCTTCTTTTCGGAGACAGTCTCTTCTCGATCCTTCTGCAAAGCGAATGCGCCCAGGGCGCCACCCATCAAGAGAATCAATGCCGGGTTGAGCCGGAGGAAAAGCGCCAGAGCGAAGGCGGCGCAGGCTATGAGCAGTTCCCGCGACGGACGGAAGACGTTTTTGCCCAGCTTGAGCGCCGCCACGACTATTAGCGCCAGCGCCGCGGGCATGATCGTCACCGGCAACAAGTCGAAGAGGCGGCTGTTTCTGAGATAGTGGTAAGCGATGGTCAGAGCGATGGTCAGGACGAAGACCGGAAGGCTGAGAGCCGTGAGCGCGATGACGGTCCCCGACATTCCGCAGAACCTGTAGCCGTAAGCAACCGCCAGCGCCGTCATCGTTCCGCTGGGAACGACCCGACCGATACCGTAGACAGTAAGAAATTCGTCCCTTGAGACGACGCGCCGCTTGCTGACAAGTTCATCTTCCAGCACAGCAAGAATCCCCAGACCGCCGCCGAAAGCCAACCCGGCCTTGAGGAAGATTGAGAACAACTCGCCCCTCGTGACGAGAGTTTCATTATTTGCTTTTTGCTGTTTGTGCGAACCTCTCTTCAAAGTACTTCCGCTGGGCTTAGCCCGGAACATCTTCAAGTTATCTAATACTACTTTGGACAACTGAACAAGGATGGCATCAAGTGGCCCCGATCACAGATTCGAGACTCGATGAAGAATCGTATTGGCGATGGGTGATCCAAGGTAGTGATGGCCGCGAGAAGAGTGGTGGGGACTCTTCCACAGCCATTCGAGCAGTCCACTGCTATGCTTTCTTCTTGTCCAGATTCTTGTCGACCTTCTTTGCGTCCTTCAAGAACTGCTTGACCAGGTCCTTGGCGGCCTGATCGGACTGCTTCTCAGACTGGCCAATTCCATTAACTGTGTCCGTTACTCTACCGCGCCACACGAGATCATTGGTTCGCGCGTCGATGATGTCAGCCATGACGCAACCCTGAGTGTAATTAGTGGTCCAGATGTCCGGCCCATAACCCCAGCGCCAACGCCCGGGTCCTGGAATTCCATAACCCCAACCGAATCCGCGGCCGAACCCGAATCCGGGACCAATGCCGGGACCAAACCCCGAGCTTTGGACCTGGGTCTTCTGTTTTGTGCGGGAGTAGAACGCGACAATAAAGTCCGGACTTCCCGTCGCTTGCGTGAACCCATTGGCCTCCAGTTGCGCAACTAGTGCGTTCTGGATCCTCCCGGCCTCGAGTGTATTCGTACTGAGCGGATCAGTATTGGCCCGGTCAGTTTTGAATGCAAAGGTGTGTAACCGGCTGAAGTCAAAATTCTTTTCGTAGTCCGACTTCACAGACATTCCGAAAGCGGCCGCAGCCATAAATAGAAGCAGCGCACCGGCGACTGTAACCCGAAGAACTCTCATTTCAATTTCTCCTTTTAGAATTAGTACTCAACATACCGGGACAGCCTAAGGGCAATATGCAGGCCAAAGGTGCCAGCGCGTTTGCAATCGGCTTTTCGTGGTTGTTGCATTGGAGACTGTCGTCCGCTCTGGCAGAGCGTGACTATAATTAATCATCCGTCGCTATTTGGTCATACGGATTTCTGTGAGTTCTCACTTAAACACAGCCATGGAGCCGGATCCATCGCTGAGATTTGTCGCAAAAGTAATTACTGTAGGAAGCGTGGAATAACAGGGGCTTTGCCTAAAAAGTGATTCACGAGACTCGGCTATTCCGCCCGATGTGCGGAAGCGCTCTGCGCTTCCGTTCCGGTTCGTAATGAATTCGGGGCTCCGCCCCAACAAATTGGGCATAGCCCAAAATCCAAATGACGGATTTGCCGGAAGGCCAGAGGCCTTCGGCACATCAGGCGGCATAGCCGAAGACTTCTTGGGCAAAGCCATCAACAGGCCAGGTGGCGAAGATAAGTTGACAGAGCCGGCGGAGTCGTAAACATATCTGCGCGCCGCACCGGCGTCATCATTCGCTGGCGGAGCACGATGACGCCTATCACAGCGGCCGGTGCAGTAGCGAGAGCGCTACCTTTGCCTTTCGGCTGTATTCTCTGTTAACCGAGATACATCACGTGCACGTAGGTGCCAAGCCTGACGTTGTACGCCATATACCACCCGACGTGATCGGGATCGTCGTAAATCACGATATCGTCGCTATCCCAAAGCCAGTCTGCACACAAGCCCATTTCAAAAGGAGCCACGCTGAAATAGTTGCCGCCAAACCAGAAGCGTGAAGGACCGCCTCCTCCTAGTCGGAATACGTGGCTTGAGCCGATACCGCCGCGGAAGCGCCCGTATTGCCAGGGATGATCGAGGTGTAGGCGCGCATCGTTTCGACCTGAATCGTGCCCAATCCATTGCCCATTCGAATGCACGTGTGGTGCGTTCGGATGACCGACGCGGTCACTGAAGTTGGGACGTGCCGGGTCCACGCCTCGGTTCGGCGATATCGCTGTCGAGCCTTGCAACCCGCGAGAAGCCGAAGGCCCTCGAGGAGGTATGAATCCGCCGCCCACCTTCAAACCGCCGCCGCCCATCCGTGCACCGCCACCGCCCATCCGTGCACCGCCGCCGCCCATCCGTGCACCGCCACCGCGTGGCGCACCGCCGAAGCTTCCGCGCCCGCCACCGCCACCACCTCGGCGCTGCGCAAATGCTGGCATGGAAATCATCAGTGATAAGCCCATCAGGACCAGAAACCCTGGCAGACTCTTTTTCACTATCAACATCGGTCGTAAATATCTCAGCATCTTTTTCTCCTTCACTCTTTCATTAATATTTCAGTCGTCCCTTTATTCTCCGTTAAGCGGGCCCGAGGCCTGATCTTCCTGGTGCAAACGACGGGCCAGTATTCGAGCCGCGTGCGCAACGCTCGTTTCGTAACAATCAACAATTTCTTATCTTCTGGCAGACTCGTGTAAACCTGGTGAAGTGACCATACCTCATCGCGTGTTGCTATTTGGTCATCTGAATTTCCGTGAGTGCTCAAGAGGCGACCTGCCGGCAGTTACAACACAATTCAATTCATTCAGGTTAAGTGCGAAGCCCGTCGACCAGATATTCGTGGCAGAGCCTTTGCAAGAGGGAGCGCGCGATAGTAGCCAATGCGCGAACGATGAATTTGTTCGAACAGGAGGAGAGATGAGTATTGCAGCCTTAGTGTTATTGACGATGTTGACAGGCAGTACACACGCGGTTCGATCAGCTTATTTTCCAATGGGACTAACCCAGCAGTCGAACGCTTCGCGCGAGCGCGGCCAGGTAGACGGCAGTCAGATCAAGATCAGCATAGCAACGGGTGGAGTACCGTATCAGCCAGCGAAAGACACCTATCGGGTAGGGGAGCGCGTTCCCGTCGTCATCACGATGACGAACACAGGCACCGAGCCGGTCTATGTTTGTGAAACAGGCGCGCTCTATCAGGATCGGCCGCAGCTTTTAAAGGACGGCAAGCCGGTGCCATACATTTCATTTCAGCAATTGTCGATGGAGGAAGCGGAGAAGGACAAGGCTTGTGACGAAGACAACTTGCCTCAACAAATACTGCTGCGCCCCAACGAGCCGACGGTGGTTGATTGGTTCATTTTGTCGAAAGGGGCAACGTCCCTTAACGACGTCGCGTGGTATGAACCGCTGCAGCCGGGCAAGTATACGTTTACAGATCAGCGCCGGCTGAGCTGCTGTGATGGTCCGCTGATAAATACAAATACGATCGAGTTCGTCGTTGCTCCGTAAACATAACGGCATGCGATCAAACCGATTCACAATCAATCAGGTGACAAGTCATGAATCCGAAGGTCAGAGTTATCAAACGTGGAGATCAGAAGTCGAAAGAGCCGGAACTCGACCGGGAGCCCAGCCATCAGAGCACGCGAGAAATGACCGGGACGATCAAGCTGTGGGTTAGCGAATTCAAAGAACGTCGTCGCACGGAGGAGCAACATTCCCGAAGCACCTACAGGCTGACTTTGACAGCGGTCTCGCTGTTGCTCACGCTCTGCCTGGGTGGATCGACCCAAACCAGCGGCCAGCAGCTTCGCGATGCTTTTCATAAGGTCAAACAATCAGTCGTAATCGTCAGAACTCAGCAAAAGGAATTGGCGCCCTCTACTCAAGGTGGAACGGTTAGTGCCAATGGTTTGGGGTCGGGAGTTCTCATTTCAAGCGATGGCAAGATACTGACTGCCGCGCACCTGGTTGAGGCGGCAGATGCGACGTTGGTCGAATTCTCAGACGGTGAATTGATCCCGGCCCGGGTATTAGGCGCCGTCCATAATGCCGATGTCGCATTGCTGCAACTCGCGCACCCTCCAGCGAGTCCGGTTGTCGCCCCACTTGGCGATTCTGACAAGATGGATGTCGGGGACGAAGTCTTTGTGGTTGGCGCCCCTTACGGCCTCGGCTATACGCTCACGGCCGGACACATCAGTGGGCGTCACTCTGCCGATAACAGAATCAGCGATACTGCATCGCGGGAGTTTCTGCAAACCGACGCGGCCATCAACCAGGGGAACTCGGGTGGTCCAATGTTCAATATGAACGGTGAAGTGGTCGGTATCATCACCAACATTCTCAGCCAGTCGGGAGGCTCCGAAGGACTTGGATTTGCGGCGACCTCCAAAATGGCGCGGCAACTGTTGCTGAATCAGAAGCCGTTCTGGTCAGGTATCGAGGGGTTTCTTCTTACTGGTGATCTTGCCAGGGCTTTAAACGTTCCCCAAGTCGCGGGGTTGTTGGTTGAGCGCGTCGCCGACGGCTCTCCCGCCGCACGCGCCGGCATCGTTGCCGGTTCAATGCGAGCCAACGTAGCGGGCGAGGATCTGCTGTTGGGCGGGGATATCATTCTTGAAGTAGACGGTCTGCCTTATGAAGACAGCAGCGAAAACTACAGTCGACTACTTGCTCATCTTACCAAGCTAAAAGTCGGCGACAGTATTGTGATTAAGGTTTTTCGGCAAGGCCAGGTCGTGAAGCTATCCGTTCCGATAATACAATAAGCTCACCTGACCACATCGCGACACGTGTCTCTATTTGAACACTGCGATTACCAGAGTACCCAAGTTACCTAAGAATTAAGCGGCGCCTTCGCGGGATTTCGCCCGCCCACCTGCCATCCCCTCTTCCAAAATTCGTGGCCGGGCAGTTGCTACCAGGTGGTCGTCAAAGCAGCAATCAAAACTTTGCCAGGTCAATGAATCCGAGAGGGGAAATCAATGTGAGCAAGATCCTGATCTCACTACAAGCCAAATTGCGAAAGCATAAGGTCCTGGCCTCCGCCGCTCTCGGAGTGGTTGTCGTGGCGGTGATCATCGCGGTGTTTGTAGGCCGCACAAGCAAGCCGGCCCAGGCGGCGCCGGTGCCGCTCCAGGTCGATGTGGTCCAGGTTAAGCAGCAGGATGTTCCAATCTATAGCGAGTGGATCGGTACTACCGATGGGATGGTGAACGCGGATATTCGAGCCCAGGTTCCAGGCTACTTACTTAGCAAGGCTTACACCGAAGGTGCTTTCGTAAGAAAGGGACAGTTGCTATTCGAGATAGATCCAAGACCGCTTCAGGCCGTGCTCAATCAGGCTAAAGGAGATTTAGCCAAGTCTGAAAGTCTGGTGGAGCAAGCTGTTTCTCAACTGGCCCAGGCGGAGGCCCAGCTTGCTCAGGCGAACAGCCAGCGAGCACAGGCCGAGGCCAATCAGCGCCAGACCCAGCTTAACGTCAACAAGTACGGCCCGTTGCTCGAGCAGAAAGCCGTAACCCAGCAGGACTTTGATAATGCGTTTCAGGCTAACGATGCGGCGAAAGCGCAGGTAGAGGTAGCCAAGGCACAGATAAAGGCAGCCACGGCGGCCGCCCAAACCGCAAAGTCGGCCATCGTCGCAGCAAAGGCGCAGGTGCAATCTTCGCAGGCAGCGGTTAGGACCGCGGAATTGAATCTTGGCTTCACCAGGATCTTTTCTCCAATCGACGGCATCGTCGGTATCGCCCTGGCCCAGGTGGGTGACCTGGTGAACCCGACCAGTGGAATTCTCACCACTGTCTCCACGGTTGATCCCATCAAAGTTTATTTCACTGTCAGTGAGCAGGAATATCTTGCTTACGTACAACGTAATCCGTCGCCGGCAGACCGCACTTCAGCGCAAAGGCAACTCGAGCTGCAATTGTTTCTGGCCGACGGAACAACATATCCGCACACGGGCAGGTTCTATATTGCCGATCGGCAAGTTGATCCTAAGACGGGAGCCATTCGCATGGCAGGCTTGTTTCCTAATTCTGAAAATGTTCTTAGGCCCGGCCAGTATGGGCGAGTGCGCGCGGCAACCAGTATCCAAAACGGCGCACTGCTAATACCTCAACGCGCCGTCAGTCAGTTACAGGGCATGTACCGGGTGGCGGTGGTGGGCAGCGATAACAAGGTAACGATGAGGACTGTCACCCCTGGTCCGACCGTGGGGCAAATGTGGATTATTCAAGACGGACTGAAGGCCAGAGAAACCGTGATGGTTGACGGCACACAAAAAGTTACACCGGGTGCGGCCGTGGCGCCGAGACCGTTTGCGGGAACGCCGGCAGCGAACAATTAACCCGCGCAACGGAACCCCAGGGATCGCAGAGAGAGCGGCACATGAGCCCGCGATAGCGCGGCGCCAGAGTTAATCGAAAGCACGCCATGTCAATAATGAAAATGATCCAAACGAAACTGCTGCCGCCCGTTCCACGCGCTAAGGCAGAGGTACCGAACCTGTGATCTCAACTTTTTTTATTAAGCGCCCGATTGTCGCGATGGTTATCTCCATCGTAACCGTCATCCTCGGGGTCCTGGCGCTGCTCGGACTGCCGCTGGCGCAGTTCCCGCAAATTGTACCGCCGCAGATCAACGTCTCAACCACTTACACGGGGGCCGACGCAGTCACCATCGAGCAATCGGTTTCAGCCCCGATGGAGCAGCAGGTCAGTGGCGTCCCAGGCATGCTGTATATGCTGTCGACCAACGCCAATGCCGGCACGGAAAACCTGGCCGTCACCTTCGACATCGCCACCGATCCAAACCTGGACCAGGTGAACGTCCAGAATCGAGTATCACAGGCTCTGTCCAGTTTGCCCACGGACATCAGTCAGTTTGGGGTTACTGTCCGCCAATCGACGGGAAGTCCCATGATGCTGATTTCGCTCTATTCACCTAAGAAGAGCTTTGACTCGCTGTTTCTCGCAAACTACAACAACATCAATGTGGTGGACGCGCTATTCCGTGTTCCGGGCGTAGGTGATGTTACTGTTTTTGGCGCCACTCAATACGCGATGCGCATCTGGGTCAAGCCGGACGTGCTGGCCAAGCTGGGGATATCCGTCACCGACATAGCTAATGCGGTGCGACAGCAAAGCACGGTCAACCCTTCAGGACAGGTGGGTGCAGAACCGGCGCCGACCGGCAAAGAGATGACCTACACGGTCAGTTCGCAGGGACGACTCCAGACGCCGGAAGAGTTCGGGCAGATTGTTGTCCTGGAGAAACCAGACGGATCGATCGTGCGATTAAAGGATGTCGCGCGTATTGAACTCGGCGGCCAAAGTTATGCTCAAAGGTCGCGCTTGGGAGGTGAACCTTCTTCCACCATTGGAGTATTCCAGGCTCCCGGCTCAAACGCGCTGGCCGTGGTCAATGGAGTCAAGGCGGCGATGGCCCAACTGAAGACGCGGTTCCCTGACGACCTCGATTATGCGGTCACGCTCGATACGACGCAGGCAGTGACCCAGGGGATCAAGGACATCGTCACCACTCTGATCATTGCTGTGATCCTGGTCATTCTGGTTGTCTATCTCTTTTTGCAGAACTGGCGAGCGACACTGATCCCGATGATCGCTGTGCCGGTGTCACTCATCGGCACCTTCGTTATTTTCCCCTACCTTGGTTTCTCAATTAACACGTTGTCGCTCTTCGGTCTGGTCTTGGCTATCGGTCTGGTCGTTGATGACGCGATCGTGGTCGTGGAAGCGGTTCAGCGTCACATTGAGGAGGGATTGAGCCCGCGCGACGCGACAATCCAGGCGATGAAAGAGGTCTCGGCTCCCGTGGTGGCGATAGCCTTGATCCTTTCTTCGGTGTTTCTGCCAATCGGATTGATGGGCGGAATACAGGGAAGCCTGAACAAACAGTTCGCGTTTACCATCGCCATTTCCGTGCTGTTATCGGCCTTCAATGCTCTGACACTCTCTCCGGCATTAGCCGCGTTACTGCTCAGGCCGCGAAAAGAATCGAAAGGTCTGCTGGCCCGCTTCTTCGGCGCCTTCAACCGTCTGTTCGAGAAAGCAACGCACGGCTACGTTAACTTAAGCCATGCTTTGATTCGCAAATCGCTCATCGCCATTCTGATTCTGGTTGGCTTTGCGGTGGCTACGGGTGTCCTCGGTTACCGGCTTCCCACAAGCTTTCTGCCGACCGAGGACTATGGCTACATGTATGTGAATGTTCAGCTCCCGCCGGCAGCATCGATGGAGCGCACCGATCTGGCGTTGAAGAAAGTGGAAACGATTCTCAGCAAGACAGCGGGCGTCCAGTACTACACCACGGTTAGCGGGTTCAGCAATCTGTCTCGGGTCTCGGCAAGCTATCAGGGGTTCTTCTTCATCGCACTGAAGCCGTGGGCCGAACGATCACCGCAGCAACTACAGGTTCAGGGAATCGTGGATACTTTGAACAAGCAGATGGCAGCCGAAGTGCCGGAAGCCAACTGCATCGCCCTAATGCCGCCCGCGATTCCGGGGTTAGGCAATGCGGGCGGATTCTCGATGTACATTCAGGACCGCAGCGGCGGCACGGTGCAGTTTCTCGATCAGAATGTGCAAAAGTTTCTGGCTGCCGCGCGCCAGCGCCCCGAGCTGACCGGCGTCACTTCGCAGTTCAACTCCTCGGTCCCCCAAATCTATGCCGACGTGGATCGCGATAAAGTCCTGAAGCAGGGCGTAGCCATCAGCGACGTGTACCAAACGCTGCAAGCATATCTCGGCGGGCTATTCCTTAATCAGTTCAATCGTTTCGGCAGGCAGTGGCGGGTGTTCCTGCAGGGTGAAGGGGCAGAGCGTCTGACGGCGGAAGATATCAAGGGTTACTACGTGCGCAACAACGACGGCACAATGGTGCCGCTGTCTGCGCTGTTAACCACCAAGCCGATCACGGGGCCGGAGTATACCAATCGCTTTAATCTCTATCGGGCCGCTCAGATAATAGGAAACGCAGCGCCCGGTTATAGCTCAGGCCAAGCTTTGGCTGCTTTGGACCAGGTTGCTAAAGCAACTCTGCGGCCCGAGATGGGCTACGATTGGGCCGACCTCTCTTACCAGGAGACGAAGGCATCGGGAAGTGCGACTACTTCATTCGCGCTTTCGCTGGCCTTCGTGTTTCTCATTCTCGCAGCGCTTTACGAAAGTTGGTCGCTCCCGTTTTCAGTTTTGTTCTCGGTCCCGGTGGCAATACTGGGCGCCTTCCTTGGGCTGCTGCTGCGTGGATACGACCTGGACATCTACTCACAGATCGGTCTGATCGTTCTGGTCGGCCTGAGCGCCAAGAACGCGATTCTCATAGTCGAGTTTGCCCGCGATGAAATGACCAAGGGCAAGTCGCTGGTCGACGCCACGCTGGAAGGGGCACGCCTCCGTCTGCGTCCGATTCTGATGACTTCGTTTGCGTTTATCGCGGGCTGCGTTCCGTTGTGGATCGCGTCCGGTTCAGGCGCGGCGGGACGGCGCATTCTGGGCACGGTCGTCATCATGGGAATGCTCGCGGCCAGTTGCCTCGGCATTTTTCTGATTCCGCCAATCTTTTACCTGGTTGAAGGATTCTCGATGAAGTTCGGTAAGCGGGAAGAAACGAAAAGCGACTCCTCGCAAGCAGAGCCGACGACGGTTGTAGGAGATTGAAGATGCGACGGTTGAGTCTAAGGCTCATTCGCCGCTGACGCGACGAGGGCTGGGTGTTCATTCTAATCCCGGCGTTAAGACGCCGGGCTAAACTCATCCCGACGCTACGCGTCGAGAACCCCGCCGTACGCGGCATTGGGTAAAGGTGATCAGTGATGAAAAAGAAGTTAATAACCGCGACGCTGGTCTTCAGCTTATTGTCGAGCGCTGCGATGGCCCAAAAGAAATACGAGCGCCCACCCATCAAAACACCAGACGAGTTTCGCGGCGCCGAATCAACCTCGCCGGTGGACCCGAACTCGATCGGGGATCTGAAGTGGTTCGAAGTTTTCCAGGACGAAGCGCTGCAGAAGCTGGTGCGCACGGCTATGGCTCAGAACTACGATCTGCGTTTGGCCGTTGCCCGGATCAACGCGGCGCGCGCTAACGTTGGCCTCGCTCGATCGAATCAATTTCCGCAGTTCGATGTGGGCGCTGATCTGACCACCACTCGCACATCTGCGAACAGTGGATCTGCTGTGCAAGCCGGGAGCAGTCGCTCGTTCGGCGAAGTGGTTTGGAGTCTGCTAACTTTTGAAGTCGACCTCTGGGGCCGCCGTCGCCAGCAAACAAGGGCCGCGCGCGCGCAGCTCGCATCGAGCGAAGAAGACCGCAGGACCGTAGCCACGGTTGTAGTAAGTGAAGTCGCCACCAACTATTTCAACCTGCTCGAGTTGGATCTGGAACTCGAGATCGCAAAGAGCACCTTGAGTGCCCGACAGGAATCGCTGCGGATCATCAAGGCTCGGCAGCAGGGCGGACTCGCTACCATGCTGGAAGTACGCCAAGCTGAAGAGTTGGTCTATCAAGCATCTCAAACCATCCCCGACACAGAACGTTTGATCGAGCAGACCGAGAACCAGATCAACCTTTTTCTCGGAAACAACCCTGGACCGATTACGCGTGGCGCCTCACTTTCTCAGCAGAAGGAACTGCCGGCTGTGCCTGCCGGTTTGCCGTCTTCATTGCTCGGGCGGCGACCGGATATCAGATCGGCCGAACAGCTTCTAATCTCCGAGTACGCTCTGGTAGCTGCTGCGAAGGCGGCTTATTTCCCGACCATCAGTCTGACTGGCGCCTTTGGATTTCAAAGCACCTCGCTCGCGAATCTTTTTAGCGGTCCCAGCCGTGTCTGGAGTTTCATTCCTCAGATCACGCAGCCGATCTTTACCGCTGGCCGACTTAAATCGAATGTCAATTTTGAAAAGGCCCAACGCGAGTACGCGCTCGCGCAGTATCAACAAACTATCCAGACGGCGTTTAGTGATGTGTCTAACGCTCTGGTCCAGTACCGGCGCGTAAGGGAAATTCGCACCCAGCAAGAATTGCTGGTCAGTTCTTTGCAGGATGCCTCGCGCCTGGCCCATCTAAGATACGAAGGTGGAGTAGACACGCTGCTCAACGCTCTCGTCGCCGATACCGCGCTATTCAGTGCTGAATTGAGTCTGGCGCAAACGAAACGTAACGAGTTGCTTTCATTGGTGCAGCTCTACAAGGCACTAGGCGGCGGTTGGCAGTGATTCCCGTTGACGAGAATAAAGGTTTTCTTTTTAACCCGCGAAGCGGGTTGAGAAATCGCCTGCGCCTGCTCGGCGTGATACGCGCGAGGCCTTCAAGGGTTCGCTCTCTGCGCCCGCCGCTTTGTCTTCGGCCTCTTTTCGCCTTTCTCATCTTCCTTCGACTCATTGGCCTCGGTAGAGTTGAAGGCTGAGAAATTCAAATCAAATAGTTACGATCGACGAATCCGCAGACGGACTGAAGGCACCCGTGTTTGAACGGACTGGCCATATCTCACCATCCGTCAACTTATGGACGCTCGTCGCGGAGGGAATAGGGCTTAGCAACGCGATTTATTTGATCTTCGAAGGTCCACGCGCTCTCTCGATAACGGCACAGGGAGTGCACACGCGAGATAGGCGAGAGGCCTGGCGGGAAATCGAAGGGCTCGATTTCCAGAGGCCGTCAACGGCGGGCTCGGTGACTAAGGGGGAAATCGCCGAGCTCTGCCGCGATCGCGGGTTGCGATCCCAGACTCAACTTGAGTGGCAGCATCCCGTCGCTACGGCTCCGGGTTCTGTATTCAGCTTCAATTCGAAATATTTCTGAGGCAGCAATGAGTTTCACTAAGGTCGCCATTGCGGGTGTTTCGTCAGAGGTGGGTAAGACAACTCTCTTATGCGAGTTGCTTCGGGAATTTCCCCGATGGGAGGCGATTAAGATGACGCGTGGGCACTATCGATCTTGCGGCAAAGATCCTCATGCATGCTGCGTCAGTCATCTGCTCGGAGACGCGCCGCTCGTCCGATCGGGTTTTCAACAGACTTACGCCTCCGACAAAGACACGGGCCGATACTGGGACGCGGGCGCCGCAAACGTCCATTGGGTGATCGTCACTAATGAACAGGTGGAGCGAGGAATCGAGCTCGCGCTCGAGCGTGTCAAGGCGCCGGGAGTCTTGATTGAAGGAAACAGCTTTCTGCATTTCATCAACGTTGACTTCGCGGTATTGGTGACGGGCGGCGCGGAGATAAAGATCAAAAGTTCCGCTCGCTGGGCCTTTCAAAAGGCATCAGCGGTTTATCTACTTGATCAGATCAATCAAACCAGCCCGAGTGAAACCGTCGAATTACTAAATAAGAAATTCGGACCGGTGTGGGCCTACAGCGTTCGCTGCCAGCTTACGCAACCAGCGACTTTCCAATACTGGTGAAACAAATCAAGCAGGTCCATTCCAACACTTCTTACGTGGGGTCTCGTTTAGCAGGCGGGCTATCTGGTTGGGAGCCACGGTGGTTTCTGAATCAGCTTGCTACGGTCGGAAGAGTGAAAGGAGAGCAATCATGAAAGTTTCGTCGATCCGCATTCTGTTTGTCTGTGGTTTATTGGTAGCTCCTACCGGTCGAATGCAAACTGTGGCAATTGCGCAGAGCCCAGACGGAAGCAAGGCACAGTCGGCTACCACCGTAGATCCGTTACTCCGCCTCCTGGTCAGCAAGGGTGTACTGACCGCAGAGGAAGCGGCGGTAGTTCTCAGCTCTGGTACTCAGGCCCAGCAGCATGACCGCCTAGCGACTCTATTAAAGGACAAGGGCCTGATTTCGAACGCCGAGTTTGATGCCTTGCAGACGAACGCGGTGTCTGACGGGAAAACGGTAAATGCCAACGCAACGCCATCGAATTCGAACGCGTCGGCCGGGCGCGCGCCGGCTGCCGCCGGTCCGAAAACCGTCGCACCTCCATCCGTAATCTCAGCGGTTGCGCCGATCCGTCTCCTCCCGATAGAGCCTCAGGCGCGCGAGGGATTGATTCCGGATCTCAAACTTGGATCGGGAGCAAGAATCAAACCCTACGGCTATTTCAAGACCAGCGTGATTCACGATTCTTCGTCGCCGCTGGGCAATGACTTTCCTCTCCCTTTGCTCGCGGCCGACACTGGACCGAACGGTTCGCCAGAGTTTCATTTGAAAGCGCGGGCGTTGCGGCTCGGAGTCAACTTCGAGTGGCTCGACCCAGCCCCGAAGACTGTAATCACGGGTCGTCTTGAATTTGATTTCGAAGGTGACTTCACCAGGGCAAACAATCGAAACGTTTCGTCGATTCGTTCAAGTCAGCCATCGCTTCGTCTCGCCTGGGCGCGCATCGACCGGCACTTCAACGACAAGTTCACGGGCTTTGCTCTGTTCGGTCAGGATTGGTCCCCATTCGCTTCGTCGACTCTTCCCAACATGATCGAGAATACAAACTTTGGCGGCATTGGCTACGGCGCGATTTATCAGCGCGTGCCACAGGTGCGAGCCGGATTCAATTACAACCTCGGTGGTGCGCGTTCGTGGAAAATGGCTCCCGAATTCGCGATTGTATTTCCGGCGTTTGGGAATGTGCCCGCCAACGTTGCCGACCAGTTGGGCTTTGGTGAACGGCAAGGCGCCGATTCGTCTCGTCCAGGGTTGCAAGGGAGGTTTGTGCTGCAGGGGCAACTGGACAAAGCGGCAGGCGTGGCACCGGCAGAGTTCATAGTCAGCTTCGAACAAGCGCGACGCACCGCGATCGTTACCGCGGCGAGTGTCCCGGCAGCATTCAGATCCGCCTTTCCTTCCGGCGCAGAAGTGAGCAGTGGCAGCAAAGCCTACAGCGTAGAACTGCAACTGCCGACGCGTTTCGTCACGCTCTCGGGGAAGTATTACTCCGGCTCGGACCTGAGATTCTTTTTGGGCGGGCAACTCCTATCCAATTTCAATGACACAGCGGGAATGACTTCGACGGCGAGCGCCGCATCGATCGACGGCGCATCCACTGTAGTCTTTGGTCTCTTGAATGGAGTACCGAGTGTCGCGCCACAGCGTCCAGTTCGCGGCCAGGGGGGCTTTATGCAAGTGGGTTTCCCGCTTTCGCGTTTGGCTCATGCCGATCCGAAAGGCCGTAATGCCGGATGGACTGCCTATCTCTATTACGGATTTGACGAGGCGCTGCCGCAGGATGCGCGACAGTTTGCTCCCGTTCGCGGCAAGAGCGATCTCTTTTCCGGAAACCTTCAATATAAACTGAACTCGTGGGTAACGTTTGCTTTCGAGCAGGGATACTACCGCACTCGTGCAGCCAATCGGTCCGCGTCGGACATCGGTGGGCTGCCCCTGTTTCGCGGCATTCCCAGCTACACGAGCCACAATGTGCGATCAGAATTTGCGGCCATATTCACTTTCTAGCAGGGTGCTGAAAAAAGGAAAATCAGCCACGGAGACACTGAGTCACGGAGGAAAACCGAATCGGAAATTGTCAGAAATGCCAACAAACTTTTCCCTCTCGTTGTTCTAATCGTTCTCTGTGTCTCCGCGTCTCTGTGGCTAAGAGTAGTTTTTCAGCAGCCTGCTAGATGGTGGTGGAGGCCACCCGAAAAATGACGTCTTTAGCCAGACAAATTCTATATACAGAGGACGACGCCGATACTCGAGAGCTCGTGTCGTACGTGCTAGCGAGAAACAACTACAGGGTTATGTTGGCTGAAAACAACGACAGCGCGTTACTTCTCGCGCGATCGAACAAATTCGATTTATACATGATAGACAACTGGATGCCAGGCGGCTCAGGAATTGATCTGTGCAAGAAGCTGCGCGAGTTTGACTCTCGTACACCCATTCTTTTCTATTCCGGCGCGGCCCATGACAGGGATAAACAGGAAGCATTCTCCTCTGGCGCGCAAGCGTACTTAACCAAACCCGTAGACAACGATGAATTGATCAAAGAGGTCTTTCGACTCATCGCAGAAGCCAGGAATGGAAATCGAAACGAATATTAGAAGGAGGAACTATGTCGAAGATGCGCGTCGTGCAGGTCACTCAACCGAATGGTCCCTTTGAACTTGTCGAACGAGAAGTTCCGGAGCCTGCCGCCGGACAGGTACGAATCAGGGTCGAGGCGTGTGGCATCTGTCATAGCGACTCGCTGACCAAGGAAGGAACCTACCCGGGCATTCAGTATCCGCGAGTTCCGGGACATGAGGTCGCCGGAATCGTTGACGCGGTCGGCGCAGGCGTCGTGGGCTGGACCGAGGGCCAGCGCGTCGGAGTCGGTTGGCACGGCGGATACTGCGGGCATTGCGAACCCTGCCGCCGCGGTAACTTTTTTGCCTGCGTTTGGGGACAGGTGACCGGCATCACCTACGATGGCGGCTACGCCGATTACATGATCGCGCACTCAAGCGCGCTGGCACTGCTGCCCGAAGAGCTTTCCGCGATAGAGGCAGGGCCGCTCGTCTGCGCCGGCGTCACCACTTTCAACTCTCTTCGCAATAGCGGCGCGCTACCGGGCGAGACGGTCGCCGTCCTGGGGCTGGGTGGTCTGGGGCATCTGGCCGTTCAGTTCGCAGCGAAGATGGGGTTTAAGACTGTAGCCATCGCCCGAGGTCGCGACAAGGAGCCGTTAGCTGTGAAGCTTGGGGCGCACCATTACATCGATAGTCAGGCGCAGGATGTCGCGGGCGAACTCCTCCGTGTGGGCGGCGCGAGCATCATCCTCGCCACCGTGACGAACGCTCAGGCTATGAGTGCGGCGCTGGGTGGGCTGGGCATCAATGGGAAGCTGATCGTTCTCGGCGCTCCGCACGAGCCGCTCGAAGTGCCTGCCCTTCTGCTCATTGGGGGCCGCCGTTCGGTCGCAGGCTGGTACTCCGGTACTTCCATTGATTCGCAGGACACGCTTTCCTTCAGCAGGCTCAGCGGCGTGCGGGCGATGACCGAGGTCTATCCACTTGAGCGCGCAGCCGAAGCCTACGAGCGCATGATGAGCGGCAAGGCACGGTTTCGAGTCGTGCTCACAACTGAGCAGTAACCCTGTGGCCCTGACAAACAGAACGAGAGGCGGTGAACATCATGGAACCAATCGACGACTTGCTGGCACGACATGAACTCACTCACGGCAACTTATGTCCCGGCACGTTGCTCTCACTCCGTATGGCCGTGCTGGGTTGTGCGTTGGTAGGCATAGAAGATCCTCGCGGCGTGGATCGAAACAAGCTGGTCGTTTGGATTGAGATAGATCGCTGGCTGGCTGACGCCGTGGAGGCAGTGACGGGCGCAAGACTCGGCAAACGAACGCTGAAGTTCCTGGACTATGGAAAGCTGGCAGCCACTTTCTTAAACGTAGAGACCGGCGAGGCCGTACGCATAGTGGCGCGCGAATCGTCACGTCGTTTAGCTGACTTGCGTCATCCGGAAATCGACGACAAGTACGACCGCCAAATGCGAACTTATCGCGAAGCCGCGGAAGAAGAGTTGTTTGAGGTGATGCCCGCAGACATTCAACTGCGTGCGAAGGACGCACCCGGCCACCCTCGCTCTCGCGTCGTTTGTTCTAAATGCGGCGAAGGAGTAAACGACGGGCGCGAAGTGAATCTTCCCGGCGGAATCACGCTTTGTCGCCCCTGCGTCTACGGACCTGATTATCAGCCGCAGCAGAAATTCGTCCATACAAGGTGGCATGAGCAAGCAGCGCTATCGGCGTAAGGATTTGATGAGAGGTCTTGGAGCCGTGTACGACGAACATCACATTTGCTGAAAAGGAGACAGGAATGAAAGTAGGATTCATTGGTCTCGGAAATATGGGATCAGCGATAGCTCGCAACCTGATTAAAGCGGGACACGATCTAACAGTTTACAACCGGACGCGAAGCCGCGCCGAGCCCTTCGTGTCCCAGGGCGCGAGGATTGCCGAAACGCCCAGCGAAGCGGCGGTCGATGCAGAAGCGCTTATCACCATGCTGGCTGACGACGCTGCCGTGGAAGCTGTCATCTTCGCGCCCGGCAACGCCATGCAGGCCCTGCCTGAAGGCGCGGACCACATTTCCATGAGTACGATTAGCGTCGGATTGTCGCGCCGGTTGGCCGCAGCACATAGCGAAAGAAAGCAACACTATCTCGCTGCGACGGTCTTCGGCCGGCCTGATGTCGCAGCCGCCGGAAAGCTGTTCGTTGTTGCCGGTGGCTCTTCCGAATCGATCGATCGCTGCCAACCACTTTTCGACGCGATTGGTCAGAGGACGTTCATGGCCGGCGAGGAAGCTCACGCCGCCAACGCGATCAAGTTGGCTGGGAATTTCGTGATCACGACTGTGATCGAAAGTTTGGCCGAAGCCTTTGCTTTTGGCCGCAAGTCCGGAGTTCATCCGAATACCTTTTTGGACATTCTCACGAATTCCCTCTTTCCGGGACCGGTATACCAAACTTACGGCAACATGATCGCATCGGAGCAGTTTGAGCCGGCGGGCTTCAAATTACCCCTCGGACTCAAAGACAACCGTCTGCTGCTGGCTGCGGCGGAGGAGGTAGCGGCGCCGATGCCGATGGCTAGTCTGATCCATGATCGGTTTGTGGCCGCTCTCGCTCAAGGTTTGGGCGAATCCGATTGGGCGGCGATCGCTCGCGTCTCATACCAGGACGCGGGACTGCAAAAGGGGGTCGCAGGATGATTTATCGAGCACCAGTCCGCGTTTAGCGGACGACTGACAATAGCCCAGCGATTCATCGCTGGGAGAACGATCGGATGCGCGACCAGAGTCCGTAAAACGGACGACTGAAAAGAGTTGCTGAACGGTGCGACGATTCAGCCGTCCGCTATACGGACTTTGTTTTACTTCGCTATTTGCATCCGTCCGCAGTGCGGACTCGGAGTGGGTTGCTGGAGAATTGGCAACGTGCGGTCGCGCAGGAACCGCTGCAGCCAATCGCGCCGTTGCAGGACGTACTGATGCATTTCGTAAAGGACGTGAAGTATTTGTCTGAACACAAGCTGCTGCTGACTTTTGAGGACGGCTGGTTACGACAGGTTGATTTAGCGCCGCACCTCGATGGGGAAGTGTTCGAGCCGCTGAAGGACCTGAGTAACTTCAAGAACGTTCATCTCAACTCTGATTTGCATACGATTGTCTGAAAGAACGGTGCCGACATGTCCCCGGACTTCCTCTATGAAATCGGCGTTCCCGTAGCCGAGTCAGTGCCGGCGGCATAGCACCTGTAATCAAGAACTTTTCAACCTTTCGAGTCAACTACAAGCGGCGCGCGCGCTTCCACGAGCGAACGGTTCCGGATGGCCTAAAACTTAGTGTGTCTTTGGGGCAATAAATACCTTAACCGGGAAAGGATCATCGGAGCGGCTAAGGTCATTTTCAATCCCTTGTGGGTTCTTAATATAACCATCGGGTTCATATACAAAACAGTAAAGAAGCTTGCAATCGGGATGCACTTGGTAGCGGGCAATATCAATAATCAACTGCTCACCAAGCTCTTTTGCTTTCAAAGTCGGGCGTGTCTTCTTTACCTCCACGATGACTTGCTCTTGCTTTAACACGAAGTCAATTCGTGTGGCTGTCGCCCACTTTCGTGGGCTCTTTGTTCTCACTCCCAACGACCCTGGGGTTCCGCTGCGCTCCACCCCAGGCTTTATGCTGTCGCCGCGCTTCGCGGGCTTAAGACAAACCAGAGCTAAAAGCTTCAACTCTAACTGGACACCGCACCCGCAACCCGGTGATTAGTTGCATCGCCTTTTTCCACCCGCGCCAGTCTCTCCATCAACCTAATCACGGCCGAGAAGTCTTCCTCTTTGCCCGCGCTGAATTCAGCAACATTCATTTGAAACGCTGCCGCAGTGGCCGGCATAGGCACCTTCGCGGCGGCCGCGGTTTCGAGAACCAAACCAAAGTCTTTGTTCATGAGCCGAATTGCAAACTGAGGACTGTAGTCTCCACGGTCCGCGCGTGAGAGCTTGCCGAGATGCGCCGGTGCGATAACCGCCGTGTGCGATAAGACCTCCAGCAGCCGATGGCGATCGAGGCCTTCCTTCTGCCCCAGGGCAACCGATTCGGCGATCGCTTGCATGCCAACTCCTAACAGCGTGTTCGCAACGAGTTTCATCGCGGTCCCTGAGCCGCTGCCTCCCAGATAAAAATACTGGCCGGCGATCGCGCTGAAGATTGGTTGGGCGGCTTGGAAGAGTTCTTCGTCTCCTCCGCAGAAGAGCGTCAGCGTGCCCTCTTCAGCGGCAGGCGTGCTGCCCGAGACCGGCGAGTCCAGGAATTTCACTCCAGCCTCGCGGCTCAACTTGTACAGTTCGCGCGAAGTCGCGGGCAGGACAGTGCTCATCTCAATGATTGCCGAGCCGCGACGCACGTGAGCGAAGACACCTTGCCAATCGGTATAGACACTTTTCACTGCATCATCATTGGTAAGAGACGACAAGATGACGTCAGCTTCTGATGCGAGTTCAGCGACGTTGTCAACGACCGTGCCGCCGTACTTAACCAACGCCTCGGCAGCTTCGCGACTCCGGTTGTACGCGATTACCTGGTAGCCGTGTTCGAGCAAACGTTTAGCAATGCGGCTTCCCATGTTGCCGATGCCGATAAAGCCAAGTTTGGTATTTTCTTTGATGAGCGAGTTCATTTCATATTCCTTTCTCTCGATTTTAGCTCTACGACACTTGCGCGTCGTGGAGGCGATGTCCAACAAACTTGTGGAAGTCTGATCAAGTACCGCGAAGCGGTTACGACCTCCAGCCCAGGGTTGCCGCCGGGCTACCCTGGATCCAATTTCAAACGCGCTTCAGCCCCGCGCTCTTGAAGACGCGGAACAGGTAATAGTAAGACGGAAACAATAGCAGCGCGCCTGCTGCGAGCGCGCCGAGCAGCAACTGCAACGTAGTGCGCGGCGCGGCGGCGGAGGCAATAGTGATGTCGGGTTCGACCAGATGCGGAAATTGCGCCAAGGCCCAGCCCAGGAGAATCAAAGATACCTGTGCTGCCGCGCAAACACGCGCTAGTCTGTATTTTCTGGTCCACAGAGAATAGAACGCGCCCAATGCAAATACAGCGGTGAAAAAATGCAGAGCCAATGCCCACCAACTTCGGCTAATACCGGCACGCACAGTCGGCGCACCCGTTCCCGCCACTAGAAAGACAATCAATGCCAATATGCCGACTGTGATACCTCCAATGAGCGCCCGAAGCCGAAAATCTTCCTGCAATTCAAAGTCAGGCGTTTCCAAAGTCAAATAAACCGCCGCCAGAAATGCGAACAAAGAAAGCGCGAAAAAGCCGACAGCAAAGGGAAACGGCGCCAGCCATGAACTAAAGAACCCGGATGTGACTATGCCGTTTTGAACTCGAATGGTTCCCGAAGCGATAGCGCCGAGCGTGATGCCCAGTAGAACCGGCGTAATGATGCTGGCGATCGAAAAGACCAGACTCCAACGACGTTGCACATCGTCGCGCTGGACATCGTAAGAACGGAACGTGAACGTCGTGCCGCGCAGCACGATGCCGATCAGTAAGAGTGTGAGCGGAATATGGAGTGCCGTCGAAATCGCAGCGAATGCAGGTGGGAAGGCTGTGAACAGAATGACGATGACGAGTATCAGCCAAACGTGATTCGCTTCCCAGACGGGCCCGATGGCATTTGCCACGAGGGCGCGCTGTTCCGGCGCACGCCTGCCAAAGGCAAACAGATCCCAAACGCCGCCGCCGTAATCCGCGCCACCGAGCAAGGCATACAAGATAAGCGCCGCGACGATGGCGCTGGCGATGATCGTTTCAAGCGGCAAGTTGCGCCTCCCCGGGGTCCCCGGCGCGGCAGCCGCGCTGGGGTGGCTGTCGCCCCGATTCAAAGGCTTTGGGGCTGGCCACGACCTGCCGCAGCAATAACCAAACTGTGATGGCGGCAAGAAAGATATAGAGCAACGTGAACGTGATGAAAGGCACGATTAGCCGAGGCACCGGCGTGACTGCTTCAGCCGTCCGCATCACCCCGTAAATAATCCAGGGCTGTCTGCCGACTTCCGTGACTACCCAACCGGTTTCAACTGCGATGAAGCCGAGCGGCGCGCCCAGGATAAGCGCACGCAGAAACCATTTCGACCCAAGCCATGCTTCAGATAGCCGTGTTTCCGATCTCTTACGCTGTGCCCGCCAGTATCGCCAGGCAGCTAAAGCTGCGAGGCCCATCATCGTCATTCCGCACGCAACCATGATTTGAAAGGATATGTGCACAATTGCGACCGGCGGCCGCACGTTTGCGGGAAAGTCGTCCAAGCCTTTCACCGTCGCATTCGGATCATCGTAAGCCAGAATGCTGAGCCCGTAAGGAATTTGAATCGCATAGCGCGTAACGCCGGCGCTTTCATCTGGAATGCCGCCGATGCGAAGCGGCGCGCCCTTCTCAGTCGCAAACTGTCCTTCCATTGCGGCGAGCTTTACCGGAAGATTTTGCGCCACCATCTTAGCCAGAAGGTCTCCACTCAGCGGCTGCAGCAATGCCGCGATTCCGCCCACCGTCAAAGCGATCGCCAGCGCGCTTCTGTGAAACTGATTGCGTGGATCGCGACGAAGCATGAAGGCATGAATACCCGCTACGACAAACCCGGTGGCCGCGTAAGCTGCCAGCGTCATGTGGAGAGTTTGCGCGAAAGCTGCCGGATTCATCATCGCGGCAACCGGATCGATGTCAACAGGCTTACCAGCAACCACCCTGAATCCCGTGGGCGTGTTCATCCAGGCATTGGCGATGACAACGAAGATGCCTGAGGCCGCACCACTTACGGCAACCATCGCGCCGGCGAACAAATGCGCTCGCGGCGGCACGCGATTCCAGCCGTAAAGATAAATGCCTAAAAAAATCGCTTCGGTGAAGAACGCGAATCCTTCGAGCGAGAACGGCATCCCGATAATCGCACCCGCGTAACCCATAAACGCGGGCCACAACAATCCCAACTCGAACGAGAGCACTGTTCCCGAGACCGCGCCGACTGCAAAGAGTATTGCCGTACCCTTGGCCCAGCGTTTGGCTAACGTTAGATAGACTTCATTCTTAGTTCGCAGCCATTGCCACTCTGCAATCACCATCAAAAGCGGCATGGCAATACCGATTGCCGCGAAGATAATATGAAAGGCGAGCGACATCGCCATTTGCGAACGTGCTGCAAGTAAGTCGTTCATGACTTAGAACCAGAGGTCGGGAGTCAGAGGTCAGACTCTGCCCATGGCATTCCAGATCTCTGACTTCTGACCTCTGGCTTCATCCACCAACTGTATGGAACAAGCGTCCTATCAAAAAGCCAACGGCTGCAGCGCCGAGGCCGATCAAGACCATTTGTAAGCCGCTCTTACGCCAGTCTCCAACCAGGGTCTTCGCCGAATAGACTCCAACGGCGAAGAGCGTCACTGCGCTCAGCGCTATCGCCAAAACAATCGCCGGCGTGCGTGCGACCACCATGAACGGAACGATTGGGATGAAGTGACCGATGAGAGTCGCGACTGTGACCACCACTGCGCTCCGCACCAGGCTTTGCTGGGCAACGGGTTGAAGATGCAGCTCTTCATTCATCATCGTACTCACCCAGGTTTCTCGATTGGACGTGATCGTGGAAACAACATCATCGAGCAGTTGTCCCTTGAAGCCCTTAGCTGCATAGATCTCTCTGACTTCCTCCCGCTCGTCCTCTGGTTTCACTTCGATCTCGTTTTGCTCGCGCGCTCTCTCCGCGAGATAGAAGTCGCGGTCCGAACCGAAGGATGTATACGCCACCGCCCCCATTGAGATCGACTCGGTAATTGCCGCGGCGATTCCGGTCACGACGAGGACGTGGGTGGAGCCGCCGGCTGCCACCACGCCCAGCGCGATACCCAGCATGTTGACGAGGCCGTCCTGTCCTCCAAGGATCACATCTCTCAGAGAGTTGTTGGTACTGTGCTTTTCCTTTCCGATCATCGGGCTCTCTATGCCGCGATCGACGGAGGCACGCACCGCCCGCCCGAGGCGAGTTGTGGTCGTCGTCTTCATCTCTAAAGATTTCGCTTCTATCAAAAGCTTTCTCCTATTTATCCGAAACCCGCGCAGCGGGTGGAAGCATAAAGCCTAGCACCCCAGCCGAGCTGCTCGGCCGGGGATCCCGCCCTGGGGTGGAGCGGAGCGGAACCCCAGGTGCACGAAGAATAAAGAAACCGAGCGCGAAGCGTGCGACAGAGGGTGCTCATGACGAATTGCTGTCGCCCACTTGCGGGCTCCTCCTTTCTTACTCCAACCATCCCGGGGTTCCGCTCCCTCCACCACAGGCTTTATGCTGTCGCCGCGCTTCGCGGGCTCAATGGAAACTGTCCCGCGACTTCCAACTTATTGATTGCTTCCAGCCCCGCTCAACTCACGCACGATCTCGCTTAGCCCACGCTTCATCAGCGATACCCTTGCACGGACGTCAAGAAGCATCGTCACACGATCGCTCATCTCACTGATACTCAGTTTGCGAAGCTGAGAAATGTTGCTGCTCATAGCTTCGATCCTGCGTTCGCCTTTAGGTGATCCGTCTTGATTGATTCTGCCTTCGCTGCGCCACTTTGTAATGAGTTGCTCTCGTCGGGTTCCAGTATTTGGTTGGGAGGACGCGGCGGAGTTTAGATATGTCCAGACCACTTCAGGATAGATACTCGGAAGTGCTTCCGTGGCATCCGGCTGCCGGCCAAAGAACCTGGCAAGCATCCGCGGCGAGTCACCCAGCGATCGCCGTCCACCACCCTGCTTATGAATCCCAATCAGCGATAGCACAACTGAGCCAGCTCCACCGGCCACACCAATGCCGTTGCCGAGGTTCACCGTGCTCGGTTTGAATTGGAACGCCGAAGTGATCGCGCCGGCGACACCGCCCGTTACTATCGAAGCGATGTTGATGATGTTCTGCGCCTTATCGCGTTGCGCCTGTAGATCGGCACGGATCCCTCTGATCTGTTCTACTTCCGAATCAATGACTGCATTCACACTGTCGACATCCAGTGAGGCTGCTAAAACCTTCTCAGTGATTTCCTGTCGCGCTGCGAGCGTTTCCAGGTTCATTGGCGAACCGGCCGCACGCTTGCTGCTTAGCTGAGCCAGGAGCGGCGCCACGCCGATCTCTTCAGCAACCTGCGCTGCTTCAGGAGATAGCGTGAGGGCCTGGCCTGCAGGCGCTCCGATTTCTTGTTGCGAGTTTGTCTGTTGAGTTTGCCCTGCCATGGGCCAAGTCGCCGCGGCAATAATCAGTGCGACCAGAAAGAAGCGTCTTACTGCACGGTTACAGAACCGGGAACAGTAGCGACCGGATCCAGCACTCAAGCGTGTCCAGCAGGTCTTCATGCCAGCGTAATTATCAGTCGTAGGTTGAATGTAGGATCCGGTCGCTACCGCTACCGCTCCCGGTTCTGTAACGATGCGCGACCCAGGTTCCTTGCTGATTCTAAACCGCACCAGTACCTCTTTCAATGTCCTTGAGGTTTGGCGAATCGCACTCAAAACGCTTTGAGCAAGCAAGAAGACCTATTAGCCCGAGTCCGAGGAAGGCGAGCGGCGCCATCTCCGGAGGAGCACTCCCAATCTTGACTCCGCCGTTAGTTCCAAGCGGTACCGCCCACGCGGTCAACACGTGACGAAAGTTACCAACCGGATCCCCTTTACTATGAAACCAGACGCCGAGCGCACCTACGATCAAACAGAGAGAAAAACCCACTTGCACGACCCTGCGTCCCCAGTTGGTCCATTTGTAAAGACCGACAACGCCGGCAATCAGCATCAGTCCTACATAGACGAGCGGAATCCAGGTTTCCCATTGCCGCGCCAGCTCCACTCGATGCTCCCATCTTATATCGATCATTAGCGAGGCAAGTCCGCCAAGGAGAGCCAGTACAAGAATTCTATTCAACGACCAGGACAGGATTGATCTCATCGGGCGTTCCCCAAATGCTGATGGATCGGATTGTCGGCGGTTGACCCGCGCCGCTCAGCTCCGCGGGGTTCCTGCGCGGGCAGCCCGCGTGGGAAGCCAGGTCGACCTCGCGAGTCAACGACGCCACCGCCGGGTCGCGACACGAGGATTGGAACCAGAGCTGAAATCGCCATCACTCCCGCGATGATATGCAGCGGTCCGCGATAAGAGTCGGTTGTCTGCCGCATGTACGCTATCATCCCCGGTCCAACGACACTGGCACAGCCCCAGGCTGTCAGCATCAGACCGTAGATTGGCCCAACATTCTTCGAGCCGAAATAATCCGCCGCAAACGCCGGCATGGTGCCGAAGCCACCGCCATAACACATGAGCACGACGAACGTAACGATGGTCATCACGGCGACGGTAGTGACGCTCGGCAGAAACCAGAAGAGTAGAACTTGAATGACGAACATCACGAAAAACGTTGCCCGTCTCGTGATCAAATCGGAGACCCATGCCCAAAACACTCTGCCGAATGCGTTACCAATGCTCGCTATTCCCACCATGCTCGCCGCTGCGAGAGCGCTTACGCCAATCAACTCCTGAAAGATCGGCGCCTCCTGCGAGATGATTGAAATGCCCGCGAACGTGTTCAGAAACAGCAGCAGCCACAGCGCATACCACTGCCAGGTCTTGAGCGCTTCGCCGAGCGTGTAATCGCGTCCGGCACGTTGCGAAGTTTGCGAAGCTGTCGGCGTCCAACCTTCCGGTCGCCAACCTTCGGGTGGATTCTGCATAAAGAGACTGGCGACAACAGTCACGATCAAATATGCGATACCCAGATAGGCAAACGTGTTCAATACACCAACACTCTGAATGAGTCGCGTAGCTACCGGAGCAGTAATCAGAGCGCCGGCGCCGAAACCACCAACCGCGATCCCGGTGATCAGTCCTCTCCGATCCGGAAACCATTTCACCAGTACGGCCACCGGAACGATATAAGAAAGTCCCAGACCAATCCCGCCGATCATTCCGTAACTTAGATATAGCCACCAAAGTTTGTTGGCAGAAAAGCTGGCCAGGAATACTCCAAGTCCATACAGTATTCCTCCAGTAATCGCGACGACGCGCGGCCCTTTCCGATTCAGCCAGAGTCCGCCAAAGAAGGCCGCGATGCCCAGCACAAAAATGCTGATCGTAAAGGTGAGCGTTACTTCCGAGATGCTCCAGCCGAATTGCTTTACGAGCGGGGCCCGGAAAACGCTCCAGGCGTACACGGCGCCCAGCGCAACCTGCATGAATACTCCAGCCGCGGCAATGGCCCATCGATTAAGAGTTCGCATAAGTTCTCCTTTATTTAATGCGCGGAATTCTTTTCCGTCAGGTTTCTCCCGAACACCACCAACAGATCGTTGCAAGCAGCCAATCCGCGGCGAAAATCCTTATTCCAAAACGTGCTAAACAGTTTGAAGAGCCCGGGCGGTTTGCGTTGTTCGGCGTTGGCCTGAACTAAAGCCCTCGGGATCGCGCGGGTAAGATCGCTGAGCAAGGCAGGCTCGATCTCTCCGAGCGCCGTGACCAGCAACAGCAGGTTGCGAGTGGCACGAATGGACTCAGGCGCGCTGGCTACAGCGACAACTTGTTCAAGAATTTTCTCGCTTCCGCCTAATGTTCCCCGCATCAGTTCGAGCACGCCGCGATCGTGCAGGAGCTGCAAGACCTCGTACGCAGCCAACACTGCTTCGGCGTGTTCCAGTGATGCTTGCTGAAGACGCGTATTGAGATCCTCGCGCGGATCGCGTGGCGCCGGATGGAATGGAATCGGTTGGGCCATATGTTCTCCTTCTACCTCGCCTGCCTTGGTTGAATCTGCACGAGCTGCGGTCCCGGCGGACGATAGTCCACACGCTTCCATTTACGTTCGACCTCAACTCCGTGCTGCGGCGTCGGATGACCCCAGCGCGAATTGGTCCGTGGCAGAGGGCTCTCGCCGATCTCCGGCAAGACCGTCATCTTCACCGAAGTCTCTTTGTATGCCGGGGTATGAGTCACCGGATCGGTGTGGCTGCTCGTCAAGCGATTGATGGGGCTCTCGACTGAGTTCATCGGCATGTAGAGTTCTTTGCCGTGAACTCGATCGGTAATCAGTGCGCGCACGCGGACTTTGCCGTAGCGCGAAATGAGCTGCACCCAGGTTCCGTTTTGAATCCCGCGCTCCTTCGCAAGTTCCGGCGAGACTTCGACAAACGTGTCCGGTGTCTTCTCGCGAATTCCTTCGGTGCGATAAGTCAGGTTGCCTTCGTGAAAATGTTCAAGCAGGCGTCCATTGTTCAGATGGAGATCAAACTCGGCATCGGGTTGCTCGGGGTATTCCAACCACTGCAAAGGAAACAGTCTCGCCTTGCCATCCGGAAAGAAAAACTCCTTCGTGTAGAGCAGTGGCTGATCGCTACCGTCAGCGGCAACGGGCCATTGCAAGGACTTGTAACCTTCAAGGCGATCGTAAGACACACCCGCGAACAAAGGGGTTAGCGATGCGATTTCATTCATGATTTCCGAAGGATGCTGGTATTTCCAATTGGCCCCGAGATGGTTTGCGACGTCTCGGATGATCTGCCAATCGGGCCGGCATCCTGCGAGCGGTTCGAACACTTCATACAGCCTCTGAATTCTTCGCTCGGTGCTGGTGAAGGTGCCCTCTTTTTCCAAACTTGGAGTTGCCGGCAGAACGACATCGGCGTACTGGCAAGTAACGCCAAAAAAGATTTCCTGCACCACGAAGAACTCGAGTTTGGAGAACGCGTCGCCAACATAGTTCGCGTTGGAATCGACGATGCTCATCTCCTCGCCGATTAGATACATCGCCTTGAGCTTGCCCTCTTCAATCGCATCCACCATTTCGTGATTGTCGAGTCCTTTGGTTGACGGCAACGTTACTTTCCAATCCGCCTCGAAACGCGCGCGTACTTCCGGATTATCGACAGACTGATAACCAGGAAGATTGTTCGGCATCGATCCGTAGTCGCTTGCGCCTTGGACGTTGTTGTGGCCGCGCAAAGGGTAAGCGCCGGTTCCCGGACGCATGTAATTTCCGGTGGCTAGAAGCAGATTCGAAATAGCGGTTGAAGTATCGGAGCCCTGACTGTGTTGGGTAACGCCCATGGCCCAGAGAACACAGACACGCTCGGCCTCGGCGATCATGTGGGCAACTTTTTTCAATGTCTCAATCGGCAAGCCACATCGTTCGGCGGCAAACTCCAACGTGAAAGGTTCAAGGCTCTTGCGATACTCGTCGAACCCATTCACCCATTTCTCGATGAAGCCGTCCTTTGCCAGGTCGTTATCGATTAAGTAACGCGTGACAGCCGAGAGCCAGATGAGATCGGTCCCGGGTCGTGGATGCAGGAAGACGTCGGCGCGTCGGGCCATCTCATTCTCGCGCAGGTCGGAGACGATTAACTTTTGACTGTGCAGCTTGTGAGCGCGCTTCACGCGAGTCGCGATCACCGGATGGCTTTCCGCAGTGTTACTGCCGACAATCAGCACCAGGTCTGCCTGGGATATATCTGTGATCGAGCCTGAGTCTCCGCCGTAACCGACGGTTCGAAATAAACCCACCGTCGCCGGCGACTGGCAGTAGCGCGAGCAGTTGTCGATGTTGTTGGTGCCGACGACGGCCCGGGCCAGTTTCTGCATGAGATAGCTTTCTTCATTCGTGCACTTCGAAGACGAGATGAGCCCGATGGAATCCGGGCCGTTCTTAGCTTTGATTTCGGTCAAGCGCCGAGCTACCAGGCTTAGCGCTTCTTCCCAAGTGGCTTCGCGAAAGCTGTCTCCCTCTCGGATAAGTGGCTTCGTCAACCGATCAGTGCTGTTGATGTGGTCCCAGGCAAACTTTCCTTTCACGCAGGTTGAGACGCCATTCGCCGGACCTTCCAGGGGTTCGACTTTGAGAATGTGTCGGTCCCTGGTCCAGACATCGAAGCTGCAACCAACACCACAATAGGTGCAGACTGTTTTCGTTCGACGAATGCGTGACTCGCGCATCGCCTCCTCAGCTTCTGAGACGCGCATGATGGTGCCGTATCCGGTCTCGGGCTCAATGCCTTTGACGATATTGATCATGCCCTCCAGCGCTGGTTTCGGCAGTCCCGTAAAAAACCCTGCGTGACCGAGCATCGACTTTTCCATTAGCGCGTTGCATGGGCAGACCGTCACGCAGTGGCCGCAGGACACGCAACTCGACTCACCGATGGTCGAGCCGCCATCCCAGAGCACGCGTGGATGAGGGTCTTCCCAATTAATCGAAAGCGTCTCATTCACCTCGAGGTTTTGACAGGCTTCGACGCAGCGGCCGCAGAGGATGCACTGATCCGGATCGTAGCGATAGAAGGGATTCGTATTGTCGACTTCGTAAGGCTTGGTCCGGAATGGAATGTTCTGATGTTCAACGGCTAAGAGCTTCGCCGTATTGTGGACTGTGCAGTTACCGTTGCTGTTGTCGCAGACGGTGCAGTAGAGCATGTGATTGCCGAGAATCCGGTCGTATGCTTCTCTCTGCGCCTTGTCAGCGGCCGCAGATTTCGTATCAACGACGAGTCCATCTGAAACAGCAGTCGCACATGCCCTGAACAGTTGACCATCGATCTCGACCATGCAGGTATCGCATGTTTGGATTGGTCCAAGCTGCGGGTGATAACAGACCTGCGGGACCTTGCTGCCCGTACGATTGACGACGTCGATCAACCGTTCATCGGCCTGGGCTTTTTGGAAAACACCGTCAATCGTGACACTGATCATGAATTGACCCCCGTAAACTATTAGCGTCTGTGGATCGCGCGCGTCCGTCGGGGCGATCTCATTAACACGTGGCTTTAGCCCGATGATCCGAACCCGGCGCGCTAACCATGAACCGTCTCTAACGGTTTCTCGTGGCCCCTACACAAAACCGTTCAAACGGTTTCGTTTTCACTTTTCTCTTGCTTATCACCGGGCTAAAGCCGCGGTGCTAATGAAATCGCTTCGCGTCACCAGGCCTGGCGCTAGTAGCGTCGGTAGTAACGACGATAACGGCGGTCGCGGTTGTTCCTGTGTCTCTGAATCAAGTAACCGGTTCCGGCGCCTGCCCCAGCGCCAATCGCCGCACCGCGCTTCCCGCCGATCAGAGCGCCTCCCAGCAACCCTGCGCCGGCTCCAATCAGCGCTCCCTTGGTTCTGCTGTGGTGAACGCGGTGGTAATGACCTCGTGAGCGGCGCTGGGCGTTCACATTGAAAGTTCCGAAGCTCCCCATTAAGAGAACGATAGTTAGCAATGCAGCGAGTGTCTGATGTTTTCGTAAATTCATTTTCATTTCTCCCTTCTCATGTCGCTCCCTCGACTTGAATGAGCGAGAGCATATTCATTCGCAATTGCACTCTTCGTGCCGTGGGCCGAAGACTGCGGGAGCGGTCCAGAACTGAGGATAATCAAGGGAATTATTGAAACGCCAGGAGCGGGAGTGCGGGGCGAGTGACCAAATATCACCGTCTGGTTATGCGTGGTCATCAAGCTAAAGAAGATGGGAAAAACGAAAGGAACACTCGGCACAGATTAACGCAGATGATACAGATCAGAACCGAATAGAAAGAGGAGGTTTTCTTAACTACTGATCGACTGCTTCAGCGACCAAGCGAAATGGCAACCGGAGTAGCTGCCTGACGCTGCATTTTCAGCAGCTCGTCGACCAGAAATAGATCAGTCAGCAGCGCGCGAAGATGAATGGAAGCATTTAAATTGTCGATCAACTGCGAGCTGATCGCGGGCTGTACCAGCACGAGTTCCATGGCTGCGAGTGAGTCGCGGCTGTCGCGGTTGAGCACGTCAAAGAAGGCCTGGTATTTTTCAGCGGGTTCAAGGCCTTCGTTCCGCACAGCGGTTGCATAACTCTCCGCCAGGCCATTCAGGGCACTGACCGCCCGATTCATGAACTCGCGAATCTGCCCACCCGCACGGCTGCCGTTGTCAGTCGGGAGTCCCTGAGCCGCATAAGCCAGCATGAACTCATAGCACTCCTCGATTGTGTTACAGCGGTCTTTGATTTCCATTTCTTGCACCCTCGCTTACAGTTTTTGGTAATGCGCTCGAGTCGACAACCCAGCGGTGGGGATCGTGCTCTTCCAGGTAAAACTCACGACTCATCGAACCAACGATCATGGACTTCGTGATCGCGAGCTTCTCTGGTCGTACCGCCATGTAAATGTGTACCGTCACCAATCCGATCAGCCCCACACCAGCCAGTCCGTGCAACACGTACATCAATCCCCAGGTCATGTCGCTGAACAGGTAGGGATTGCGTGGAAAGAAGATCGTGCGCACGCGGAACAGCATGAATACTCCGGTGCCGATTACCGACAGACCCGCCGCGACGATGGCCAGGTGATAGAGCTTGTTCTCCAGGGGATACTTCGCAAACTTTCGCGGAGGCGGCGCTGGGCGGCCCAGGAAACGCAGTGTTCTCCTGAAGGCATCCTGCAGATCAATCTTGTCCGGCCATATGGACCAGAAGTCCAAAACGAATGAAGCATGGAACACATGGAAGATTACCGAAGCCGTCAAGACAGCGCCCGCGATCCAATGATAGGTTACCCAATCAAATTGGATTCCCACTTTCGGCAGAAACGCCGTGAACAAAAGCGTGAGCATCGAGGCCGCCATGATCCAGTGAAAGAGGCGCGCTGCAAGCGAGTGTCTCGGGATTCGTTCGGGTAGGCGGGACGCAATATCAGTCGGATCATCTTTAGCAAATTGCCTGGCTTTTGCGAAGTAACGCACGTAGATCGCATGAACCATGAGAAACAGCAATCCTCCGATCGCGGCGATCCAGATCAGGAACCACGCGATATGGATGGGTACGCTTTGCCCCCAGGGATCGGTAGCCCACTGGATTATGCGGCCCATGCTGCCTCCTCTACTCCGCCGATGGCCCGCTTGACCAGGTTTCGCATCAGCGGGATCTTGTAGCCGTTGAACTGCAACGGCACCGCCCCGCGCACGGCCAGCTTCCCGGCCATCGCACCGGTTTCTGCATTGGGCGCCTTGCCGCGGACAGCATCCTCGACGGATTTCAATCGCAGGGGACGAGCGGCGGCGCCGTTGACGGCAATCCGAATTCGCTCAATGGTCCCGCCCGATACGACCATTGCTGAAGCAATGTTCAAGAGCGGGAAGTCCCACACGTTTCGATCACGAACCTTCTCAAAATAGAATTTTGTGTTGGCCCAGGTGGCGGGAATGCGAATCGCAGTCAGCAGATCACCAGGTTGCAGGATATGTAACCGAGTGATATCGATCTCCGGGCCGATGAAATAGTCTTCGGCATCCACGAGACGCTCGCCTTTAGGTGTGTGCATGACAAACTTTGCATCGAGTGCGATCAAGGCTGGGGCCGAGTCGGAAGGATTCACGGCGACACAGCGGTCGGCAAGGAGAATAGCGTGTTCCCGGTTGCGCCCATCCGGATCGTCGGCATAGCAGATGTTCCCGCCCGCGCGATAGCATGGCCATCCTGCGCGGTAGTACCAGCACCGTGCGTCCTGCGAAACATTGCCGCCAAGTGTGCCCTGATTCCTAATTTGCGGAGACGCTACTAACTCCGCCGCCTGGGCCAACAGACCGTACTTTTGTTTGATAGTCTCGTTATTGACGATTTCGGTGAGCGTCGTCATCGCTCCGATCTCGATGCCGTCGGCAATAGTGCGAACTCCCTTAAGCTCATCGATGCCGCTCAAATCCACTACGATCTTCGGCCGCTTGATCCGATCTTTAAGCCAGTCAAAGCTGTCCATTCCGCCGGCCAATATCAAAGCGTCACTGCCGTTGTGTTCGAGGATCTTCTGCGCCTCAGCGGCCGAGGTCGGCTGAACCAATTCAAATGCAGGCATGACATCATGTATTACAGCCATGGGATCTTTCCTCTCGCCAAATCTCTTCGACGCATAGCGTCGGTGTGAATCAACCGTCTTCGACGCGTAGCGTCGGCATGAATTTAGCCCGGCGTTTCAACGCCGGCGAAAAGGTCATTCTCTGTTCTCGTCGCGTAGCGACGATTGAATTCAGATCTGGTTTCAGTCGTCGCTACGCGACGCGAATACCCCGCTACCACCTTCCCGGCCTTGAAAGGCCGGGCTAAATTCATACCGACGCTACGCGTCGAAAACACTCGATGAGCACTCCAAGTCCTTTGCACATTGGATCAAATGTGGGCCGTGAGCGGATGTTGCATCGGCCGCCCCGCTTCCAGTGACGTCAGAATCGTGTCGAGATTCACCGGCGCACGTTGGAAGATTTCGTCCCCCAGTGCGTCAGACAACGCGTTCAAGATCGACGCGCACCCACCACCCACCGGCGGTTCCCCGATGCCGCGCGCACCCACTGGCGTTTCGGGATCGGGAATGTCCAGAGCACCCCACTGCATGTCTACTGGTAAATCCAGAATCGTCGGTGGTTTGTTCTGATAGAAGCGCTTCGAAACCATCTCGCCGTAATGCGGATCGAATACCCACTTCTGACCGATCGCGTGCCCAATGCCGAGGATAGATCGCCCCAGCACCTGCCCGCCGAGCGCACGCGGGTGGATCACCGTGCCCACATCGGCGTAAGCGAGGAAATCAACGATGTGGTACGCACCGGTCTCGACATCCACTTCCACCTCGGCAAAGCTGGCGACATAGGAAAACGTCGAACCGTCACGCCCGTAGTTGTCGCGCGCCGCCGCGACCAGCCCCTGGCCGGCGAGCGCGGCGACCGCTGCCTGCGTAACCTTGTTAATGTCCTGTGCTGCTTCATGTCCATCGTAAATGCCGCCAAGCTCGATCGCTTTCTGAGCTGCCTGCGCCAGAGTCAGTCCCTGGCCGCCGCCCTTTCGAAAAACTCGCTCGTTACCGACGTCATAGTCTTCTGCTTTGCCACCAAGAGTTGTGGCTGCGATCTCCTGGAGCCGCTTCTTTGTTTCCATCGCTACCGCATGGGCGGCACGGGTCATCGCGTGCGTCGTTTGACTCCCGCCGGAAACACACGTGTACGGAAAATTCTTCGACGTGTCACCCCAGACGACGTCGCATTTCTCCCAGGGCACGCCGAGGATCTCTGCCCCCACTCGATGCACATCAATTACGGACTCAGTTCCCAGGTTGCCAATTCCTGACTGAAACTGAATCCGACCGGCTGGTGTAATGACCAAAAGTCCGTCGAAGCCGATAGTGCCCCCGACGTAGCAACTGAGCGATACACCAACGCCGCGCACCTTCGAGCCAATCCGTTTCGGTGTGCGCGCCACTCTCTCTTTCCATTTGAACTGTTCGGCGCCACGATCAAGCGCTTCCTTGAGAAAGGCACTCGTGGCGTACTGCAACTTGCCTTGGACCGGCGGTCCAAACGGTGCTTTGCCTTCCGGGCAGTTGATGCGCCGGATGGCCACCTGGTCGAGCCCGAGTCGGCGCGCGGCTTTCGCTATAATCGGCTCGATAATGACGATTGCTTGCAGGCCGCCGGGTGAGCTCTGCGCGCTCCGCGGTGGAGTATTCGTCAACACCGTCACCCCGCGCCAGCGCATGGCTTGCGGCTGATATAACAGGGAGGCAATGCGGCCCGAGGTGGGCACGTCACCCTGTGCGTCGTAAGGACCGTTGTCGGATACAACGAACATATCCAGCGCGATGATGCGACCTTCCCGGGAGAAGCCAACCTTCATCCGGCCTCGAAAGCCGGGCCGGGCTCGCCCGATGAAGGTTTCCTCTTCTCGGCTAATGCGCATCATCACGGGCGCGTTGGCCTTCTTCGAGAGCAGTGCTGGAATAATCATGGAAACGCCGCCGGTAACCTTGCTGCCGAACCCGCCGCCGGTATACTCGCTGATGAAGACAACCTTGCTCGGATCCATGTTCAGCCAGCGAGCCAGCACCGGCAGTGTTTGCCAGGTGCTCTGGGTACCCGAGTGAACGTAGACCTTACCGTTCTGCCAGTAAGCCATCGCACTCCGCGTCTCGAGGGTCTCATGGCTCGTATCAGGGGTGACGAAAGTTTCGTCCAGAACGAGCGCGGCGTTCTTAAATCCTGCGTCGAGGTCTCCATATGACCACTCGTTTGGAGTCTTACCCATTGGCAGACGGCCATCCTTGTATTCAGAGAAGTCGGCCTCGGTCCACTTGAGTTCCTGTATCTGGGGTTGTCCCCCCTGAGGCGTGACCCAGACGTTCCCATCGGTCCTCGGGTTCGGCCCGCCAGGCCGCAGCGTCTCGAGCGGATCGATGGCGAATGGCAGCGGCTCGAAATCGATTTGAATTTTTTCGATCGCATCGGCGGCGGTGAGTTCGTCGACTGCCGCAACGGCAAGGACCGGCTCGCCTTGGTAGACAGGCTCCATGGTGAGGCCTCGTTCGCCCCACTTGCTGGCCTTAACGACTGCCCCGTTGTCGGTAACGGTATCAGCCGGAGCGGGAAGATCGTCTGCGGTGAGGATTGCTTTCACGCCAGGCATTGCGAGCGCGGCGCTCGTGTCAATGTGCCTGACGCGCGCGTGCGGCAGCGGACTGAGCAGCAACTTGCAGAACAGCATTCCCTCGGCGCGAAAATCCTCGGCGTACTTCGCCTGGCCGGTCACCTTTGCATGAAGATCGGCGGTCACATAGTTCTTGCCGATCAGCTTGTACTGCTTCCCGTACTGCGGCGCGATTGAGTTATTGGCCGCGCTATTCGACTCAGCAACTTTGCTAGACACCTGATCCCCTCCTCATGTTCTCCGCCCCGCGCATCATGGAGGTTAGAATCTTGTCGTAGTCCTGGCACCGGCACAGATTTCCGGAAAGGCCGTGGGCTAACTCCGCCCTGGTAGGATTTGGATTCGCTTTCAGGAATCCCACGGCCGACATAATGAAACCCGACATGCAAAACGCGCACTGAAACCCTTGTTCGTCAACTATGCCCTGCTGCACCGGATGCAACGTTCCATCGGCGGCGGCCAGGCCTTCGATCGTCAGGATCTTTTTGTTGCGTACAGTGTGGGTAAGCATCGAGCACGAATAGTGCGGCACATCATCAACCAGGACCGTGCAAGAACCGCATTCCGCGCGATCACATCCCAGCTTGGTGCCGGTCAGACCCAACTTGTACCGCAGGGTCCACGCCAGAGTTTCCTGCTTCATGACATCGACTCGCCTTTGCTGGCCGTTGACAGTTATCGCAATGAGCCGCTCACCCACGGCGGCAACTGGCGTCTGGCCCAGGAGAGTAGATGCACGGAAGAGGTAGTTAGCGGAGGCGACCGCCGCGCCGCCCGCGATCACACCCTTAATGAAAGCCCGCCTCGAAACCGCTGTTGGAGATTTTTCAGCCGTCATGTCGATTTCCGCTTTACGGCGACAGAGCACTCACTGTGCCAAGTTGCCGGTGTCTCAGGCGAACTCAGATTCAACGCAAACAAGTAAGGACACGTTAAGAGTAATAGTAAGTTCGCGGAGGTTAGGCGACGCAGATGACCATATCTTGCCACATGGTTTTATGTGGCCACCCCTTAAGACGTGCTATGAAACTGCGCTAAGCTGCCGCCTCCGTCCTCACCCAAACGTTCGCGCGCGCGAACCTGTCGATTCCGTCAATCTCGCTTTCGCTCAACCGAAAATCTGCTGCGCCCACAATCCCATCGACCTGTCCAGGGTTTCTTCCGCCAACTATCGCCCCGGTCACAGCAGCCAATCGCAGCGTCCACGCAATTGCTATCTCTCCCGCGGAAAGGCCGCGGTGCCTGCCAATGTTCTTCAACAACTCGGCGAGCCAGAGGTTTCGGTAAAGCCGTGGTTCCTGAAACTCGGGATTATGCTTGCGCCAATCGTCTTCAGGAAAACTATTGATCCGTTCGCGCGTCATTTTTCCGCTGAGCAGCCCCGACATCATTGGCGAGTAGACGATCACGCCGATGCCGTTCTGTTCGCAGAAAGGCAGAATTTCATCTTCGACGTCCCGATGGATGAGCGAGTAAGGCGGTTGAAGGGTGTCAACGCGGTCGATGTACATCGCGCGCTGTAACTGATTGATATTGAAGTTTGACACTCCAATGTATCGCACCTTCCCTTCGCGCTTCAGATCAGAAAGCATACTCCAGCCTTCTTCGATATCAGCTTGGGGATCGGGCCAATGAATCTGGTAAAGATCAATTGCCTCAACTTGCAGCCGGCGCAAGCTGCGCTCGACTTCACGCCGGATTGAGTTGCGCTTCAAGCTGTGACTGATGTTGCCTTTCTCGTCCCAGACCATCGAGCACTTCGTGAAAATGTATGGCCGCTCAGCGCGTCCTTTAACAGCTCGGCCGACGATCTCTTCAGAATGGCCCAAGCCGTAGACAGCCGCGGTATCAATCCAGTTGATGCCCAGGTCGAGTGCGCGATTAATCGCCGCAATCGATTCGCGATCGTCCTGCGAGCCCCAACCGAATTGCCAGCCGCCGCCACCTACCGCCCAGCTTCCAAAACCCAGAGGCGTGATGAATAGGTCTGTCTTGCCCAATTGTCGTGTTTGCATCTTCTTGATCCTCAATCCGAAGTAATGGCATCCGCTGTTCCACAACTTCTGAGACATCAGAACCGCTGAGGTGGCCAGTTAACCAAAGGCTTTGGAGAGGAAACGGCTCTATTAGAAAAAGGTGACACGTGCGTGCGCGACCATACGTTGCCAAGTGTTGAAATGTGACCACCAGGTTACGTCGGTATTCTCATGCTTGCTGTTTCGGAACGAGCATTTGGCTGATCCTTGACAGGTCCCGGAGGAGTGGCAAGCGGTTTGCTTTTAGGCGAAACGCAGCTCTTCCGCTCACTTGGTTAAGGCGAAAGAAGCCAGAAGCAGCGCAGGGCGGTGCGACAAGGGTTTACTTGTAGTGCCGCCAATCATTGATAGATAACGTCGGGTAGGTTGAGCAATCGCCTCCCACAATTCGAGAGGGATGGAGCAAAGCCAATGAAGACTTCAAGACGTGTACAACTGGTGTTAGTGGCTGTTCTCGCGACGATTTGTGTCTCGTTGATTCTGGCCAGTCCGCATACCGTTGCACAGAAGCCACAGTCGAGCGGTCAACAACAATCTTCTTACACGTCTGTCAACGAAGAACCATTCGATGTAGTGCGCGCTCGGGACAAAGCAAACAAGGCCGGCGTGATGGCGGCGCACCAACGGCTGCTCGAGGAGCGTTACAACCTCAGCCGACGCGTTGATGAGAACGTCCGCATGACTCGCGGCAAACCTATTCCGGTTGGCCCAACGGCAAGACTAAAGAATGGTGTCACCTGGGAGCAGCTCGGTCGCATGTCACCAAATGAGATCAGGGACAAGGGCGTATTTCCGTACTTGCCCTTGCCACACGTGAACCATCCGGTTGGCGGCATGGTCTTTCCGCAGACAGAGATCAAAGCCCTGGCGCGGCTGCAACGGTTTGATATGGACTTCGACTTGCCGGACCAGTTTCTGCCTGAATTTCCGCCGGCGATGTTTCTAACTACGCGGAAGGACCTGGGCGATGTTTCGAAGGGCCAACTAATCACAGTTAACAACTACTACGATCTTTTCAATGGCATTCTCAACCCCAAACAGCTCGAGGGTTTGCGTTTGCTCCTCACTCAGTTTCCCCAGCAGCAGTTCAACGCCACCGCCGATCGGAAAACAGAAAGACCGGACGGCATGCTTGGTGTCGCCTGCTTCGACTGCCATGTCAACGGGCACACCTCGGGGGCCTTCCATGAAGTTGGCGACATCCGTCCCCAGGAAAATCGCCGGCGGATTGAAACAACGTCTTTGCGCGGGGTGAACATTCAAAGGCTGTTTGGATCGCAGAGAGCGCTCAAGACGGTCGAGGATTTCACCGAATTCGAACAACGTGCTGCTTACTTTGATGGCGATGAGGTGATTGCTACCAAGAAGGGCGTGAACATTTTGGAGCGAGGCTCCCAGGTTCACTTCATGTCGGAATTTGAAGACATACTGGATTTCCCGCCCGCGCCGAAGCTCAATATCTACGGCAGGCTTGACCGCACGAAAGCGACTGAGAGTGAAGCACGAGGAGAAGACCTCTTCTTCGGAAAAGCTAGTTGCAGTTCATGTCATACGCCGCCCTTCTACACGGACAATCAGATGCACGACCTGGAAGTCGAAAGGTTTTTCAAGCCACGGATGGAAGGCGGAATGATGATGACCGCGCAGGGTCCGATCAAAACCTTTCCGCTGAGAGGCATTAAAGAGTCGCCGCCCTACCTCCATGATGGTCGACTACTGACGCTCGAAGATGTGGTGGAGTTTTTCAATCTGGTGCAGCAACTTAATTTGTCGCAGCAGGAGAAAGGGGATCTGGTCGCGTTCTTGCGCGTCTTGTAAGTGGCGCGTGGCAACGCGCCTGAGGTCGATGGCATGACACTACTCCGGACCACTCCCGTCAGTTTTCTGATACGTCGGAGCGTGCGCTATCTGCTCATCTCGCATGGCTTTCGCCTCCTTCAGGTCATAGTCGTCCTGGCAGCGTTGAGTTTTGTGCTGACGGGTAGCCGGATCGCTTTGATCGATCAGTATGGCAACCGTGCGGACATCGTGGCTTCGATCTTCGTCACTCTCGCGACAATAGCACTGCTCACGGCACTAAATCGGCGCGTGATGACCGCTATTGATCGACGCTTCTTCCGTGAAGCATACAACGCTGAACTAATCTTAACCGAACTTGGTGAGGCGATCCCTACTCTCGCGAAAACCAAACAACTGGTCGAATTAGTAGCGAACAAGATCAGCGACGCGCTGCATCCGGAAAATGTAACCATTTTTCTGGATGACGAGGAGACGCGTGCCTACGTCGCCGCATTTTCGTCCACGACATCAAGGGCAGGCTCTGCATTATCATCTCGGCTTGGCGGCCTTGCCTTGAGCTATGACGAATGGCCCATTAGCCAGTTAAGGACATCGGTCTTAGATCTTTTGTCGCCGAGCCCGGGCCCGCCGGCTGATAGTGTCCCGTCCAATCACGAGAGCCAAACGTTGCGCGCAGTGCGCTCGACACTCTTGATTCCGATCGCCGCCAATGGCCGTTTACGTGGACTCATTTCACTGGGCCAGCGACTCTCAGATCTGCCTTATGCCAGGGAAGACCAGCGCCTGCTGCTCGTGGTCGCCAACCAGATGGCAACGTTCATTGAAAACATGGAGTTGCTCAGCCGCATGGTCGAGGAAGAGCGCATTGCGCGCGAGCTTGAGATGGCCGCTGCAGTGCAGCGACATCTTTTTCCCGCCGATGGACTTGAAGATGAGGCCCTGGAGATATACGGCGCCTGTCTTCCAGCTCTCGGGGTTGGAGGCGATTACTACGACTATTTTCACATGGACGATCGCCGCACTGGAGTTGCTATCGCCGATGTTGCCGGTAAGGGAATCGCCGCCGCGCTGCTGATGTCCACGGTTCAAGCTTCGCTGCGCTGCCAACTTACTTCCGCGGACAAGTCCCTAGCCGATGTCGTCTCGGCGATGAATCGCCTGCTTCAACGATCAACGGCCGACGGGGGTTACGCGACATTCTTTCTGGCAGAGTTTGACAAAGCGACGCGTGGCTTGACCTATGTCAACGCCGGGCACAATCCGCCTATGCTAGTGCGCGGCGGAGTTGTTCCGCCGGGGAAAGCTGCCGAGCTTTATGAGATGGCGGGCCCTCCGCGATATCTTTCAGCCACGGCGACTCGAAGCGGTGTTGGTTTAATTGCACCTGTAGCAGAGGAACCAGTAGTCAGACTATTGACCAAGGGAGGGCCGATCATCGGCGCCTTCCTTAACGGACCCTACGAGCAGGAAACTATTCAACTGCAGAGTGGAGATATTCTTGTCGTTTACACCGACGGCGTCACGGAAGCCCTCAACCCCGCAGGTGAGGAATTCGGTGAGGAGAAATTACGATCGATCGTGATTGAATTCCCGCAGTTGCCTGCGCGCGCATTGGCCGAAGAGATCTTCGCGAAGGTACTGCGATGGCAGGCACAGGCCGCGCAGCATGACGACATCACGTTGATCGTGGTGAAGGTTAAATAGATCTGCTGGTGAATCTGAACATGGAAGCCGAGAAGGCGGAGAGTGGAAAAGCGAGAAAGCCTCAATCAGCGCTATGGGGCCGAAGGGAGCAAGGACGACAATGCGACAACCGCCTCATTCCTCAATGTACGCCATTAGTGGATCGAGTAGTGTCTACCATCTACTTTATCCTGACCAGGATTACACACTATGCGGATTCAAGGCCGCGAATCACGACGGCCCGATCCGAGCTAAGGCGGCGCTTCATGCTGTGGAGTTTGTTCCTCCCAACCGTGAACTTTGTAAGCAATGCCACAAGATGAACAATCGGCGCGAAGGCAATAGCGGAGGGTCGGGCTCGTCAAGTCTTGACCCGGAATTTCTCTTGTCAGAGGCGAGTCCCACGCCAGAGCATGTCACTTTTCAAAGTTCGTCAGTAAAAGAGCAGACAATCGTGTCTTGACTCAGTAGACCACCGTCGTACAATCAGACCACTGGGCCATCGTCGGAGGTCACATGGGGACAACCAACAACAGTAAAGCCTCTCGATCGACCATGGGCGAAGATCGTCTTCCGACACCAGGCGCCTTACCCACCGAGCCGATTGGCAATATCCTAAGGAATCTATCGAAGCCTGGACTTCTCTGGTGGTCCGAGCCGCCTGCGGTTTTGAGTTACGGGCGGGCTGTTCTTTCGGTTGCGGTCGCGCTCGTCATCTCCCTCTTGCTCGACCGGTATCTGGTAAGTGCTCCGGCATCGCTGTTTCTTTGCGCCGTCATGTTTAGTGCCTGGTATGGCGGAGTTCGTCCGGGATTGTTAGCGGTGGCGCTCTCGCTTCTGGCATTCGTTTACTACTTCGTGACGCCGATCTATTCGTTGTACCTGCCGATCGCTGAGCTACCCCGCGTTATCATTTTCCTGGTGTCGGCCCTTTTTGTGGGGTCGCTAAGCTCCGCGCAAAGAAGCGCAACAGAATCGCTGAGACACGCGCGTGACGACTTGAGTAGAACAGTTCAAGAGTTGAGGAGAACCAATGAGGCGTTGCAAAGGGAGAACATCGAGCGTCAACAAGCCCAGGAGGCGCTGCATCAGGCGCAGTCGAATCTCGCGCACGTCAGCCGGGTGACGATGATGGGTGAACTGACCGCGTCCCTGGCGCACGAAGTGAATCAACCTATTACAGCAGCCGTGACTAACGCCAATACTTGTGTGCGTTGGCTCGCCGGCGACACGCCAAACATCCAAGAGGCGCGCGATGCTGCGATCAGGAGCGCGAAAGATGGAGCGCGCGCGGCGGACATCATTAGTCGCATCCGACTGCTCTTCGAGAAGGGTTCACCGGTACGGGAGCCGGTTGACATAAACGAAGTTATTCGAGAGATAGCCATTCTTCTGCGGAGCGAGGCAGCGCGATATTCAATCTCAGTGCGAACGGAGCTGGATACAGCGCTGCCCAGGCTTATAGGTGACCACGTACAGTTGCAGCAGGTCATCATGAACCTTGTGCTCAATGGAATCGATGCGATGAAAGATATGGATGATAAGCGCGAACTGTTGATCACATCCGAGCGATGGGAAGACGAGCAGGTTCTGGTGACTGTCCGCGATACCGGCATCGGGTTGCCTCCACAGCAGGCAGACCAGATCTTTGAAGCGTTCTTTACCACGAAGCTTCATGGCACCGGTATGGGACTATCCATCAGTCGGTCCATCGTCGAATCGCATGGCGGCCGCTTGTGGGCCGACGGCGACTCTGCGGGTGGCGCAACCTTTCACCTCGCCCTGCCAAGCAAGGTCGAGGCCCGTTAATGACGGCCGCAGACACACCGCGATGGCGCTAGTTATTTATGATGATGTCTCTCGGTTGATTCTCGACTGAAGCGCGATGCGATCGCTCTGCCTGGCGCCAGATGGAGGAATGGCTGCCGTGAATTTGATTGACTCATACAATTACTGGCTGGTGGCGCTTTCGGTGTTGATCGCCATGTTTGCGTCGTACGCCGCGCTGGATCTTGCCGGCCGCGTAACGGCCACCGTCGGTTGGACTCGTGCGGCTTGGCTGCTGGGCGGGGCCGTCGCGATGGGGACCGGCATTTGGTCCATGCACTACATTGGGATGCTGGCGTTTATCCTGCCGGTCCCCGTGGCCTACCACTGGCCAACCGTTCTGCTGTCACTGTTTGCGGCGATTGTCGCTTCGGCCATTGCGCTGTACGCAGTGAGCCGCCAGATGATGAATGCGTTTCGAGCGCTCGTTGGCAGTGTCCTGATGGGTGCGGGTATTGCGAGCATGCATTACATCGGCATGGACGCCATGCGTTTACCGGCCATGTGCAAGCTCAATTCCTTTCTCGTGGTCCTCTCGGTCGTGTTCGCGGTTCTGATTTCCCTCGCCGCGCTATGGATTACCTTTCACTTCCGCGATGAGAAAGCGCGGAGCGGCTGGGGAAAGACTGCTGGCGCCGTCGTGATGGGCGCCGCTATCCCCGTCATGCATTACACCGGCATGGAGGCCGCCAGTTTCTCTCTGTCCGACATGCCGGTGGACTTGTCTCATGCTGTAAGCATCTCCACACTTGGCACCCTCGGAATTGCCACCGTGACGTTGATTCTCCTGGGGCTGGCTCTACTGACGTCCTGGTTGGATAGACACTTCGCTCTCCGAACTCTGGAACTACAGGAAGAGAAGCTGAGGCAAAGCGAGGCCTATTTATCCGAAGCACAGCAATTAAGCCACACGGGCAGCTTCGGCTGGAGGGTTTCAACTGGCGAGATCCTCTGGTCAGAGGAAACCTTTCGAATCTTCCAATTCGAGGCAACGACAAAACCGACCGTAGAACTAATTTTCCAACGAGTCCATCCGGACGACGTAGCCTTCGTGAAACAGACAATCGATCGCGCGTCGCAGGACGGAAAAGATTTTGACCTTGAATACCGATTGCTGATGCCGGATGGTTTCGTCAAGCATGTCCATGTGGTAGCTCACGCTTTAAGTGATGAATCGGGCGGTGTCGAGTATGTTGGCGCGGTGATGGACGTCACCGGGCAGCATCAATCGAGAGCGGCTTTAGAAAAGGCTTTTGGTGAAATCAAGAGCTCGGAGAACCGGCTTAAACTCGTCATCGACACGATCCCAGGTATGGTTTGGAGCGGTCTGCCTGACGGCTCGTTCGATTTCGTCAATGAACCCTGGCTGACGTACCTCGGTCTCTCTTGGGAAGATCTCTCTGCCCGAGGCGGCTTAGTATCCGTGGTCCATCCAGACGACGTCGAGGAGAGCGTCGACAGGTGGAACACGACTCGATCGGCTGGGAGACATACCGACCATGAGCTCCGAATGCGCGGAGCCGACGGTCAATATCGCTGGTTTCTCACCCGCGCCCTCCCGCTGCGCAACGACCTGGGAAACATCATCAAATGGTATGGAACGGCTACAGATATCGAGGATCGAAAGCGGGTCGAGATGTTACTGAGCGGAGAGAAACGGCTGCTTGAGATGATCGCCAGAGGCGATTCGCGCGCGCTCATCCTTGATGCCCTTTGCCGGTTCGTCGAAGGTCTCGCCAGCGGTGGTCTCTCTTCGATCCTCTTGTTGGATCCGAATACCAACCGCCTTCGGCACGGCGCGGCACCCAGCCTGCCGGCACAGTACGCTCAAGCAATTGATGGCATCGTGATCGGTCCGTCGGTGGGATCGTGCGGGACGGCCGCTTACCGCAAAGAAGCAGTGATCGTCTCAGATATCGCTACGGATCCGCTTTGGGCCGATTTCCGCGAGCTGGCCTCAGCGCACGGGCTGCGAGCGTGCTGGTCCACGCCGATACTATCTTCAACGGGCAAGGTGTTGGGGACCTTCGCGATCTATTATCGCGAGCCGCGTAGTCCCACTCCGCCAGACCATAATGTCATCGAGCAGATCACCCATCTTGCGAGCATCGCCCTTGAGCGCGCGCAGGCTGAAGAGGCCTTGAGCGAGCGGGCCCGCCTCCTCGACCTGACGCACGACACGGTCTTCGTGCGCGACATGAGCGACGTCATCACCTATTGGAATCGCGGCGCCGAGGAACTGTACGGATGGACCAGAGAAGAGGCCGTGGACAAGGTCTCGCACGAGCTCACTCAGACGATCTTTCCGGCTCCTTTGACAGAAATCAACGAGGAGTTGCTCCACACCGGGCGCTGGGAAGGAGAACTCACACATACAAAGCGAGACGGGACGCAGGTCGTGGTGGCGAGTCGCTGGTCGCTGCAACGAGACGAGCGGGGCATGCCGGCTTCGATCCTTGAGACCAACAACGACATTACCGCCCGCAAGCGGGCAGAGGAGGCGAAGCTCCGACTGGGGGCGATCGTGTCATCCTCTGACGACGCGATCATCAGCAAAACCCTCGAAGGGATCATTACCAGTTGGAATGCCGGCGCCCAAAGAACCTTCGGCTACGCGGCCGAGGAGGTCCTCGGGCGACCAATTACTATTCTGATCCCAGCCGACCGCCTGGATGAAGAGTTACAGATTATCGAAAGCCTCCGGCGAGGAGAGAGCGTTCACCACTTTGAAACAGTCCGGATCAGGAAGGACGGCGGGCAGATCCACGTCTCTCTAGCTATCTCACCGATCAAGGATGCCAACGGCCAGGTCATTGGCGTGTCCAAGATCGCTCGTGACATTACCGACCGCAAGCGGGCCGCAGAAGCACTGCGCCAGGCGGAAGCGGATCTTGCACACGTCAGCCGGGTGACGACGATGGGAGAACTCACTGCGTCCCTGGCGCACGAAGTGAATCAACCCATAACGGCAGCCGTGACCAACGCCAATACCTGCGTGCGTTGGCTCGCCGGCGACCTCCCAAACATTGAGGAGGCGCGCGATGCGGCGATCCGAAGCGCAAAAGATGGAACGCGTGCAGCGGACATCATTAGCCGCATCAGACTACTCTTTGAGAAGGGTACTTTGGAACGCGAGCTGGTTGACATAAACGAAGTCATTCGAGAGATAGTCCTCCTGCTGCGGAGCGAAGCAGCGCGATATTCAATCTCAGTGCAAACGGAGTTGGGGACAGCGCTGCCGGATCTTATGGGCGACCGCGTCCAATTGCAGCAGGTCTTCATGAACCTTGTGCTTAATGGGATCGATGCGATGAAGGATATAGATGATAAGCGCGAGCTGTTCATCAAATCCGAGCGATGGGAAAACGAGCAGGTTCTGGTGTCCGTTCGCGATACCGGCATCGGGCTGCCGCCGCAGGCAGACAAGATCTTTAATGCGTTCGTTACCACGAAGCTTCACGGGACCGGTATGGGACTCTCCATCAGCCGGTCTATCGTCGAATCGCATGGCGGCCGCTTGTGGGCTTCGGACAGCGCTCCGCGCGGGGCCACCTTTAACATCGCCCTGCCAACCAGAGTCGAGGTACCTCAATGACGTTCCCAGACACCGCGATGGTGTTCGTTATTGATGACGATGCCCCGGTGCGGGAGTCCATCCAGGGTCTATTGAAGTCGGTGGGCTTGCGTTCAGACTCCTTCGGAACGGCGCAGGAATTCTTAGCCAGCGACCGAGCGGAGGGGCCAAGTTGCCTGGTTCTGGATGTCGGGCTTCCTGGCTTAAACGGTCTGGACTTTCAATCCCAGTTGGCGGACGCGGGCATCCACATCCCAATCATTTTCATAACCGGTCATGGAGATATTCCGATGACTGTCAGGGCTATGAAATCCGGGGCAGTAGAGTTTCTGACAAAACCTTTCCGCGACCAGGATTTACTCGATGCGATCTATCAGGCGTTGGATCGCGATCGCGTCACGCGGCAGCGTGAGAGGGAACTTGCTGAGGTGAGAAAGCGGTACGAATCGTTGACGCCTCGCGAGCGCGAAGTGATGGGACTGGTTGTATCGGGCATGCTGAATAAGCAAATAGCTTTTGAACTAGGGACCAGCGAAATCACCGTGAAAGTCCACCGCGGCCATGTGATGAGCAAAATGCAGGCTGAATCACTGGCAGAATTGGTCAGAATAGCGACCCAGCTGGAGCTTCCACCGGAAAAGAAATCAGCCACAGATGAACCCCGATAGACGCGGATCAGACAAACAAGAAAGTGAACGACCCTGCTTAATAGTTCTCTGATCCGTGTAGTTCTGTGTTCATCTGTGGCTGATCCGCCTCTCCGTTGAGTCCGCATTAGCAAACCTATACCAACGTATAATTGTGCGCCTGCTCCCGCCGCGCTAGGCTCTCTGCCATGGCCATTCATGCAAATAATAAAGTAGTCGCGATTGTCGATGACGATGATGCGGTGCGCGTCGCCCTGGAGGGCCTGTTGAGATCTGCTGGATTGACCGCGCGAGCATTTGAGTCTGCGGAGGCATTCATAAACTCCGGCCAACAGCGTCAGACTGCATGTCTGATCGCCGACATCCGCATGCCGGGGATTTCCGGCCTCGAGTTGCAGGCGAAGTTGAACGCTGAACAGTGCAGGATTCCAATCGTCTTCATCACCGCACATGGCGACGCACAGATGCGGATGCAGGCGTTAAGGGCAGGAGCGGTTGAGTTCCTGGCAAAGCCATTCAATGATGAAGCCTTGCTCGAAACCGTGCGAGCAGCTTTGGAGAATTGATAAGTACAACCGGATTCCCCCCGGGGAGGTCTTTGTGCAAGTTGTCGAAACTCTAAAATCCAGTGATCCAGATCGTGATCAGCGTCGGTTTGAGCAGGTCATAGGTAAGAGCGCTCCTCTCGAAGCAGTATTCGAGCAAGTCGAATGCGTTGCACCCACGGATTCCACTGTCCTCATCCAGGGAGAAACGGGCACTGGTAAAGAGTTAATCGCGCGCGCCATTCACAACGTGAGCACGCGGTGCGGGCGTGCTTTCGTAAAGTTGAATTGCGCGGCAATTCCACTCGACTTGCTGGAGAGCGAACTCTTCGGCCATGAAAAAGGCGCTTTTACTGGAGCTATCGCGCAGCGCATCGGTCGTTTCGAAATGGCCGACAAAGGCACCCTCTTTCTGGATGAAGTCGGGGATATTCCACCAGCACTTCAACCCAAACTCTTGCGAGTGCTGCAGGAACAACAGTTCGAGCGACTGGGTAGTACTCATACCCGGCAAGTGGACGTTCGGCTGGTTGCTGCAACCAACCGTGATTTGACGGACATGATGAAACAGGGCGATTTTCGCACCGATTTGTACTACCGACTAAACGTCTTTCCGATTCGGATTCCGCCTTTACGTGAACGTCGTGGAGACATTCCTCTGCTGGTGGAATACTTCATGGAAAAGTTCGCGCGACGGATGGGCAAAAGAATCGAAACCGTTTCGAAGGCAACGATGCAGAAACTTGTGGATTGGCCCTGGCCGGGGAACGTGCGTGAGCTGCAGAACATGATCGAGCGCGGAGTAATCTTGTCACGCGGCTTTGTCCTGGAAATTCCGTTGACCGAGCTGGACCAATCCACGGTTCCCGCTCTGCGCGATAGTAACGGAGCGTCGACACTTGAAGCCTTTGAGCGAGAACATATTCTGCATGCCTTGCGCGAAACCGGATGGGTAGTAGCCGGCGCCGCTGACCGCCTCGGATTAAATCGAAGTACCCTTAACGCCCGAATGCGGAAGTTGGAAATAAGACGCCCTCAACCGTTGTAAATGCGTGGGCTCCATAGGGACAGGCAACCCCCAATCTGATCTCAACCGCCCTATTAGAATTGCTTTCCAAACGTTATCGGCTCGATCCAAGTCATACGACAACCCCTCCAGAATAGCTGCTCGTTCTTGGGGCGCTTCATCAGCCCGGCTCCATCGAAAGTATGAGACGTAGACCCTACCAAAGTCTCGTGACAGACCTTCCCTGACATGGTATTTTGCGGGCGTCAATCACCAGCAATTTCCCGGTTCGAGTTCAGCGATTCAGAAGTCTTTGCTTCCTTCCTTCAATCGCGTCGACGAACTAAGGCTCTCAGCAAGCAGATTCAATGGCCAGCCAGGCAACTCTTAAGAGACAGATTGGGCTGCGCACCGCCACGGCTCTGATCGTCGGCGAGGTGATCGCCGTCGGGATCTTTCTAACTCCTGCCGGCATGGCAAAGTCTCTGGGCTCACCCGTGCTGCTGCTACTCGTCTGGCTCATTATGGGCGGGATGGCGTTATCCGGCGCTCTCTGTTATGGCGAGTTGGCAGCGAGATTTCCAGAAGCCGGTGGCGGCTACGTTTATCTTCGCGAAGCCTACGGACGGCCAATCGCTTTCCTGTATGGATGGATGGCGCTGCTGGTCATGGATCCTGGTCTGACGGCGGCGCTCGCGGTGGGTATGGCCGGCTATCTCGGCTACATTTTCAAACTGTCAGCCCCTCTGCTCAAAGCCGTCGCCATTTGCTCAATTCTATTTGTCGCCGTGGTTAATATTCGCGGCGTCAGACTCGGCGGGGGGCTAATACGCTGGCTGACGATTCTCAAGCTCGGTCTGCTCGCTTTGGTGATTCTCTGGGGATTCGGGTCGCGGGCCGGACATTGGTCTAACTTTACTCCGCTGGTGGCCCAACGTCCGGGATCTGAGGCCTTGCTGGGAGCTTTAGGCGGCGGCCTGTTGGGTGCGTTTTTCTCATTTGGCGGATGGTGGGATCTAAGCAAAGTTGCGGGGGAGGTGCGCGATCCGGAAACGTCATTGCCGCGAGCGCTTGTTTATGGCGTGACGATTCTCACCGTTGTCTACATCCTTACCAGCGCTGCTTTCATTTATCTGGTACCCCTTGAACAGGTGACGTCAGCCGAGACTTTCGCGGCGCAGGCAGGCGAGGTCTTGTTTGGCCGCATGGGGGGCCAGGTATTATCCGGCATAGTGATCGTGGCGGTGCTGGGCAGTCTGGCGGCGGTGGTCATGTCGGCGCCGCGGGTTTACTTCGCGATGGCTCGCGATGGACTCTTCATTCCCGCGGCAGCGTCGATTCACCCGCGATTTCAAACACCAGCGCGGGCAATCGCAATTCAAGTGGCGCTCGCGTCATTGCTCGTATTAGTGGGAACGTTTAATACCATCATCTCTTATTTCGTTTTTGTGGTCGTGATCTTTCTCGGACTCACCGTGGCTGCGCTCTTTGTGCTGCGCCGCAAAGCGAACGACGCCACATCCTATCGCGCGCCCGGCTACCCCTTAACTCCGATCGTCTTCCTGCTCTTGATCGCATTGTTGCTTTTTCTGTTGGGAGCACATAATCCTAAACAGGCAGGCTTGGGCGTCGGAATAGTTGCTCTTGGCTTACCCGTTTACTACCTGTTCTTTCGTGGCCCGCGAGGGTCGTAATGCAGACCGTTGCTGTAACGTCACGCAAGCTAAAAGCTTGGGTTATGCCTGGGAAGGAATGAAATCGTTATGACGTGGATTAAGACTGTGCCAGTTTCCGAGGACGAGAAAGTGCGCAAGGCTTCTGAAAGCCAGCGAGACCTGTATCCGATTGAGTACGCTAGCCCGGTCCATCCGACCCTCGACGGAGAGACTGCGGGAATCGTAGCCTCGCACAGCTTGATTCCCGACGCGCTTTATCACGCCTTCGCTACTTTCGGCGTTCTGATGTCGCCGGACTTGCCGCTCAAACGATACCAGCACGAAATGATCACGACGATGGTGTCGGTCACTAACCGCTGCCATTATTGAATTGAATCTCACGCAGAGTTTCTGCGTCGGGTCACTTTAGATGAGGAGCTGGTCAGGTCGCTGCAAGAAGACTATAAGAACGCCCCAATCTCTGATCAGGACCGCGTGATGCTCGACTACGTAATCCAGTTGACTCGTGACGCGACGCGAATCTCTCCGAAAGATCACGAACGATTGCGAGCCGTTGGTTTCGACGACAAGGGTATATTGCAAATCACTCTGATCGCCTCATGGTTCAACTACATCAATCGCGTAGCGGATGCGTTAGGGGTCGGTCGAGACGTCTAGTTGCGCCGGAGCAGAATGAAGGAGATGTGAACACGACGTTAACGAGCTAACATGGGGGCCACTTGATTAGACGAATCGCTTATCGGTCGTCGGTAAGTTTTACGGCATTAAGAGATCGGCGCTCTAACTCCAGATTCATTGACTCAGAAAACCTGAAGCGTTTATTGAAGACGAGATCCAACTGCTGGAAGTTCGGTCCGCGCAGAGCATTCCGCGGCAGGTTGCCGAAGTCCCTGGTTGGGGTGTAGTAAATGCAGCAGAATTCAAAATCAGTCGATCATTGGTGAGATAAGGACTCACTCCCGCCAGCAGATCGCGACCCTGCTCTTCCGAACGTACTACTCATCCGTCCGGAATTTCTCGAGGCTAAATTCGCAGAAGCTGGTTCGCTTGTTAGGCTTAATTACCGGTTCTCAAAAGGTAAGAAGGCAGAAATGAGAGCCTGCTAAGTTGTACTCTACCTGGTGTATTCCCAGTGCCAGGGTTCGTAAAAGTAAGGGCTAAAGCCAAACCGTGCAGCATTCCTCACGAGCCACTGATAAACCGGCGCTTTGACTTGAAGGGCGCGGTTTGAATCTTTTGTGTCAACGGGATCGCCGCCGACATAAAAGTCCAGCGCGCGACCCGTGAAGTGGGGGCTGTTCACAGCCAGACCGGCGCTGCCGGCATTCGGTGATTGGCGCCGCAATTGATTCTGATATTCGCGCGAGCGAAAGGCGGAAACGATTTTGAAGTATTTTTCCTCGGCCGCAAGTTCGCCCGCGCCCGTATGACGCAGGTGAAGTGACGGATCGGCGATGGCAGCCGCGACCATCTGCTTGTACGCCGCATAAGTGTTTCGTTCTACCTGGCGAAGTTCTGCTACGCGCTCGGGATCATAAAAATCCGAAATGGGAGTTGTAATGAGCTGGTCGGGCTGGGCATAAGTGCGATCCTTTAGCCTGTTCCTCTGCCACTCTGCGACCATTGTCATGAAGGTCTCTTCATCGAGCACTCCACTCGGGTTCAGTCCTGCTTTCTTTTGCCAATTCGACAGTGTCATAGCAAAGTCGCTTGAGACAGGATCACTCCTCGTGTTCAAGGTCGAAGCTATCAACAAATTGTATAGATACCAGCCGCGCTGTTGCTTACCGCCAAAGACCCATTCCAACTCGTTTTGCAGCGTCACATTGCAGGCTGCCGCGCCGCTAAAATTAGAAGACGCGCTCTCGCCAGCGGAACTGGCATGCTCTGTTACCGAAGCGGCGGCCTTCATAGTCGAATCGCCTTTCTGATTCTGCGATTGACCGTGGCTACTGTGCGCGTCAAGCGATACAACGCCCACCAGCAGGGCGAGCGCTGCGAGAATTACCGCGATGTGAACTTTCTTCATAAACGAATCTACTGTCAGCCTGGCGTGAGTTCATTATCGGGTGGAGTCGTAAGATGCGCAAAACGCTCTCACGGTTCGACGCTCGCGAGGAGGTTTCTTGGCGCTGTACAATCGGCCTGATGCCGACGCTTTTCCTGCTCGCCGATACTGGGTCGAACTACTCGTTTTTTCTTAGCCGCCTCAGGGAATCACGACGATGATGTTGACCTCCTCGCATAAGCGGCGTTATGTTTATTGTCGTCAGCCGTTTCAGAAAGAACTGGCTGCCGCCGAACATCCCCTCCCGACAAGCAACCCCCCAAGCCGTACCCCTGATTGCTGATTGCTACTGCAAACTAACCGGCATTTGGCGACTCGATTTGCGTTAACCCCCATCGCAATTATTTTCGGTTCTGACTCGATCCAAGGGGTGATTTTCGTGAGTATTCTAAAGACATCAATTGACCTGGTGGCCGGAGCCAGACGACCCGTTCGTTACGCTCCCGATGCTAATCTCTTAGCCATATTCGGGTGCACTCAACAGGACTCGAACCTGCGGCCGTCTGATTCGAAGTCAGACGCTCTATCAGCAGTATTTGTGATGCCGCTGATCCTGGCGCTGAGTCTGCTGCTTCTAATTCCATCCGCCTCATCCGCATTCACGAAGGCAGAGAAGCACAAGGGACGTGCGCCCAATCATTCGCTTAGTCGCGCCGAGGTGAAGGAAGCCGAAGCGCGCCTGTCGGAGATGGGATACGGAACGGGCCGAGTCGACGGAGTGGTTGACGCCGTCACTCGCAACGCTCTCATCGCATTTCAGAAATTCGAAAGGCGTGAAATCACCGGCCAACTTGGCCGCGACGATCTGGCCGCGATCATGAGTGCCGCCGCGCCGCAGGCAAGAGACTCAGGCTACAAGCACGTCGAAGTCGATCTCGATCGACAAGTGCTCGTGCTGACTGATGTCAATGGAGTGGTCGAGCGCGTTCTGCCTGTATCAACGGGCAGCAACCGACACTACAGCGCGAAAGGCATGAGCGGCATGGCCTACACACCCAGGGGCCGCTTCAGGATTTATGCGAAGCTGCCCGGGTGGAAGAAATCGCCGCTCGGATTGCTTTATTATCCTAACTACTTCAGCGACGGACTGGCGATCCACGGAAACCCTTCGGTCCCGCAACTACCTGAGAGTCACGGGTGCATTCGCATTCCCATGTCGTCGGCGGCCGAGATAAGCAGGCTGCTGCCAGTGGGGACGATTGTGTTGATTTATGACAAAGAGTCGTTTGTTTCCGCCAAAGAATGGGCCGAAGCCGACAAACAAAAGCAGGAAACGAACACTCGACAGTGATAAGTCATCGCCACAGAGGAGCAAACCAACCCTACACTCATTGGGCGAGGCTCACCCCTCCCCCACGATGTCCTGATCCGCGAGCAAAGTATCTAGCTTCGGGAATGCCGGCGACGCAAGCAAGGCTGGGAAGGAGCGGATGTAGAGTTCTACGGAGCGCCCGATGGCTGTACGGGTCCGATGTGAGGTGTGTTGACAGGGGAAGAAAACTCTACCAGCCACAACGACGGCCAGAGGGTGTTGATTGCGCAATGTTCAGGAAGCGTTCTTCATAGCCGCTCGCATACAAATCGATACTGTGTTTGATTCTACTAAAGAGCAGGCAGCGGAAGCCGTCGTCGGCAAATCGATCGCGAAGATAGAGCATGGCGTTTGTCTCGCCCCAGTATTCACGATCTTCCCAAATCTCGACCGGGGTGGCGCCCATCCTTCCAGCCAACTCGATCAAACGCGGATCGCGGGCGTCACGGCCATTGCTCAAAAAGATTTGATTGTATTGAGGCATCAATTGGACCTGAAGCTGATAGAGAACAGAGTCACCCTTGGCGGTGCGGTTTACGTGGCCGAACTCGTGAGCGATCTTGGTTGCCGCCAGAGTCTCTGCGCTGATGTTGTGGGTTGTTTCGGAGGGCAAGAGGGAACTCATCACGGGAAAATAAACCGGGTTGGGGACGCCCTCATCAAGCCGGCAACCCAGGTTAATGGTCGCGGCCACTAATTTTCCTTCTTCGTTCCACTGATAATTACCGGTGTTTCCACCCTCGGGATTGTCACGAGTTATGACCACGGTCAAGGTGAAGTTCGGATTGTTTTGATAGGACTCCCATTGCTGCCGGCCAGTTTCGGTAGCCAGAAACTCCTGCTTCCAATGCCGGTAACGAGCGGCGTATTTTGCCGGAACCTGCTCGCGAATTCCGCCTGCATTGGGGAAATGCAGGTTCTCGGCCGGCTTAGCTGGATTTGTAATGAAGCCGTGATACTCGGCGACCAGAGAAGGCAAAGACTGCGACGTCAAGACGGTCCGCGCGGTCTCGCGCTCTGGCTGGTGGTAAGCATGGCGGCCGGCATGAGAGAAAGGGGACGCGAGCGAGGCCAGCAAAATCGAAATGAACGCAACGCATATCCATCTGACTTGGCCCATTTTGGCAACCCTCTTGTGTTAACGATGTAAATATTTTTTCGAAGGGAACGTGCAACAGGGGGACACGTTTTTCTAAACCATCCGCGATGATAAGTCAACAAATTACTGGCGCGGGCTCTTGAAGAACGAACTGGTCGGGAGGCGGATTCTGTCGCAGTCGTCGCTCGCGGCGGGCTCGAATCCTGACTTGTCCCGTCTGGTCCCTGAATGAAGAAGTCTGCCGCCCTGAAAAAAACCTTGACAGATCTTCCTTTCTGAGGATATTGTTCGCAACTCAAACAATACCGGACTAACGGACCTGATGCGAAAAATCAATACCCGGGACTTTCACGTAGCTACGAGGACGACCTCGCGCGACATTAATCGACACATCGCGCTTAATCTGATCCGCGAGCATCAGCCGATCTCACGCGCCGATCTCGCTCGCGGCATGAAGATGACCCGCGGCGTAGTTAGCGTGCTGGTCCAGGAGTTGATCGCTCAAGGACTAATCTATGAGGGGGCAACTGGTGAGGCGGCACGTGGACGCAAGCCAACGTTTCTTCATATCCGGACGCACGATCGTCTGGTGGTTGCAGTAGATGTGCGCTTCACGCGCACGTATTTGATGCTCTGCGACTTTTCCGGGCGCCAGCTCGCTATCGAGAATTTTGAGACCGTTCTTCCGATTGCGGATTTCGTTAAAGACCTCGCCGTGCGTATTCGCAAGCTGCTCAGACGGCAAGGGTTGGGGTTTGCCTGCGAAGGCATTGGATTGGTAGTCCCGGGTATGGTCGATCAGCGCACCGGCAAAATCCTGAACGCGCCCGCACTGGGATGGCGTGATGTGGATATCCGCACCAGGCTGGCCGCAGCCACCGGTCTGACCGTGCATATTGAAAACTCCGGACGCGCCTCGGCCCTGGCTCAGTTATGGCTGACCCGCGGCGAGACCTCCGGCGGACACAACTTTGTCTATATCAGTGTCTCGGATGGCGTCGGGGTTGGCGTCGTCGTAAATGGAGAACTGCTGCGCGGGCGCGATCACATCGCGGGCGAGTTTGGACACATGCCGATGAATCTGGATGGCCCTCGTTGCGTGTGCGGCAATAACGGATGCTGGGAAGCCTACACTTCTAATCTTGCTACCCTCTCTCGTTATTTTGGCTGGAATTTGTCCAAACATAGTCCAAAACACTTAAAGGACGTCGAGCGAAGTTCTTTCACCGTCGTCGATCTGGTTGCCTGTGCGCGGCGCGGCGATTCAAAAGCGGTAGCTGCCGTGCTCGCTACGGGTCGCTTCCTGGGGTTGGGGATTGCCACGATCATTAACCTCGTGAATCCCGATTGCATCTATCTGGCCGGAGAGATCATTACCGCCTGGGACTTGATCGAGGACACAGTTCGGGAAGCAATCTCCGAGCGGTCGTTGACTGAAGCCGCATCGCATACTCCGCTCCGCGTAACGTCCACCGAGGAATACCCACGATTGCGCGGCGCTGCGGCTTTAATCGCGGCGCCAACCTTTGCGGCGCCACGAGTCGCCTAGAGTTGAGAACAGGCAGGTCTGGCTAAAGGACCATCGGGCACACAACTTTTGAAGGAGCAGTCGGATCAACACCGACTGACGATCAACTTTGCAGGTTTCGAATTTCCATTGGAGGTCGCTGAAATGTTAAGCGTAAAAAACTTTGGTTTGCGGAAGATTCAGTTTGCCGTCATCGCACTGCTGCTCGCCGTTCCCCTGGCAGTCGTCGCGCAAGTCACAACCGCCACGATCGTCGGTACCGTGTCGGATCCGAGCGGCGCCACTGTACCCGGCGCCCAGGTGACCGCGCGCAATGTCGACACCGGTCTTACCCGCACCGTGACCTCCAGCGATGTTGGCGCCTACCGGCTCGAGTTTCTCCCGGTAGGCAAATACGTGCTTGAGGTCAGTACGGCCGGCTTCAAGAAGTCCTACCTTAACGGCATCGTACTGCAAGTCAACGACACGTCCCGCGTGGATGTCACCCTCACCGTCGGGCAAGTCAACGAGACCGTAACTATCACTGAGACGGCCCAACCCGAGGTCAACACCAGCACCCCCGAGATCGGGCGCACTATCCAGGCCGCTGAGATTGCCAATCTTCCACTGGTTGAGCGAAACGTCTACGCGCTACTGGACCTGACGCCCGGCGTGCAGTCTAACAATAACGGGGTAGCCACCGCGTCCACCGGCACAAGTACGTTCATCCTTGGTTATCCGGAACAGCGAACGCTGATCAATGGCGGCACCGACGGCGGCACCGGCTCAGTGAATTACTATCTGGACGGCGGCATAAACATGACCAACCTGCGCAACACCGGTAACATTTTGCCCAACCCCGATGCTATCCAGGAATTCCGGGTTCAGACCAACAGCTACAACGCGGAGTATGGCCGTTATGCCAGCGGCATCATCAACGTGCTGACCAAGTCCGGCACCAACCAGTTTCACGGCTCGGCCTTTGAGTTCGTGCGCAACACGATGTTCAATGCCAATGACTGGGGATCGACTCTGGCTAAGGCTCCTTTTCATCGCAACCAGTTTGGCGGCACCATCGGCGGTCCGATCAAGCACGACAAGGCCTTTTTCTTCGTCTCCTACTCGGGACTGCGCCAGGCAACTAGCACCTTCCTGAGCGGCGCCCGCGTTCCCACCGCCCTGGAACGCACCGGCAACTTCACGGCTTCCGCGACTAAGCCAACCGATCCGGCCACTAACAAAGCTTTCGTCTGCAACGGCGTCGCGAACGTAATCTGCCCTGACCGCCTCGATCCGGTGGCGATGAAAATCATCAACACCTACATTCCCCTGTCCAACGTTACCCTAAGCACTGGCAACGCAGGCTGGCAGGGCAATATTCCCACCCCCTATAACTTCAACGAGTATCTGGGAAAGGTGGACTACCAGCTCAACGACGCGCATCGTTTGACGGTAAGTTACTTTAATACCGGAGGAACCAGCACCACGAAGGGGGGCAGCCCCAACGTACCCTGGAGCCTCCAGGATTCCACGTGGCGGCAGCATAGCGTCAACACCAGCGACGTTTGGATCATCAGCGCAGCCAAGATCAATCAAGTCTGGTTGACCTTCTCACGAAATTTTGGCGGACGTATAAACACCCCCGCAACCTCGCTTACCGATCTGGGTTCGGCATTTGTGATCCAGGGCACGCCGAATTTACCGCAGATCACTGTCACGGGATACTTTACCTTGGGACAACAAATCGGCGGCCCGATAGCCGGCACTAACTTTTACTCCGCACGCGACGTTTTCAGTTGGATCAAGGGCAATCACTCGCTCAAGTTGGGCGGAGAGATCTCGCTCAACAAGGACATCCAGCAGACACTGCTTAACAACTACGGGGTTTTCACCTTCAATGCAGGTTCAACGGCAAGGGTGGCGGCCCCAGGAGGGGTGACAGCCGCGGCTGGTAACGCGCTTGCCGATTTCCTGATCGGTATTCCGAGCGCGGTCTCGCAGGACGCCCCCGTAACGGGCTACACCAATAGCTGGTATACGGCACTCTTCGTGCAGGATGATTTCAAAGTTCATCCACGCCTGACCCTCAATCTTGGTCTGCGCTGGGATGTTCAAACGGCACCGACCGACCCTCAAAACCGGGTCGTCAATTATGTTCCCGGCCAGAAGTCCGTGGTTATTCCGAGCGCGCCTGTGGGGGCTTTGTTCTACGGCGATCCCGGTGTGGAACGTGGCGGCATTCCGACCAGCTTCAGCCATTTTTCGCCCCGAGTGGGCTTTGCATGGGACGTGGCCGGCAATGGGAAGACCTCGATCCGTGGTGCATTCGGCGTGTTTTACGGCAGCATCTCAGGCAACGAGTGGAACACGATGACCAACTTCCAGCCCTTTTCCACCCGGTTGACCTTTACCAATATCAACCAAAAGACAAATGCGCTAGGCGTCCCACTGGGAGCTTCGCTCAGCAATCCCTATACGGCTTTCGTTGGGGGAAATCCCTTCCCATACAAGGGAACATTTACTACCGGCGGAGGCCTTTTCCCCGTGGCATCGGATTTCAAATGGCCGCGCACCTATCAGATGAACGTTTCTGTGCAGCGTCAGGTGACTAAAGATATAGTCGTCGGCGCGGCTTACGTTGGCACGTCGAGCAAGGACCTGCCCTTTGCCCGCGACATCAACTACCCAGTGCTTAACGCCACCGCCACAAGTGCGGGAGCGAACATTCTCGCACGGCGGCCCAACCCACTGTTCGGTGCTGTGCTACAACTGCAATCAGACCAGACCGCTTCCTACAAAGGCCTGCAAATCACCAGCGCCATGCGGATGAGTCACCATCTGACCTTTAACGCCTTCTACACCTATAGCAAGACCCTCAGCAGTGCAGAGCTTTACAACAGCACGAATCAGGGGTTGGCACAGAACTACAGCAACCTTGCTGAAGAGCAGGGTGCCGGGGACAGTGACCAGCGACACGTCTTTAGCATGAGTTTCACCTACCGGCCCGATTACTTTAGCAAAGGCAGTAACGGCATTCTGCGTAGTATCTTCAACGGCTGGAGCATCTCACCCATCATCAAGATGCGCAGCGGCCTGCCGTTCAGCGTCACCAACGGCAACGTTGACGCCAACCTCGACGGCAGCACGAATGACCGGGCGCAGTTGGTCGGCGATCCCCACCTCGCCAATCCAACGGCGGCGATGTGGTTCAACACGGCCGCCTTTGCCCAAAACAAAGTCGTTACCGGGGTCGCCACCGATGGCAGCTCGGCGCGCAACCTTCTCTACGGGCCGGGCTATAAGACTGTCGATCTGGCCCTCTCGCGCGACTTTAGTTTGAGCGAGCGCTTCAAGCTGCGCTTCCGGGCCGAGGCCACGAATGCCTTCAACCACGTGAACCTCGGACAGCCGGGCAACTCCGTTCCGGCCGCGGGTGCGACGTCCGCCAGCTTTGGCGTTATCACCTCGGCCAACTCGATGCGCAAGATGCAGTTTGGTGTGCGCCTGACTTTCTGAAACGGTAGTTCTTGATTTAGTTTTCTCTGCGTAGTCTTTGCGGCCTCGGCGTCTCTGCGGTGAATCATCTCTTGAAAAGAATCACCGCGGGCACGCCGAGAACGTAGAGTCAGCGCAGAGAATGAATCATGCTGGATGCACAACGACGAAGTGAGGCGCCTGCCACCAAGGCCGGGTTCAAGCTCCGAGGGCTGCGCTGGTGGATCATCAGCCTGATCTTTCTCGCCACTCTAATCAACTACATCGATCGACTGACTATTTCGGTGCTGGCGCCGGTGATCACACGCGATCTCGGGCTCACCAACACTGAGTTCGGCGGCATCATTACGTGGTTTCTCCTGGCTTACACCATCAGCCAGGGCCTTTCAGGAAAGCTTTACGATCGCGTTGGCACCAAACGAGGCTTCGTCTGTTCGATCACGCTTTGGTCCATCGCCGCGATAGCCCATGCATTCGCGCGCGGTTTGGCCAGTCTCAGTGTCTTTCGATTTGTTCTAGGATTCGGTGAAGCAGGCAACTGGCCCGGAGCTGCCAAGACCGTAGCCGAGTGGTTTCCAATTCGCGAGCGGGCGTTTGGGATGGCCATCTTCAATAGTGGAGCCGCCATCGGTTCGGTGGTTGCGCCACCACTGATCGTTTGGCTGAGTCTGGCGTATGGATGGCAAACAACATTCATCGCGACAGGAGCGCTTGGCTTTGCGTGGTTGATATTGTGGCTTCTCTTTTATCAGACACCCGATCGTCATAGGTGGTTGGGCGAGGACGAGCGCCGGCTGATTCGCGAAGGACAGCGGGCCGAAGGCGTGCCAGATGCTCTTCCAGCAGCGCCGGCTGCGCCGCTCAGATGGCGAGAGCTGCTGCGCTATCGGCAGGTCTGGGCGATCGTCCTGTCGAGGTTTTTGACCGACCCGGTGTGGTGGCTCTACATCAGTTGGTTGCCGAAGTATCTCGCCGATGCGCGGGGTTTCTCTCTGGTCAAAATTGGTCTCTTCGCGTGGGTGCCGTATGTCGCCGCCGACGCCGGCAGTCTTTCAGGTGGTTGGCTATCGGGTTACTTAATCAGCCGCGGTTGGAGTGTGGACCGGGCGCGCAAGGTAGTAATTCTGATCGCTGCGCTCTTAATGCCCGCGGGAATTCTCGCGGCTTTTGCGCAAGATGCGATGGTCGCGCTGGTTTTAATCGGAGTTGTGCTGTTTGGCTTTCAGGTTTGGATCAACAACGTGCAGACCTTGCCCAGCGATTTCTTTTCTGACAAAGCGGTTGCCTCGGTCGCCGGTTTGGGTGGAACCGGCGCGGGCATTGGTTCGATGATTTTTATTTTAAGTACGGGGTGGGTGGTGGACCACTTTTCTTACGTGCCCGTCTTAGTCGCAGCCGGCTTGCTCGCTCCCCTTGGGACGATAGTTCTATTTGCGCTGTGCGGTCCCATCAAGCGCGTATCGCTAAAGCCGTCGTTGAGATAATCGGCTGGGTGAGGTCACTAATCCAAGGGGTTGAGCGGTGTGCTACGGCTCCGCCGCTCCGATGCGCGGCAAGTCTCCGACTTGCCGAAAGCGCATTGAACTTCAGGGTCTCCGACCCGAACGACTTCGCTTTGGGGGTCGGAGACCCCTCGATCTGAGACGGGTTGCCGGCAAGTCGGAGACTTGCCGCGCATCCGCGTGGCATAGCCATGGGCCATTCGGCCTTTGCTGAACCCTACCGAACCGGGGAAGCGGATCAAGTCGCAAGTCCGCAATCGACCTTTGGCGAACCTGATGAACCGGTGGAGAGGCCAATCGCAGGTTCGTGACGCGCGCGACGCGCGGTTTGATAAGACGCACAGAAGATGATCATTAGCAATCAATCAAACACGTGGAGACGGCTCTTGTTCGTCATTTCGCTGGCGCTTGCTTCGACTATTTGTCCCGTCGTTCCCTTGCGCGCACAGGACGCGCGCGAGTTGGATCAAGAGTGGACTGCAAGCAAGAAGCTCAAAGGCGAACACCCGCTGCTGGAGCTGATGCGAACACGGAAGTCTGCGCTGCGGCCCGAGTTGTTGGGCGTTCATCCGCGGGTCTACGTCACCGACAAAGAACTCGCTGAATTGCGCGAACGCGCTCGCACTTCGCACCGCGAATTGTGGCAGCGAACGATCAGTCACGTGCGCGCACTCGCAACCGACCCCCCGCCGCCACCCGCGGAACAAAGACGCCAACAGAATGACGTCGGCATCGCGATCGCGGAAGCGGCTTTCGTCTACAAGATCGAAGGCGACAAAAAATATTTGGACGCCGCTCGCAAGTATATGGATGCGGCCGTCAGTTACGACATTTGGGGTTATGCCAGCAACAAGCCGAATGTGGATCTCGCCGCTGGTCATCTGCTTTACGGATTAGCGTGGGGTTATGATTTGCTCTATCACGACCTCACTGAAAAAGAGCGGACGCGATATCGCGAAAAACTGATCAAGCAAGCCCGCTTGATGGCTGAGTATTTCAAACCAAAGTCCGGTAAGACTTTTGCTTATAGCCAGAATCACACTTTCATTCCCATCACCGGCCTGGGCGTCGCGGCCTATGCGCTCTACGACGAAACTCCCGAAGCGCCCGCCTGGGCCAGCCTGACCCGGGCCATCTACGATCGCGTGTTGGCGACCTATTCGCAGGATGGTTATTACTACGAAGGATTTGAATACTGGATCTTCTCGACCCCGTGGCTGGTTCATTATCTCGACGCGCATGCACACGCGACTGGCGAAGACCTTTACGACCGCCCTGGCTTTCGACTGATGCATCAGTACGTCGCGCACTCGATGCTGCCTACGGGAAATTACGTCTTCGATTTTGGCGATGTCTTCGAAGGACCACTGACGCGCGCAGGCAAAGGCGAGGAGTACCCCCGCACTCATCCGCAGGGCCATTTTAATACGAACTACAACTTGCTCTATCGGCTGGCGCAACGCTTCCAAAGCGGCGAAGCGCAGGGTGTGGCGGAGTGGCTGAAGCGATTCGGACAAGTCAACGCGGAAGACTTTTGGTCGCTGGTTTGGTACGACGCGAACCTCAAACCCGTGCCCATCGAACGGCAAGCTGCATGGCACTACTTTCCAGACCACGATGTTTTTTATTGGCGGAGCGATTGGTCAAAGGAAGCGACCGCCTTTGCTTTCAAGTGCGGCCCGCCGGAGGGCCATCACACAGAAAATTTACTACAACAGTTTCCCGACTGGCGTTTGTCTTCCGGCCACGCGCATCCGGACGCGAACAGCTTCATAATTTTTGCGCGCGGCCAGTACCTAACGGGCGACACTGGTTACGCCGGTGTGCCCATGACGGAGCATCACAACACTCTGCTGGTGAATGGCAAGGGCCAGACCAGGGAGGGCGACGGCCATGACGCGTTTGCCGGGGTCTCTTATGAACTTCTGAATCGCATACGTATTACCGAAGTAAAGGTCGAGCAGAACCGGGTCATCGTGCGGGGCGACGCGACTGCGGCCTACGGACCGGAACTGGGTCTGAAGAAGTTTGTACGAGAGTTCGTCTACAGCTCCGGCACAGGCTTCACCATTTCTGACGAAGTGGAAACGACAAAGCCCGCGATCCTGACTTTCCTGCTGCACGCTGACAACCGTATCGAAAAAGAAAGCGGCAACCGGTTCAGCATCAGAGCAGGCGGAGTGAAGCTGCTGATCGATCCAACCATCGAAGAGCCGAATGATCTGCCGGCGGCGAAACAAATTCAGAGCGTAATCGAAGCGAACACGTTGACCGCCCCGGGTCCTCCCGGCGCGGTGGATAAAGGCGAACGGCAGGAGCGCGGACAGAAGCTCTTGCTTTCCACTCCCGCGCCCATCACCAGGGTGCGATTCAGATTGCGACTGAGCATTGCTTAACAAAAGGCTAAAGCAGGATAAAGAAGGCCAGAGAGATCAATCGCGGGAATGATGAAACCACGTTGTTACGCAACACGCCTTTGGTCGAAATGAGCGATCAGTCTCACGCGTCTTCCAGGATCGCTTCCACGTCGATAGCGATATCGATTTCATCGCTCACCACGATTCCGCCGCGGTCTATTGTGTCCTGCCACCTGACTCCAAAGTCCTGACGATTGATCCGGGTGGTGGCCAGGAAGCCCGCGCGCCTCCTCGGTCCCTTATCAACTCCATCTTCCCACCAGGGCGTGTCCCATTGCCCCAGGTAGCTGACATTCAATGTGGCTTTGCGAGTAACTCCCCGAATCGTCAGGTCACCTGTGACCGCAAAGTCGTGCTCGCCCTTGACCTCAACTTGATTTCCCGCGAAGGTGATCTCCGGATAATGGTCCACATCAAGAAAGTCTGCGCTACGCAGATGGTCGTCACGTTCCTTCACTCCCGTCCAGATTCCCCTGGAGTCAATCTGCACCTCGACGGAAGAGTTGCCCGGACTTTCCGGATCAAACTCAAGCGTGCCGTGAATGTCCTTGAAGTGTCCGCGCACGTAGGTAACCATCATGTGCCGCGCGCGAAACTCCGCTGCGGTGTGTCCAGGTTCAAAAATCCACTTAGCCATTGTTTCCCCCTCTAACTGAATTCGACCTCGCTGAGGTCAATCGAAACTACTAACGGAGTCGGCACTGCTTTCCCGTCCGGCTGGCGTCCAAGAATCCTGTGCCTGGTCGGCAACTTAATTCCAGAGACCTCTTCGAGTCCCGACACATAATGCGCAGCGGAAGTCCCTCCCATAATATCAACGTCATAGTCGTGACGTTTGAGCAGACCGTGTTGGTCGAAGTAGAACGTTTGCTCGGCAGAGTGAGTTGCTATGCTTGCGGGGAAGGTCACCTTAAGGCGCCGCCAGACTTCATCGTCTTCCTCCCACGATTCGATTTCTTCCGTCACAACACCGGGCAAGGCAAAAAGAAACGGCGTATTCAAATAGGTCCACATGGCGTATCCGGCGAAGTACGCCAGTTGCAGGTTGTCCCAGTGAGTATCGAGAACGTGTCCCTTGAAAGACTCACGGGGGTTGAGACGTTCCTCTACGATCTCGTCCGTCGTTTCAATGGCGACTCGGCCGGGTTGAAAAGATGTGTATCGATTCGGTTTTGTGAATGGCCGATGTGATGCCCACTCCGTGCGCAAATCCGTGGTAACGTGAACATCGTTGAGAATGCCATCCTTGCCCTTCAGTCCCCACAAGACGCCGCCCTGTAAAAGACGCGCTGAAACCGTCTTTAGCTGGCTCCAACGGTCGAGACCTCCATGGGCGTCGATCGCAAATTTCGCTAGATCATTCATGCGTTTCCTCTCTTCTGATGTCTTATGCGCGCTTCCTCGCCAGCGTATTCAACGCGAAGGAGAAAAGGTCGACTAGAGCCAATGGATTTAAGGCGCCTGCCCAGGGAAATTCGCTCGAGCCCACGTCGAGAATTTGGTCGGTTGCCGGCCGGCCACCTTATTTGCGAGTGCAATTTGAGCGGACGAATCCGAACCCAGATAAGTATGAGCTTCCCAGTAACTGAACGTCTCGGCAATTTCGGTTGCTCCAGGAAAGGAACCGGCGAAGCTTTCCTTTGGGACCTGCTTGTATGAAAGGTTATGCCCTTGTCGATTTAGGGTCTCAACGATTTCAGTGAAGCTCATGAAATCTCCAACGAGTGGCAGATACTCACCATGGCCTGCCTCATCCGGATGTGCGAAGGCGCCGGCCACGATGTAGCCGAGTTCGTTGATGTCGCCCATGTGAATGCACCGCACATCTGGATCAAGCGGAAGGGCCCAGCCCACGGATCCGTCAGCCTGCTTTTGCGGAGCCATCATGCCCGTAAGGTTCCCGTAGTAGAAAGGTGGGACAACGAACGTATGGTTCGCAAACCCGGCTTCCTCCACTACCCGATCGATCTTCGCTTTGCCGGTGAAGTGGGGAACGTTGAACTTGCCGCCGCTGATCGCTTCTACATCGGGTAGCGCGGACCAGATAAAGTGTTTGTCGCCGGCATCTTTGGCGGCTCGTATGGCCGCCGTTGCCTGCTTAAGCTCGTCAGCGCCTCCGAATGCCCAAAAATTGGTCACCAGGAAAACTCCATGTGCCCCTTCAAATGCAGCTTTGAGTGTCTCAGGTTTGTCTAAATCCGCCTCGACGACTTCCTCAGCGAGTTCGCGATGCTTGCCTGGATTGCGGGTCAGAGCGCGGACCTTGAATTGGCCGCTGGCTTGGAGGGCACGTAAAACTCCGCCTCCCTGCTGCCCCGTTGCGCCGATCACGGCGATCAGTTTTTTATTGTTGGACAACATGTCGACTCCTTGTTTCCGTTACTGCACTCGTCTTTGGAGTGCCTTAGTTCGCTTTGCGGATTTGGATCCTCTTTGCGCCTTTGCGAGAAACTATCGATGTCACTTCACGCAAAGGCGCGAAGTGAGACTGGATGCGCTAAGAGACTTCACTGTTTATCTCACGTCCGTTGCACGAATATCCCGGAGAAGTATTGGCGACGTTCATAGAAGACAATCAACCACAGGATTGTCGCCACGATCGCCGGGGCTATCCCAGTTGGATTCAGGAACACGTGATACAAAATTATGTTCACAATCACTGGTCCCAGCAGCACCAGACCGAGCGGCACGAACCGATTCACAAGCAGCAGCGCCCCGCCCGCGATTTGCAGCGCAGCGACTACCCAAAAGTAATGAGACAGTGCGAGTGCGCCCACAAATTGTCCCGCCAATCCTGAGGGCATTGGGCCCATACTAAGGAAATTGAGAAATCCATTTAGCCCAAACACAACGAAGATCAGGCCAAGTAGAAGCCGCGCAATCATGGTTAAGATTTTCATTTAACGTTCCCTTCCAACTGTAGTTTTAGAAGCAGTGTTCCCAATATTATTAAGGCCTCGAGCTGAAGAAAACCTACGTCGATGTGACATTGTCGATTCTGCTTCAATAGTTAATCGTGCCCATCGTGCCTTGTTGGTAGTCTTCAATCGCCTGACGAATTTCCGCGTGCGTGTTCATTACAAACGGCCCGTAGCGCGCGACTGGTTCGTTCAAGGGCACGCCGCCGATGAGCAACACTGCCAGCGCAGTCTTTGCGTCGGCCGGATTCTCAATTCTCACTTCGTCGCCGTCCTGGACGAACAGAACCATCTGCCCATCTTCAGCACGTTCGCCCTCTTCGCTGAACAATCCCTCGCCCTCCACAACATAAGCGAAGGCGTTGTAAGCGGCCGGCACCTGTTGAGTGATCGTCCCTCCGGGCTCGATCCTGTAATGCAGGTAGATGATCGGCGTGTGCGTCTCGATGACGGCTTTCTCGCCCATCGCCTCGCCCGCGATCACACTCACCCTCACCAGGCCATCGGCCGAAGTCGCTTTAGGAATTTGCGCGCCCGGGATCTCCTGGTAGCGCGGCTTCGTCATCTTGTCGCGCTGCGGCAAATTTACCCACAGTTGGAAGGCGTGCATTCGCCCGCCGGTGCGCGCGAACTCACGGCTCGGCATCTCTGCGTGGACCACGCCCGCTCCGGCCGTCATCCACTGCACATCACCCGCTCTTAGGCGTCCGGCGTGTCCCCGAGAATCTTTGTGTTCCAGGTCGCCCGCCAGCATGTAGCTAACCGTCTCGAATCCGCGATGCGGATGATCCGGCGCGCCTTTCGCCTCACCGGGCGCAACTTCTATTGGCCCCATCTCGTCAAGCAACAGGAACGGATCGAACTCAGAAAACGACGCTTGTGGGAACGGGCGGCGGACCAGAAAGCCCCCGCCTTCTAAAGTTTCGATGCTGTTTACAATTCGGGCGACTGTGCGCGTTCCGCCCGCGCGAGTCTCATTAGTTTTCAATGCTTCACTTACCATCGACATATATTTCCTCTTCCTGGTCCACTATCAGACAGTCCTAAGTTTCCTTTGCGGCCTTAGATCTTCCTTGCGAGAAACTATCAACTGGTTTTCGCGCAAAGGCGCCAAGAAAAACTCAAGCCGCAAAGCAGAACCAAAGTCCGTCATTCCTACTCCTCTTCACTTTGTGTAGAGGCGCCGGCCGCCTCATAGCCGATCTTCTTCAAGAGGCGGATCAGCGTCTTGCGCTCCGCCCTGGTCAAAGACGCGGACGAGAGTCGTTCCATGTCCGCGGCATGATCGGCGTAGGCGCGGGTGATTACCTTCCTGCCTTCCTTCGTCAAATGAACTATCCTCGCCCGCCGGTCGGTGCCGTGAGCGCGCCGTTCCACCAAACCCTTCTTCTCTAAGCGATCGACTGCAACTGTGATTGAGCCGCTGGTCAACAGAACTTTTTTTCCGATCTCGTTAACGGGAAGCGGCCCTTTGTGCAACACAGCTTCCAGCACCGCGAAGTCGCTGCCGCACAGCTCCAGCTCCAGGATGCTCTTTTCGGCGTAAGCCTGAGCCGCGCGCGACGCCTTCCACAACACGAGGAAAACGTGGACTCCACTCCCGCCCGTCAACGATCCTAGCTTGTCTTCGCTTGCTTTCATTTCTCTTGATGTCAAGATACGTTACATGGAGATAGAAGTCAAGTGGGCGGGTCACCCCAGGAAATCCGAATGGTTCCCAGTTGGCCAATACGTGGACAGAATAAGTGAAAAGGATGTAATGGAGAGCGCTTGGATTTCGCGGGGCGATTAACTTTAGATTCCGCCCACACGGATAGAGTTTAGAGGGCGTACTTGTCCGCCCTCCACTAGCGCGGCAAGTGCCGAGTCTACAAATCGAGTTGTACTGTTCTTTGGTCTCTGGAAAGAGTCGCCTTCGGGCGCGGAGCGGGAGAGGCGCCAGGGGCTTAATCGGTTTGGAAAAGCAGGGTTGCTATTTGCCTGAGAGTTGCACGATCCGCTCAGCCAACTTGCGTAGCTCGACCGGCTTAGACATGTGCGTCTGATACCCGGCAGCGCGGGCCCTCGACTCGTCTGCCGGGCTGGCGTACCCGGTCAGCGCTACCGCCGGTATTCGTCCGCCGTTTTTCGGATCGAGCGCGCGAATCTTCCGGATCAGATCATACCCGTCCTCTCCCGGCATGCCGATATCGGACACCAGGACGTCAGGCTGCCAGTCTTGAATCATCTTGAGGGCGGCGGACGCTGAGGTCGAAGCTCTTACTTCCGCGCCGTACCGCGTTAGCGCCAGAATGATCAAGTCGTGAGTTTCCGATTGATCGTCGACCGCAAGCACCTTCACTCCCCTCAGGCTGTCGGATCTCAAGTCCGGGTCTTGTGATCCCGCCGCCGGTTCCTGTTCGGTAGTAGGCGAGTCAGAAACAGCGTCCCGAGGTTCGGGCCCGTCGTCAGTCAGATCCAGGATGGCGATAATCGGAAGAGTCACCGTGAATCTCGCTCCCAGATTTTCTCCATCGCTTTCGGCCTGGATGGTGCCGCCGTGCATTTCAACCAGGTTGCGGGCAATCGAAAGACCGAGGCCCAGACCGCCATGCGCCCGCCGAGCTGAGGTATCAGCCTGCTGAAAGCGGTCGAAGATCAGTGGCAGAAAGCTCGCCGGAATTCCCGCTCCGTTGTCGGTTACCACCGCGATCACAGATGAGCCGGCACGTTCCAGTTGGACTTCGATCCGTCCTCGCTTGGGAGTGAACTTGATCGCATTAGTCAGAAGATTCCAGAACACCTGTTGCAAGCGCACTGGTTCTGCCGCGACCGGACCTGCCTCCTGATCCAGCACCGCGACGATCTCGATAGCTTTGGCGTCGGCTGCCGGCCGCACCACATCGATAGAGGCGCCGAGCACCTCCGCGAGGTAGATCGGTTTCATCTCGAGCTTCAACTTGCCGCTGATGATGCCCGCGACATCCAGCAGTTCGTTGATGATCGTGACCTGGGCCCTGGCGTTGCGATCGATGGTTTCGATCGCGCGTTCGGTTTGCGGCTGGTCCAGCTTCCCGCTCTTCAGCAACTGCGTCCATCCGCGAATGGCATTCAGTGGGGTGCGCAGCTCGTGCGATACCATCGCCAGAAATTCATCCTTGACGCGATTGGCGGTCTCGGCGTCAGCGCGCGCTGCCTGCTCCCGGCTGATCAGAGTTTTAAGCTCGGCTTCCGCGCGTTTGCGCCCCGAGATATCGCGCGCGATTTTCGATGCCCCCACAATTCGGCCGCGCGCATCGATGATGGGAGAAACAGTCAAAGAGATATCCAGGAACGTGCCGTCTTTGCGCCGGCGGATCGTTTCGTAATGTTCGATGCGCTCTCCGCGGCGGATGCGCTTCAGAATGTTGGGCTCTTCATCAAGGCGCTCGGCCGGGATGAGTATTGAGATCGGCTGGCCGATGGTTTCGGCGGCCGTATAGCCAAAGAGCCGTTCGGCGCCGCGGTTCCAACTGGTAATGATGCTGTTAAGGTCTTTGCTGACGATGGCGTCGTCTGAAGACTCGACAATGGCCGCGAGCCTCGCGTGCACTTCCTCGGACTTTTTGCGCGTAGTGATATCGATGGTCACACCCGTCATGAAATCGGGCGTCCCGTGCTGGCCGGCAATAAAGCGACCCTGTTCGCGCAGCCAGAGCGTCGCGCCGTCTTCGCGGCGCACCCGGAATTCGGCCTCATAGGCATCCCTATTGGCGATCGCGCTCTGCCAAGCCGCGACCGTCGCCGCCTTGTCCTCGGGATGAACGAACTGGAAACCATCCTGCATGAGTTCGCCGGACGCCAGATTTCCGAGGCCCAGAATCCGTTTGAGATTTGCATCACGCGTCGCAACGCCGGTGTGCAAGTTAACCCGCCAGGTTCCCATATCGGCGCTGCCGAGCGCCAGACGCAGCCATGTCTCGCTCTCCCGCAACGCTTCCTGCGCAATCAGGAGTTCCCGCTCCGCGCGCTCGCGGGCCAGCCGAATACTCCGCGCGTTCTCGAGCGCTACCGAGCGCAGCAGTTTTTCTTCGGTATCGTCAGACTTCATTAACGGCCTTCGAGTTTTTTGGTAGCGAGCGCGGTTCCCAACACACGCGCCCGAATCTTGGCAAACGCGGTGTCGCGGCTGGTGGAGGTGTCGTCGCTGAAAGGCGAGAACCCGCAATCGTCCGTAGTTCCCAATTGGGCGAGGGGTATGTACTCCGCTGCTTCGAGCACTCGATCGCAAACTTCCTCGGGGGTTTCAATACGTGGGTCGATGGGAGCGACGACGCCGACGAAAATCCGATGCTCAGGTTTCATGTATTCGCGGATGGTCTTCAAGACGCGGACACGATCCTTCTCGCCAGCCAGCGCGATATAAAAATTGCCGACCCGTAACTCGAACAAGCTGGGCAACAGTTCAGCATAATCAACTTCGCCACTATGGGTCGAGTCGCGATCGGCCCCGGGACAGGTATGCACGCCGAGCCGCTCGCGCTCGGTATCAGAAAATCGCGCCAGCGCGAGGTTGTTCAGATCGATAAAGCTGTTGAGCAGATTGCCCGAGGGATCGAGCTTGACCGCCAGCCGTCCTTCCGTGAAATCGATTTGAACTTTGTAAGCACCCTTTTCCAGACAGCGGCGGACTTCGATTTCGTGCTCGCTTAACAGATCGTCAATGAACTGCTCGCGCGAATAACCCGGTATCTCTGAAGCTGGATACATCAGGCTCAAGGCCGAGGGTGAGATTACCGCCTGCTTTACCGGCACGTGCGCGTAACGCAGAGCGATGTCCAGATAACCGTCGGCGGATCGCTGGTAATGAAACGGCCCCGCCGTGAGCCGGTGCATGCGGCGAACATGACCGGCGGAGAAAGGAATCTGGAAGCCGTCCGGCGCGATGTTCGGCAGACCATGAACCGAGTAGGTCCAGAAATTGTGATACTTCCACTGTTCGCCGTCGGTGATTACGGGCGAGCCGGTGGCCTCGAAGCGTTCGATCGTGTCTTTGGTCGCTGCGAGATAGAGCGGTTCCAACGTTTGATCCGCGTTGTCGCCTAATTCCGCGACCCTTTCAATCAGGGCGAGAGGGCGGGGGATACTTCCGATTGGCTCAGTTGGGATTGTCATCGGGTTACTTACGCCAGGCGATCGTTTTTGTAATCTGAAGTTTTAAGCCACGTTGGGAGGAGTCTCCCAGTGCCGGTCCGTTTGTCGCTTCGAGAATCTGGAAACAGGGAGATGTCGTGGCAGAGAGCATACGACACGTTCCCATCAATCTCGAATCATCTGCTTGTCGGTACGCGGCTATTATCTCTAATTCAGATTCAATGAACAAGGGGGTTTTTCGATTTGAGACAACCGCAGATCCAAGTCTCGGCGAGCCAGGGGACTACCTTTTGGAGTGCGGTGGCGTGAGCGCCAGTGCGCCGCCGTCTGTCATGGGCAACGACGAATTGCCGGGCAAGAGTAATTACTTTATCGGGAAGGATCCGCAGAAATGGCAGAAGGGAATTGCGAACTCTGCGAAGGTTAAATATCAGTGGATCTAAATGAAAGCTAATTCATCCTTAAGTAGCTTCGAGAACGTCTCGATCATCTTTAGCCATCGTGTCTTCCTGCCCTTCTCACTGGCGCCTGTTCTTTTAAGAGCCAGCTCAATGCACCCAACCACCCGAGGTTGGGTTTACTCCGGCGAAGTGGCAACACACATGCCGGATCGAAAAGAGAGCCTTTTGCCGAAAAGTCAGATTGCGTGGGGGAGAGACTTGTGTAAAGTTCCGCAACGCCTGAGAGAAAACGCTCACATAACTCTCTCGCCACTCGCCCAAAGACCTGGGAAACGGCGCTCTTCAAAGTCGGCACACGCGTTGCTTAAAGAATCCCATGTCTTGCTTGATAAAGGTGCCTCGTCAAATCGTATGTGGGCTTGCGCACAGACGCCATTGACTGGTTAGCGCAATATGCCCTCAAGCGCCGATTCATTAGTTGGTTATTCTCAGCCGTGTCCTGTGCGGGGTACGTAAAGAATTCGATCTGCTTTCGCAGTGGGAAAGTAAAGTCGCCTGTCACGGTGATCCCGGAGATCGATTCCATTTCCTCCGGCGCTGCAAAAGCTCGCCCGAGCTCTTTCAATAATCCAGGTATTTTGTCTGCGAAATTATTTAGGCCCGTTATCCGGGAGGAGAATCAAGAAGTGAGACTGACCAAAGTGATCAAGACGTTGCTCGTCTGTGGGTCAGTATTGGGCCTGGTCGTCTGGTTCGCTTCGGCAAGAATTTCGCAAGCCGTTAGCCCTGCGCTGCCTCAGTCAAAGCCGGTTGTGACTCAATCGAAGCCGGCCCTGCTGGCAAAGACTGGAGACGCGGGTTACGTCGGCAGCGAAGCCTGCAAAGACTGTCACGAGGATCAGTTCAAAGCGTACTCGCACACCACGCATGCCCAACTTTCCACGATCGGCAGTTGGAAGGGTAAGGTCACCGGTTGTGAATCCTGTCATGGTCCCGGTAAAGATCATATCGCCGAAGGCGATCCCGCCAAGATCATCTCGTTCAAAAACAAATCGTCGAAAGATGCGTCTGAGACCTGCCTGGGCTGCCATGCCGGCAAGGAAGAGCGGAACAACTTTCGTCGTGGCGAACACTGGCGCAATGATATCGGCTGTACTGATTGCCACTCGCCGCATGGCAACACCGCGCCCGCAAAAAATCTCGCCAACTCAAATGTCCTGGTGACAACGGCGAACGGTGAGAAGCCGGGCTTCTCAACTATTCGAATGTTGAGAGCGAACGACCCTCAGCTTTGTGTGGGTTGCCACGCCGAAGTAAAACCGGCGTTCTCGGCGCCTTTCCATCATAAGGTTTTCGAGGGCGCCATGCGTTGCAGTGATTGCCACAATCCGCATGGCGGGTTCGAACTCAAACAGGCCCGGCTGACGACCGGCGGAGACGCAGCTTGTGTGAAATGCCATGCGGACAAGCAGGGTCCGTTCACCTTTGAACACGCTCCGGTCAAGACGGAAGGTTGCTCGTCCTGCCATACGCCGCACGGCTCGGCCAATCCGCGGTTGTTGAGGTATGCGGCGGTCAATCAACTCTGTCTGACTTGCCACAGCGTGGCGCATGACGTCGGGGCGGTTGAGCCGTCAGGACCTCAGCATAACCAGAATGCGCAATACGCCAACTGCGTGGCCTGTCACGTGAAGATCCACGGATCGCGTACCAGTCCTGTCTTCTTCCGATGAGATGAAAAACGCCTTAGTGCTTAAGAGGTCGAAGCCAGAGGATGATCGTATGAAAAGGAACGCCAAAAATATGTTGCGGGTTTTGTGTGGAGCGATGCTGGGGCTAATCCTTCTGGCGGGTGTCGGCATCGCACAAAAGCCCACGCCCACGCCGAATATATCAACGCCCACGAAGAGTGAGACCAGGACGCCGAGCCCTACCCCTGCTGAAACTGGAAAAGACACAGGCAACTACATTGTCATCTCGAGTATTGAAGTGGGCTATCGCGGTATCAGGGTCGATGGAGATCAAAACAAGTATCGCAGCGATCTGAATTACAAAGCCGGGCCCCGTCTGTTCGATAGCAGCTTCCTGATGCGTTCGAAGAACGGCAAGGGAAAGTTGTTCGATACCCTTCTGGTCACGTCGTCGGGGTGGGGAGCCGACCCCTATGGAAATATGCGGATCAGCGCCGAGAAACCAAAGTGGTATCGCTTTGAGGGAAGCTACCGGCGTTTCAAGTATTTCAGGTTTCTCAACAACATCGACAATCCCAATTGGATCTTCAGTCCCACCACCTTCAGCCGAGCACCCAATCCGGTTACCGGCGAGCACGGGCTCAATACCCAGACGGACTTCGGAGATTTCGATCTAACGCTTTTGCCAAAGAACGAAAAGATCCGGTTCAACGTTGGTTACTCACCCGAGCGGTACAGTGGCCCGGCTTTCACCAGCTATCACGTTGGCGGGAATGAATTCATGCTGCTAGGCAATCTTAAATCCCGCTCGAATGATTTTCGGGTTGGAGCTGACGGCAAGCTGGGGCCGATCGACTTTTCATTTCTTCAGGGCTTCCGCCGTTTTCGCGACGATAGTTTCATCGATCTGGGGCCAACCCCCGGCGTGAACATCAATCCGGCCGTGGCCAGTTTTACCAGTTTCAATCGCCAGGAGCCGACTCGCGGCAGCGTTAATTACACGCGCTTAAGCCTGCACTCGTTGCTGGCTAAGAAGCTGGATCTGACCGGTCGCATCACGTACAGCAAGGCGACCTCGGATTTTACTTTCATGGAGAACATGAAAGGCTTGAACTTCGCGACCAGGATCGGCAGCGGAGCTACTGCGCAGTTGGGCGCCCCCAACATTCTTTTGTTGGGCCAGTACACCATCCCCGGCAATACGAAACGGCCGAACTGGCTCGGAGATGTTGGCGCGACTTTTCTGGTAACTGACAAGCTCAGAATTTCGAATACGTTTCGCGTCGAGACCTTCCAGATAGACGGCATCGACGTATTCAATGACCTCTTCTCGGTCCAGCGTGGCGCGGTCATAGACACCCGCTCCTTCAGCAACCTGAGCGTCAACACGAGCACGTTGTATCGCAAGTACGAGGACACAGTCGAAGCCGACTACCAATTCAATCCGCGTTATGCAATGCACTTCGGGTATCGCTATGGCAGTCGTCGCATTGAGGAGATTCTGAGCGGATTCGCCTTGAATACCAACGCGCCCATCGCGCTCGTGCCGGAAGACGTAGTCGAGCAGAATCACACGCAGGCGTTCTTTGGCGGCTTCAAAGCCAGGCCGGTAAAGAATTGGACGATTTACTTTGACGCCGAACACGGCACCGCGGACAACGTCTTTACCCGCATCGGAAATTACAACTACACAAACGTTCGGGCGAAGAGCCGGTACGCGCCGAACCGAAAGGTCTCTTTCAACCTCGCCGTGATCACGAAAGACAACGCGAACCCTTCCGAGATCGCGGGCGTCTCGTTAAGTGACTTTGGCGTGAACCTCAAGTCGCGAACGTTCACTTCTTCGGTTGATTGGGCAGCGAATTCCAAAGTCTCGTTCAGTACCGGCTATAACTACAACTGGGTAAACAGCGACGCGGTGGTTGATTACTTCTATCAGGTGCCGCCCGCGGCCAGTGTCCGGCACCCGATCGGACACAGCCTCTACTTTCAAAGAAACAATTATTTTTATCTGGACATGACGGCGCGGATTTCTCCACGCGTATCGCTCTACACGTCTTACCGAATCAATCAGGATAAGGGCCAGGGGAACCGCCTGGCGGATCCGACCGGGACTCCGGGAACGCTGATCAATTCGTATCCGATGAGTTACCAATCTCCCGAAGGCCGTGTGGCGATTAAGATCAACCGCTATTTGGATTGGAATCTTGGGTACCAGTACTACAACTACAACGAGAGCGCGCTGGTTGGTCCGCGGCCGCAGAATTATCACGCGCATCTTCCGTATACGTCATTGCGAGTTTATCTCGGGAGAAAAGAGTAGGCACCACAATTTATAGAACGCCTTGAGCCCATAATGGGCGACATAGATGAGCCGAGTGCTGATTCGCAATCTCACATTAGGAGTCCTGGTGTTTGTCGTGGCGCTATTTGTGTTGAGCTGGGACGCAAGTGCTTCCGGACTCTACAGGTCGTTTGATCCTCAACCGCGTCCACAAACTAAGCGGCGCCAGAAAAGCGTAGCTTCCACCAAGAAACCACGCGTCGACTATGCAAAATTCTCACACCAGACTCATGTCGTGACGCAAAAGCTGGCGTGTAGCTCCTGCCACAACGTCCCTTCGAAGAATTGGAAAGAAGTTCGTAAAGGCGACGCGGCTTTTCCTGATGTCAGCGACTTTCCCGAACACGCTTCCTGTTTGAATTGTCACCGCCAACAATTCTTTGCGCGCGAAAGACCCGCGCCGGTAATTTGTTCGAACTGTCATGTCAAAAACAGTCCGAAAGATACCAGCCGTTATCTGTTTCCCAGTCTCGGCGACATCAGTGATCCGCTAAGAGAGAGGAGAACTTTCGTTTCGGAATTCAGGGTTGGTTTCCCTCACGATAAGCACATCGACGTAGTGGGATTGAACGTTCCCGATTCGAAAGGAAATCGCAACTGGTTCGTGACGGCCTCGCTGCAGGAGAAGAAAAAGGAAGGACCGGCAAAGAGTTGTCCCGTGTGTCACCAGACTTATCAGCCGCAGGGCAACTCAAGCGAAGAATATGTGACGAAGCCGCCGAAGAATATCGGCGATGCTTTCTGGCTAAAGAAGGGCACCTTCAAGACCGTCCCCGACAGTCATGCGACCTGCTTCACTTGTCACAATGCGGATTCGGGAATTGCTCCCGAACCGAAGGACTGCAACGTCTGTCACAAGCTCTTATCGCCACCGCAACTGAAGGCGGATTTCGATCCCCAGCTCGCCGTAACAATGGGAATAACTGACCAGACAATTCTCACCAGATGGAGCCGCCGTATCTCCGCGGGCGCGTTCCGCCATGAAGGAGGCGAGCATCCCAATCTGAACTGCATGGGTTGTCACAACGTGCCGGCGATGAACACGCTCGAGCCGAAGACTTTGCAGGTAGCAGTGCGATCGTGTGGGGGCGCGGATGGCTGTCACATCACGGCGACGACAGATGATGGAGGCGCTTTGAATTTTGAAATGGATCAGAAGAAAAAGGATCCGGCTTTTGTTTGTACTAAGTGCCACGTCACTTTTGGCAAGGAAGGTGTTCCGGAAGATCACCCCGGCGCAATACCAACGCCGAAGCCGAAGGTTAAGCCGAGTTGATAATGGGATTATTTGGAAAACTGTTAAGCGTTATTAGCGAGCTCCGGCGCGGTTTTCTCCGTGTGATCTCCGTGTTCCTCTGTGTCTCTGTGGTGAGTGCTTGGCGACGCTATTTCACCACAGAGACACAGAGGAACACAGAGGTTGCACGGAGAAGGCGGCTACCCGCGGTTAGCTTGATCGTTGCTCTAATCGCTGTTGGCATGACTTTCATTGAGGTCTTAAACTCTCGCGCATCAGGGCCCGGTCCCCTGACTAATCAGCAACAGATGCAATTCCCCGAAGGGTTGGACTACGGAAAGTTTCAGCACAGCAATCAAAACCACGCGCGGCTGCCTTGTTTGTTATGTCACCGGCGCGACGATAATTCACCTCAGCCAAAGTGGCCGGGCAAATCCAGCCATCTGCCCTGCGCCGGATGTCATGCGCAGCAGTTCTCAAATTCCGCGAGTCCTATCTGCAATATCTGTCATACCGACGTGAAATCAGGAGCGCTGAAACCGTTTCCACGTTTGCAGAGTTTTCGCATGAAGTTCGATCACGCGCGTCATCTCAACCTGGGCAAGCTTAGCTGCGCGACGTGCCATCGGCCCGCGCGAGGCGGCGTTGCCCTGTCGATACCCGCGGGTTTCAACGCGCATACAAACTGCTATCAATGTCACACACCACGCGCACAGTCGGGCGGCCGCGATATCTCTTCATGTGGAACATGCCATCAGTTGGGCGGGTATTCGCGGACGCCTGAATCAGCCCCGGCCTTCCGCGTCAGTTTTAATCACTTCAAACATCAAAGCGTTTCCTGTAACGGATGCCATCAGGTTCGGGCCGGCATGCCGCAGCGCAGACAAGTCACCGCACCGCAGGCGCTCAACCATCACGCGACGGGTCAGGGACAAAGCTGCATGACGTGCCACAACGGCAAGCGAGCGTTCGGCGGCGATGACTTTACGGTGTGCAAGCGCTGCCACACGGGAGGCGCATGGCATTTTTGAGGTGGCGTAAGCTGCCAGTTTGCGCACACGCGCGTGCAAGAATTTCACGCAAAGGCGCAAAGGCGAACCAAACACTTAAAGCTCAGAGGGAGCCATCCATGAAGGTCTTTACAATACTTGCTTCTTTCATTTTTGCGATCCTGTTGGTCTCAAGTCCGTCGACTGTCACGACTGACGTCTCGGCACAGGACGGAAAGAAACCGCCGGAGAAAATCATTCTGGCAACTGAAGCCAAACTGGGAGCGGTGACATTCAACCACGCCGATCACATTAACAAGAATCGCAGCGTCGACGGCGCCGCTAAGATCGCTTGTGTTGAATGCCACCACACTGCACAGCCCGCGGCCGAAGCGCTCAAGCATCCTCCGCATAAGACGGTGTGGCCCGCCGATCGGACCGCCGCGCTTACCGCGGATCTGTTTGAGAAAGATCCGAATGCACCGGTGGTAAACGATTGTCGGGATTGTCATGCGCGGGCTGACACCAAGCCAAAGCTTCTGCCTGAGATCCCGCAGCTTAAAGTTGAAGGCGCTGATCCAATCATCCTCACGAATCAGCAAGCCTTTCACAGAACCTGCGGTGCTTGTCACGATGCGGTGTTAAAGGCGAGACCGGACACTACCGCCGTGGGATCGAAAAAGTGCACGGCCTGTCACAAGCGCGTGGCAGCGGCCTAAGGTGGCACAGGCTTTCGCCTGTGATCGCAGCGTTCAAATCACAGACTAGAGTCTGTGCCAATAATACTATTGGGGAGTTTTTCGGGAGCGTGGGAAAAAAAACGCAGGCAGCAGGGACACATCGACGCTTTTGCCCCAATCCCCGCGCGGCACGGTCATTGCACTTTGAGAACTCTGCCGGGCTGGTGAACTTTCGGTGAGTCTAGAGCCCTGGTAGATTCGGGAGCAATTATGAAGATAACAATGAATGGTTTGATAAAACTGGGGACCGCTTTTGCGGGTCTAACATTGGCAGCGACTTTCCTGTTAGTCGCGATACCCGCAAGGGCCGGTGCGGACGACTTTGACGCGGCCGGCACGTACAAGGCCAAGTGCGTCGCCTGTCACGGCGCGAACGCTGAAAAGAAATTCAACGCAACGCTCGCGGATGACGAACTGAACCAGGTTGTGCTTAAGGGAAAGAAGCCTGAGAAACCGCCTAACATGCCGGCGTTTGAAGAGAGAGGCATTACCGCGGACCAGGCGAAGGCTTTAGTCGCCTACATGAAGACGCTGAAAAAATAGAGCGGTCAAAAAACTAAATTCTGTTGCCGAGCGGCGCGTTGGTGCGGCGCTCGGCTTAAACGCGTTGCCGATTAACCTTGCCGATAGGATCGCCGGAGGAGACAGACAATGAGCCAGGCTGTTGACGCGAAGGTTCCAGCACTCTTTCATAACTACATCAGCTTTGCCGGTTTTGCTATCGCCATCGCCAGCTTGTGCAGCATCGTTTTGCTTTTCCTGATCGAGCTCTCCGGCGGTACTAACACCGCTTACCTCGGCATCTTTGCTTACGTACTTCTTCCCGGCGGATTGATTCTGGGGCTGGCAGTCGTGGGCGCGGGAATGTTGTGGGAACGGCGACGCCGGCGGCGGCTCTCGCCAGAGGAGATCGCGAAGTTTCCCCGAATCGATTTCAATAATGCCAACAGCCGACGCGCGTTCTTCAGCTTCATCGCGCTCAGCATGATTTTTGTTTTCATGAGCGCGTTCGGCAGCTATCGGGCATTCGAACACACGGAATCGGTGGCCTTCTGCGGGACGACCTGTCATGAAACGATGAAGCCCGAATTCGTTTCGTTCCAGGTTTCGTCGCACGCGCGCCTGCGTTGCGTTGATTGCCACGTGGGCGCCGGCGCCGAATGGTACGCGCGTTCGAAGATTACCGGCGCGTATCAACTTTATGCCGTGGCCTTCAACAAAGTTCCGAAGCCAATTACCACGCCGGTCCACAATATGCGACCGGCCCGGGACACGTGCGAGCAATGTCACTGGCCCGCGAAGTTCTACGGCAATCAAATGAAAGTGTTTACGAGCTATGCCTATGATGAGCAAAACACTTTGCGGCGGCTGCAGATGTTGATTAACGTCGGTGGCGGCGATCCAGCAACTGGACCAGTCGCCGGAATTCATTGGCACATGAATCTGGCAAACGAGATTACCTTTGTCTCGACGGACGATCATCGCCAGGTCATACCGTGGGTGCGAATGAAAGACAGTCAAGGAAACGTCACGGAATATTTTGATCGCACGCGGCCGTTGTCACCGGAACAAATTGCGGTGGCCGACAAGCGCCGAATGGATTGCATCGATTGTCATAGCCGCCCGGCGCACGTCTATCTCCCGCCGGATGTAGCCGTGGACCAGGCATTGGCGTCCGGCAAGTTGGATCCGTCGATCCCCTATCTCAAACGGAAATCCGTGGAGGTGCTCAGTAACCCATACGCGACGACGCCGGACGCCGTGAATGCGATCGCTGCCGGCCTGAACGATTTCTATCGCACTAGTTACCCGGCGGTGTATTCGCAGAAGCAGGATTCGATCAAGGGCGCGGTCACTGAGGTGCAGCGCATATTCCAAACTTACTTTTTCCCGGAGATGAAGACGGATTGGCAGACGCACTTCAACAACATTGGTCACTTGAATTCTTCGGGTTGCTTCCGCTGTCACGACGGCGAGCACGTCAGCAACACCGGCAAAGTGATCACCAACAACTGCAACGTCTGTCACACAACGATCTACGACTCGATTAATCCGGCGGCCTCGGTAAAGATGGGAGCGTTCCAACATCCGGTCGATCTCGGAGGTCTGGTTGAACACAAATGCGAGTTCTGCCATAAAGCCAACAAGCCCTTCCAACATCCGGTGAATCTTGGGGATATATCTCAGTTTCAGTGCGTTGAGTGTCATCCGAAGAAGTAGGGTGCTGGGAGCGCGGACGTCCTCGTCCGCACAGCGAGCGGAGCTCGCTCAGTTCTTGTTCTTAGAAGCTTGTGACTGGAATGCTTGTTCGCACTGCGCGCTCAGTGCGGACGAGCCGTCCGCGCTCCCAGCAGGAGCTTGACTCTTCCTTTCCTCAGCCTCCGGCCTTTCGATATCGTAATTTGATCTCAAAGAATCATTCTTCACCCAAAAATCCCCAATGCTGAGGAAAATCCCGCAAGCGCAACCCCGCCGCTGAAACAGACGCACCTCTCTTCTATGGCATAAGTGATGGGCTCGCAGTGGGCATATGAATTGCCCTCGTGATCGTCAAGCAACGAACACCCCGCCCCGGCTAAGGAAGCATAGGCCCGGCGTCAAATTCTATGGGCGAACACAACGTCGAACCAGCAGTTGATCAGAAGAAAGCACAGGCCTTCATGAAGGCGGTGCTCGATGATCTACGTGCGCTGGCCTTTATGCTCGAAAATGGCCGCGTCGAGAGCGGAGTAACGCGCATCGGGGCTGAACAGGAAATGTTTCTAGTTGATCGCGACCTCCGTCCCGCGCCGGTTTCAATTGAAGTACTGAAGCAGGTCAACGATCCCCGTCTGACCACTGAAATAGCCCGGTTTAATCTGGAGGCCAACCTGACCCCTTTGCTACTGAGCGGATCATGCCTCAGCGAGCTTGAGAAAGAACTTAACGAAGTCATTTCGCTGGCGCGAGCAGGAGCCGCCTCGTGCGGGGCCGATATACTTCTCTCCGGAATTCTGCCCACGCTCTTGAAATCCGATCTGACGTTGGAAAACCTGACGCCAAAGCCGCGGTATCACGAGTTGGACCGGGCCGTCATTCGTCTGCGCGGCGGGCCCTTTTCAATTCATATTAAGGGACTCGATGAACTTCAGCTCACGCACGATAACATCATGATGGAATCGTGCAATACCAGTTTTCAAGTCCACTTCCAAACCAGTCCTGAGGAATTCGTCGGGCACTACAATCTGGCCCAGGCCATCACGGCGCCGGTGCTCGCGGTCGCGGTTAACTCGCCATTGTTATTTGGTCAGCGTCTGTGGCAGGAAACACGAGTCGCTTTGTTCCAGCACTCCACTGACGCCCGCTCGCGCCCGCAACTGGCGCGCAGCCAGCCCACTCGAGTTAGTTTTGGCGATCAGTGGCTCGAGCATTCGGTCATAGCACTCTTCCACGATCAGTTGCTGCGATTCCGGCCGATCATGATTTCACAACCCGACGAAGATCCCTTTCAGGTCCTGGCTCGTGGGGAGATTCCGCAGCTTTCAGCGCTGCGAATGCACAACGGCACCGTGTGGCGTTGGAACCGGGCTTGTTATGGAGCGGTGAATGGCGTCGCTCATCTTCGAATCGAGAATCGCGCGCTGCCGGCGGGGCCTTCGGTGATTGACGAAATCGCAAACGCGGCTTTTTTCGCGGGTCTGATGCTGGCTTTGCCTGAAGAATACGGCGACGTCGCCAAGCGCATGAGATTTGATGATGCCAAGTCGAACTTCTTCCTGGCGGCCCGCCATGGGCTTGACGCTCAATTCAATTGGCTCGACGGGCGGAGTGCTCCGGCTTCGTCGCTGGTGCTTGAGGAATTGCTTCCGCTCGCGCGCCAGGGACTCAACAACGCAGGTGTCGAACTCGCAGAGACGACCAAGTACCTCGACATTATCGAAGAGCGCGTGCGATCGCGCCGCACGGGCGCGCGCTGGATCTTGAAATCGCTGAGGGCGATGCGCAATGAAGGATCGAAGGATAGCCGACAACAAAGGCTGGCGGGCGCAATGCTGGCCTGTCAGAAAGCGGGCCAGCCGGTTCATCGCTGGCCGTTGATCGCGGCATCTGAGCAAAATGATTGGGAGCAGGGCTATCGCTTCGTCGGCCAGTTCATGTCAACGGATCTATTCACCGTCCAGCCCGACGACTTGATCGATCTTGCCGCCAGCGTGATGGACTGGCGACACATCAGGCACGTGCCGGTGGAAGACGAAGCCGGTCGCCTGGTTGGTCTGGTGACCCACCGCGGTGTGCTTCATCTGATAACCAACCGGATTGCTGAAAAGGAACTCGGTGTCATAACCGTGCGCGAAATCATGATCAGCAATCCGTTTACGGTTTCACCCTCGACCCCGACGCTGGAAGCGATCGAAATGATGCGCTCAAACCGGGTTGGGTGCCTGCCCGTGGTCGAAGGGGATCAGTTGGTCGGCATCGTCACGTCCTATGACTTTCTCGATGCTTCGGCTCGTCTATTTAAGGAGCATCTGACTCAGAAAGAGCCGGCGCCGATCCTGGCGCTGGCGCAGAGTGCTTGAGTATCCGCGTTTAGAGATATCTCGGAGGTAACTATGGCAAAAGATGAGCGCGACATTCTCGAATTGCTTAAGAGTGAGCTCGGCTTTATCGAAAAAGGGGGTTACGGGCGATCGGTGCGCACACCCTGGAAATCTACTGCGCCATTCCGCGAGTCGCTGACCTGCGTCAACTATGCCTTACCTGAAAAGGCCCATCCTTGTGCGGAGTGCCATCTGATCGATTTCGTTCCCTCGGACAAACGCAGCGGAGAACTTCCCTGTCACTCCATTCCGCTGAACGCTGCCGGCGACACGGTTGAAAGTCTTGAGCGCAGTGACAATCAGACAAAACTGGAGTCAGCCCTGAAAGAATGGATGCGCTCCATGATCAAAGCGATCGAGTCTGCGCGCTCCTGTTGAGAAGGCTTTCTGGATACCTCTGCGTCACCTATAATCATCCAGTCGCTCCAGGGTAGGAAGGGCTGGATGGAAATGAAAAGCGAGAAGAACAGCCTGAAAAATCAAAAGCACAAAATCCTCCTCGTCGACGACGAGCAGATGATTCGGTGGTCTTTGTCCGAGGCGCTGAGAGGCTGGGGCTATGAACCTGTCGAGGCCGGCACTGCCAATGCCGCTCTGCTGGCTTTTGAGGCCGAACCTCCGGCGGCGATCCTGCTTGACATTAACCTGCCCGACGGCTCGGGGCTCGACGTCCTGCGCAAGATTCGTCATCGCCAACCGGATGCAGTGGTCATCATGATTACCGCTAACGTGCTGGTAGACGAAACGATTGCCGCATTGCGCGGCGGCGCGTACGACTTCATCGGCAAACCAATCAATCTGGAAGAGCTGCACGTCGCCATTCGCAACGGCATTGAAGCCAGCGATCTGCGTAAAGAGGTCACGCAATTTCGCCGTGAACGCGCGCAGCAATTCACTTTTGATCAGATCATCGGGCGGTCGCCGGTGATGTGCGAAATGTTGGCCATCGCCCGCAAAGTGGCGGAGAGTGAAGTCTCTTCGGTTCTGTTGCAGGGCGAATCCGGAACCGGTAAGGACCTGGTGGCCAAAGCCATTCATTACCAATCGCATCGCTCTGAGGGTCCGTTCATCGCGATCAATTGCGCGGCCATTCCGGGCACGCTGATCGAAAGCGAACTGTTCGGATATGAGAAGGGCGCGTTCACCGACGCCAAGGCCCGCAAAGAAGGAATGTTCGAACAGGCCGAAGGCGGCACGCTCCTGCTGGACGAAATCGGCGAACTGGAACTTAGCCTGCAAGCAAAACTTTTACGCGTGCTGGAAGAAGGAATGTTTCGTCGCGTCGGCGGACTGAAGGACATTCCATTCGACGCGCGGATTATCGCGGCCTCAAATCGAGACTTAAGAACTGAAAGCGAAGCGGGCCGCTTCCGGCTCGATCTTTACTATCGCCTCTCAGTAATTCAGATTGACATTCCGGCGCTGCGAGAGCGCGGTGACGATGTGATCCAACTCGCCGAATACTATATCGAATCGTTCGGCAAGCGGCTGCGCAAGTCCGTGCGTGGAATCGAGGGCGATGTGGCTGAGGCGTTCCGGCTCTATAACTGGCCGGGCAACGTGCGAGAGCTGCGCAACGTGATCGAACGCGCCTTGATTCTTGAGGACGACGATGTCATTACGACGAAGTATGTACCGCGAAACTTAGTGGCCGGCAAAAACGGATCGATCGCGGAACGCGACGGGCCTGGCGTTCAGGAAATGTTCCCTTTGCCCCCGGCCGGCGCATCGCTCGAAGATGTCGAGATGTCGCTGGTGCGTCAGGCCATCGATCGCAGCGGCGGAAATCAAACCAGGGCGGCCGAGCTGCTCGGAATTTCTCGCGATCAGCTTCGTTACCGGCTGAAGAAGTTGGAAGAGACTGCGCGCGCCATTGTGCAGGTCTCTGCGGACTAAGTTGGAAGAGAACCGCTCGGTCGCGGGCGGTACCTTGCTCGCACGACCACTCGCTACACAGAAGGTTCTCTACCAGAAGCATGCTGCGTGATTCACCCCAAGACGCTTTGTCCGGCGCTGATGCTCTCGAGCAATCGCTCAAAGAGCTGGCCGACATCAAGTTCGCCCTCGATCAATCAACCATCGTGGCCATCACCGACCAGCGCGGCATAATCAACTATGTGAACGACGAATTCTGCCGCATCTCGAAATACTCGCGCGACGAATTGTTGGGGCAGGATCATCGCATTATCAATTCCGGATACCACCCGAAAGAATTTATCAGCGACCTCTGGACCACGATAGCAGGCGGCAAAGTCTGGAAGGGCGAGCTGAAAAATCGAGCCCGGGACGGCAGCATCTATTGGGTTGACACCACCATCGTCCCGTTTCTCAAAGCCGACGGAAAGCCTTATCAGTACGTGGCCATTCGGCATGATATTACTCAGCGCAAGTTGGGCGAGGAGCGGATCCTGGAGCAAGCAGCGCTGCTCGACGAAGCCCGCGACGCGATTTTGGTGCGCGACCTGAACGAAGTAATCGTCTATTGGAACAAGGGCGCCGAACTTCTCTATGGATGGACCGCGGCCGAGGCCATTGGCCGGCCGGCGCAGGAACTGTTGTTCCGTGAGGTCCCGCCGCAGTTTGAAGATGCCCAGCGAATTGTGTTGGAGACCGGGCACTGGGCCGGCGAAATGAACCAGGTAAATAAGGACGGGCGCGCGATCCTGGTTCAGGGCAGTTGGACCCTGGTGCGAGACGAGAGCGGCGCGCCTTATCGAAAATTTGTCGTCAACACCGACATCACCGAGGAGAAAAGGCTGCAATCCAATCTACAACGCTTTGCGCAGCTCTCACTGGTGGGCGAATTGGCGGCTGGCCTGGCCCACGAGATCAAGAACCCGCTGGCGGGCATCCAGGGGATCGTAGATATTTTGCTGCGGCGCCGGGAAGCGGACGATCCAGAACGCGAGGCGCTGGTGGCGGTGCGCCAGGGAGTAGAGCGCATCGACAGCACCGTGCGCGCGCTGCTGGATCGCGCGCGTCCCCGCACATTGAAGATCGAGCCAAGTTCTCTTACCGAAGTGACTCGCCGCGCGGTTACGCTGGCGACTGCGCAGGCGGCAGTTAGCGCTGATCGAGGTGGGCAGGCTCGAGTCAAGTTCGAGACTTCGTCCGATCCGATCATTCTTCCTCTTGACGCGCCGCAAATGGAGGACGCAATCCTCAATTTGATCATCAACGCTATCGAAGCCAGCGAAGGCGAGAGCAGCGTCACGGTGCGAGTCTTTCGTTCGCAGAGTGATGATGACGATACCGACTTGCGTGCCGAGGCGACCATCGAGGTGGTGGACCAGGGTTCCGGAATCAGCGAAGAAGATCTCGCTCGCATCTTCCACCCGTTCTTCACCACCCGGACAGTAGGAACGGGTCTGGGTCTGCCAGCAGTGCGGCGGATCGTGCGCGCGCACGGCGGCCGCATCGAAGTAGAGTCAACGCTTGGTCAAGGTTCGACTTTCACGATTCATTTGCCCATGGAAAATCGGTAGGCCGCTTCAGAACAGACTGGGAGTTGTTCCGCGCTCGACATCCACTCTACTGATCAATTCGAGGTTGTCGATCTTTGGATGGTTGACGCCGCTGCCCACGGGATGGCTCTTCATTTCCGCGGCCGGGAATGGGACTAGTAGCTTCTCCAATTCAACAGCAGGAGCGCGGGGATCAAGCCAGAGCTGGTAACACTCCTCCGGCAGGATCACCGGCATGCGATCGTGAATCGGTTCCAATAGTTCGTTCGCACGGGTTGTGACAATCGCGCAGGAGGCGATCGAGACACCATCCTTTTTCCATTCGTCCCAGACAGCGGCAAAGACAAACGGCGCTTCGTCCTTCATCTGAAAGAAGAACGCCTGCCGGGCCCGGCCCGTTCGCTTCCATTCATAAAAACCGTCGGCAGGAATCAGGCACCTGCGCCTTTGAAACGATTCACTAAAGCTCGGCTTGTCTGCCAAAGTTTCCGCGCGAGCATTGATGAATCCCTTTGGCTCCTTGCTCCATGAAGGGACCAAACCCCAAAGCAGCATTTGGGCGAAGGTCTGTCGTTCCAGATCGAGAATGGCCAGGACCGACTGGCCTGGAGCGATATTGAATCGCGGGACAATATCGTCAAGCTCAAGCTGGCGCCGGCCAGCTTAAGCCTGATCCGATCCACGGATCGAAGTGTGTATCGGCCGCACATTAATCACTCAGTTTCGATCTACGATGTCAGGGCCTTTCAGCCGCATTTGCTTTATCTTTCCGGTCCTTTAACCTTTTAGCCGCCACTAAATCATTCATCAGCACGTAATTCAGATTTCCGCCCGGGCCGCCGACAAACGCGCGTACCTCAATCTCAGCACACTTGAGCATCTTCAATTGAGTGTCCATTCCCGCATAGCCTTGCCATGCATCCGCCGCGGGAAGATTTGTGCCTTCAATAACCTTCGCGACGAACTTATCGACGTGTGAATATTCAGGACCGTTGTAGCCGGCGGAAAAACTCGAAACGCGACCGTCAAGGAGCGTAAAAGTTATTTGAGTGATGCCGGAAAACATTTCCTTTGATTGATATTTCTCGGGTCTGATGACAAAGCCGGAGACGCCAAAATTGCTGGGTGGCAGGGCTAAGGTGGCGCGGAGTTCCACGTCCTGGTCGCTGCCAGGAAATATTGCCAGCACCTGCTCAGGAGTCATCCCGAGCCGCAGGCCTTTAATATCCGGTGCGCCCGCCAGGGTGAGAGTACAAACCGGCTTTTCGGCGGCAGGCTTTATTTCCTGGGTTGAAGGTTGACTGACATCTGAGGCGCTGTTCGCGGCTTCCTCGGAACGCGCCGACTGGGCCCGCGAGCAAGCTAACGCAGAGATTCCAATTATTAAGATTACGATTGCGAAAAATTGCTTCATAGTTTTGTTCCCCTGGCTTTTCGATGCGGTTGAGGCTGCAATGCGGACAGAAAAACTCGGTTACCATCTGCGAAATCAAACCACGCAACACTTGGAAACTGCCCTTTGGACATTTCGTGTGGTTTCGTGGACCGCTTTGCTGTTCTTAACCGGACGCATCCGAATCGTCACGAGGCTTGCTCCGCAATCGAAGAACGAAAGCGCTCCGCCGTGCGGGCCCGGGCCTTTGCCGCTTCGACGTCACGGCTCTTCGGCGGCGCATTGGTTACCAGAGATCCCAGGAGTTCGTGGGCTGCTTTCGCTACCTGATCCACGGCGCGCGTGAAGGCCGCCTCGTTGGTTTTCGATGGCTTGGTAAAGCCGCTCAGCTTGCGCACGAATTGCAGCGAAGACGCGTAAATCTCTTCATCCGTCGCCGGTGGTTTGAAATTGTGCAGGGTCTTGATATTTCGACACATAAGATTTGTTCCTTACTAAGTTCGGTCCATAAGAAAAATACATCGGAGAAAGGAAATTGAGAAGCGAGCGGGCTTGGGTAGTGTCCCAACACTGCGTTGCTGCTTTTCGTGGTATTCTGCGGGCCAACACTAATGCTAGCTGAAATTATTACAGTTGGAACGGCCGTCGCTGCTGCAGCAGGTTGGGCAGGGAAACGGTATCGCGACCGTCGTGATAAAAAGAAAATCTACGACTTCATGCTTGATTCAAGAGCAAAGAACCGTAAGCCCTTTCGAAGCAAAGAAGCAATCTCGTCAGACACCGACATTTCGACAGACCGAGTCATAATTCTCTGCACCAAGCTCTGTGTCGAAGGAAAGCTTATTAGAAATCACAAAGAAAAGGATTCTTGGAAACTTAGCCCTCCAGCAACGCACTAATAGGACATCACCTGGGCAGTGGGTCAGTTTAGAGTTCAAGCGAGATGAGTGGTTCGCCCGCTCAGCACCCGGGCTCGCACTAAGAGTAAGGAGCCTCTATTCCTACTCGATGCCCGCGCTCACGCGAAATGTATGGCCGTCGGGATGCCGGAGGTGGAATTCCCGAACACCCCAGGGTTCATTCGTGGGCGGCCAGGTCACAATCAAGCCATGCTCCAGGGCCAGCTTGTACACCGCATCGACCTCGGCCGGCGCCGCTAACCACCAACTCATCCAGACCCCACCCGTGTCATCGTCTCCCGCGTGTCGCGGCATCGGGCCGCCGCGTGATCCCTGGCCATCCTGACAGAGAAAGATCTCACAGGCTCCGTTGCACACGCCGCCGAAGGTCGGCGGGTCGCCCCAGTCCCAACCCTTCTTCCAGCCAAGCTTCTCAAACCAGGCGAAACTTTCCACGATGTTTGAGACGTTGAGAATAGGAGTCAGACGGTGGACCTTCATGGCTTATCAACCTCCGCAGAGAATTAGCTCAATAGTTTCAGATTGAAGGTTTCCTGGTTACCTATCTTCCAGCACGGACAAAATATTTCCGGCCGGGTCTTTGAACCAGGCGATATGCGGACCTGATTCACCGCGGTGAATACCCTTTTCGTCTGTTTTGATTTCGCCTTCGTACTTTTCAAAACGCACGCCGCGTTGCGTGAGCGCGTCGACGGCCGCGCCAATATCGTCTACCGGAAAATTGAGCACGGTAAAACTTGCCGGAGCGTGGTTAGGCTTCGGATAGATGAATACTCTGCCGCCGCCTGCGATGCTCAGTGCCAGGCCCTCAGGCGTTTCAGAAACATCGAGTCCCAGCGTCCCGTCATAGAATTCCTTCGCCTTCTGCAAATCGTTAACCGAAAAACTGGAGAATGCTTTGGTGTCCTTGAACATCTATTACCTCCTGGAATCCCGAGCGTTTCAAAAAAGCGAAGGCTGCCGGCTCTTGCCGACGAAGAAGCGTCGTCCGGGCTTGTCGTCGAACACCGAACGGCCGTCGAGTGAAGGAGAGATTTCCTTCTCATGTTTGATGATTGCGTCAAAGTCAGCCTCTGGTTTGAGTTGAGTTTCAACCGTGCGCACGAAGCGTTCAAGACGGCGGAACCCATCGATCTTCTCGCGGTCGCCGATCCTTGCGGCGTCGAGCGACGCGCGCAGGAAGTTGAGCGATTCGTCGTAAGTTTTCAAAGGCACTGGAAATGGGTGACCATCCTTGCCGCCGTGCGCGAACGAGAAGCGCGCCGGATCGTTGAAGCGGCTCGGTGCGCCATGTACGACTTCGGCCACCAGAGCCAGTGATTGCAAAGTACGCGGACCGAGCTTTTCCAGCAGCAGGAGTTCGGCGAAGTCGTGCAGGTCACGTTCATACGCAATCGCGAGCACAGCGCCGAGACGTTTCAGGTCTACATCGGGCGCGCGCACATCGTGATGCGCAGGCAGGAGCAGATGGCGCGTGGCGCTGAGAGTCCTGTCCGGATGTTCGCGAACGATATCCAGCATGGCGGTTTGCGCCGGCTTTGCCTGGGCATCGACGAGATTCATGATCACGCCCTGAGGCTCGCCCACGATTCCAGTGTGCGGCTCGGCCACGAAATCCTGCACGGACGCTGAGTGCCAGTGATAGCGCCGAGCCATTCCGCTCTGATCATTCAAGCCCTGCTGGACTACCGTCCATTCGCCGTTGGCAGCGAGCACAAAGCTGTGCAGGTAGATCTGGAATCCATCGGCGATCGCGTTGTTGTCGATGCGCGCGGTCAGCCGGCTGGTGCGAACCAGTGCTTCGCCGTCAAAGCCGCGGCGCGCGGCGATCTGTCGCAATTCATGAGGCGTATTTCGCGAATGTCTGCCACGGCCGCCGCAGATGTATATCCCCAATTCATTCGCGCGCGGCGCCAGACCGCGCTTCAATGCGCCCATGACCGAGGTGGTGATTCCCGAAGAGTGCCAGTCCATTCCCATCACGGCGCCCAGCGCCTGAAACCAGAACGGATCGCTGAGACGAGAGAGAAATGCCGAGGTGCCATAGTCGTGAATGATCGTCTCGGTGATCGCCGTGCCCAGCATGGTCATGCGTTCGGCCAGCCATTGCGGCACCCGGCCGCCGTGGAGCGGTAAATCTGCGATTCCGGATCGTTTCATCTGAAGCTCGTTATTCTTCGGGCCATCAATTTCTCTTCCGAAACTTGAAGGGCGATTATACTCGTTCAAGCGGGGCAGATTGAATCCACGGCGGGCTGCTATTAAAGTATCGGCTATGAATATTCGATTGTTGGTGCTCTTATTTTTGACCTTGACGGTATCGCTGACCGCCACGCCGGCGCGAACGCCTTTGCCCGCGCATGAACAGGCCGACGCGGCCCATACCTTGAGCGAAGCTCAGAAGTTGAAAATCAAGCGCATTCAAATCGAGAGTGAGCAGAAGGCAGCGCCGGCAGCCCTAAGACTGGCCGCGATTGTAAAACGGATTTACGAGAATATGCTGGCCGACAGGCCCGACGAAAAACTGCGGTCAAGGTTGGGTGCCGAGATGAAGGAGGCTGCCTGGACGTTACTGGCGATCAAGGGACAAACTGTCCGCGAAATTGTTAACGTCCTGACTCTGGACCAAAAGCAATTTATCAAGACCGAGATGCGAAAGCCGGGAGCCCCGGGAGATTTGTCAGAAGTTATCTCGCGGGCGTTTAAGCTCACGGATAAGTAACCAGTCCGAAACGCGCCGGCAGCTTTCTTCTGACAAGCTCGGCTGAGTTATTAAGAGGAAGAATCCCGACCGAGGGCTGCGGCGATCGAGTTCACCAGGCTCTCCGGTTCGATGGGTTTGGTCAGATGCATCTGAAAGCCGGCAGCGAGCGCCAGTGTTCGGTCTTCATCGGTCGCGTAAGCTGTCAGCGCCAAAGCCGGAATCTGTTTTGCCCGCCGGGATTTCAGCTTTCGCAATCTCCTGATTAAGCCATAGCCGTCTTCCTGCGGCATGCCGATGTCGCTCACCAATAAATCCGGACTCCATTCCTGAAACGCCAGCAACGCGTCCGCGGCCGATTCGCTGCAGCGTACTTCGCTGCCGCAGCGCGTCAGAATCGTGCTCACCAGATCGCGCGTGTCAGCGTCGTCGTCAACCACCAAAATTTTCAGGCCGTCCAGTATCCGTGGAGACTTGACCAGAAGTTCGCTGTCTTCAAGCTGGGACGGCTCGCTTTGCTGGGCGGGGGCGGTAACGACGACCGGCAGGCTGATGGTAAACGTCGAGCCGAGTTGCTTTCCCTGACTGTTAACCTCGACCTTGCCGTGATGCAACTCAACCAGATGCCGCACAATCGACAACCCCAGTCCCAGTCCACCCTGTGCTCGCGTAGTCGAACCATCGGCCTGTCTAAAACGATCGAAAATGTAAGGCAGGAACTCAGGAGTGATGCCCATGCCGTTGTCTATCACCTTGATTCTTACTTCAGAATCGCCGCTCTCAGTGGCGACGGTGATGTTGCCGCCTTTCGGCGTGAACTTGATCGCATTGGTAAGCAGGTTCCAGAAGATCTGCTGCAGCCGGTTAGCATCGCCCTGGACCCGCATACCGGGTTCCAGGACTGTCTCCAACTTGATTTCCTTGGACGTGAGAGCCGGATGCACCGATTCCACCGCGGCTTCGATCACGGGGGACAGATTGACTGTAGAAAACTCTATTTGCAGCTTGCCGGTGACAATGCGCGAGACATCCAGTAAATCGTCTATCAACTGCGATTGCGATCGAGCATTGCGCTCGATCGTTTCCAGGGCGTGAGCGAATTGCGGCTCGCGCAGTTTGTTCATGCGCAGCAGATGACTCCAGCCCAGGATCGCCGTCAGCGGCGTGCGCAACTCATGTGAAAGCGTCGCCAGGAATTCGTCTTTGGTGCGATTGGCGGCCTCGGCTTCGGCGCGCGCTGACTGCTCGCGAATCAGCATCTCGGCCCGTTCTTCTTCGGCTTGTTTTCGCTCAGCTACTTCCAGACGCAGTTCGGTCGCGTGATTCTGCGCTTCCGCATAGAGCCGTGCGTTCTCGTAAGCGACGGCCACCTGGGTGGCGAGCGTCGCGGCCAGCCGTTCATCGGCTTCGCTGAAATCTTCGTCGTCAGTCTTGTTGAGCAGATACACCCAGCCTGAGACACCCAGCGGCGACAGGATCGGGGCCCCAAGAAACGATTGCACGCCATCTGCCGCAGATATATTTCCGAGCAGCAAATCGTCTGACTCAGTCAAACGTAATGCGCATTGTTCAGTGACGAGAACATCGAGGGCGCGCGCGACTTCGGCCGGGATGGCCGCGGGCGAAACAGTTTCTGTGTCGGCGGTGCAATGAAAGAAATAGCGGAGTGCCTTGCCGTCGTTGTCCAACATACCGACCGCGGCTTCGCCCGCTCCGACAATTCGCCGGGCCGACTGGCAGAATTTGGCGAGCACCTGAGTAGGATCGTTCTCCGCGGCCAGTTCCTGGCCCAGGTCGATCAGCATATTGAGCCGCGCCAGATTTGCATTCTCGAGTTCGCGGTTCTTCTCTTCCAGCAATGCAGCCTGCTGCTTAATCTCCTGGTTCTTCTTAAAAAGTTCGACGAAGACGGCCACCTTGGATCTCAGGATGTCGGGGTCGACGGGCTTGACGATGTAGTCAACGGCGCCTAGCGAATATCCGCGGTTGAGATGACTGGTGCCGGTGGTGTTTGCGGTGAGAAAGATAATCGGGATGTCGTGCGATTTTTCGCGGCTGCGAATCAGCTCGGCCGTCTCCAGCCCGTCGATGCCGGGCATGTAGACGTCCAGCAGCACCACGGCGACGTCGTGATCCAGAAGATAGCGCAAGGCGTCCTCTCCCGAAGACGCGCGGACGAGATTTCTGTCCGGTGTTTTCAGAATGGACTCGAGCGCCAGCAGATTGGTGGCGCTGTCGTCAACCATCAGGATGTTGATGGGCTGCTCTGTTGACTGATTGTTCACCGGCTTTCATCCTGACGGTACAGCCAAACACGCAGCAGAGAGATCAACTGATCGATGTCCAGCGGTTTGGATATGTAGTCTGAGGCGCCCACTTGCAGACAGTGATCGCGATCGGCTTTCATCGCTTTCGCAGTTAAAGCGATGATCGGAAGCTTCTTGAATTCTGCTATATCACGGATTGCGGTAATCGCTTCATAGCCGTCCATTTCGGGCATCATGATATCCATCAGAACGGCTTCAATGCCGGGAGTCGCCTTTAGCAGGTCAATGCCCTCCTGTCCGTTCTCGGCGTGGACCACCTTCATGTTGTAAGCCTCGAGCGCGCTGGTAAGCGCGAAGATATTCCGCACGTCGTCATCAACGATGAGGACCTTGCGTCCGGCCAGCACCGGATCTTTTCGATTCAACTGCTCGATCATCCGCCGCTTGGGTTCAGGCAGATTTGCCTCGACGCGATGCAGGAACAGCGCCGTTTCGGCCAACAGACGTTCGGGCGAGTTAGCTTCTTTAATGATGATCGAGGTAGCGACTTGCTTCAGATGGCGTTCCTCTTTCCGCGTCAGTTCCTTGCCCGTGTAGATAATGATCGGGACATCCGCGCGGCCGTTGGTCTGTAACTTCTCGATCAATTCAAAGCCCGTCATGTCAGGCAGCTTGAGATCGAGCACTACGCAATCGAAGTCTTCCTGTTGCAGCTTGGCCAGCGCTTCCTGGCCGGTGGCCACGGCCGTGGTGTTAACGTCGCCGTTGCCGATCAATTCAACCACGCTCATGCGTTGCACGTCGTCGTCTTCAACTACCAACAGTTTCCTGGCATTGCGCGACGCGAACGATGCGATAGTGTTAAAGGTGACCGCCAGGTCTTCGTTCCTGACGGGCTTTTGCAGATGCGTGATGGCGCCCTGGCGCAGCGCTCGCCGGCGATGCTCCTCGACGCTGATGATATGAACGGGGATATGTCTGGTTCGCGAGTCGTGTTTCAGTCGATCCAAAACGGTCCAACCATCGCGATCGGGCAGCTTGATATCCAGAGTGATCGCCGTGGGGCTGTACTTGTAGGCCATCGCCAGCGCCGTATTTCCAGTCGTGGCCACCACTCCCTTAAATCCTTTTCCGCGAGTCAGGTCCAAAAGGATCTTGGCAAAGTTAAGATCGTCTTCCACGATCAGTACAACTCGATCACCCTCTTCGATTTCGTGGCGATCATCCTGAACCGTCGACGACCCGCTCGACAGCATCGCCTCCTGGTTGTCGAAAGTCTCAGCCGGTGTCCAGGCAGCGGCGATTGCTTTGAAGTCGCGCCGGGCATTCTTGTTTATGGGCGCCGCGACCGCCCGGGCCGCTTCATAGGCGCGCGGCAAATAAAGCGTAAAGGTGCTGCCTTCACCCGGAGCGCTGATTACGCGAATCTCGCCGCCTAGCAGCCGGGCTATCTCGCGGCTGATCGACAACCCGAGACCGGTGCCGCCGTACTTGCGATTGGTGGTTCCGTCGGCTTGCTGGAAGGCCTCGAAAATGATCCGCTGCTTCTCGTTGGGGATGCCGATGCCCGTGTCCCTGACCGCAAACGCCACCACTTCCGCGGCGCGATTCAGGGTTTCGAGATCGTATTTTTCATCTTTGGCCGCGGGCGCAATCCTCAGCACCACATTGCCTTGCTCGGTAAACTTGAAGGCATTGGACAGCAGGTTCATTAGTATTTGCTGCAGGCGCTGGTCGTCAGTGACCACGGTCGGATTGAGATTTTCACCAAGCTCGATGAAAAAACCGAGGTTCTTGTCCTGAGCGAGTTGGTGAAAGTTGCGTTCGAGTTGAACCGTGATGTCGTCGATGGAAACATCGGAAACCTCGATGCCCATCATGCCCGATTCGATCTTCGAGAGATCGAGAATATCGTTGATTAGCGAGAGCAGGTCCGATCCCGATGAATGAATCGTCTCGGCAAACTGGACCTGTTTGTCGCTGAGATTTTCATCGCCGTTTTCGGCGAGCTGACGCGAAAGAATCAACATGCTGTTGAGCGGCGTGCGCAGCTCGTGCGACATGTTGGCGACAAATTCCGATTTGTATTTGGAGGTCAAAGCCAGTTGCTCGGCCTTCTCTTCCATCTGCCAGCGCGCTTCTTCTACCTCGCGGTTCTTGGCTTCGACTTCTGCCTTCTGTCGCGCCAGCAGCGCCGCCTTATCCTGCAGCTCTTCGTTGGTCTGCTGCAGCTCTTCCTGCTGGCTCTTCAAAAGCTCTTCCGATTCGCGCAACGACTCGGCCTGCTGCTCGAGCTGTTCGTTGGTCTTCTTCAGCTCGTCCTGCTGGCTCTGTAGCTCGGCGGCCAGCGATTGCGACTGCAGCAATAAGTCTTCAGTGCGGGTGTTGGCCTCGATCGTGTTCAGCACGATGCCGATGCTTTCAGTCAACTGATCGAGAAAGGTCAGGTGAGTATCGCTGAAAGTGTGGAACGTCGAGAGTTCGATTACCGCCTTTGCTTCACCTTCAAACAACACCGGCAGCACGACGATATTGTTTGGCGCGGCTTCACCCAGACCCGAACTGACGTGTACATAGTTGCCGGGAACGTTCGTTACCAGAATCCGTTCGCGCTCGAGCGTACACTGGCCGACCAGGCCTTCGCCGGCGTGAAATTCATTCGCCAGGTTCTTGCGTTTGCTATAGGCATAGCCGCCGAGCAGTTTCATTACCGGCTGCCCGTTGTCGCTTTGATTTACATAAAAGACACCCTGCTGGGCATTCACCAGCGGCGCCAACTCGGACAGCACCATCTGCGCCACGGTCTTCATGTCGCGCTGGCCTTGCAGCATTCTGGTAAATCGCGCCAGGTTGGTCTTCAGCCAATCCTGCTCGGTGTTTTTCTGAGTAGTATCTTTGAGATTCAGAATCATCTCGTTGATATTGTCTTTCAAAGCCGCGACTTCGCCCTGTGCTTCCACGGTGATCGATCGCGTCAGGTCGCCTTTGGTCACCGCCGTCGACACTTCAGCGATCGCGCGCACCTGGTTGGTCAGGTTGGCCGCGAGCCCGTTGACGTTATCGGTTAGATCGCGCCAGGTGCCGGCGGCGCCCGGCACGTTGGCCTGTCCGCCGAGTTTGCCTTCGACGCCGACCTCGCGGGCGACTGACGTTACCTGATCGGCAAAGGTCGCCAGGGTGTCGGTCATGTTGTTGATAGTGTCCGCGAGCTCAGCGATCTCGCCCTTCGCTTCCACCGTCAGTTTGCGTTTCAGATCACCGTTGGCCACCGCGGTAACTACGCGCGCAATACCGCGGACCTGATCGGTCAGGTTGCTGGCCATCGAATTCACGTTGTCGGTAAGGTCTTCCCAGGTTCCGGCGACGCCGCGTACATCGGCCTGGCCGCCTAGCTTTCCTTCGGTGCCCACTTCGCGCGCCACGCGCGTTACTTCCGACGCGAAAGAGTTCAATTGATCCACCATCGTGTTGATGGTGTTCTTCAATTCGAGGATTTCACCTTTCACGTCCACCGTAATCTTCTTTGAAAGATCGCCGTTGGCCACGGCGGTGGTTACTTCAGCAATGTTACGCACCTGGCCCGTCAGGTTGCTGGCCATCGAATTCACGTTGTCGGTTAAGTCTTTCCAGGTTCCGGCGACGCCGCGCACGTCGGCCTGGCCGCCCAACTTTCCTTCAGTACCGACTTCGCGGGCCACGCGCGTCACTTCCGACGCAAACGAGTTCAATTGATCCACCATCGTGTTAATGGTGTTCTTCAATTCGAGAATTTCGCCCTTCACGTCCACGGTGATCTTCTTTGACAAGTCACCGTTCGCGACTGCGGTCGTTACTTCGGCGATGTTACGCACCTGACCGGTTAGGTTGCCGGCCATGAAGTTCACGTTGTCGGTCAGGTCTTTCCAGGTGCCGGCCACGTCCATCACCTGCGCCTGACCGCCCAGTCGACCCTCTGTTCCTACTTCACGCGCCACGCGGGTCACTTCCGAGGCGAATGAGCTCAACTGATCCACCATCGTGTTAATGGTGTTCTTTAATTCGAGAATTTCGCCTTTCACGTCAACGGTGATCTTCTTTGAAAGATCGCCGTTGGCCACGGCCGTCGTCACCTCCGCGATGTTTCGGACCTGCGCCGTCAGGTTGCCGGCCATTGAGTTCACACTGTCGGTGAGGTCCTTCCACGTTCCGGCGACTCCCTTCACATCGGCCTGGCCGCCCAGTTCTCCTTCCGTTCCTACCTCGCGCGCCACGCGGGTTACTTCCGAGGCGAAGCCGTTGAGCTGATCCACCATCGTGTTGATGGTGTTCTTCAATTCGAGAATCTCGCCCTTCACGTCCACGGTGATCTTCTTTGAAAGATCGCCGTTGGCTACCGCCGTCGTAACTTCGGCGATGTTGCGCACCTGACCGGTCAGATTACCGGCCATCAGGTTCACACTGTCGGTCAAATCTTTCCAGGTTCCGGCAACGCCTTTCACGTCGGCCTGGCCGCCGAGTTTCCCTTCCGAGCCTACTTCGCGCGCCACGCGCGTCACCTCGGAAGCGAAAGCGTTAAGCTGGTCCACCATCGTGTTGATGGTGTCTTTGAGTTCGAGGATCTCGCCTTTCACGTCCACGGTAATCTTCTTTGAGAGATCGCCGTTGGCGACAGCGGTCGTAACTTCAGCGATGTTGCGGACCTGGCCAGTAAGGTTACCGGCCATGAAATTCACGTTGTCGGTCAAGTCTTTCCAGGTTCCGGCCACGCCCATCACCTGCGCCTGGCCGCCAAGTTTTCCTTCGGTGCCTACCTCGCGCGCCACGCGCGTTACTTCCGATGCGAATGAGTTCAACTGGTCCACCATCGTGTTGATGGTGTTCTTGAGTTCGAGAATTTCGCCTTTCACGTCAACGGTGATCTTCTTTGAAAGATCGCCGTTGGCCACGGCGGTGGTTACTTCGGCGATGTTACGCACCTGGCCGGTAAGGTTGCCGGCCATGAAGTTCACGTTGTCGGTGAGGTCCTTCCAGGTTCCGGCGACGCCGATTACCTGGGCCTGACCGCCCAGCTTTCCTTCCGTTCCTACTTCGCGCGCCACACGCGTCACTTCCGAGGCGAATGAATTCAACTGATCCACCATCGTGTTGATGGTGTTCTTCAGTTCGAGAATCTCGCCCTTAACATCCACCGTAATTTTCTTTGAGAGATCGCCGTTGGCCACGGCGGTTGTTACTTCGGCGATGTTGCGGACCTGGCTCGTCAGGTTACTGGCCATCGAGTTAACGCTGTCAGTCAAATCTTTCCAGGTTCCGGCCACGCCTTTGACCTTGGCTTCACCGCCCAACTTTCCTTCGGTACCGACTTCGCGCGCCACGCGCGTCACCTCCGAGGCGAACGAGCCGAGCTGATCGACCATCGAGTTGACGATTTTCACCGTGCGCAGGAACTCACCTTTGAGAGGGCGGCCGTCGACTTCGAGGGTCATGCGTTCCGACAAATCGCCGTTGGCCACCGCGCCGATCACGCGGGCCATCTCACTGGTGGGGCGGGCCATGTCGTCGATCAGCAGGTTGGTTGAGTCAACCAGCCTAAGCCACGATCCCGCCGCCGCGGGCACGGTCGCCCGGTCCATGATCTTTCCCTCTTTCCCCACGACGCGGCTGACGCGATCCAGCTCTTTGGCGGTGCGGTCGCTTAACTCAATAATGTCGTTGAAAGTATCGGCAATCTTGCCGGCTTCACCGGTCCAATCGCCGGGTAACCGAGCCGAAAAATCACCCTTCTTAAAAGCCAATAAAGTTTTCAGTAGTAGTTTTGTATTGAGTGAGTCGGTCTTGACGGTTTGGGTTCGCATTGATTTTCCCTTTGAAGGTTTCCAGGTTTACTGAGAACAGTTCAGACGTCTTGTTGGACAGCTCACGCCACGCGGACACGTCTGGGAGACATTCGCCACGAACACGCACAGTCCACGAACTGAGCAACGGACTAACTTAATTAGGGGGAAGGAAAAACGCCCGGGGGGACGTTGCTTTCATTAGTATTTATACTTAGCCGGGTGGAATCTGTAAACCCCTTTTCGAGGAAAAGGCTGAAAGGCGTGGAAACTATTTCGCTTGCCAGCTAGCGGGTGGGTCGGCGAGAGCGAGGCTGTTCTGTCGTTTTCTTCAGCGTTTTTGAAAGAACAGGCAGCTTAAGCTTTAGGTTTGTGGCATAGACTTCAGGAAGCTCGGATCAAGTGCCTTCGACGCGTAGCGTCGGTATGAGTTTAGCCCGGCGTTTCAACGCCGGGAGCAGGTGGTTAGCCGAAAATACTTCGTTACCTAGCCCGGACTTGAAAGGCCGGGCTAAATTCACATCGATGCTACGCGTCGAAGGTTAGCTTTCTTCATATGACGTTCCTCTCAATTGCTCCACTTCGTCGGCTGCCGATCCCAGCGATGCTCGCTGAGTTCAGCCAGAAGATCGTCAGACAACCTCCCGACGTCGCTTGTCGCGATGTTCGAGTCTACATGCGTGAGTTTGCGCATGCCGGGAATGATCGTGCTGACGACCGGGTGGCCCAGAATGAAACGCAGAGCCATATCGGGCAGGTTGATTCCAGCGCGCTCCGCGATCGGCTTGAGGGCGTCGGCGCGTTCGACACTTGGAATTAAGTTTTCAGGGACAAAGTAAATGTTGCGCCAGTCACCCTCGGGCCACTTGCTGTCTTTGGTGAGCGTGCCAGTTAACGAGCCTTCGTCAAACGGCACGCGCGCGATCACCGCCGTGTCCATCTCGACGCAGGCCGGGAAAAGATCGTCCTCCGGATTTTGATCGAAGATGTTGTAGATCACCTGGACTGAATCAATCAAACCGCTGCGCACCGTGCGCACGCCGTTCCAGGGTTCCCAGCGATTGATGCTGATGCCAACAGCTTTGACTAATCCGGCGCTGCGAAGCTCGTCCATCTTTTTCGCCCAGCGATCGTCTTCAGCCCAGGTGTCCTCCCAGACGTGGAACTGAATCAGATCAAAGCTGTCCATACCCGAGTTCTCCAGGCTGCTGTGAACGTACTTTTCGATGTGTTCAGGAGGGAAGACATCATCGAGAGTCGAGCCGCGGCGGCTGGGCCATTGAAGGTTCTTCGGCGGGATCTTGGTCGCTGTGTAGAGTTTCTTGTCGCTGTTAGCACGAATGATCTGGCCCAGCAATTTCTCGCTGTGCCCCTCGCCATAGGCCCAGGCTGTATCGAAAAAATTGCAACCCAGATCGACGGCGCGTTGCAGGGCCGTGAGCGACTCTTCATCGTCTGAGCCTGTCCACCCTCCCATGCCCCACATGCCATAACCGATTTCGCTGACTTGCCAGTTGGTGCGACCAAAGCGTCGATAGTTCATGATTTTGTGATTACCTCAAACTCCTTTTGGGCCTTCCGATCTCGCTTTGCGCCTTGGGGTGAAATGAATTCGATGTTTCCCGCAAGGGCGCAAAGGAAAAGCTCAAGGCGCGCAGACTTGTTCTATCAAGGATCAAGCGTGTCATAGAGCGGTGAATTGGAATTTACTAAGCTTCATGAGCGGCGTTACTTCTAAACGATCTGAATTGAGAAAGCAATAACATTTAGACGAGAGACGTCAGGCGATAGATTCACTTTCCCCCGCAGCCCGCCCTTGATTGTGGTAGACTGCCCGTCTGAAGAAATGAGTCAGAGGTGCAGCTCACATTACTCTCCTGAAGGCATCGCGCACACGTGCCGTTTAAGCAGTCAACAAAATTATCGCTTTCCAAGTTGGAGGTCGTTATGAAAAAGTTTTTCTCTCGTTCCCTGCTAATGATCGCTCTGGCATTTGTGGCGAGCCTGCCGGTCTTAGCCGACACGATTCGCCTCAAGGACGGCAGCGTCATCCGCGGCCAAATCGTCAGTTTCAGGAATGAACAGTTCACGATTGTGGTGGGCAGTGGCGCGCGTGGACGCAAGAGCCAGATTACCGTGTACATGGAAGATGTCGAATCGATCGATTTTGACACCACCGGTAATGCGAACAACTCCAGCGGTCCCAACAACGACACTCCCAACAACACACAACCCGTCTATCGGCCCCCGGTTAACACCCAACCGGTAAACAATCAACCGACCTATACTCCGCCAGTTTCAAATAATCAGTCGCCGACGTTCTTCACAGTCAATGTCCGGGTCCGGTCGGATAACACGAGTAACGGTTGGACCAACACCGGCCTGGTGGTGCGCCGTGGCCAGCGGGTGCGCATTACTGCTTCAGGCAGAGTGAACCTGGGCAACAATCGCTTTGCGACTCCCGACGGTCTGGCTAACATTCCCGACCGAGACAAGCTGATGCGTAACCAACCAACCGGCGGCCTGATCGCGGTAATCGGTGACGACAACGACGACTTTATTTTCGTAGGCCGCAGCCGGGACTTTGTGTCGCAGCGCGACGGCGTCCTGTTTCTGGGCGTGAATGAAGGCAACCTGAGCGACAATTCAGGATCATTCGAGATAGTTATCGAGGCCGAAGCCGCAAACCCACGCTAGCCGTTTTGGAGTGCGCCGGCAGAGCGAAGCGGCGACGGCGCTTTCGATTTGCCGGTGCCCTCCATTGCAAATCCAAAGCGGTGCCGCGCTACGCTTGCCACCGCACTCCAAATCAGCGGGAAACTTCCCTCCACAACTTCGCATCAGAACTGGCAGGCCGCCACTCGATAGCTTGACCGCGCTTCCGCGCGCGCCATATAGTCGCTGCTAGCTGAATTCGGCCCGCCTCAAAAACTGAAAGAAGGTCCAGAGTTAAACCTTCAGGTTGTCCACATCGGCAGACAAGCTAAAGCTTGAACTCTGAATTTCGCTAAAGGATCGTCATCATGAAAAGCATTTGTCTTTGCCGCCGTCTCTTCGTTCTAATCCTCGGGATCGCATTTTCGTTTGGCGCCGTACAGAGCGTTTCGGTGATGGCGCAGGCGCGCCGCCAGCCGCCCTCGTCCGATCAAAAGAAGAACAAACGCCCGACCGAAGGCCAGACTGACGAGAAGAAGGAAGAACCGCTGCCGCCTGAGCTGGTAGGCAAACCACAAGAAGCCGAGAAGCTCAGTACGACGACCAACCTGGTAAACGTGGACGCTGTCGTTTACAACAAGAAAACGGGCCAGCCGACACTCAATCTCAAGCAGCCGAACTTCGCGATCTTCGTTGACGGAGTGCAGAAGGAAATCACAAACTTCGCGACTCCTGAAGCGCCGATCACCGTGACGTTGGTGGTCGAATACAGCAAGCTGGGCGAGGTGCTGGGCTTGTACGGTAACGGCGGCATGGAGGCTGGCCAGTTAGAAGTGATTCGGCCCATGGCGATGTTCCTGTCGCAGTTCATCACGCCGCAAGATTACGTTTCAGTGATTGCTTATGACATGCGCCCGACGCCTTTGACGGACTTCACTAATAACCCGCAACGAATTCAACAGACGATCAGTCTCCTACTGCGCAACACTCCGGCGTTCACCGAAACGAATCTCTTCGACGCGCTCAAGCTGACGCTGGTCGGCGGCCGCGCGGACTCAGTTGTGCTCGAGGATTCAAAGCAGAGCAAATCCGACTATGCGGGAATGGTTGCGGTGCCCGGCGGACGCCGGCGCGCGGTGCTGTTGGTATCTTCCGGATTGGATACTTTCAGCAAGATCAATTTCGATCAGGCGCGCAAGGTCGTGCAGAATTCCGGGATTCCAATTTACATTGTCGGCACGGGCAACATGTTTATTAAGAAGTTTGGCGATCAGATGGATCCGGGCCGAGGCTCAAACATTCGCGGAATTCCAATCGATCGAATGACCTTCCTGCAAGCCGCCAACACGCTAACCACTTTCGCAAAGGAGAGCGGCGGCAGTTTCTTTCCGGTCACGTTCGAAGGCGAGCTGCCGGCCGTGCTGGGATCGATCAATGCCATGCTGCGCAGCCAGTACAGTCTCGGATTCAAACCCTCCGATGTGGCGGACGGCAAGTCGCACAAGATCGTCGTAAAGGTCGATGTCGACGGCGACGGACAGTATGACGACAAGGCCTATGTCGTGAAAGCGCGCGAAGTTTACAACGCGCCTAAGCCGGATGCGGGTAGCAGTAAGGCAGGGGGCGGGAAGCAGTAGGGAAGAGTGAGCAGTAAGCAGTCGGCAGAAAAAAGCAGAGACTTGGTTTTCCGGGTTTCTGCTTTTTCTTTTTGATTACTGAGATTGATCTGAACACTCACCACTGAGCCCCGTGCCACTGCTCACTACTCACCGATGGATGCTTGCCCCAGCACAGGGGCCGCGTGTAAAGTACGGCTTGTCTATCCCGCATTCTCCCTCGTTTTACCAAACTAAGTCGGAGGTCAGTAACTGATGTCCAGCGAACGCATAGACCCTGTTGAGGCTGCCGCCGCGGTCGAGTATCCGGACCGCGTAGGATTCACCCCGGACAATCCATATCTCGAGAACTTCCGGCCTTACATACCCGCGAGCGCTCATCTGCGCGAGCTGACGATCATACCGCTGATCATTGGGACGTTTTTGGGCATGGTGTTTGGCGCCTCGTCGCTTTACCTGGTCCTGAAAGTTGGACTCACGGTCAGCGCTTCGATTCCGGTGGCAGTGATCTCGATCACTGTCTTCCGAGTTCTCTCCAAAATTCCGGGAATGCTTCGGCGCATTCTGGCCGTTGCCCTCTTTCTGTTGGCGGGTGTCGCGATTTACCTCACTGTGACAGCGGGCCTGTCGACTATCTGGATGTCAGGCGTCATCGCGATGATCGTCGCGGCGGCTGCATTGCTCATATGGATCGTACTGTTCGCTGAAGACGCTACGATCCTTGAAAACAACATCGTGCAAACGGCGGGTTCGGCGGGAGAGTCGATCGCCTTCGGCGTCGGCGTAACGATGCCGGCGATCATGATCCTGGGACTGGACCTGGAAATCACACGCGTGATGCTGGTGGCGCTGCTAGGCGGACTCCTCGGTATCTTGATGATGATCCCTTTGCGGCGCGCGCTCATCGTCGCCCAACATGGTTACCTGAAATATCCGGAAGGAACGGCGTGCGCCGAAGTCTTGAAGGCCGGCGCCTCTGCCGAATCGCGGGCCGCGGCTGCAAAAGGATCGTCGCAGCACGCCGGAGCCGTGGATGAAGCAGAGAGCACTGGAGCGAAAACTATCTTTGCCGGATTGGGCGTCGGCTTTCTCTACCAGGTTCTGATGACGGGCTTGAAAGGTTGGAAGGACACGCCGGAAAAGATTTTTGGCGCGCCTTTCAAAGCCGGTTCGATCTCGGCAGAGATTTCTCCCGCGTTGCTCGGCGTTGGTTACATTATTGGTCCGAGGATAGCTTCGATCATGTGCGCCGGTGGTGTACTCGCCTATTTGGTTCTGATCCCCGCAATCAAGTTTTTTGGCTCGGGAATGACGACGCCGCTGGCGCCGGGAACGGTTCCCATTAGCGAGATGGGTCCCGGGCAAATCAGGGGTGCGTATATTTTGTACATCGGCGCCGGCGCGGTGGCTGCGGGCGGAATCATCAGTCTGTTTCGATCGCTGCCGACAATCTGGCACGGGCTGAAGGGAGGTCTTGCCGATCTGCGAGGCGGTCAGGCCGCCGCGGCCAACTCGCCGCGAACGGACCAGGATCTTTCCATGAAGTTGGTGATTGGCGGAATTCTGGCGCTGGTCGCGATGATCATGGCCTTCCCGCAATTGAACCTGCAGTGGAACATCATCGGCGCGATTCTGATCGTGGCCTTTGGTTTTCTATTCGTGACCGTCTCGTCGCGTCTTACGGGAGAAATCGGTTCTTCCTCGAATCCAATTTCCGGCATGACCGTGGCCACGTTGCTGCTCACGTGTCTGATTTTCCTGCTCAGGGGCTGGACCGGGCCCAACTATTACGTCACCGCGCTTTCGATCGGCGGCATCGTTTGCATTGCTTCTTCGAATGGCGGAACTACTTCCCAGGATCTGAAAACCGGATTCCTGGTGGGCTCGACGCCAAAGTATCAACAGATCGCGATCCTGGTGGGCGCCTTTGCTTCGGCGCTGGTCCTGGGACCAATTCTGCTGGTGCTCAACGATTCGGCGACGGTTTATGTACCGCGCCTTAGCTTTGAACCGGCGACCAGGAGCGTCATGGTCGACGCGAGCAAAGCGGGCTCACTCCCGGCCTTCAACGATCAGATCACACCGTTGACGCCGGGCAATTATCGAATCTTGAAAAACGACGCGGCCGCGCCCATGGTAGCCGGATTGGATCCGGGCGAGTATCTGGTCGACGGCAGCGGTAAGGTCGTTTACAAAGTCTCGGAGAATTTTCCCGCTACACTCAAAATTGATACGTCCCAGGCTGGTGCTCCGGAAAAGCTCAAGGGACCCCAGGCCAATGCTGACGCCGCTCTCTACCGGCCTTTCCATAAGACGGATACCGAAGGCGGCCCAGCCGGACGTTACCTGGTTAACGATCAGGGCGTGCCTGTCTATCTGGCCGATCCGGGAATCAACGGCATCCATAAGACGAGGCCTGACGGATCGCAGGTGACGAAATACGACGCGCCCAAAGCTACCCTGATGTCTTACATCATCAAGGGCATTTTGAATCGTCAGTTGCCCTGGGGGTTGGTGCTTTTGGGTGTGATGATTGCCGTCGTGCTCGAAATGAGCGGCATTCCTTCTCTGGCTTTCGCGGTCGGTGTCTATCTGCCGCTGTCGTCGTCGAGCCCAATCTTTATCGGTGGCATGATTCGCTGGCTGGTCGATAAATACCTGCGGAATAAACTCAAGCACAAGAAGCTTACCGAGGATCAACTTGTGGCTGAGACTGACAAGAGTCCCGGCGTGTTGATGGCGTCAGGTTACATCGCGGGCGGCGCCCTGGCGGCGATCGTGATCGCGATCCTGCAAGGCGTGCCCAGGCAGGGATTGGTGAATTTTAATAAATCCGTCGAGGACTGGGCGACTGCCAAAAATCCTCTGTTCGCTGGCGGGAACTCGGACCTGCTGTCGATGATCCCGTTTATCATCCTGATGTTCCTGCTGTATTTAGTAGGACGCGAAGTTATTCTTCGCTCAAAGAGCGCGAAGACTGGTTAAGGTAGCGGGGGCAGGGCTCGTCCCTGCCCTACCGCGTGGGCAAGGACAAGCCTTGTCCGTACAATTGCGCAGACTGGGGCAGCCTGCGCTCCTGATTCTGAATCTGATTCAAGTGAAGTCCGAGGCGCGCTTGCCATTAACCCGAGGAAGCGCGCCTCATTATTTCGTCTCAGCAAGAAGGAAATACATTCCATGTTTCATTTCAGGTTTAGCCGTCCCGCGGCGTTCTTATCGGCAGCTCTGCTCGCCATAGTATTCGTTGGTTCGCTCTCGACCACGATCGCCCAGACGCAGCGCACGCCCTCAGACACTGTGCGCGAATTCTACAAAGCCATGCACGAACATCGTTTCAAGGAAGCATGGACCCTGACGATTTATAAGCCCGCCGTCGAGGGGCTGAACGCACAAGAGTTGGAAGACCTGCGCCCTGACTTTGAAGAAAAGGCCGCCGCGATTCCTGACCAGGTGGAAATCTCGGGCGAGCAAATCAGCGGTGACATCGCGACCGTCTTCGTTAAAGTTCCCATCAACGAGAGCACGCCGCAGACAATTTCCCAACCCGTTACCTTGATCAAATCGGGCGGTGTGTGGATCATCGGCGACGAAGACAACCAGGCAATCGTCAAGAAGGCGGGCCGCCGTTTTTTCCTCGACGCGCTCATCACGCAACGTCACCTTGATATCGAAGAACTGCTCAAGCGGGTGATCGCGGTGCAGATCGTCTATTCGCAGCAGCATGGTGTCTTCGGAGATTTGCAGGCGCTGATTGATGCGGCGCTCGTTCCGAAAGCTGCCGCTGATCCGAAAGATCTCGGCTATAACTTCCGCGTCACGGTGGGGAAGGACGGCAAGACTTATTTGGTCAGCGCTGAGCCCGCACGTTACGGTCACACGGGCAAGCTTTCCTATTGGATGGATCAGACCGGCACGATCAAGAGTGTAGACAATGGCGGCAAGCCCGTCGGCGCGCCAAAGTAACAGCAACGCTTCAAATCTCGGGTGATGGATTGCGGATCTGAGATTATCTGAAATATTTCAAAGAGCCGCCCGTCGCTTCGCTCAACATAACCTCATAATCCGAGCCTTGACCGTAAATCGAGGTAGATATTTATTGCCTGCCGTCGTTCCCAAACGGTAGAATACCAAGCGGACGCCGTCAGCGTTCATTCTTGCCTTTCCCCTCTCGAATCAATTCCAGGTCTTCTCCGCTCCCGCGCGCGAAAGAGGTTGAATAATGCCAGAACTAATTCGCTCAGTAGTCTCTCGGATGCGGATCTTTGTTAAGGATCGACGGCGTTCGCCGCGCCTGAGTGTGCGCCTGTTGTTCTCGGCTTCGGTGTGCCGCAGCTCAAATGGCAATGGCGGCCAAAATCGCGTGCGCCTCCTGAAAGGGCACACTCGTGATATCGGTTTCAATGGGCTGGCGCTGTACGTGCCGCAAATTCACGTTGACGGGCATCATCTTGCGACCGAGGGCAACGAGCTGGACTTGCGGCTGGAACTGCCGGGGGGAGCGGTTTCGATGCGCGTCGCTCCCAGACGTTATGAACGTCTTGATGAACCCGAACTCGGCTGCATGTACCTCGTGGGAGTTCAAATCGTTCACATCGACGAGGAAGACCGGAAAAGATATCTGAGTTTCATTGCGCAGGGCCTGGAAGGAAAGATCTAAGCCTTCTGGGCAGTAGCCCGACCGTGCGCGAGGGCTTGAGCGCTCTCTCTAAATTATTTAAATACCAGCCAGCCAAAAACCTGCGGCACGTGAAAGGCGGGTTCCTTTGTGCGCGTGGGCTGCCAGGCGAGATAGCCACGTCCGGGATCCTTACCTACACAACGAAAGAGATTGACGCGCCAGCGTTCGTGCTTTTGCGGCTCGTGAATCCAATGGTTCCACGGAATGCGCATCGCGATGGTTATTCGATCTCGCTCGAGATGAGCCGCCGTGGTCATGTGTGACTGAAACTCCCAATCGGATTCGCGCTTCTCAGGCGTCCAGTGAAGCGCCACGTCCAGCCACTCGCCGGTAGGCGCAGCTTCAAACTCAAAATAGCGTTCGACGACACCTGGATCGGGGGCGAGAAAAATTTCGCACACGTCGCGATCCCAAAGACCCATAGTCTTCTTTGCGTCTTGCGGCGTTGCGCTAATCACCAGCGGTTCGGCCTGACGGCAAACAAAGCGCACGTGCAGGGCCTTGCTCGACCAGAGAATTCTGGCTTCCGCCTGGCGCCCGGCGGGTGCGGCCTCTCCCGACCAATAGCGATCAATCGCGACCGGCTGCGCCTTGTTCCATGCTGCGTTCTTCAAATCGGCGACCGACAAATCAGTTGCGACGTGCCTCGCCGTAATAACTGTTTCGCTTAGTCTGTCTGATTTGTTGTTCATTGCTTAGGTCCTGCTCCGGCGAGTCTAACTTTCAATTCACGTTGAAACAAACGGTGACGAGATCCGTCGCCTGAGGAGTTTTGCAGATGGCCTTGCAATTCCTCTGAAACGTCTTGCGCACTGCGTGCATACAGAGCAGAGACGACAACTAGCCGGAGAGTTACTCCCAGGCGCCGCGGCGAGCGGTTTTTATAACATAGGTGTCGAATTCTCGCCTCTGACACCTAATGCCAGGTGCTTGACTCGTTTCGATTCTGATTCGCAACTCATTTTGCGCACCGTCCCTATGGAGAGGTCGGCTTTCAAACGGAACACGTTCATCAGAGCAATACTCAAATTGAACAGCTTTCTTAAGCGAAAGGCGCGCACATAGTTCCCGCGTGCGGCGTCAAACGTCAAGTGCCCTTACCCGATAACGTGTCAGGACAAGACTCCTGATATCCCTTATGACTCTCGCTAAATGAAAGGATTGCTATGGGACAAAGTATTGAATCACTCTTTCCGGTCGCAATGAAACTTCTTGCCGATCAGAACAAGCTGAAAGACATCCAGCCTGCGGGCTGGGTGGCTGATCGAGTGCCCTCAACCGGGGCGATTATCTATCAAGTCAGCGCTGTCGCGAAAGATCAGCCGAACGGTCCGATTTACACCGTGGTCATCGACGATCAGGGGAAAACCGTCGATTTGAAGGCGCTTTCTGGAGGCGAGAAGGTTGATTTCTTCCCGCCGTTTCCGCGATCTGCTGCGGCGGACAAAAGCGCTGCGGCCGGGCCGTTGGCCACGCCTGCTGCCGTGCGGGACGATATTAACCCCGCCGTTCGGACTACATCGTTTGCTCCAGCTTCACCACCAACGGTCGCCGTAACCATCAACCCGAGCGTTAACGATCTGCATCTCACGCCTGGGCAGGTCTTTACCGAGGATATTCATGTAACCATCCCGGCAGGGCCGGACCCGTTGTTCGACGTGTACTTCCTGGCCGACACGACGGGGAGCATGGGCAACATCATCAACGCGGTGAAAAGTGGGGCATCGACCATCCTTAGCACACTTAGTGGTCTTCCCGGCGTTGATATGAAGTTCGGAGTCGGGAACTACAAGGACTTCGGGAGCGGCGATCCTTATTGCTTTCAGCATCAGGTAAACATCGGGGGCGCGGCACAGCCGGGGATCAACAACTGGAGCGCGAGTGGCGGCGGCGACGGGCCGGAAGGACAACTCTTCGCGCTCGATCAAATCGCCCAAAGCCCGACCATCGGGTGGCGCCTGGGCTCGCAACGGATCCTGGTTTGGTTCGGAGACGCGCCGGGCCACGATCCGATCTGCGCTCCGCAATTCGTGCCGAAGACAATCAGCGAGATGATCGCTGCGTCACTAACCGTAGAAAACGTAAAAACCGCGCTCAGTACCACCGGCCTGAACCACCCGATCAAAGTCCTGGCCATCAGCACGAATACCGGATTTCCCAACGGCCTTGACGATACTCCGACGCAGGGCAGCTACCCTTGCGCGAATGCCGGGACTGCCGGGCAGGGCACTCGCATTGCAACAGCAACAGGAGGGTCGTACACAGCTGGCGTGAACGCCGCTATGATCAGCAACACGATCATTACGCTGGTCACGGCAGCAACCAACCTCTTTAACAATATCAAGCTTGTAGCCTCCGGTGGCACAGCGCCGTTTGTAACATCCATCACTCCCGCGGGAGGATACGGCCCGGTGGATAACAAGGGACACGACTACGTCTTCAAGGTCACTTTCACCGGTCCGCCGTGCAAGGATACCGATCAGGTGTTCACGGGCACGCTGGATGTTGTTGGTGATGGACATGTGGTCGCACAGAAAAAAGTAACGCTCACGGTGATTGCCTGCGAGCGCTGGAGTTACGGAGTGAAGTTCCTGTGCGGTTATGTGAAGGAAACACCTCCCGGGGTCGTTCCGCTGTCAGCTGGCGCGACACTCAGACCCGGCATCTACGCGACGGAGGTGAACATCCTGAACTATCACACCGGCCCGATAACGATACATAAGTACCTCTATTCGCTCATGCGGCAGACCGAGCCCGTGGGACGCGAGCCGCGCAGCGTCGGGCGCCGCGGCGAAGACGCCATCACGCTTCCGCCGAAGAGCGCAACGTTCGACGACTGCCTCCGCGTTCATGAGATTCTGCATGACTCGCCAGGCGACGAGCCGTTGTCGATCTACTTCCTGGAAATCGTGAGTCCCGTCGAATTAACAGTCACAGCTGTGTACACGGCCAATGATTTGCGAGGTGTGTCAGTGGATCTGGAAGTCGTGCAGGTGCAAGGCATGCAGATTCAGAAATAGGGCAAAGGTGATGATGCCAATGCGGTCAGACGGGGAGGATTAATTGCGGCGATCGAGACGGAAGCCGCACCTCCTCTGACGACCATTTGAAAGAAGTGGGGGGCTTGATCTTGCAACACTCCTCACTTCTTTTTCTATTTCGTGCCGACCAGGAAATGACTGCGCGAACGGAAAAAGATAGAACAGATCGACCCTTGAGCCTGGTCGGCTAGAAAGCCATGGTATGTCTGTTCGAATCTGAATGCCGCGGAAATCTCATTCGCTGAATTGCACGCGCGGCGCGGGCAATCGATACAATAGCTGCTCTTCCTCTTCCTCTTCTTTGGTCGGCATCATCCGCGAAGGATCTGCGTACTGCAACTTGTACAGCCGCCAATACAATCCCTGCAAGCCGAGCAGGTCCTGATGCGTACCCTGCTCGCGAATTTCACCATGATGCATCACGATGATTTTGTCCGCCCGCTGAATCGTCGACAGACGATGCGCGACCACGAGCGACGTGCGATTGCGCATCACACGATCGATTGCCTGCTGAATAAACTGCTCGGTCTCAGTGTCGATTGAACTGGTCGCTTCATCAAGGATCAGCAAGGCCGGATCAAACGCCAGCGCCCGCGCAAACGAAATCAACTGTTTCTGGCCCACCGACAATCCGGCGCCGCGCTCGCGCACCTCTGATTTGTAGTCATGCGGCAAACGGCGGATGAAATTGTCGGCGCACACTTCAGTGGCTGCCCAGCGAATACGCTCGTCGGAAATATCTTCGCGGCCCAGCCGGATATTGCTTTCCACCGTGCCGGTGAAAAGAAAGATCTCCTGTAAGACCACCGCGAAGTTTTCGCGCAGGGACTGTAATTCCCAATTGCGCACGTCCACGCCATCCAGGAGGATGCGGCCCTTCTGCACGTCATAGAAACGCATCAGCAGGTTCGTAATCGTGGTCTTGCCTGAGCCGGTATGGCCGACCAGCGCGACGGATTGTCCCGGCGAGACCGTGAACGAAACGTCTTTCAAAACCCAATCTTCGTCTTTATAAGCGAACCAAACATTTTCAAATTCAATACGGCCTTCAGCGCGGCCCTGCTTAAGTGGAGTGGCCGGAGTGGTGATCGCGATCGGCAGATCAAGCGCCTGAAAGATTCGATGAGAAGCCACGACCGCGCCCTGCAGCACGTTGTACTTGTCGGAAATATCGCGAATCGGCTGAAACAGAAATCCGGAGTACTGAATGAACGCGACCAGCGCGCCCAGACTGAGCGCGTGCCCCATGACCCGGTAACCGCCGTACCAGATAATCAGCGCAATCCCGACCGCGCCAATGAAATCTACCAGGGGAAAGAAGACCGCATAGTAGAAGATCGTGTCGAGGTTCGCTTTGCGATGCTGGTCGTTGATGTCGGCAAAGCGAGCCAGCGATTTAGCTTCCGCATTAAAAATCTGCACCGTCTGTGCGCCTGAGAAATGCTCCTGCAGGAATGCGTAGATGCGGGCCACGCGCGTGCGAACCATGTCATAGCCACGGCGCGCGCCCTTACGAAACCACGTGGTCGCGGCGATCAGCATTGGCACAGTTGCCAGAGTTAACAGCGTCAAGCGCGGATCCTTCCACGCCATCACCGCGATGATCCCCGCAATCATCACCAGATCGCCAAGCAAGTCAGTGACTCCGGAAGTGAACAGCTCGTTCAGCGCGTCTACGTCGGCGGTCAGGCGGCTCATGATGCGGCCAACCGGGTTGCGATCGAAGTAAGCAACCTCCTGGTGCTGGAGCTTGTCGTAAAGTTCGCGGCGCAAATCGAACATGACGTACTGGCCAATAGTGTTCAAGAGCACCACCTGGAAATACGAGAAAACAAAGCGGGCGAGCTGAATGCCGAGGTAAAGCAGCGCAAACACCATGATGCTCAACCGGAAAGAACCCAGAAAGTGTTCGCGGAAAGTTAACGGCACCACGGCGACTGTCGTGTGCGGCACGATGTAGCCGTCGATTGACCATTGCGTGAACTGGGGCTGGAGCAGCACCAGCAGATTCAGCAGCAGCGTCAAAATCAGCGCGGGAACCAGCAGTCGTCGATACGGTCTTAGATAGCGCAAAAGCCGCCGCGCCACCTGCAAATCGTACGTCTTGCCGATGGCTTCTTCTTCGTGAAATTGTTTGACTGCAGCGGACATTCTTTTCTCAAAGTTGCCGATACGAAGACGCGTTGACCAGGTTTTCTTTCTGCGGGAAGTGCAATAGCAAACCTAAACCAGCGATGACGAAAGCGAAGTAGAAATACTTTGACCCGGTCGTGAAATGATCCACCAGGCCTAACAAGGCTGAACTCTCACACAAGGCGAAGGACAAGACATAGGCACTCTGCACCAAATCGAGCCGTTGCGCCTCGACTGATTTGGCCAGCGCCCTTCGCTTCAGCAGAAATGATAAAGCTACGGGAAGAATTCCCAGCCCGTTGAGCACGAGCGTCAGCATTCGATTCTCAGCGGCTGTAACCGGAACAAAGTTAGTTACGGCCAGGAGCATCAACACCGACATGCAGATGGCCAGCCAGAGAATCAGGAGCGTGCGATATCGCGCGTTAATGTCAGACTGATCTGTGTTGAGTGCTCCCATTTTGAATATCCCTGATGCTTACGTAGCCGCGGCTGGAGATGCCCGAATCTCAAATCTCTAACTCTGAAATCTTCAAATCTGAGATCTGAGGTTTTGAAAATGACTCCTCAGGTCGCCGCCAACTCTTCTTCCAGCAACTGTCGCTCGTGGAGATCTTTATATTCGCCGCCTCGGGCCAGCAGTTCTTCGTGTGTACCGCGCTCAATGATTCGGCCTTCGTCCAAAACGCAAATCAGATCGGCGTGTCGCACAGTCGAGATGCGGTGCGAGACGATGATGCTGGTGCGTTCGCGCATCACACCGCGAAGCTGTGACAGGATTTTTTCTTCCGTATAAGTATCGACCGATGACAACGCATCGTCGAGAATCAAGATCTTCGGCGCGCGCAGCACGGCCCGCGCGATTGCCGTGCGCTGTTTCTGTCCGCCTGAAAGCGTAATCCCTCGTTCACCGACCAGCGTGTCAAAGCCGTCCGGAAAATCCCGAACATCGTTCTCCAGTCCGGCAATCCGGGCCGCTCGATCGATCTCTTCGCGCGTGGCATGGTCTACGCCAAAGGCAATGTTGCGATCGAGCCCGTTGCTGAACAAAAACGTCTCTTGCGGCACGTAGCCGATCGCGGAGCGCAGTTGGGCCAAAGGGTAGTCAGCGACTGCAACGCCATCCACGAAGACGCTGCCGGGCTCAACTTCCAACACGCGCGGGATCAAATTCACCAGCGTCGATTTGCCACTGCCGGTCCGGCCTACAAGGGCTATGGTCTGGCCCGCTTCAATGGTCAAATTGATATCGCGCAAGACCGGATCACTAGTCGGATGATAACTGAAAGTCAGATGGCGAAATTCAATGCGACCGGAAATCGGAGGCTGCTCTTTGACCGACGGGGCATCGGCAATCGCCGGCTTGATCGTCATGATGCTTTGCATTCGCTTCCAACTGGCCGTGCCGCGCTGGTAGAGATTGACTACATAGCCAATCGCGATCAGCGGCCAGATCAGCCGCAGCAAATACATGTTGAATTCAGCGAACTGCCCGACGCTGATCTCCCCACGCACGGCGAGCGGCACGCCTGCCCAGATGATCAGCACAAAGCCTATACCGATCAAGAATGTCATCAACGGCCTCATCATCGCATCGATACGAACCAGGCTCAGGTTCTTTTGCGCGTACTCGCGATTCAGGCGGTTGAAGGCCGCGATCTCCGCGCCTTCCTGCGCATAGGCGCGGACGACGCGAACGCCGGTGAAGTTTTCTTGAGCGCGCGCGGTGATCTGGGCAAAGAAGTCCTGGATCTTCTCGAATCGCGTATGCACCTGCTGGCCAAATATTTTTACCGTCAGCGAGACCAGCGGCATGGTTACAAATAAGAGCAGTGTCAACTTCCAATTGATCTTGAAAAGCAATGGCAGCAGGACCACTACAGTGAACACGGTTTGCAGCGAGTACATGATCATCGGGCCGACCAGTTGCCGGACGGCAGCCAGATCGTTTGTCGCGCGGGCCATCAGATCGCCGGTGCGGTGTTCCTGGAAAAACGATAGCGGCTGATCGACCAGGCGGGCATAAAAGTCCTGGCGCAGATCGTATTCAATGTGGCGCGAGATGCGGTTGATAATGCTGCGTTGGAGGAAGAGAAAGACACCGCCCACGGCGCTGAGACCCAGAACCTTGAGCGCGGCGATGGTCAGCTTGCCCCAGGTTACGTTGCTCCAATTAGCATCGATCGCCTGGCCCACAACCAAAGGAATGCTGAGATTGAAGAGCACATAACCCAGGATGCAGGCGATCGCGACGGCGAGCGACAACCGGTACGGTCGAAAATAGCGGATTAGTTTGCGCAGCTCACTCATGAAGCAGAAACAGAAGACCTCGGCCCCGAAATCAACGCCGGCCTACAACTCGATTCTTGAGTTTAGCAGGAATCGTTATGAAGTTCTGAATCCGCGAATGGGCGAGTAATGGGCTGATAGTATTTGCGGGGGATGCGGTCACCTCACTGAAGTGAGTTGCTAATGAGAGCGAAACCAAGACCTTGATGAGTAACCGGGCGGGATTGCGAGGATCGGTACCGGCTCACATATTCGATTCCAGAATATCCAGCAAGGGCCCATCGGCAGAGAAGATCGATTTGGGATCGTCACCGGTTGCCGCAAACATGCAGACACGATTTCGCCCCGCGCGTTTCGCTTGGTAGAGCGCGGCATCCGCGGCGTTCACCAGATCTGTTCGAGAGGTCCCATGGGATGGAAAAGTGGCGATGCCGATTGAGGCGCTGAGGTTTCCGAACCCCGGGATCTGAATCTCTGCGATGCTCGCGCGCAAGCGCTCTGCCACGATCAGCGCGCCCTCCATATAAGCCTGCGGCAGAATCACGGCGAACTCGTCGCCGCCAAAGCGGGCGGCGGAATCCACTCCGCGTAGCTCCTGCTTAAAACAATCCGCCAACTTTCGCAGCGCGGCATCTCCGGCATCGTGACCTACTGAGTCATTCAACTGTTTGAATCGATCGAGGTCGAGCATGATTAGCGACAAAGGTTGGTGCTGCCGTTTGGAGACCTTCATTTCGCGGTCGAGCTGCATCTCGAAAGAGCGCCGGTTATAGCAACCGGTCAAGGCGTCGGTGAGAGCTTGTTGCTGAATTTGGGCAAACAAGCTGGCGTGATTCACGGCCACAGCTACCTGATTGGCGACCGTGAGTAACAGAAGAATTTCGTTTTCGCCCCAAATCCTCTTCCGGTCACTGGCTATTACCTGCAAGACACCAATCAAGCGCTCGTGGAAGATCAGCGGCACGACTACGGTGGAAAGCTGTCGGTCGGCAGCGTCTGTCTCATCATCAGCGTCCTGAATAATAGTCTCGGGATGCTCGATAAAACGCGCGCCGTAGAGACTAAGGTCTGCAACGATCTTCTCTTGCTTCGAAGTCGCGAGTTCTGAAGTGTCGGCGAAATAAAAATAATTCAAAGCTTGCTCAGCCGTCTCTGCTTCGACGCGCAGAGCACAACTTCCGACATTGAGCGCGGTCCCAACTTCGTCGACGGTCTTTTGCAGGATGACGCCCAACTCTAGCGATTCGCGAATAGCCGTGGCAATTCGATTGACGGCAATCTCGCGGCTGGCCTGCTCCTGCAGCAAGTGCGCGAGCTTGGTCGTAACACTCACCGTTAATTGCAGCGAAGCAGCCTTCGGCATTGAAGTGCGCACGGCTGCGCCAAAATCATCCGCGTGGTAAGGATGCTGAGCACCGACGCGCGCCATCAGATACTCCAGCGCCGAGTAAACAATGTCGGGCTCGAAGGTCCAGAAAACTTCATCACCGCCCAAACGGCCGGCATCGGCCCTGCCGCGCACAGTAGCCAGCAGAGCAGAGAAGCGCGCATCCGCTATGACGACGAAATGTTCGCTGACCTCGGTGTCCTTGGCTTGGGGCAGGATCACGGGGGCGACGACCGGTTGTGCCCCCACGCCGGTGACGAGTTCGTTGAGCGCGTCGGCCTGGTCAACAAAAAAGAAAGCGCGGCGTTCTCCCCGAGCGAGATCTCGGATGCGGGCCTTCTCTCTCGCGGAACGCTTGGGGGAAAGCGGTAGGCTCTCGATCACCAACGCATTCAGGTTGTTCTCGAGTACCACATCCTCAAAATAGCGATGCAATTGGACAATCGTCGAATAGGCACAACGAACCGGCATCAACTGGCGCGCGTGCTGTGTCAGGAGGACGTCGTAAAGTGAATGCATCGGAATATCTGCTGCGGAAAATGGTGGACAGGGCTTTGAGGATCCTAGCCAAAGCCATTCTCGCACTTTCAACGATGTTTTGTCTACGGGTTTTTTGAGGTTTTTGCGCGATTTCGGGCGTTTTATTGGATCTTTATGTAACTTGTGACTGCGGTCGCCACCAGAATCTGCTGGTCGTTTCGGACTTCGACCGACAGGACAAACAAACGCCGCCCGCCGCGGACAATCCGGGCCTCTGCCGTTAGGCGGCCCGAGCTGGCCGGGCGCAAGTAATGAATCGTCAGATCGGTGGTGGAAACGCGCTCATTCATGTCGAGTTGGGTGAGGACGGCGAAGGCCGCGGCCGTATCGATTAGCGAAGCCACCGCGCCCCCATGAATCACGCCCTGGTTCTGCTTGAGATCGTTTCGGACGCCCAGGTGAATGCTAACCGCGCCCGGGCTTATCTCGCCGAGTTCGAGACCGATCAACTTCGCATAAGGAACTGCAGCGAAGGCTGCGCGAGCGCGCGCGACGCGGGCCGGATCCAATTCGTTTTCGCTCATGAGCGGTAACCGGAATCTGTCGGTTCGACGATGACGGCCGTGCCGTAAGCAATCACTTCGGTGACTCCGGTCGAGATCTCAGTCGTGTCATAGCGCATGCCGATGATCGCGTTGCCGCCGATTTCGGAAGCATGCTGGATCATAATCTCGAATGCATCCGATCTTGTTTCTTCACACATGTTGGTCCAGAGAGTTATGTTGCCGCCGACCAGAGTCTGAAGCGAGGCGCCGATCGTGGCAAAGACATTGCGCGAGCGCACCACGATTCCGCGCACGACCCCGAGATTTTGCGTGATGCGAAAGTTTGGCAACTCAAAAGCCGTAGTGGCCATTTGATGTGACACTGAATATCGCCGGGGACTAACCTCGTACGGCGCGCGCTGGGGCAGGGGATCGATGTTCATGTTGTTGCTCCTTCGTCTGGGTTTGAGAGTTCTGCCTTATAACGGCTCTGCCCAAAGGCGAAACTCCGAACACTAACGTCGATATAACGCGGTGCGGGCCTTTGCGGTCTCCGCTTTGCCGATCTTTCTGGGAGCGGGATGCCAGAGGAAAGTCTCGAGATCGCATTTGCCGACAGTAAACTTTACGCCTTCCGTTTCCAGCATTCGTTGCTGCTTGTCAGAGGGTAAAACGATCCCGCCCGTCGAGCAGCGACCTTGCGAGTTGATGACGCGATGCCACGGCGTTTCTTTTTCGTTCGCGCCATGCATTACAAAACCAATCGTGCGCGGGGTGTAGCCTTCGCCCAGGATGTAGGCAATCTGCCCATAAGTCATCACGCGGCCCCACGGGATTCGACGAACCAGGCGATAAACGCGTTCGCGATACTTTGGATCCGGTTTTGATTTGGCCGCGGTATTCTTCATTCGCTGTTTAGAGTCGGGCTACTGCCCGACCAACGGGCGGTAGCCCGCCGCTAAACGTTTTCTCACAACGTCCTCAGGACCGCGCGCGCCGGCGAACCATCACCGGCGCCATCGGCAATCTTCAAAGGCAAACAAATCAATTCGTAATCGCCCGCTTCGACCTCGCTGAGGTCCAGCCCTTCAACGATGATTACGTTTTGCGAGAGCAAAGCCAGGTGCGTGCGATGATGGCCCGAATGAAATTTCTCAATTGAAAGATAATCCGTGCCCACCAGTTTCACACCCAGCTCGACCAATCTCTCGGCAGCCTCTGGCGCGAGGTGGGTATAGTCTTTGCGAAAACCCTCGCTCCAAAGCGATGAATTGCGCGTGTGAAACAAAACGCGTTCAACTTGATCGAGATCGCAGCCGGACAGGAATTCGAGATCGATTACCGCCGACTCGTCAGGAACCCGAATCACTCGCGCTGGTCCAATCAGGCTTTCCAGTGAAAGAGCGTCAATCTTTCGTGCGCCCGCGATAAAATGCGCCGGAGCGTCGACGTGTGTTCCGGTATGCGCGCCAAAGTTAAGAAACGAAACATTCGCGGAATCGCCTTTGGACAGCGCCGACCAGGCTTTGATTTCAACGCCGGGGTCGCCTTCGTAGATCGGCATCCCGGATCGAATTGGAACTGAGATATCGTAGATTGTCATAGTGTGTGATTGAGTTTCTGCCGCAAATATAAACGTAAAGTGGGGAAGGACAAAGGCGAACCCAGTAAGCGATAGGCTTACCATAACGTGCTCCGGCCAAGCCCAGACGCCCTTTCAACTTGAACGGCATCGCTTCTCCACGGTCTTTTGCCGTCGCATTTAAGTGCGCTAGGATTGGTCATTCATGAACCAGAACCCTCAGGATCGGCGACCGCGGATCGCCGCATCGAGCTATCTTAATACCGCTCCGCTGATTTGGAGTTTTCTCTACGGTTCACAGCGGGACGCGGTGGAACTATTGACACATAAAGCGCCCTCGCGCTGTGCCGAGATGCTTCGCAACGGCGACGTCGACGCTGCCCTGGTCCCGGTCATCGAGTATCAACGCATCCCTGATGTGGCGATTGTTCCCGGGGTCTGTGTCGGTTCGCAGACTGCCGTGCGCAGCGTGGTGCTCGCGAGCAAGCAGAATAATCTGAAAAAGATTAAGCGCGTCGCCCTCGACGATTCATCCCGCACTTCGGTCGCACTCGTTAAGATTATTTTTCGCGAGTTCCTGGGATTTGAGCCCGAGTGGCAAACGTCGCCGCCTGATCTGAGGTCCATGCTCGAGCACAATGACGCCGCCCTGATCATCGGTGACCCGGCCATGAAGATCCCGCGGGACAAAGTTCGCGTGTTTGATCTGGCCACGCTGTGGCATGACTTCACCGGCTTTGGATTTGTCTTTGCGATGTGGATGGCCCGCTCGGACTCTGCTAGAGAGCTACGGGCGATTGATTTCAAAGCTGCGCGCGATGAAGGGCTCGCGAATCTGGATGACATTGCTCAACGTCAGGCAGATCCAAGCCTGTCTCGCGACGAAATCAGGGATTATTTGACCCGGAACATCGTGTTTCAGATGGACGAAAACATGATGAAGGGACTGGAACTCTATTTTGAGTTAGCGCGCAAACTCAAACTAATCGAGAGCGCTAAGCCGCTCAAGTTCACGAACTAGTCTTGATCTCGGCTGACTGGGATTTCCACTTTGCGTTGAGATCGCTTTGCCTTGTTCGCGGCCCGAATCGGAGCCAGCTTCTCCTGAACTTCCCGCAATCGCGAAGCGATAACCATCTTCTCGGAAATCGGCCGTTTGGCTTCATTCTTGCGATGTGCCTCCTTGCGCTTATAGAGTTCAGTGACGTTCGGATGTTTCTTCATGAGAGAAAGCGTTCCCGAAATCCCTTCCATTCGCCGTTCAGGCCCATGTCGCTGCAGTATGTCTTCCAGTACCGTGGGAGTTAATCGCGTCCTGCGATAAGAACATTTCAATCCGAGCGAAATCCTTTAATCTCCTTCATCGCAGTTACTACTTCGCCATCAACGCTTCGATCTCTTTTGGATCCTTTGGCACCTTATGGGTCAGCACGCGCGCGCCGTTCGCTGTCACCAGCACATCATCTTCGATCCGCACGCCGATGCCGAGATACTTTTGCGGCACGTCCTGGTTGAAGCCTTCGGGGATGCGCGTGGTATCGGGCGAGATGTAAAGTCCCGGCTCGATTGTCATCACCATGCCCGCTTCCGCCGCGCGTGATTCGCCGTTGAAGTAGTAACGGCCCGCGTCGTGTACATCGATGCCGAGGTAATGACCGAGGTTATGCATGTAGAACTGCATGTACTTCTTTTCTTCGATTAGCTTTTTCGGATCGCCCTTCAACAGACCCAGCCGCACCATTCCTTCGGTCAGCATTTCGACTGAGTGCGTCTTCAGGTCTTCGAGTCGCACACCGGGACGCACCATGTCGATGCATGACATCTGCGTTTCCAGCACCAGGTCGTAGACATCGCGTTGAGCCTGCGTGAAGGTGCCGTTGATCGGAAACGTGCGCGTAATGTCGGAAGCATAACCCTTGTATTCCGCGCCGGCGTCGACCAGTAAGAGATCGCCGTCTTTCAGCGTGTCCATGTTGGTGATGTAGTGGAGCACAGTGGCGTTCGCGCCTGAGCCAATGATGGAAGTATAAGACGGGCCGGCAGAGCCATGGCGGCGAAAGACCGCTTCAATCAACGCTTCGACTTCGTATTCTTTCATGCCCCCGCGGACGGCTTTCATCGCTTCGACGTGCGCCTCGGCGGCGATGTCGGCAGCGCGCTGCATGATCTCGACTTCAGCCTCGTTCTTGAGCACGCGCATTTCGTGAATGATCGTAGAGGGATCGATGATCCGGGCGGGTGGTTCGAGCGGTTTCCGATTAGTCTCGCGCATCAAGGAGAGTTGCCGAATGATCTTTGTATCGAGTTCAGCGCTGCTGTTGCCGAATGCGTAGTAAAGACTCGCCGGGCCGTCGAGAACCTCAGCCAGTTTTTCGTCGAACTCCGCCACCGAAAACGCTTCGTCGGCGCCGTATTCGCTCACCGCGCCTTCGACGCCGGCGCGATAGCCATCCCAGATTTCGCGTTCGGGATCGCGCGGCCTGACGAACAGCGTGAACTTCTTTTCGCTCGATGGGCTGATAATAGCGATCGCGTCCGGCTCTTCGAATCCGGTCAGATAAAAGAAATCAGAGTTTTGGCGATAGCGATAGTTCGTATCGTGCGAGCGCACGGCCTCGCGGGCGGCGGGAACGATGGCGACTGAGTTCGGATCCATGCGGCGCATGAACTCGGTCAACTGCGGCTTGATCATTTCGGTCTCTCCTCTATCTTTTCAACTTGGGAGTCGTATTGTAGCTGAGAGCAAGCGTGCAGCGGAAACCTGGCTTGGACTATTCGCCCTCTGCGGTCGACAGCTGTGGCCCAATCTATAAGACCGGCGACGAAAGACCTTTCGAACGGAGAGGACGCAGAGATACTTCTTTCATTGCTCGGCATTCTGCGCGATAATCGCGGCGATGGCCCAAACCATGCCCGCAAAAGCCCTGGGGGCTGAACTCGTCTCACGCAATCCCGCGACTGGTGAAGAGATTGGCCGCGCGCCGTTGACCATGCCCGAAGACGTCGCTCGTGCCGTCGGACGAGCCAGAGCGGCGCAAGCGCAATGGTCGGAAAAATCGTTCCGTGAACGCGGCCGCCTGATCATGCAGGCCCGCAAGATCATTCTGCAGGAGTTGGAGGAGATCGCTCTCCTGATCTCGCGTGAAACCGGTAAGCCGGTGGCGGAAGCGATCTCGATGGAACTGGGTCCGGCCCTGGATCTGATGCAGTACTTTGCGCGGAAAGCGCCGGGCATGTTGAGGCCGATGCGAATCAGCGTTGGTCAATATGCTTTGATGGGCCGTTCTTCTTATGAGATCTATAAACCGCTTGGCGTCATCGGAATCATTTCGCCGTGGAATTTTCCCTGGGCAACTCCGCTTGACGAGATCGTCATGGCGCTGTTAGCCGGCAACACGGTTGTGCTGAAGCCGAGCGAACTGACGCCGCTGACCGGACTTAAGATTAAAGACGTGTTCAAACGCGCCGGGCTGGCTGATGGAGTTTTGCAGGTAGTGACCGGTGACGGCTCGACGGGCGCGGCGCTGGTCGGGGCGGGCGTAGACAAGATCATGTTTACCGGCAGCGTCGCAACGGGCAAGCGCGTCGCCGAAGCAGCAGCGAAATATCTGACGCCTGTCGTGCTTGAGCTGGGCGGCAAAGATCCGATGATTGTGCTGGACGACGCGAACGTACAAAACGCCGTTCGCGGGGCGGTCTGGGGAGCGTTTGCGAATTCGGGCCAAGCCTGTTCGTCAGTCGAACGCTGCTATGTTCAAGAAAGCATCGCCGAGCGTTTCATCGCAGCAGTCGTTATGGAAACAAAACGTCTGCGGCAGAGCATTGGCACGGATCCGGCTGCCGACATTGGGTCCATGACTAGCGAGCGCCAACTACTTGCGGTGCAAAGACACGTAGACGAGGCCATCGATAAAGGTGCGACCGCGCTTACCGGAGGTGACCGAGTCGCCGATTCCGATGCGCCTTTCTTTGCGCCTACGGTGCTGATTAACGTGAACCACGATATGGATGTAATGCGCGATGAAACCTTCGGCCCGGTTTTGCCCATCATGACCTTTAAGACCGACGATGACGCAGTCCGTCTCGCGAATGACAGCATCTATGGCCTGACCGCAAGCATTTGGACGGGTAACATAGCGCGGGGCGCCCGTCTGGCTGAGCGCATTGAGGCCGGCACGGTTATGGTGAACGAAGTTCTCTACACTCACGGTATCGCCTCAACCCCCTGGGGCGGAGTTAAGCAGAGCGGCTTGGGCCGCACGCATGGGCGCGCCGGATTGCTCGAGCTCGTGAGTGCGCGGCACATTCATATTAATCGCCTCGGATTCCTTCCCGATCTCTGGTGGTTTAACTACACGCCCGAAGGATCTCGGCTTTTTCGCGGCTTCGCGACGAGGTTTGCCTCGGGTTCGGTCTTTCAAACGATGCTTCTTCTACCTCAAATAATTCGTCGCTACCTTGAGCGTAAAAACTAATCATTGACTTTGTAGCCGCTAGCAACCTATCATGCGGGCCGCCACCCCGGCAGTATCGCCCTTTTTTGAGTTTGGAGTTGTCAGCTATCGAGGATGTTGGTTCGGTTTCACTTCAAGTACGAGAACCGATAGAGCGCTTGGGCCTGACTTACCTGTACCTACTTAACAACAAGGAGAACGAGAATGAGAAAGAGCTTCGTAGTTTTTGCATTACTGACTTTGTGTCTCGTGTTTGTACCGAGCTCGGTGCTTGGTCAAAACGGCGATGACATCATTATCAAAGGTGGCTCGGAAGTAGCCAACCCGCACAAGATCCTGCATCGCTTGCGCAATGATCCTGATGAAGACAAGAACAAGGATGCGCACCCGGTAGGGCAAGCCAGGCCTGCGTCTAATGGAATTAGTTATCACGGCGGCCCGGTGATGCTTGGTACCAACCACATCTATTACATCTGGTACGGTAACTGGAGCGGCAACACTGCTCAGACTATCCTGACCGACCTCGCGAACAGCATCGGCGGCTCACCGTACTTCAACATCAACACCACTTACTACAACGGCAGTAACGTGCACGTGAGTAACTCTGTGACTTTTGGCGGCAGCACTACCGATAATTATTCGCATGGAACCTCGCTGAGTGACTCAGCCATTCAGGCGGTCGTCACGAGCGCTCTTACAAGTGGGCGCCTCGCTTACGATACAAGTGGTATTTACTTTGTGCTGACCTCGGCCGATGTGACTGCCTCGAGCGGTTTCTGCACTCAATACTGCGGCTGGCATACTTACGGAACGATTAACGGATTCAATATCAAGTACTCCTTCGTGGGTAATCCGGATCGTTGCCCGTCAGCATGCGAGGCGCAAAGTACCGGCCCGAACAGCAACGCCGGCGCGGATGGCATGGCCTCCATTATCGCGCACGAACTGGAAGAGGCAGTCACTGATCCGAACTTGAACGCCTGGTATGACACTCGCGGCAGAGAGAACGCCGATAAGTGCGCCTGGACGTTTGGCTCCACCTCAACTGCGGGAAACGGTTCGCTTTACAACATGACGCTCGGAGCGCGCAACTACCTGATTCAGCAGAATTGGGTAAATGCATCGGGCGGCTTTTGTGCGAAGAGTTTCTGAGTCCGAGCTAATTCCAATTCGGCCTGATCAAAAAACCACCGGTAGACCCAAGCGGTCTGCCGGTGGTTTTTGACTTCGCTAAGCTAAAGTCACAGCCGAAACCTCATCACGGTCCCGATGATATTTATGTCTCCCGGCCTCGACCGCCCGTCGTTCTGCCGCATCACGAACAGGTCGGCGTTGAAATGCTTGTTGAAGACATGATTGGCGCCGACGGCAAATCGGTTGCGCACCCAGCCGTGCAGGCTCCAGTCATAGAATGGCTCTTCAGAAACAAAGAAGGTGAACTTCGCTTTGTCGATCTTGAAAGGATGTTCGAGTTGGACGCGATTACGATAGCGCCAGGCGTTGACCTGGGGCGAGCGCCAGCGACGCTCAAACCAGTTGCGATCAATCAGCGTAAATTTCTTGACCGGCACGCGCAGGGTCGCGCCGAAACTCAGACGGTCTTCATGCTCCTGCCGTCCATTCGGGGGCTTGGCCTCGCGATGGAAATATAGTTCATTGAGCGTGACATACTTGTGGATTTTATAATTGAAGCCAAAGCCCCACCGCTCGTCCACGGCTGTCGTTAGATTCCCGCCGATTCGCACGGTCCCCTGAATTAGAAAATCAAACTTCTTGTTGAGTGGAACGATGAGTTGAATATCATTCCAACTCTGCGTGTCGGCTTTAGGAACCCGGGTTTGCGCCCTCGCGGAAGCCGCACCCGTCGCGTACGTCAGGATCGTGGCGAAAATGAAAATTAAGGGTTTGAGTCGGATCATCTTTGTCGAGCGAGAGTATAGTTTGCCAGCACGCTGAAGGACGAAAGACCGACCGCGACGCGATCGCCGGCCTTATACTTCGTCGCGTTAGCTTCCGTCTTGGGCCGCGTTACAATAATTGGGACACCAGTCATTTTTTGAGGCGTATTGATCGTCACCTGATAAAGTGGTGCTTCGCTTTCAGCCTGCCGCCGGTGCATAAGATCGAGACGAACATTCAGACGCTCATATGCGCCAACAAAATTTACTTCCTCGACCACTCCGTTGGCCAGGCGGCGACATCCTTCAGGTAAATTTGCGTCCTGGCTCACACAGACATCTTCAGGGCGAAACACCAGCTTAACCGACTGGCCTTCACGAAATCGCTTCGTTTCTTTGGCGGCGGGTAGACGCGCGCTGCCGATCTCGATACAGCCCTCATTCACGACTCCCAACAAGAGGTTCGCGGCCCCGAGAAAAGTCGCGACATACTCGGTGGCCGGCTGATTGTAAACTTCATCGGGCGTGCCGATCTGTTCGAGATGCCCGTTGTTGAGCACCGCAATGCGATCGCCAAGCTCAAGTGCTTCTTCCTGATCGTGGGTGATGAATACCGCCGGCACCTTTACCTGTTTCAGGAGTGCGCGAATCTCGCGCCGCAGGTGGACGCGCGTCTGCGCATCGAGCGCGCCGAACGGTTCATCGAACAACAGCACCTGTGGCTTGTACGCGAGCGTGCGCGCGATCGCCACTCTCTGTTGCTGGCCGCCGGAAAGCTGCCACGGATACTTCTTCCGATGCTCTTCCAACTGCACCAGCTTGAGCAGGCGGTTGACTGTCTCTTTTCTTTCTTTGCGCGGCACCCGGCGAATCCTTAGTCCAAAACCGATGTTCCTTTCCACGGTCATGCGGGGAAACAGCGCGTAGGCCTGAAAGATCACGCCCAAGCCGCGCTCGCGCGACGGCAAATCGGTTACGTCTTTACCATGAAGAATGACGCGGCCACTGTCCGGCAGCTCAAGGCCGGCGATGATCCGCAGGATGGTCGTCTTACCACTGCCGGAAGCGCCCAGGAGAACCAAAGACTCGCCTTCAGCTACGTCGAAGCTGACGTCTTCGAGCACGCGCGACTTCTTGAAGCGCTTGCTGATGCTCTGCACGCTGGCCGCAATGCCGGCCCGCTGTTCGCGATCCGGCGCCCACGACACGTGTAGCTGATCGGTGTTGGGAGCCAATACCATTTTTGCAATCATACCTGGGACTCGAATTCGAACCAGTCGCGGGCGAAAAAGAGCACGCTGAAGATGACGAATGAAAGCAACGCCAGCACGATGGCGATGGCGTTCGCCGCCTCCAGGCTGCCGGGCTCTCCGGAGTTGAACTTGGCAAAGATATAGAGCGGCGCCGTCTGGGTCTTGCCCGCCAGATTTCCTGAAACAAGAATGGTCGATCCAAATTCGCCGACGGCGCGCGCGAAAGTCAAAAGCGCTCCTGAAACGATCGCCCCGCGCAGGCTTGGCAGGGTCACGTGCCAGAACGTCTGCCAACGCGTCGCGCCAATAGTCGCCGACGCTTCTTCCAGTGAACGGCTCATGGTATCGAAGACTGGTTTGATCACACCAAATGCCAACGGGAAAGTGACAAAGATGTTCGCGAGAATAATCGCATAAGCCGTAAACATCAGTTGCGAACGATCCTGAGGGAAAAGAAAGCGGCCCAGCGTTCCCTGTGGTCCCCAAAGCAGCAGCAAAGCAAAACCCGCGACCGCCGTCGGGATCGCGGTGGGCAGAGAGATGGTAACGATGGCTGCGTTTCGTCCCCAGAAGTTGTAACGCGACAGCACGTACGCGGCGAAGAGACCGAAGACCACGTTAAAGAGCGTGGCCCAAAAGCTGGTCACCAGGGAAAGCTCCAGCGCGAACACCGCTTCCGGGGCTACCAGGGCAGACCAGAACCCGCTGAGACCATTCCTGGTACCCACAACAAAGATAGAAAGCAGCGGCAGGATTACCAGTGGCAGCATAATCCCTACCATCACTGCGATGCTGATGGGCCGGGCTACATCGAAACCACGAACATGCCGAAGAGGTGTGAGCTTCATCGCTGTTTATTATTTTCTCTTTTGCACCGTGTCCCGGAATATTCCTTCGATCACTTCTGGGTAAGCTTTGTCCCAGCCTCCAAAATAGTCGACTGTGAACGGGTACTTGATGGTTGCGAGTTCCTTGTTTTCCTGAGTCAGCGCGTCGTTGGTGGCCGATCGAAAATGGAATTTGACGAAAGCGCGTTGCGCTTCTTCGCTCCAGAGGTACTGCATAAAACCATCAATCACCGGGCGGTCCGCAGCCGAAACGTTACGGTCAATGACGACGGCGGGATGCTCACTGAGAATAGTCGCTTCAGGAATAACTATCTCTGCATCGGCCTTGGCGTTTCCTTCTTTCATCAACAATGCGTCAAGTTCGTAAGTTATCAACGCGTCGCCGTATCCGCTTTCGAATTGCGTGCGCGCTTCGCGCGCCGAGCCGGGCGTCGAGATGACGTTGCGCCAGACGGCTTGGAGCATTTGTACCGCGCGCGCGTGATCCGCCCCACCGGTCTGTTTGTCCGACTTCACCAGTTCTGAACCATAGATAGCCAGGATGGACCACTGCGCCCCGCCGGAACTGACAGGATCGGGATGGATGAGTTTGATGCCCGGTTTAGCCAGGTCCGAAAAGTCATGAATGCCTTTCGGATTTCCCTTGCGCACGATAATCACAAAAGGTGTCTTATTGACTATTCCTTTCTGCGGCAGTTGATGCCAGTCAGAGGTCACGAATCCTTTTTCTTTGAGGCGTTGCGCATCGCGCTCGATCGAGAGAATCGCGATCTGGGCTTTCACGCCCTGCAGGATTTGGTTGGTAACGGTTTCGGATCCGGCAAACGATGAAGTAAAGCGGATATCCAGGCCATGCTCTCTTTTCACCTTAGCCACAAAGGCCGGATAGATCGCCTTCTCGAGCGACTCTTTCATGATCGAAAAGCCGTACACCGTGATGTTGATGCCGCCGCCGCTTTCTGACGGAGATTTCGGTAGACAAGCGTTTACCGCGAGCAAAACAAGAATTGTCAGCGTCAAAATTAAAGTTCTATTTCGTACCAGCCACATAAGTCACTCCAACCATTGCAGACAGTTTCACTCTGGGGGCACCAGCCGAGTGGATTCCTCAAACATTTACATCCGCCCGAGAGGCGGACACTCTGACCTCATTCTGACCTTGCTTGATTTACAGTGGGCACAACTTTAGGATGACTTGATGGGAATCTGCAAGAGCTTTCGGCAGATTTCCGACCCTGGAGGCCAATTTGTTCGGAAGATGGATGCGCGCCCGCGAGATCGCGCATACAAAACGGGATAACAATCGAGTCGTGCGACCGTTTGCGTGGGGCCAGGAGTTCATCCGCGATCACGTCAACGGCGCCGATCCGCGGAGTGTCTTTCGCGAGCATACCGCGCAGGCGATGTCCCGCAGTGAAGAGTTTTATGCGCTGCCGGAGATTAAGGATTGGCAACTGAAGGGCGATCAGTTGACCTGGACCAGCGCGATCAAAACGCCTTCCGCCGAGAATAATATTGCGCGGGCGCGTCTGTTTCCGGCTCGTCGTGAACGCAAGCGAAAGCCTCGCGCCGCCGTGGTAGTCCTGCCGCAGTGGAATGCTCAACCTGACAGTCACGTCGAAGCCTGTCGCATCTTTAATGGTCTCGGCATAACCGCGCTGCGCCTCACTTTGCCGTATCACGAAGTGCGCCGGCCGCCCGAGTTGGAACGCGCTGATCATCTCGTCGGTTCAAACATCGGCCGCACGATCCAATCGATGCGGCAGGCGGTTTTGGACACGCGCGCGGCGGTGCGTTGGCTCCAGGACCAGGGATTTGAACGTATCGGTATTTTGGGGACAAGTATCGGCTCGTGCATCGGGTTTCTGGCTTTCGCGCATGACCCGGCAATCGACGTCGGTGTTTTCAATCACGTGTCGGGTTACGTGGCCGATGTGGTCTGGCAGGGAATCTCGACGCAACACGTGCGCGAAGGGATCGAAACCGATTTGACGGTCGACGAGTTGCGCGAATTCTGGACCCCTATTAGTCCAGTGCCGTTCATTCCCCGCTTGGGACGGATGAAGCAGCGTCCGATACGCTTCATCGCCGCGAAATATGATCTTACTTTTCCCATCGATCTAACCCGGCAGGTTATTGCCGAAGTGAAAGCGCACGGAATCGATCTCGATCTGGTGTGGTTGCCGTGCGGCCATTACACGACCGCCGAGATGCCCTGGAAAGCAATCGACGCCTGGAAGATCGCGACATTCTTCCGCAAGCATTTGTAGATATCAGAAGCCCGACCGTAAGGGAGGGCCTCCAGCGAAACCAGCCCTCCCTGACGGTCGGGCTCTGACACAGTACGGTTGCTATCGGTACCCGATGACGAAGATCAGCACTCAGGTTCTTACTGAACTTGAAGAGTTCAAGAGACGTTTCGGCGATGGCGATGCGAAAATTCTGCGCGCACTAAGAGTTCTCTCAAAATCGAAATTCACCGATGCAGCCGAGCTAATCCGCTTTCACGAGACCTTACTATTTTTCCGCGCCTATTCGCCCAACGCGAAAGTCTTGAAGCAAGTCGAAGCAATCCTCAAGACGTTCGAGCAGCGACTTTCTCGACTTCGCAAGGCGGACGCTGATCTTTCACCGCTCGACAATCCGGAGGTTTCAGGCATCGCCGGCACCAGTGTGACCAGCAACTTCAGCTACGCGATTGTTTGCTGGCTCGCTGAAAAATACCCCGCGCAGCTGGCGATTGATTGGGATTGGTTCGAGGAGGAAGAACGATTCGGCGCAACCATGCCGCGCTTTTTGCCGCTGCTTGAAGAAGAAGCGATGGTTGAAGCTCACGTGTCTTATCGCGACTACCTCCGCGTCGCGAAAGGCCGCGCAAATGAAGTCGTCTGGTTGATTAGTCAATTCAAGTCTCTAAAACTTTCAGAGAAGGATAAGGCCGAAGCGTACGATTCGCTCAAGATACATGTGCGCTGGCAGTTCAGCATTCGTGCGTCACGCACAGCAATGAAACTGCCCACGCCGAAAATTTTCTATCACGATCGGCCGTTGATTGCGCGTCGTGAAATTTCGCTGGCCGATGAACTGAACTCGCCGCCAATTCCCGTTGAAAAACTATCACCAGCATTGGGTGAAAAGATTCTGGAGCTGGCGCGAGAAACTTCTGCCGTCCGCTATCGCGAGTTGCATGGTTTCACCTTTGGCGACTCGCGGCGGGTGCTCAGAGCAGAGCTGGGACGCGGCACCGAAGCTTTCGTTTTGGGCGTGCCGGCGGAGAACCGCCTACCGCTCCGTGCTTATCATGCTGCTTTGATCTTCAAGAACGGGGTGCCGGTTGGCTACTTCGAGGGCCTCTCGATTTTTGAGCGGATGGAAAGCGGCTTCAATCTTTACTACACCTTTCGCGAGGGCGAGACGGCCTGGCTGTACGCGCGGATTTTGCGGCTGATGCGCCAGCTTCTGGGCGTGAACGTCTTCTCGATCGATCCCTATCAGGTCGGACATGAGAACGAAGAAGGGATCGAGTCGGGAGCGTTCTGGTTTTATCGCAAGCTGGGCTTTTATCCCGTGCGGCCGGATTTGATGAAGTTGACGCTGTCGGAGGAACGCCGGATTTTGGCCGAGCCGGGCCGGCGGACTTCCGCGCGGATGTTGCGAAAGCTCGCGGCGGGCCCGATGTTATTCAAATTGCCGGGCACGAACGAGGCTCGCAGATCGGAATGGGATCGATTCCAAATTCATAACGTCGGGCTCGCAATTCAAAAACGAATGGCCCGCGATTTCAAGAGCGATGCGCAAAGTATCCGCGCACACTCACTGGATTTCGTTGAGCGCAACCTGGACCTGCAAACTTTCGACTGGCCCACAGCCCAGCGAGCCTCTTTTGAAAAGCTGGCGCTGCTGCTGGCAATGATGCCAATAGACCAATGGGAATCTTCGCAGAGACAGCTTGCCGTTCGCATCCTCAGGGCGAAAGCAAGCGCGGACGAAGCGCTTTACCTCAAGCTTATGCAGAAGCATTCGGCTCTTCGCGCGGCGGTTATTCGTTTGGGTTCTTGAGGGGGGAGTGAATCTTGTTGGCCCGCGATACACGCCTTAGAGCTAGCGGCTCTGCCGTCTGATGTGCGGAAAGGCTATGCCTTTCCGGAAGGCGCCCTAAATTGCGAGGCTACGCCTCGGAAACAGAGGCGAAGCCTCATAAGAAAAGTTGACCCGGTCGGAAAGCCGAAGGCTTTCCGCACATCAGGCGGCACAGCCGCTAAACGGCGCACTCTGCTAGTCGGCGCAAGCTGGCAGCTTGCGCTACATAACCTAGATAGGCGCGACGTTCAGCGCTCGGACAAAATCACGATACAGTTCGTTGTAGTGGCGCAGTGAAACCTCGAGTGCCTCCGGTAATTGTTCGACATCGGAAGGATTGATAACGAGATTTACGTTGTGCAGGAATGCCGCGTGCAGGTCCATCGTGCGTACGCCCGAAGTCAAATAAACAAGAAACATCCGTCGTCGTTCTGACGGCCGCAGCAGTCGGACTTCGCGGGTGATGAACGCAACGCCCTGCTCGAGCGGGTCGAAATTCGCATCAAGAATCAAGATGTCCATGCGCTCTTCGCGCATGCGTCCCAAACCCTGGGCCATGTTCTCGGCCACGAAGACATCATAGTCCTGCTCGGCGAGTGGGCGGGCTATCACTTCACGATAAGCGGGGCTGGCACAAACCAAAACTTTACGGCGGTCCCACGCGGGGCGACTCCGGCCGCGGCCGGTGGCAGTGACACCATCAGATTGCCGCATCGCGTCGGCCAGCAGCTTCGCAAGATCGTTTAGTCCCGGCAGCGCACCGCCCTGGCCACCCGCTGCTTCCGATTGTTCGCGAGTTGCAGTGAAGCGCGGCGCCGTGGTCGGACGCTCAAAAGGACTGCGTCCGAGGGCTGGGGCTTCCGCGGAAATGACGGCCTCGGGAGTTTCGGGTTGAGCAGTGGGCAGGGTAGCAAGTTGGACGTTTACGCTGGTCTGACACTTGGGACAGCGAACAGTGAACGGACGCGTTGGCGCCCTGGCTTCGTCCAGTTGCAAACGGGCTTCGCATTTTGTGCAGATGACAACCATGGTTTGGCTTTCGGAAAAGGATGGTTTCTATTCGGTAAGGCTGAACGCGAAAGGTTGCCGTGATGACTCGCCGGCAATAACAGTCTTTGACTGGCTGCGAACGAAATCTTCACCGGAAGTAAGACCCTTGAGCGAGAGCAGGAGATTGTTCTGGTTCGTCGCGAAGCCGATACCGTCTTCAACAGTAATTATTTTGCGTTCGATTAAGTTTTGGATGACGGTGTCAAAGTCCTGCATGCCTTCGAGCTTTCCGTCACGCATGGCGTCGAGGAGAGACTTGCCCTCGGCTTCGCCATTCTCGATGTACTCACGCGTGCGAGGTGTCGATTTTAGTATCTCGACAGCGGCGATGCGCCCGCGAAAGTCGGCGCGCGGAAGCAGACGCTGCGAAAGAATGTAACGAAAAGTCTGCGCCAGGCGCGTGCGAATAACGGGTTCTTCATTCTTCGGATAAAGACCGATGATGCGGTCAATCGTTTTTGAGGCGTCAATGGTATGCAGGGTCGAGAGCACGAGGTGTCCGGTCTCTGCAGCTTCGAGCGCGATCTCAGTCGTTTCATAATCGCGCATTTCGCCGATCAGGATCACTTTGGGCGCCTGTCGCAATGCAGCGCGCAGGGCCGAGGGAAAGTCCTTCGTGTCGTGGCCCACCTCGCGCTGGTTTATGGTCGAGTTCTTGTGCGTGTGCAGATATTCGATTGGGTCCTCGATTGCCACGACGTGGTAATGCTTCGTTTCGTTGATGATGTCGATGACTGCTGCCAGCGTCGAGCTCTTTCCAGATCCGGTGGGACCAGTGATTAGCACTAAGCCGTTTCGCAGTTCAGCGATCTCTGAAAGTTGCTGAGGCAATCCCAGAGTCCCGAGCGTGGGGATGTCGGTCGGAATAACTCGCATCACGATCGAATACACACCGCGTTGCTGAAAGATGTTGCAACGAAAACGAGCGCGCGAAGGAAGTGAGTAACTAAGATCGGCCGTGCCTGTCTGTACCAGACGCTCCGCAGCCTCGGAATTCTCCTGGAGCAGCGTCATAGCAATAAGTTCGGTTTGATAAGGGGTCAGCTTTTGCAGGCCCAGAGGCTGGACTGGCGTCAGCTTTCCGTTGATCTCAACCTGGGGCAATTGACCAACAGAAAAGTTGAGGTCGCTGATCTTGTCAGAGACCATTAGCATTCGTTCAATTACAGGTGGCAGATCGAAGAAGCTCATGCCTGGCGGCGCTCCGTTCTAATTTCAGAGGATTCGAGTTTTTCGCGCTAACGTGAGGGTCACAGAGACCTGCCGTGCATATTCACGGCGAACCCATTTTCGCTGATAACAACGATAAACGCAAGTAAAAACTATTCAACCCAGCCTTGAACTGTTGGGCGCGCCGAGGTCAGGGTCAGCATTTTATTTAGGTTTTCTGCGATTCTCGTAGAATCTGCTACCAATTCCGCAATGACTGCCACGGCGTCAGCGCCGGCTTCGAGAACCTGAATGGCGTTCTTGAGCGTGATTCCACCGATTGCTACCAGCGGCAGAGAGCCCTTCATCGTGGCAAGTTCGCGCAACTGATCCAGGCCCGTGGTGGGGTCAGGATTCTCCTTCGTCGAGGTCTGGAAGATTGGACCGAACGCAAGATAATCCACCGGCAAAGCACAAGCTAGTTTGGCTTGGGCAAAGTTGTGAGTCGAGAATCCGATGATGGCTCCTTTGCCGATCAACCGCCGCGCGGCGGCGACGGGCATATCTGTCTGGCCCAGGTGGACTCCGTCCGCCTTCAGCGCGAGCGCGATATCGACCCGATCGTTGATGATCAATCTCGCGTTATTAGCGCGCGCGATCTTTAAGGCGGCCGCGGCTTCGAGATAGAATTCGCGGGGCGCTGCGTGCTTATCGCGGAGTTGAATCAAGGTCGCCCCTCCTTCAATCAGCCGTGCTACCTGTTCGGCGTGCGACAGCCCTGAGAGATGCGTATCAGTAATCGGATATACTCTGGGAAGGTTCAGGCGCACGTTTTCGCAATGATGGATCACAATGAGCGATAAGCAAAATCCCAGCCCGCATGAGAAAGATTCAACGCCGCCTCAAAAGGATCAGTCTCTTGAGTCAACGAAGAGTTATTACTACGACGATGCCACGGGTTACGAGATCTACAACGAGGAAAGCGATGACGTCGACGACGAAGTGAGTGTCGATGATCCGAGCCGCTAAGAATTTTCCTATTTAGCGTCAGTTCGCGGATCGCTTCGAGTTACTTGAACCCGCTACAGGCTCCGCAAAAAATCCAAGACCAGGGGAACCGTTTCTTCGGGCTTCTCTTCCTGCGGCACGTGCCCGCATTGATCGATCCACTTCAAGGTAGAGTTCGGAATAGCTCGGGATAAAAGCTCACCGGCCTGGGGCGAAATGATTTTGTCCTGCTGTCCCCAGATGATCAGAGTCGGCACATTGATTTCTTTGTACCGGGTAGTCAGCTCGTCAATGTCCGGGGGAATGATCTGCTTTCCAGTTTCCAGCAAGGCGTGTTTTCCCCCCGGCGCGGCGAGTGGCGCCGCGTAAGCCGCGATTTGATCTGCCGTGATCTTCCCGAGGTCGTAGTAGGACTTCTTCAGAATACTCTTGACCATGAATCTTGCCGGCGTCAGGTAAACCGCCAGCGCACCGAACACCGGGATGCCGATCAGTTTCACGTAACCTGGGATGAATTGCTTATAAGCGCCGGGATCGATCACGATTACTGCGCGCAGGCGGCCGGGGTGTTGCTTGATAAGCATGATCGAAAGCAGCAGCGACAACGAGCCGCCGAAAGAATTTCCCACCAGTGTGAGGTTATCCAGGTCGTGATCGAGAATGAAGTTGTAAATCAGATCCGCGTGATCCCGGACTGAGTAATGAGAGTCACGCGGTTTAGGAGACTTTCCCGCGCCCTTTAGATCGATCAGGATCAGTCGGTTGTTGCGCGATAAAGGCTCGATGAAGTTGCGCCAGGAAAAGAGGCTGGCACCAAACCCGTGAATGCAGAGGACCGGATCGCCCGTCCCGTAAATTTCGTGATGCAGTTCGATGGGAATCGTGGGTTTCGGGTCGCTCATGGTCCTCCTTAGGTGACAGTCTGTGGCGACAGCGGGAACAACCAACTGGGCGTGCTTATCAAACATTATTAAGAATTGAAAGTGCGGTGCCCTCAAAAATTTTCTGTTTCTCTTCCTCTGGGATGTTCAGGCCGTCGATGGACGAGACGGCGCGTTCGATTGAACCAAGCAGATGCGGATAGTCACTGCCGAGCACCATTCGATCCGCGCCGATCATCTCCCTGACCATCATCAACATGTGCGGATTGAAATTCACGGTGTCGTAATACAGCCGTTTCAGATAGACGCTTGGCAATTCCTCAATCTGTGCGCGGCATTCGGGGAAATCACGCCAGCCGTTGTCCATCCGCTCCATCAGATAAGGCACGGCGCCGCCCAGATGCCCGACTATCCAGCGGATGTCCGGGAACTCGTGCAGCATGCCGTCAAAGCACATGCGCGCGACCGCTAGCGTCGTGTCGAACATGAAACCCACAATGGGGCCAAGAACGTATTCGCGAAATGGTTCCGTGTTCGCCGGCAGCATCGGATGAAGCAGAATGCAGAGCTTCATGCGATTGGCTTCAGCAAAGAAAGGACGATATTCAGCCGAGGTCAGCGGCTTGCCGCCGATGTTGCTCAAAAGGATCACGCCATTCAATTTCAATTCATCAATCGCTCGGTGCAATTCGTTCAGGGCCGCGTCAGGCGCGTCCATCGGAATGGAAGCGAAGCCTTTGAATCGCGCCGGATAGCGGGCAATCAAGTCGGCATAAGCGTCGTTGACCAGACGTGCAATTGCGGGTTGATGCTGCGCGTCTGTAAAGAAAACGTTCGGCGTTGACAGTGAAATAACTTCTACGTCGATGCCGACGCGGTCCATGTCTGACAGGCGCTGGGCGACGTCCGTCATTGGCGGAGTCACGCCAAAAAAACGCGCACCGCGATACTTAATAATCGTTTGTCCCGAGGGGCTATTAGCGAAAGAGAATTCAGAGGGCAGATCGCGTATCTTTTCGAAATAGATCTCCGGATAGTAGTGAGTATGGAGATCGAGTTTGCGTGCCACTGGTTTTATTAGAATCATCGAGCCGGTAATTGCCCACAGCGGATCAGCCTCTCAACTTGAGAGTCCCAGGTCGTCCAGCAACTGTTCCGGAATCTCAGGGTGTAGCTCGATGATATTATTCCCTCTCAGACATGAGCATCTTTGCGATGCCTCATGCGATAGACTAACACTTTGTCACCCGCTATCTCGAATAGAACTCGATAGTGTCTCCCACCCGAAGCCGAAATTCCGAGTTCAACTTGATCAGATGATTGGCCGGGGGCGAGTTCAAAGTCCGGAACAGTGTTTGGAATCCAGTTTGACAATGGGATAGAATCCCAGCTTCCCAGGCGATCACGACGGCCACAGCAAACAGCTTCAACAAGACAGTCAACTACGCTTCACAGTTCGAGGAGGTCCATCATGAAAATAATGTCGCGACTCTCTCTGTTATTGGTGTTCGGTCTGATTCTGTTTTCGATGGCGATATCGACAAACACAGGCAGAGTGTCGGCCCAAAACAGTTCTCATAATCCAACCTGGTGGGACAAGTTTCAGTTCCTGCGAGACAGCGGTTCGGATCCGGCCATTGGAAGCACTACATCGACTTCTTCGAGCGGCAACGTTGACGTCTCGAACGAGTGCGGCCCACAGAGCGAGACCTTCATCACGCTCAATCCAAACCGGCCCAAATCGCTCGCAGCCGGCTCGAATGAAATCTTTCGGCTGGCGATGCGCGGTTACTTTTCCAGCAACGGCGGGACCAGTTGGGGTGGCGTTGATCTGCCGCTGCCGCCCTCAAAATCGAAGAGTGGTTTTGATTTTGGTTCTGACCCGACACTGGCTTTTGACACCCAGGGCAACGTCTTTTACGGATACATCGTGGTGGACTTCAGCGGAGTGAATTCGGCCAATGGTAACGGCATCAACGGCACGGAAATGGCCGTCGCGCGATCCGTCGACGGCGGACAGACTTATCCGACGGCAACCTTTTTTGGGTTTGAAGGGGGCGAGAACCACTTCAACGACAAACCGATGATCACGACCGACACGAATGCGGCCAGTCCGTTTCGCGACAACGTCTACATTGCCTGGGATGCAGCCTCTGGAGGATCGAGCGGCGGCGGTGTGCGGGTGGGAACATCTTCGGATCATGGCGCCACGTTTTCAGTGACCCGCGCCGACGATCCGACGGGACCGGGCCGCGCCATCGGAGCCTCGCCGGCAGTGGGCCCGAACGGCGAAGCTTATGTAGCGTGGAATGACTACAGCGCTAATGCCATCGTCTTCAATAGTTCCTTTAACGGAGGCCAGTCGTGGGGAGTCCCCGTTACCATTTCGACCAAAACGCTTCCATTCGATATCAGAATTCCGGCGGAGTCATTCCGCGGCGCGTTGGTTTATCCCTCGCTCGGCGTGGATCAAGCCAACGGCCCGCATCGTGGCCGGGTGTATTGCACCTGGATGGATCTGACCAGCCAAAGCGTTACCAATATTTTTATCTCGCACTCCGATGATCGCGGCGGGCATTGGTCGACGCCCGCGCCGGTCGCGGATCAATTCTCGTTCAAAGTCGATCGCTTCAATCACTGGATGTCGATCGATCCGGTGACCGGTGACGTCAACGTTGCTTTCTACGATACGCGCAACGATACGACCGGCTTCCGCTATCAGACCGATTATTACCTGGCTCAATCAAAGGACGGCGGCGTAACATTTCCTGGCGTGGACCAGCGCGTGAGCACCGCGAGTTCCAATGAGCATGACTGCAACGGTGTGTTCCCCTGCCAGGGAATTAACTATGGCAATCAGTACGGAGACTATGAAGGGCTCGTTTCGTTTGGCGGAATCTCTTACCCAATCTGGACCGATAGCCGGCGTCAACTCGATCCCGCCAGCGGCTGCCGGCGACCGTATTTGATGGAAGAAGTGTTCACCAGCCGGGTCAAGTAACTTCGGAAAGAGAGTAACGCCAAACGACGTGACCGATACCAGCGTTCAAGTAATCCTCGACAGGGCCCTGCTAGGTGAGCGGCTCACAACTGCAGACTGCACGGCGCTGCTCGAGTCGTACGACATCGCGCGCATCGGCGCGGCTGCCGACGAGATTCGCCGGCGGCGACACCCCGACAACGTCGTTACCTACATAATCGATCGGAACGTTAACTACACGAACGTCTGCAATGTGGTTTGTACGTTCTGCGCGTTCTATCGGCGGCCGGGCGCGCCCGACACTTACGTGCGCACGATCGACGAGATTTGCGCGAAGATTGACGAGACGATTGCTCTCGGCGGCACGGGCGTGCTGATGCAGGGCGGGCTGCACCCGGACTTTGGCGTCGAATGGTACGAAGACCTGCTGCGCACACTCAGCGCGAAGTATCCTGGCTTTCAATTGCACTGTTTCTCGCCGCCTGAGATTCACAACCTTCATCTGATCTCCGGTCTGGATTACGAAACGATCATGGGCCGCTTGAAAGAAGCCGGCCTTTACAGTCTGCCGGGCGGCGGCGCGGAGATTCTCGACGACGAAGTGCGCAAGAAGGTCGCCACCAAGTGCACCACCGACGAATGGCTGGCGGTGATGCGGGCCGTGCATCGCGTCGGACTGCGCTCCAGCGCGACGATGATGTTTGGCATCGGCGACCGCATCGAGCATCGCGTGCGCCACTTGCAACGCATACGCGATTTGCAGGACGAGACCGGCGGCTTCACAGCCTTCATTCCCTGGACCTTTCAACGCGAGAACACCGCGCTGGGCCGCCGGATCAAAGACGAACCAACCGGCATCGACTATCTGAAGATGCTGGCGGTGTCGCGCTTGTTTCTGGACAACGTCGAGAACTTCCAGTCGTCCTGGTTGACTCAGGGTTTGCGTCTCGGCCAGGTTGCCCTGCGGTTTGGCGCGAACGACATGGGCTCGATCATGATTGAAGAGAATGTTGTTTCAGCAGCAGGCGCCCACAACGAGGCTGATGAAAAGATGCTGCGCTATTTGATCAGCGAGGCGGGTTTTGTTCCGCAGCAACGCGACATTCTTTATCAATACGTTGATCGTCTAAAAGCGGAAGAGGTCGCGAGCGAGCCGGATGCTGTTGCGGTCTAGGCTGATCTCGAAGTTCGCTCCCCGTTACCGAGCCCTCCCTCACGGTCGGGCTTCTGACCCTGTTGCGGTAATCTCTCCGGAACCTCAACCAAAAGCGGCTCGAATTTTGAAGCATTCACCAGTAGGCCCGTGCCCTCGGCGGTGGGTTTGACTTTGGACAGTAGCACTCGGCTGATGCGTTTCGGGATTAGCAAAGGCGCTACGGTCGCGACTGATTCAACGAGTTGGATGATGTCGCCGCCGCCGCGCCAGTGTTCGCGCACCACCCGATCATCGGTGCGATCAATTAATCGCAGGATCGTCAGCGAAATCAAAAACAGATCGTCTATCTGGCCGACGAACGGAATCATGTCGGGGATGAAGTCGAACGGGATGATGGCGTAAATCAAAGCGCCGGCGAACAACGCACGCTCCGTGCGCGGCACGCGCGAGTCCACCATCAACTTCGCGCACAGAACGATCATGTTCGGCAGAAACATGAGCAGGTTCTTCATTCGGCTTTTGAGTTGAACTTTGGACATCGAATCGTTAGTTGTCAGTTGTTAGTTCACGAACCGCTTCCTATCTTATCCGAGAGTCTAGCCGACCTGCGCAGAGTGGAGCAAGCCTTCCCATTAGCACGGTCGTGCCCTGATTTCGTTTATCTTAGCGCCTTCAGTATTTGCTTTGCGCCTTTGCGTGAAACAGATTCGAGCAAGGATGAATTTCTAAAGCCTCGGTGCTAATGAGACTGGGAATGGCCGCATGCACCACTGCCCACCTTTCGGGCTGGGGCATCTCGTGATAAATTGCCATCGCTCATACTTAACAACTAGCCACTGACTACTGACCACTAACGTGAGTATCCTCGATCAAATTCGCCAACGCGCCGCTGCTAATCCCCAACGAATAGTTCTGCCCGAAGGCGAAGATCCGCGGACGGTAGCCGCCGCCGGCATCGCCGCGCGCGAACGACTCGCGCGTATTACGGTTCTCGGCGACGAAGAGAAAGTGCGCGCCGCTGCCCGCCAGGCGGGCGCCGATCTCGGCGGCGTTGAAGTTATCGATCACGTTCGTGCGAATGATTTCGACAAAATGGTGGCGTTGCTTTATGAAGCCCGGCGCGCCAAGGGCCTCACTCTTGATGAGGCACGCAACGCCCTGCGAGATCCGCTTTACTACGGGAACCTTATGGTGCGGGATGGTCGTGCCGATGGCTCGGTCGCGGGCGCTACCAACACGACGTCGCACACGGTGCGCGCGGCCCTGCACTGCATCGGCGTGCGTCCGGGATTCAAACTCGTGTCCAGCTTTTTCCTGATGGCGCTGCGCGATCAAAGTCTTGGTCACGACGGCGCGATGATTTACGCCGATTGTGGCGTAGTGATCGAACCGAGCGCTGCCGAATTGGCTGAGATCGCTATTGCTTCGGCTGACTCTTGCCGCGCATTGCTCGGCGCTGAGCCGCGCGTGGCCATGCTTTCATTTTCGACCAAAGGCAGTGCCTACCATCGTCTGGTTGATAAGGTTGTCGAAGCGACGCGCACGGTTCGCGCTCGCGCGCCAGAGATCGAGATCGACGGTGAGTTGCAAGCCGACGCCGCCCTCGTGCCGGCGATCGCGCAATCCAAAGCGCCGGGTTCGAGCGTTGCCGGCCGCGCCAATGTGCTGATCTTTCCTGACCTGCAATCCGGCAATATCGCTTACAAGCTAACGGAACGGCTTGCCGGCGCGACCGCAATCGGCCCCATCCTGCAAGGCCTGGACGCTCCGGCCAACGATCTTTCACGCGGTTGCAAAGCGGAAGACATCGTTGACGCCATTGCTATTACGGCTGTGCAAGCTCAGGCGCGCAAGAACACGCGTTAGTTTCTTGCTCGCGCCGGGCAACTGCGAAGCATGACCTGAGGCATCAAACCTGCCGTACGTTCCAAACCAAAGTCTGCGGAGTGAATCAAGTTTGCGCTCATCGTTTCTAATCGTTTTGGTGCTGGTCTTTTCAGCGGCCGCCTCGCTAGCGCAGGTCAAACCTAAACCCTCGCCCACGCCGAAGAGTGAAGATCAGGACCAAGTGCGTGTGTTCACGGAAGAAGTGAGACTTCCCGTGGCGGCAACCGATACTTACGGTCATTACGATCCCACGCTGGAAATTGCTGACGTGCTCGTGCTTGAAGATGGCCAGCCGCAGCAAATCAGAAGCATTCAGCACTTGCCGGCAAACGTGCTCTTGCTGCTTGACACCGGCAACGCGCTGGGATTGAAGGACACAAATCTTACTCGCAGCGTTGCGATGCGCATCGTCTCCACGCTTAAACCAGGTGATCGAATCGCAATCATGCAATTCGCGATGAAGCCGGAGCTTTTGCAAAGCTGGACCACGGATCGAGCAGCAATCGCGAAGGTGCTCAAGACGAAGCTGAACTCAGGTAAGAGTAGCCGGCTCGCAAGCGCTATCGCAGCCGCGGCCGATCAGTTCAAGGAGACCCCGGCGGGGACGCGCCATATCGTTTTGATCACGGATGGCGTTGACGCGCCCGACGGACGAGTCACCATGGCGAGCACTCTGAAACAACTGAATTCGATTCAAGCAAGCGTTCACGTCATTAGTTACACGGTGCTGGAGCGGCAGACTCTACAAACTCAAACCAAAGCGATCCGGGGGGGTGATGGCGTGCAACGCGACGCTAACCCTGGCAGTAATCCGGTGGCTAACGGCGATCCCACGCTGCCGCCCGGTACTACTCGCACACCCGGTTTTAAAATTGCGACGATTGATACGGACCTGGCGATGCGGCGAAAACGAAAAGAATACGAACGCGCGACGCGTGATAGTGAAAAGCAACTGGTCGCTCTGGCCGAAGAAAGCGGAGGCCGGATCCTGCTCCCGGATTCCACTGAGAGTTTGTTGAGCCAGGCCGACAGCATCTCGCGCGACATCGGCTCGCAGTACGTCGTCACTTATCGCCCCACACGTCCACTCGCTTTAGCCAAATCCGGCGAATATCGAAAAGTTGAAGTTGCTTCCCGGCGCGTTGGGTTGTATCTGCGAAGCCGGCAGGGCTATGTCGTGCCTTAATGAGGTAACAGTTTGGCCGGAACTATTCACTCGACGGCGTTGCTCGTTGCTGAATGACTTGAACGATTCACGAATCCACACGAAACCGGCACGAAGGATCGGTTTCCAGTTCATCTGATTTGGTGTGAATTCGTGGATTGTTTTCCGGTCTTTACTGATAGCTTGATGGCAGGCGTGCGTTACTCGAGGTGAAGGTTTGCAAAGATTATTAGTTACCCTTTTCTCGGTATTGCTGCTTCTAGCTGTCTCGCTGACTTCATCTGGACAGGCCGTCAGGCCAAGCCCTTCGCCAACTCCAACCGTCGAACCCAAAGCCGAAGATCAAGTGAAGGTGTTTACCGAGGAGGTGCGCCTTCCGGTCAACGCTACGGATACGTACGGGCATTACGATCCGACACTTGAGGTCGACGACGTGCTGGTGCTCGAAGACGGCGTGCCTCAGCAAATCAAGAGCGTGCGCCATATTCCGGCGAATGTCTTATTGATTCTGGATACCGGCGGCGATGCGAACGGTCTTGCTGGATTGTCGAAGAAGACCAGCACTACTTGCGACGTCGCGCTCCGGGTGGTCTCGCGACTGCGTAAGGGCGATCAGATCGCTGTACTCCAATCGTCGAATCAGGCCGAGTTGCTGCAACCGTGGACAAATGATTTAGACCAGATCGTGCGCGTGCTGAAGTGGAAGCTGTTTGCGACTAAGCGTTCGCGGATTTTCGAAACGATGGCCAAAGCCGCGCAGTTGCTTTCCGATCAGCCCGAAGGCAGCCGTCATGTGATCTTGATCACTGACGGCGTCGAAAGTCCCGGGGGAAAGGTTGCCGTTAATGAAGCGATCAAACAACTGGTCGCCACGCGCGCCACTGTGCACATCATTAGTTACACTGAATTTGTGCGGCAGCAGAACGATAAGAAGCCAGCGGATATCACCGCCGGGATGCGCCCACCATCTTCGGATCCAATCGCCGCGAACGATCCCACTAGGCCGACCGGAACAACGCGCACTCCGTCCTTCGGCGTGGGCATCAGGTTCGATCCGGCGATGACAAAAGTGCGCAAGGCCTACGAAGCTGAAACGAGGAAGAGCGAGCGGTGGTTGACGGATCTCGCCGCTGAAACCGGCGGCCGGATCTTTTTACCAATCTCAACTGAAGAGATGATTGCGAAAGGCGAAGACGTCGCGCGCGACATTGGCGCGGAATACGTAGTCACCTATCGGCCTACGCGTCCGCTGGCTGAGGCCAAACCCGGAGAATACAGAAAAGTACAAGTTGCTTCGCGGCGAGTGGGTCTTTACTTAAGAAGCAGGCGAGGATACGTGGTCCCCGATTAGGTGGCGACAGACTTCAGTCTGTGATGAATTTTGATCTAAGAGAGTCACAGACTTGAAGTCTGTGCCACTGACGAACTTCAGCTAACGGGCGCATTCAACTGCGATTCTACGGCGGGTGCGACAGGCTGCCATTCCGGCTCGGAAGGTTTGCGCATCAACGACTGGCGGCGCAGTTCGTCCCAATCTTCTTTCGGCACACGGTGAAACGCCTCGACAACTTTCGGATCGAACTGCCGGCCGGACCATTCGTTTAATTCCTGCGCCGCGGCCTCGTAGGGCCGGCCCTGGCGGTACACACGATCGCTGGTGATAGCGTCAAACGCGTCCGCGACCGAGAAGATGCGGGCACAGATATTAATCTCTTCAGCTTTCACCCCCAGCGGATAGCCTGAGCCGTCCCACTTTTCATGATGCTGGGCCACCACCTTGGCGGCGCCTTCCAAAAACTTGATGTCGCGCAGAATCTGCTGGCCATGCATCGGATGTTCGCGCATCAGCACCCATTCTTCATCAGTTAGTTTAGCGGGCTTGCGCAAGATGGCATCGGGCACGCCGATCTTTCCGATGTCGTGAAGCAGTGAGCCGAACTCCAACGCTTTCATCTGCGCCGAGGTCAATCCATATTCGCGCCCGAGCCTGAGGCTGAAAGTTACTACGCGCTCCGAGTGTCCATGGGTTTCCGCATCGCGGGTCTCGAGCGCCGCGGTCAAAGCCCGCAACGTCGAGCGATACGCATTCTCGAGCGAATCGAGCGCCTGATCCAATTCGGCGGTACGCTGATCGACTAACTCTTCCAGATGATTTTCGTAGCGCCGCTTGGCGACCACCAGTTCATGGTGTTCAAGCGCGCGCGCCACCGCGGCTTCCGCCTGGCGAAGATCGAAAGGCTTCATCAAGTAATCGAACGCTCCCAAACGAAGCGCGTTAATGGCGCTCTCAATCGTTTGCATCCCGCTGATCATTACGATGACCGTGTCCGGAGAGACGACCTTCACATGCGGAATCATTTCCAGGCCGGTCATCCCGCTCATGGTGATGTCGCTGATTACCAATTCGAAATCGGTAGCGCGGAGTTGGTTGAGGGCTTCTTCGGCGGAGGAGGCCTCGGCGCACTCGTACGAGTCGCTCAGCAGGTCGTGGAGTACGCCGCGGACTTCGACTTCGTCATCGACAATCAGGAGACGGGGCTTGGCAATCTTTTCGAGCATAGTTGGTTAGCGGTAGCAGTAATATTCTCGGTTAAAGCTCAACGAGGGGGTGTTACTTGTCCGGTGGGAAACCCTGGCAGTTCGAGCCAGCCTCAACTGGCTTGGCAATTGTATAACAAGAGCCTGAGATTGGCAAACATTCTTTTGTCCGGCTAAGCTGGCGGTTTGACGGGCATTTTGGGCTGTTTTCGAGGCCGGGCTATTGGGTGTGAGGGGCTGGGCAAAGTTGACGTTGGCTGCATGTGCCTCTAATATGGCGTCTCAACTTGGCGTCTTAGCTGTGCCGGAGTGGCGAAATTGGTATACGCACCAGGCTCAAAATCTGGCGAGGTTCACTCCTCATGTCGGTTCGAGTCCGACCTCCGGCACCAATTCTAACTTCCCTCTACAATTAGTTTTGACGGCCCATCGGCATCTGCTATCGTGCGTTGGCGTGTCGAGACAAACGACAATAAATAAGGTCAAAGGGTGGAATGGTGACGTCGAGACATCCGCAAGACTCGTTGGTCCGCCGTTGAAATGGGCAGGGGGGAAGCGTTGGTTAGTACCGCACATTGAACCGCTCTGGCGCCCTCATCAGCGTCGTCGTTACATCGAGTTGTTTTGCGGAGGCTTGGCGGTCGCGCTGGGTTTACAACCAGAACGCGGGGTGCTGAACGATCTGAATCCTCATCTGATCAATTTCTATGCGCAACTCCGGCGTGGGCTGGCGATGAAGATTGAAACACGTTACGACGAGAAACTTTTCTATGCACACCGCGCGCGCTTCAATCAACTCATCAAAGACGGCGGCGCAAAAACAAGTGAGGCCGCGCAACTCTTCTATTATCTGAATCGCACTTGCTTCAACGGCCTCTGCCGCTTCAATCGGAGCGGTGAATTCAACGTTCCGTTTGGGCAATACAAGATAGTGAATTACGCGACCGACTTTTACTCGTATCGCAAACTATTTCGCGGTTGGTCATTCACGAACAAGGACCTCGCGCAACTTTCGATCGAGCCAGACGATTTCATCTATGCGGATCCGCCCTACGACGTGGAATTTACAACCTACAGTGCCGGCGGATTTTCATGGGAAGATCAGGTGCGCACGGCTGAGTTATTGGCAAAGCACGGAGGGCCGGTGCTGCTTTCGAATCAGGCGACGAAGCGCATCGTCAATCTTTATCGGAGTCTTAATTTTGATTTGAAATTCCTGGATGCGCCGCGAAGGATCAGTTGTAATGGTAACAGAGAAACCGCGCGTGAGGTGTTAGCGACGAAAAACCTGGGCTGACGTCGGAAACTACGCGGCGGTCCTGAGGGTTGCACGATGGGTGACCAAAGGATTATCGAATAGTATTTGGAGAGATGAGGTGCTCGAATGAAACAAATGAAGACTACTCAGTTGACGGCTTTTGGGATGGCGTTGATGTTGTTCGCGGCCGCATTGACATTCGCTCAGTCGGAATCACAGTCAACGAAGAAGCCCTATCACCGCAACGGAAGCGAAGGGAGTTTGACGGGGACGGTTTCATTATCAGGGGCTGCTCCTAAGCCGCGACAGATCGACATGAGCGCCGATCCGGTCTGCTATGAGAACAACCCGAAGCCTCTCACGGAATCCATCGTTGGCACGGATGGCCACCTGGCAAACGTCCTGATTTATGTGAAGACAAGTGCGGCTCTTGAGGGTTTGAGTTTTGAGGTACCAGCCGCTAACGGCGTACTGGAACAGCGCGGTTGTCGCGATTTTCCTCATGTCCTGGGAGTCCAGGTGAATCAGACATTGGAGGTTAGAAACGGCGACAATACCACGCACAATGTACACGCTATGCCAAAAAACAATGTGGACTGGAACCAGTCTCAAGCTCCTCTGAGTGAACCGTTGATGACGAGGTTCACTCATTCAGAGATAGCGATACCGATTAAGAACAATCAACATCCCTGGATGAAGGCTTATGTTGGAGTTTTTTCGCACCCGTTCTTTGCGGTCAGCGACAGCAAAGGCGCATTCACGATTGAAGGGTTGCCGCCTGGCAATTACACCTTCGCCGCCTGGCACGAGGAGTTTGGCGAGAAAAGCTTTGACGTCACCATCTACCCGAACTCGCTTCAGAATCTCGACGTTAACTTTGATATGGCTGACCGAGGGGCGCAATCGCGTTGAAATCAACCCATCGAACTTATTCGCCCAGGTAGGCTTCCTTAATCCGCGGATCGTTGGCGAGATCTTTTGAAGGGCCTTCCATCGTGATCCCTCCGGTTTCCAAAACATAAGCGCGATCGGAATGCTTGAGGGCGGCGTGGGCGTTTTGCTCGACCAAAAGGATCGTGGTGCCTTTGCTTCTGATTTCGTCGATTGCTTCGAAGATGGTGTGAACGACAAGCGGCGCCAGTCCGAGCGAAGGCTCGTCAAGCAGCAGCAGACGCGGCCGCGACATCAACGCGCGTCCCATCGCCAGCATTTGCTGTTCGCCGCCCGAGAGGGTACCCGCCTTTTGCGTCTCGCGCTCTTTCAAACGCGAAAACATTTTGAAGCAGCGATCCATGTCCGAAGCGATCTGAGCGCGATTCTTCTGCAGGTATGCTCCCATCTGCAGGTTCTCGCGCACCGTCAGGTTTGCGAAGACACCGCGCCCTTCGGGTGACATGGATATTCCGCGAGCGACCAGCTTGTGCGTAGGCGTGCCGCCAATCTCCTGACCTTCGAACGTGACGCTGCCTTCGCGCGGCGACAGCAGTCCGGTAATTGTGCGCAGCGTAGTTGTCTTGCCGGCGCCGTTGGCGCCAATCAGCGTGACGACCTCGCCCTGCTCGACCCGCATCGAGATACCGCGCAGCGCTTCAATCGCGCCGTAATTCACTGAGACATTATTCAGAACCAGCATAGGTTTTGACCAAGGATTTCAAGCGCTCTAACTCTGTGCCATCTCTGTGATCCTCTGTGTCTCTGTGGTGAGTCTTTGTTACGGTATGTTCACCACAGAGACACAGAGAACACTGAGGCCGCACAGAGAACTACCTAATCTCCCAAGTACGCTTCGATGACCTTCGGGTTGTTCTTAATTTCATCCGGCACGCCGAGGGCGATCGATTTTCCATAATCCACGACCTGGATGCGCTCGCACACGCCCATGACGACTTTCATGTTGTGCTCGACCAGCAGGATCGTCAGGCCGAAGCGGTCGCGGATCTGCTGGATCAGGAGCATTAAGTCTTCCTGCTCGGAAGGATTCAAGCCGGCGGCCGGCTCGTCCAGCAACAAGAGCTTGGGCCGCGTCGCCAGGGCCCGGACAATTTCCAGACGGCGCTGTTTGCCATAGGGCAGACTCGTTCCACCTTCACCTCTGGCATCTGCCAGGTCGAAAATCTGCAGCAGCTCGAGAGAGAAATCACGCTGCTCGCGTTCGTCGCGTTCGAACCGCGGCGAGCGCACCACGGCGTCGAACAGATTCTGGCGAGCGTGAATGTGACAGGCCGTCATGACGTTTTCCAGCACCGACATTCCCGGAAACAGCCTGATGTTCTGAAAAGTTCGCGAGACACCGCAGCGCGAAATCTCGTAAGGCCGCATGCCGTCGATGCGCCGTTCTTCAAAGTAAATCTCGCCGGACGTCGGTTCATAAACGCCAGTCAGTAAATTGAAGATCGTAGTCTTGCCCGCGCCATTGGGGCCGATCAGTCCGTAGATTTCTCCACGCCGAACATTCATGTCCAGTTCGTTGACGGCTATCAGGCCGCCAAACCGAATCGTGGCCTTGGCAGTCTTCAGCACGAGGTCACCGCTCTTGCTCGTTTGGGTCGTCGTGCCGTTTCCGCTGGTCATACTTCTTCCTTCTTAATTACGGCGCCCGAATCGTCGATCGGCGTTTCGCCGGCCCGCTTGCCGCGCAGGCGCGCGCGCCACTTCTTGAAGACATCAGTCTTTCCCAGCAGGCCCTGCGGCCGCGTGATCATCAAAACGATTAGCAGCAGCGAATAGATCACCATGCGGTATTGGGCAAAGCCGCGCAGCGCTTCGGGCAGGATCGTGAGCAGGATCGCGCCCAGCACTGAGCCGACGATCGAGCCCAGCCCGCCGAGGATGATCATGATCAGGATCTCGAAAGACTTAATGAACTCAAACGACTTGGGGTTCAGATAGCCATCAAAGTGAGCGAGCAGCACGCCGCCCGCGCCGGCGAGGGCCGAAGAGATCACAAACGCCATCACCTTGTAGCGGGTCGTGTTGACGCCCATCGCTTCGGCGGCCAACTCGTCTTCGCGGATAGAGATCAACGCTCGCCCAAATGCCGAGTGCACGATGTTGTAGACGATGACAATGGTCAAAATGGCAATCAGAAAAATCCAGAAGAAGCTTTTGACTATAGGGATTCCGGAATAACCACGAGCGCCGCCGATCGCTTCAATGTTGTTCAGGAACACTACGATGATCTGGCCAAAGCCGAGCGTCACAATTGCCAGATAGTCACCCTTCAAACGCAGCGAAGGTACTCCGACCAGGAGGCCCGCCAAGCCGGCGCACGCCGCGCCGATCAAGGTCGCGACGGTAAGCGCTACGACCCAACCCAGCGTGCCGTCGCCGAGAGCCGCGGCCAGCCGAATGCCGTAATTAACCGAGAAATATGCCGACGAGTACGCGCCGACGGCCATAAAGCCCGCGTGCCCGATGGAAAACTGTCCGGTGAAACCGTTGATGAGATTCAGCGAAACCGCAAGCGTGATCGAGATGCCCGAGAGCATCAGAATGCGGCTGAAGTACGGGCTGATCATCCGGCCGCCAAAAACAAAGTTGAGGCCGTAAAGAACAGCGAGTACGACGAGCGCGATGATCAAATTGCGGACGTAGCGAGACATAGGAAACAAGAGGTCGGAAGTCAGCGGTCGGAGATCAGACGCTTTTCATTCGCTGATCTCTGATCGCTGACCTCTCTCCTTCAGACTTTCTCCTGCACGGTTGATCCCAACAAACCGGAAGGACGGAACAACAGGATCAAAATCAAAATCGCAAAGGCCACTGCGTCTTTGTAGGTCGGTGACAGATAGCCAACCACCATTGTCTCGGTGATGCCGATCAATAGACCGCCCAGTACCGCGCCGGGGATGTTGCCGATGCCGCCCAATACCGCCGCGACGAATGCCTTCAGACCCACCAGGATTCCCATTAACGGATCGACCCGCGGGATGCGTATGGCGACGAGCACACCGGCGGCTGCGGCCATCGCTGATCCCAAGGCGAAGGTAAAGGCGATGATGCGGTCCGTGTTGATGCCCATCAGCTTTGCTGAATCCAGATTGAAAGACACGGCGCGCATCGCTCTCCCGGTCTTGGTGCGATAGACAACCAGTTGCAGTCCCACCATCAGGGCAAAGGCGATCACCAACACGGCGATGTCGGCGGTATTGATACTGGCCCCGCCGATCAGGTTGAGATTGCGCTTCTTGAACAACTCTGGAAAAAACTTTGGGTCCGCGCCGAAGACTACCTGGCCGCCGTTCTCGAGCAGCAGGGAAACACCGATGGCGGTGATCAGCGCCGTCAGGCGTGAATATTTTCGGACCGGCCGGTAAGCGAGACGTTCGATGATCACGCCCAGGGCAGCGCAGATAGCCATCGCCAAAAGCATGATCACCAGGGCGGTCACTAACGACGGCTGCAAAACTCCGCCACCGAGCAGTCCATGCGCGATGACGCGTCCGAAGACATTCGCATCAGGATTACCCATCAGCATCTGCGCGCCGCGGATCCCGATGCCGCCCGCAAGGTAATAGCCCATGAATGCCCCGACCATATACACGTCGCCGTGCGCGAAATTAATCAGGCGGAGAATTCCATAGACCATCGTGTAGCCGAGCGCGATCAACGCATAGATCGCGCCCAGCGAGATGCCGTTAATTAACTGCTGTAGAAAGGTACTCATCAGTTGAGCGGTTCGTACAGCTCGGACTCTAGGTTTTCGGAGTGGGGGTCGCAGCCGGTTTCGTTGAGGCCGGTTTGGCAGTTGCCGGCGTGGCCGAAGCTGCGGGTTTTGCCGACGAGGTCGGACTTGCAGCAGTACTCGGGCTGACCGAGGAAGTCGGACTGGCGGTCAACTCGGGCATGGCGGCCCCTTCGACCTGGACCCGTTCGCGCACCGCATAGACGCCGCCGTCTTTGATCTCGATCATGACGATTGGTTTCACCGCGTCGCGGTTCTCGTTAAAGGTTACTTTGCCGGTCACGCCGGGAAAGTCTTTGGTGGCAGCCAACGCGTCGCGGATGGCTTTGCCGTCCAGCGAATTAGCGCGCTTGATCGCGTCGAACATGATGCGCGCGGCATCGTAAGCAGTCGCCGCGAGCGCGTCCGGTATGGAGTTGTATCGCGCTTTGTAGTCAGTGACGAACTTCTGCACCTGCGGATCCAGGTCATAAGGTGAGTAGTGATTACTGAAGAACGAACCGTTGAGCGCGGCGCCGCCGATCTTATAAAGCTGTTCTGCGTCCCATCCGTCGCCGCCGACCAGCGGAACTGTGATGCCTTTGTCGCGTGCCTGCTTGGCAAAGAGGGCGACGTCGCCGTAATAGCCGGGAACGAAAATCACATCAGGATTCGCGCCTTTGATCGAAGTAATCTGCGCATTGAAATCCTGATCGCCCGCCTGATACGACTGAGTCACAACCATCTGGCCGCCGAGCTTGGTGAAAGTCTGGCTGATGAACTTCTCGAGTCCGGTCGAATAATCGTTCTTGCGATCGACCATGATCCCGGCGCGCTTGGCGTTGAGCGTGCGCGCGGCGAACTGGGCGATGGCGGCGCCCTGCACGGGATCGATGAAGCAACTACGGAAAATATAGTCGCCCTTCTTGGTGACTTCCGGATTCGTCGAGGACGGCGTCAGCATCGGGATCTTGGCGTTCTGCGCGATTGGCGCAGCGGCTATCGAACGCGAGCTGGCCACTTCGCCCAGAATGGCATTCACGCCATCCTGCGTCACGAATTTGGTGACGATAGTAGCGGCCTCTGAGGGATCAGAGCGATCGTCCTGCACGTCGAGTTCAACCTGCTTGCCATTGATGCCGCCCGCGGCGTTGACCTCGTCGGCGGCCATCTTGATGCCATTGGTCGACGAGATGCCGAAGTTGGCCGTGTCGCCGGTCATCGACATAAAGACGCCAATCTTGACCTTGTCTCCGCCCCCACCTGATTGACAGGCGAATGCGGTGAGCAGGCTGGCGATAATGATTGAACTTAGCAGGATGCGCTTCATAGTGTTCCTTTCAGATTGTTAAGGTTCTGACCTTACGCTGTCACTCCCGGTTTTGGTGGACAGCATGATAGCGGCGAGCCTTGGAATTAAGCAAACATTGGGAGAGATTTAGCCGAGCCCCGGCATTATAGCGATTTGTTCGCCACTGTCGAGTGTGTAGAAGCCCGACCGTAAGGGAGGGCTATTCAGGATTCACGCGCGGCGTTCCGATTGGACTACTCGGCATTCAAGCCGGCCCTCCCTTACTCTCGGGCTTCTGACATACATCTGTGGGTAGCACTTAAGCCGAGCGTGGCGGACCGCGTGGTCGATCGCGACCCAAGCGAATCTAATAGGACATTATGAATCCGACTCTGAAACGCGCAGTTGTAATCGTGGCTCTGGGGCTGCTCCTGTCCGGATGTAAGCCCCGCACTGAAGCCCAAAAGGTTGAAGCCACACCGAGTCCATCTCTTCCCGTCGCAGCGGAAACGGCCGTCCCGATCACCCTGCCGATACTCGACGCTCTGTTGGCCGACGAAGCATTCAGAGCAGAGCTGAGGTCGAAACTACAACTAACCGACGACCAGATAGCGGCTCTCCGTAGAATTTCGAGTGAGGCCGTGACGAAACTGCATACTTCAAATGCTGAGATTCAATCAGGCAGTGTCGAAGCCGCGCGGCAAGATGCCATAAAAGCGATTCGCGAAGTGACCGGCCCGGACAAGTCCGAACAGTTGATGGCGCTGGCTCGCAACCGCTGGAATAAAGGAGGCGAGGAGTTCGCGGCCGATGTAGCCAGGCAGGCCGAGCCGACGATGCTGCCCGGTCCGAACGCCGTGCCGGCGGATACGCGCATTGTCGTTAACATTCCAGCCTTTCGCATGGACGTGTTTGCCGGCGGATCTTTGATTAAGTCGTACAAGATAGGCATCGGTTATCCACAGTTTCCTCTGCCGCAGGGTCTGCGCAAGGCCCAACAGATCATCTTTAATCCGACGTGGACGCCGCCGAATTCGCCCTGGGTCGATGCGATGAATGTGACGCCCGGCGAAGTGATCGGTGCGGGAAGCAAACACAACCCGCTCGGCCCGATTAAGATTCCGATTGGCTCACCTTCACTGATACACGGGGGCAAGCCGCTGGCAAAGATCGGCGCCTTCGCATCGCATGGCTGCGTGGGCATGACGAATGCCCAAGTTAAGGATTTCGCGCGAGTGCTGGCCCAGGCTGCGCGTACCGAACTGACTGAAGAGACGATGTCTGCGTATCTGAAGAAGCGAACCAAAACGCAGACAGTCAAACTGGATCAGTTGGTGCCCGTGGAACTGCGGTATGAAACGATCGTGTTTGAGGACGGCAAGCTGCACATCTATCGCGACGTTTACGATCAGAACACTAATACGGAAGAGAATTTGCGCGCGGTGTTCGCGGCCAACGGCGCCAGCCTCGATAACCTGGGAGAAGATGAGAGGGCGCAGGTGCTTGAGGCACTGAACGCACTAGGACGGCATCCGAAAAAACTGCCAAAGCCTGTTCCGGCAGCAACGCCGGCGAATGTTTCAGTGAACAATGCTCTTAATGAAAGTGAGAGGAAGGCTGAAGCTGAGCGGCAGAAAAAGCTGCGCACCCAAAGAGAGATTGTGATCGAGATCGTCACGCTGGCGGGAAAGGGTTACCCGGCGCCTATGAATTTGGATAGCGGGGCGGGAACGGCGGTTAGTGCGGTCCCGACGCCGTCACCAAACACGCCCTGAGGTAAGGTACCGCTCCCGGTACTACCCTCGCTCCTTATGGAGCAGTACTGCCATCGATGGACGGTCGCATCTGGCCGACAAAGTCGTCCGCCTTCGCGATACTATTCAGCACGACTCTCACTGACGCTTCAGGAAAGCCGGATTCGAGCGTGAAATTGTAGCCGGCGAAAATGTCGCCCGATCCATCCGCGCCCCAAAACAAAAAATTCGTATCGCTGAAGCGCACCATTTGTCGCATCAGTCCTTCGCTGCTTCTGGCCTTATCAATATTGAGATAGCCGCCGTTGTAGTGCGGGAAGATACGGAAGTGAATCGTTTGCTCGGCGCTTACCGAGACGACGATCTCGAGCGCGTCCGCATTCTTAAGACCGGTTTTCATCAGCCCCACAAAGTTGTATGGCTGTTTGTCGCTCTGCCGGAATGAAACATTGATCTTCGGGCCGACAGCGTCGAGGACCTGGCGCAGCTTTTCACGGGTAGCATCGCGTGTAACCTGTTGCTGCGGCGTGTTGGCAGTGGTGGTCGAGGTCGTCGGGGGTTGGCTTGAATGCTGCTGAGCACTGCCGATAGCGACGTTCGCCACAAACACAATTATGAGGGTTAAGAAAATAGTGATTTGTCTCACTTGCAGGCCTCCGTTGGAAATAGAGATCAGATACTTATCAAAATGGATTAACGATTACTGGATGGCGCCGGTACAGAACCCGGAGCGGTAGCGACTGGGCAAAGCATCCGGTTCAATGGGTCAAGAAAATAGACGCGTGACTAAGATTCTATTCGCGACGAAATACTGCACCACCCTGCATTCAAGTGTTGAGTCTTTAACCCGGTCGCTACCGCTCCCGGTTCTGTACCGAGTCGAACCAAACTATGCGCCGACTCCCGCTTCACACGAATCCAGCACTGGAGCTTCGATAATCTCACCCGGATTTCCTGCTTCACCAAAGTATTGACGCCCGGCAGAGATCGTTTCGAAGTATTCGGAAATCCGATCGAGAATTTCTTCGACTGAGTGCGAGTGGTACATTGCCGTGCGGAACAAAGCGCCGCCATGAAGCCCGCGCGTGAATTGTCCGGCCAGTTGCTTCATGCGGCCGATAGCGGCCAACTCGCGCATGTCTTCGCGCAGCATATCGAAGTATTCAAGCAGCACTGCGCGCTTGTCTTCCAGGGTCGGCTGAAACAGTTCGCGGCCGTGCATGGTGTCTTCGATCTGGCGAAAGATCCAGGGATTCTGCATCGCGCCGCGGCCGATCAGGACGCCGTCGCAACCAGTTTCGCGGAAGCGAACGAACGCCTGTTCGATGGTGGTGATGTCACCGCTGCCCGAAACCGGCACGCTGACGGTTTCTTTGATCTGCTTTACCAGATCCCAATTAGCTAACCCGCGATAGCCTTGTTCTTTGGTGCGGCCGTGAAGGGCGATGTGCTCGGCGCCGCAGGCTTCGGCCAGCCGCGCCGTTTCGACGGCGTTAATGGTGTGATCGTAAAAGCCGGCGCGAATCTTTACGGTCAACGGGATCGTGATCGCCTTTTTGATCTCCGTCAGGATCGTTTCCAATCGTTGATGGTCCTTTAGCAGCCCCGATCCGCCGCCATGCTTTACAACTTTGGGAGCCGGACAACCGCAATTCACATCCAGGATGTCTGCGCCAACTTCCTCCGCCATCTCGGCCGCCATCCGCATGCGTTCAGGCTGGCCGCCAAAAATCTGGACCGCGAACGGGCGCTCGTTTTCATAGAAGCGCATTTGGCGTCTTGATTTCGGGTTGTTACGCGTCAGCCCTTCGACTGAAACAAATTCGGAGACAGTCAGACCAACCCCGCCGCGCGCCTTGAGTAAACGACGGAAGGAGATATCAGTCACGCCCGCCATGGGCGAGAGCACCAGGGGCGGATTGATTTCGATATCGCGAATCTTGAAAGGTTTGATCTCGTTCATAAGAGAAAAGCCACACGAGATTCTACCTCATGTGGCTTATGATGTTCGACAAGCTGGAGCGCCGACATCCTTGTCGGCGGTTCGCGAGCATCCAGCTCGCCTGCTACTGGAGACTTGCCGGCAGGTTGCCGGCGAACCGCAGGCAGGATGCCTGCGCTCCTCTACCAGTTCACTACTAACTTTTCAGCTTCCTCCCAGGCCGGAACATCCAGCCTCAGCGCGGCGCGCTGGAGCTTTTCAGGATCACCAAGCAAGCGGCCCGCGCCCAACGCGACCGTGGTCAACGGATCTTCCGGCAGCCTGACGCTCAGATTGAGATCGTTTTCAAAGCGTTCGGTCATGCCGCCGAGCAGCGCACCACCGCCGGTCAGCGTTACGCCGGAATAGAAAAGGTCCGCAGTGACTTCCGGTTTCGCATCCTCTATCACCCGCCGCACGGTTGAGATTATCTCTGACAGAATCGGCTCGAGGGCCCCGCTTACTTCTCGCGCATTGATCGTTATCGGCAGCGCCGCGCCATTGGTCAACTGCTTGCCGACAATCTGCATTTCCTTTTGAGACTGCTCGCCGTATTTGTAGTCCCAAGCCAGGCCCAGTTCTTTCTTCACCTGCTCGGCAGTGCGCTCACCGATTTGCACGGCATAGCGCAGCCGCAAGTAATCTCTGATAGCTTCGTCCATCGCGTTGCCGGCGGCGGGAACGCTGACGGAAGTAACTACGCCCCCGGACGCGAGGATCGCGACGTTACTCGTGCCCCCGCCAATGTCGACTACGAGGTGCGCTTGCTCCTCTTCGAAATCCAAACCTGCGCCGAGCCCGGCCGCCAGGCCTTCGTCGATCAGATCCACCCGCCCGGCTTTCGCATCGCGCGCTGCGTCTTTGACTGAGCGCCGCTCGAGCGGCGTCGATGAACCCGGCACACCGATCACCAGATGGCTGCGCTTCGGATGATCGTTGTGCTGCACCCGGCTGATCAGAGCGCGCAGGAACATTTGCGAGATCTCAAAATTGTCTATCGCCCCACGGCGAATCGGCCGGTGCACTTCCGTGTCATTGGGCTCGCGGCCGAGAAGTTTCAAAGCCTGTGAGCCGACGGACAGAACTTCACGGCTGTATTTGTGAATGGCCAGCACTGAAGGTTCATTGAGAACCACCCCCTGAGTTGGTGCGTACACGATCGTGTTGACTGTGCCCAGGTCGATTGCCAAGTCTTCGCTAAAAAATCCGCTTAGGATACCCATATCAATTACCTCATCAAAAATCAGTGTCGAGACTGCAGGAACCTACAGCAACCTATATGCCAGCAGGAGATCTGATCGACCCGGCCGCGCCAGTCTAAGTATTGCTGAGGCTTTGTTCGTTTTGAAGGGGAATCGATTCAGCACCCCCGATAGCCGCCGCCGTTGAGGCGCTCGATAATCGGACGATACAGGGGAATGATTTACGTTGGTTTAGACGTTCGGCTTGCTTAGGCCCGAAGGGCCGACATTTAATAGCCCCGCCCGTGAGGGCGTGGTCTAGGAACTGCTGAGAATGTACGTCACATGCTGTGTCGGCGTCGGGTCTCGTGAAAGTTATCAAGACCTTCCACCACTCCCTTGCGGGCATAGCTATTGAATGTCGGCCCTTCAGGCCTCGGTGCCGATTCAGATGCCTGAATGACTACGGCTCGATGGTCACCGGCGTGCCCACACCCACGGCTTTGAATAACTCGAGCATGTCTTCGTTCTCCAACGCGGCGCAGCCCCAGGTCCAATCACTCCGCGCGCCGTTGCCATGGATGTAGATGTCGCCGCCCAATGCAGTATTCTGCGGCGGCCGCTTCCTGGCCCTCAACGCGCGCATAATCGTTTCATACTGGGCTCGGTTTATTAAGCCATCGCGTAAACCACGTCGGGCGTGCGTCATGTTGGGGTAGCTGAGGCCGAGCGAAAGATAGAAGGCACTCTTGTCATTCCTGGTGAAGATGTAGAAGTCACCTTCCGGAGTGCGCCGATCTCCCTCGCGAACTTTGTCGCCTACAGGACTCGAGCCCAACCCGATGCGGTATGTACGCACGAGCTTGTCTTCGGAAAACAAGAGCAGTTGGCGCCGGCCCTTCTTGATGACAATCCTGGGCTTGGCGATCGGCAATTTCAGCGGTGAACGGTCGCCGGATTGGGCCAACTCAATCGGTGGGCTCCTTGGTTCAGCGCTGACCCGCTGGGGCGATAGATTACTTTGGCACGTGGAGAGCAGAAGCAGAATTGCAAAGCTTGATGTGAGTTGCTTCCACATGAATTTGCCGTCTTTAGTTGCATCCTGCGCGGCAGGCAAGCCTGCCGTACTGCGGGGCTGTCGGTCCGAGAGATGCCAGAACGGATTTAGTCAACGAGCGGTTCTAAGACTCGCTCGCTCACAATCTCAATTAACTGATCGGCATCGCGTCGCGAAACGTTGCGGGTGGCGGGGGCGCGTAGCACGCGCGCGACGATCTCGCGGTCACGCCGGCGAATTTTGATTTCGTCCCCGGCTTTGACGGCATGCGCGGATTTGGCCGGTCTGCCGTTAAGTAAAACAAAGCCCGCGTCGCAAAGCTCCTGGGCTAGCGTACGACGCGGGCAAAGACGGCTTAGTTTGAGAAAAATATCGAGTCGCACCAGGAGTTCATCGCGCGAGCTTGAGTACAGAACAATAACCTCAGGGTTTGGGAATGATGCCCAGCAGCTTGCCCTTCTTTTTCTCGGGTGCTCTCTTGGTCGCCGCGGCAGGCGGCACGATCTTCAGCAGCGGCTCGACCGATTCGCGATAACTATCGGCGATCTTTACATAGGCGTCGTTGCGCAGTTCCTGTAGATAATCCTCGCGGGCTTTTCCTGAGCGCTCGCGAGTGATCGCTTCGCGCACATTGTTTTCGTTAAAGGTCGGAGTGCTGCTGCCCGCGGTGCGCACGTCGACGCGCAGAATCTGATAGCCCTCGTCGGTCTTCAATGGCTCGCTCACGCTGCCGGGATTTACGTTCTTAATCGCCCCGGCGATGTCTGGGCGAAGATCGGGCACTTGAAAAAGCCCAACCTTGCACGGCTTCTGACCGCCGGTAGCCGGACGCTCAGTGTACGCCGCAGCCAGCGTGCAGAAGTCAGCGCCGCCGCGCAACTGCGCTACCAGCTTAAGCGCCTGGGCCCGAACGTCTGGGTCCTGTTTGCCGGCGAGTCCCAGGAATATTTCTGACAGCTCAATCGATTCCGGCTTGGCGAATTTATCGCGGTGCGCGTCGAAATACTTGTGCAGTTCGTCCTGGCTATAGCTGAAGAAGAGTTTCGAATCGACCTCGCCCTCGAACACTGCCTGCTTCATTATTTCAACTCGCATGGTCGAGCGAATCGTGGCGGGATCGAGTCCGGCCTGACGCATGGCCTCGTCCAGTTTGTCGATTGACGTGATGCCGTTATCTTTGGCCACGTCCAGCATGCGCTTGTTGACTTCGGCTTCGACCCTGTCCGTCAGGTCCAGCTCTTTGCCTTTTTGCAACAGCAACTGTTCATTGATCAGGGTGGCGATCAGCTCCGGCCGATGCTTTACAACTTCGCTGTTGGCTTGTTGCTCGGGCATGCCGTTTTGCTTTAGCGTGCCAACGCGTTCCTTCATCTCGCGCTTCAATTGCGAGAGCGTGACGACGCCGTCATTTACCTGGGCTATGACTTCGTCAATCACCACCGGCTCGCCTTCCTGGGCCCGCGCGAGCGAGGGTGAAATGAAGAAAGCGGCCAATAGAAGTAGCAGGACAAGAATAGATTTCAATTTCACAGTTGAGACTCCTTAAATAAGCTCCGGAGGAGCAAAATGTTTATAGCCAGCGGGCTTCATGGATCATTAAGCTCCTTTAGGAGCATAAGAATTTCGCTCCTAAAGGAGCTGGTTACGGTTGAGCGTTTCAGGCTATAAACATTTCGCACCTAACGGTGCTGGTTTGCAATGACCGATTCTAACCGTCAGCCTTGATTTGCAGCAACACGCGGCGCGCGACCGCCAGAGAATGATCCTTCTCCTCGGCGTTTAGCTCCAGCCGCAAAACACCGCCTGGCGTGAAGCTCGCCCCTTCCCGGACTCGAATCAGTTCCATTAGCTTTTCGGGTGAAACGCGGGCCTTTTCGGCCAGTTTAATAGCGATTCCTTCCCGGGTTCGGTCGATCGACACGACGCCTACCAGCTCAGATGCTTGCCGCAGCCGCGCATAGCCGAACAGGTCTTCGACCGAATCGGGAATTCTTCCGTAGCGATCTTCGGTCTCGGCCCGGATCGCCGCCAGCGCTTCCTCATCGCGCGCCGACGATACGCGTTTATAAGTCCGCAGTCGTTGCCCCATGTCGGAAATGTAGCTTTCGGGAATCGCCACGTCGACACCGAGGTTGAGCGAAACCGTCGGCTCGTCTTCCACCTGCTCGCCCTGTAACTCAGCGACCGTGCGTTCCAGCATCTGCGTGTAAAGATCAAAGCCGAGCGCATCCATGTGCCCCGACTGCTCGCCGCCCAGCATGTTGCCTGCGCCCCTCAATTCCAAGTCCAGCGCCGCGATGCGAAAGCCGGCTCCGAGATCAGAGAACTCGCGTATGGCCGCCAGCCGCCGTCGCGCAATCGGCGACAGTTCCTGCTCCGCGGGAATCAACAGGTAGGCATATGCGCGGCGGCTCGAGCGGCCCACGCGGCCTCGCAGTTGATAAAGTTGAGAAAGACCGTAATTGTCGGCGCGGTTTATGATGATAGTGTTCGCGCGGGGGATGTCTATTCCGTTCTCGATGATGGTCGTGGCCACCAACACATCGTACTTGTAGCCAATGAAATCAAGCATGACGCGCTCCATTTCTTTTTCGTTCATCTGGCCGTGGCCGACCGCCATGCGCGCCTGGGGCACCAAACGCTTGACCAGCGCCGCGATGGTTTCGATCGACTCGACCCGATTGTGAATGAAAAAGACCTGCCCGCCGCGCGACAATTCAAGGTCGATGGCCGACTTGATCACCACGTCGGATGATTGAACAACCTGAGTTTGGATCGCCAGCCGATCGCTCGGCGGCGTTTCAATCAGAGACATATCGCGCAAGCCGCTCAGCGACATGTTCAGCGTGCGCGGAATGGGCGTAGCCGAAAGCGTCAGCACGTCGACGCGCTTCTTCAGTTGCTTCAGACGTTCTTTGTGCGCGACGCCAAAGCGCTGCTCTTCATCGACCACGACCAGGCCCAGGTCGCGAAAGCTCACGTCCTTTGAAAGCATGCGATGCGTGCCGATCACGACGTCGACCTCGCCGGCTTCAATTCGCTTAACGACGGCCTTCTGTTCTTTGGGGGAGCGAAAGCGGGAAAGCAATTCAATCTTGACAGGAAAGGGAGCGAAGCGCTGACGGAACGTATCAAAGTGCTGATAAGCCAAGACCGTCGTCGGCGTCAGGATGGCAGCCTGCTTGCCATCCATTACGGCTTTGAAGGCCGCGCGCATGGCTACTTCCGTCTTGCCATAACCGACGTCGCCGCACAACAGACGATCCATCGGCGTAGCTGTTTCCATGTCGTGCTTCACATCTTCGATCGCGGTTTCCTGATCGGGCGTCAGCGTGTATTCAAAGCCTTCTTCGAATTCGCGCTGCCAGGGAGCGTCAGCCGGAAACGCGTGACCCTGGACCAGCTTGCGCTCGGCGTAAAGCCGCAGCAGTTCGTCAGCCATATCGCGCATCGCGCGCTTGGCTTTCGCTTTCGTCTTCTGCCAACCAATGCCGCCGAGTCGATCGAGCGCCGGTTGGTTAGCTTCGGCGCTCGAATAACGCTGAACCAGATCAAGCCGCTCAACCGGCACGTAGAGCTTCGCCTCTTCCGCATAGTAGAGCAGCATGAACTCGCCGCGCGTGGCCGAAGCCAGGCCGCTGGCCGTTGACGCCTGAGTCGGTCCGAGATCGAGCGTTACCAATCCGCCGAATCGCGCAATGCCGTGGTCGATGTGCACGACATAGTCGCCCACTTTCAAATCGCGAAAGTCGGAAAGAAAAGCAGCGCCGCGAGCTCGCCGTTTCTTTTCTCTCTTGATGGCGGTGCTCCGCCGCTCCAGCGCGGGCTCGGCGGCTTCGTCAAAGAGATCTCCTTCGACGTGCACTATCAGGCGCGCCGACGGCAGCTCGAATCCACCTGAAAGTTTTCCAGCGGTAACAACGGCGTGAGATGGCGCTGAGTAATCCGTCTTGTCAGTGGGCGAAGTCAGACGCACATTGACTTCGTATTCGCGCAGAATCTCAGCCACCCGTTCCGCGACGCCGCTGCTCGGCATGACGAAGAGTGTGTTCGCTTGTTCATTCGCGTGACGCTTGATCAAGTCACCCGCGAGATCGGGCAGACGTCCGTGATAGCGGATCACCGACTGCGCCTTCCACTCGACTTCTCCAGATCCATTCGCCTCCCGTTTAGAAGGCGCACTTGTGCGCCCATCATCACCGGGAAACAGAAACAAAGGCTTTCGCTGCGCACGCTCTTTACCCAGGGACACTTTGGGTGCTTCGGCATCCAGCGCGATCTCCTGATCTATCGTCGTCGCTGTGCGGCCAAGCGTGCGCAACTCAATCCGCTGCATCGTATCGATGCCGGCGCGCAACTCTTCAGCGGTGAGATAAAGTTCCACCGGCGAAAGTCCCAGGTCGTCGGCCGCATCGGTCGCGGCGTAGCGTTCGGCGACAGTTTGGAAAGCACTCGCCAGATAATTCTCGACGGCCACCGGCTCGTCGGCGATCAAGACTGCATCCTTCAGATACTCGAACAGGCCGGCGCCATCTTCATGGACCAGCGAAATCAACCATTCCCAACCTGGAAAGTCTTCGCCTTCGTCGGCGAAGACCGTGCGGTCATGCAGCGATCGAGCGAAGCGGCGATCGTCCCAGCGTACCCGGGCCAGCACCGCCCAGTCGCGAAAGTCCCGGGCGGTGACTGCGAGTTCGCGCATCGGCGGAATCTCAATCTCAGGCAACTGAATGGTTGAGAGCTGTGTGTCCGGATCGAATTCGCGAATTGAATCGACGGTGTCGCCAAAGAATTCGATTCGCGCAGGAGCATTACGGCCGGGCGGCCAGACATCGAGGATACCGCCGCGGATCGAGAACTCGCCGACGGCGCCAATCGGATCTTCGCGCACATAGCCACTCGCGATTAATTTTTCTACGAGATCTTCCGGTGAATGATCTTCGTCGCGGCGGAGCACCGCGCCGGCCTTCAAGATTTGAGTTGGAGGCACGGTGCGCCGTGCCAGGGCTCGGGAAGTCAGCAAGACAAAGTCGCCGGTGGTATGCGCATCCTGCGCGTGAAGAGCTACACCGGTTTGCCTGCGACGCGCCAGTCGCCACAGCGCCAGCGCGCGCTTTTCCAGTGTCTCAGTGTGCGGTGAACCGCCGGCGTACGGATCGCTTTCAGACGCGGGCAGGACTGTTACGGCGTCCTGGCCTTCGGCGACGCCGCGCAACGCGCCGTACCAAAAATTAAGATCGCGCTCCCAGTCTTCAAGATCGCGCTGGGCCGGCACGACCACGGCGAATTGCTTTCCAGCTTCGCGCTGAAGCGCAGCCAACACCAGCGCGCGCGCTGGCCCGGCAACCAATCCGCTGATAGAGACGACGCGCGCCCCGCCGTTTATATCATCGAGTACCCGGCGGAATTCAGCACTGGCAATAACTGAACTCAGCGCAGTTTGAAGTACTGAAGTTGATTCCGTGGTAGAAGCCATTCAAGTTCGACGTTCAACTCAGCCGCATATTGATCCGCTCGGCAATCACTTCTTCATCCGATCAATGATCGCGCTAGACGAAACACCTTCGACGAATGGCAGGCTCACGACGCGCCCGCCCGCGGCTTCAACTTCTTCGCGACCGTGAATTTCGTCAAGAGCGTAGTCGCCGCCTTTAACCAGAACGTCAGGCAAAAGTTCGGCGATCAAAGATCGCGGCGATACGTCGTCGAAAATGGTTACGTAACTGGTCGCGCGCAACGCCGCCAGTATCTCGGCGCGCTCGCTTTCGTTCATCAAAGGCCGCCCCGCGCCTTTCAACTCGCGCACCGATCTGTCGCTGTTGATCGCCACCACCAGCGCGTCCCCCAGGGCGCGCGCCTCCTCCAGATAGCGCACGTGACCGACGTGCAAAATGTCGAACACGCCGTTGGTGAAAACAAGCGTCTGGCCGGCAGCGCGCAGACGTGCGCGCTCAGCGAGAAGTTCATCTGCAGAAAGAATTTTCGTGGTGGACATCTTCGAACAATCTAGCACGATGAGGTCAGTACCGGCAGCGGTAGCGACCGGGTCACGGTTCTGGCGAATTAGCCCGTCGCGCGAGTTGCGACCCGGTCGCTACTACTCCCGGTACTGACGCCATCGCAACGCGAGTGCCTTTCCGCTGTTTACGATTTGCCATTTACCATCTACTATCGTCGTTTCCGATTACGACGCACTTATGACTGTACCTTTTCTTGAAGACAACGATCAGACGCAGGCGCGGCGCGAGCACCTCGAAGCTCTGCGCCGGCTGGTCGGCAACGTCTATCCAAACAAGTTCGAGCGCAGCAACGTCACCGAGAACACTTCCGGTGAAGACACGATTACTTCCGTGGTCGATGCGTTCAAGAAATTCGAGCCGCAAGTCGCCGAAGGCCAGAAGCCCGGTCCTGATGATCTCGAAACTGCCAACGCCACGCTGAACAAGACTCGCGTGCGGATTGCCGGACGCATCGCCGCGCCGCCGCGAGTGATGGGCAAAGCCGCGTTCGTTCACCTGTCTGACGGGACTTCGCGTTTGCAGATTTACGTTCGCCGCCAGGACATTGCCGGCGTCAGAAACGACGCGGAGGGCGGCGAAGTTAACGGCTGGGACCTTTTCAATCTGCTCGATCACGGCGACTTCATCGGCGTCGACGGTTATCTGTTCCTCACCCGCACGGGCGAGTTGTCCGTCCACGTGGAGAAGTTACAGTTCCTGGCAAAAGCTTTGCTACCAATGCCCGATAAGATGCACGGGATCCAAGATGCCGAGATTCGCCAGCGGCAACGCTATGCCGATTTGATCGCCGGCAGTTTGAAACTGGAGCGCGAAGAGGGAAACCTGACGCCGCGCGAAGTTTTTGAGTTGCGCTCGAAAGCCGTGCGCGAGATTCGCCGCTTCCTCGACGATCACGGTTACATCGAAGTGGAAACGCCGATGCTAACGCCTTTAGCGACCGGCGCCGCGGCCAAACCTTTCAAGACACATCACAACGCCCTCGACATCGATCTGTATGCCCGCATAGCGCCCGAACTTTATTTGAAGCGTCTGGTCGTCGGCGGCTTTGAAAAGGTCTATGAACTGAATCGCAACTTTCGCAACGAAGGCATCTCGACCAAGCACAATCCTGAATTCACGATGCTCGAGTTCTACATGGCTTACGCCGACGTGAATCAGATGATGGATTTTGCCGAGAAGCTTCTGCGTTCGGTTGTGTTCGTAGCTTTGGGACATACGCACGTGCGCTATGGCAAGCACGAGATTGATTTCTCGCAGCCGTTTACGCGGATGACGATGAAGGAGGCGATTGCGAAGTATTGGCCTAACAGCGTCTTTGGGAGCGCCGGCTTAGGTGAAGAAGCGTTTGCTGAAGAGTGGTTGGACGACCGGCTTAGAGTGCAGGCTCTCGTTCAATTGATCTTCGATTGGAATGAATTTGGGATTCTCAATCTGTGGGAACCTGGGCGCGAAGATTCACCGCCAGAGGACGAGAGGCAGTCGCGGGTTAGGGCAGAGGTTAGCCAATTGTGGAAGAGTGCCATGCGAGCAGCGGAAGCGTCGATCGCGGAAATGGGCGACAGCCTAGAAGGGGTAACCGCTGGAAATATTGCCACAATCTTTGAAGCGATTGCGGAGAGGCACCTAATTCAGCCGACCTTCATCACGGATTTCCCGAAGGCAATCTCGCCACTCTCTAAAGCTTCGCCATCCGATCCCTCGATCGCCGAACGCTTCGAGTATTTCGTCGGCGGGCTCGAATCCGGCAACGGCTTCTCTGAACTGAATGATCCGGAAGAGCAGTATCAGCGCTTCAACGACCAGGTGCAGCAGCGCGAGCGTGGCGATGAAGAGGCGATGGTGATGGACGAAGACTACATCCGCGCGCTCTCATATGGCATGCCGCCGGCGGCGGGAATTGGCCTCGGCATCGATCGTCTGGTAATGCTGCTCGCTAACAAGCAGTCGATCCGCGATGTGATCATGTTTCCGCACATGCGGCCCGAGCGACGCGCCGACGATGAAGGTAACGCGGGGCAGTAGCTTGACCGTGAGGGAGGGCGTAAGCGCTAGCTGGCCGCCTGTGGGGTCTCACAATTCAACCAGCCTGCGAAGCAGGCGGCGATACCAGTAGCCCACAGCGCCAGCTGTGGGTTCAAGATTCGTTGAAATGAACGGAGCCCGCGAAGCGGGCGGCATAGCTCCAACACGGCGTTATGTCGCCCGCGTTCGCGGGCTCACCTGTTCTCGTTTGGGCTGGTCACCCACAGCTCGCGCTGTGGGCTACTGATATGTCGTCGGCTTCGCCGACTCGACGCGCGTCTTCCGCCGGCTTCACCGAGTGGTAAGGGTGTGATACCATTCGCCCCCCGAACATTAAACCGAAAGATTGAACCAAGGAGACCCCGAAATGATGCGTAAAATTTTCCCTTTGATAGTAGTCCTGGCCTTGATGGCCGGAGCACTGATTGCCCAGGATAAGAGCACGACCCTGACCGGTTATCTGATCGATAACAGTTGTGCCGCCAACCACGCCAACGACAAGACCTTCGCCACCTGGGTCAAGACCCACGGGACGAGTTGTGCGACGATGGAAAACTGCGAGAAGAGCGGTTACGCGGTGTTCGCCGGCGACAAACTTTACAAGTTTGACGATGCCGGCAACGCCAGCGCCGAAGCCCTTTTGAAGGCCACCAAGTCAAAGAAGGGTTTGCACGTTAAGGCAGAAGGCACCCTCGATGGCGACACCCTCAAGGTAACCAAGCTAACCGAAATTACCGAGTAGCACCCGAGACCCTTCTTGATCAGCGGTCGCTTGAGCGCTGACAAAATTTGAGCCCGCGCGACGAAGATTCTTCGCCACGCGGGCTCACTCGTTTTTCATCCCCTCGAAAATTGGATAATCGACTAACGCTTCTTGGCGCTCGGGCCTTTGGTCAGGCCGGTGGCTTCGCCGCCCGCCAGCGCGACGCCTTTAATTGCTCCGGTGGCGGCGCCCTTGGCCGCGGCTATGACTACTTCACCGACAAGCTTCTTCGCCTTGTCTAACAGACCGATTGCCGAGCTCTTACGGGCAGACTTTTTCTGGGAACTCTTCCCCGCCTTCTTCGAAGATTTCGCAGACTTGGAAGAAGACTTTGCTTTTGAAGCAGACTTCGAAGATTTAGAAGTCTTTGAACCTTTTTTCGTCGTTTTCTTTGCTGCCATGTGTGCCTCCTGATTAGTTAAATGCTGTGCCTTTGTTTCCCATTTCGTTTGGCGCTCAGCGTTTTCTTTGTCGCACCTTTCGTACGCTCCCTGGCAGTGCTTTTCCTGGCGCCGCCCTTCTTCGGGGCGCCGGGTTTGGCGCGATCTATCTCTGCCAGTAGATCGGAAAAATCAAAGCCGAACAACTCTTTAATCCTGAGGTTGAGCGTAGGCATCACCAGTGTCTTGCCCACGAGTGAAGCCTCGTCAACCAGGCTATTGGTGAAGGCGCTTACCTCGGAATGTTTGCCCTTTCCCTTCATTTCCTTATGCGCATACCCGGTCGTATAACCCAGGGCAAAGCCCGCGGAGAGTGCGCCCAGACTCCAAACCAGCGGTTCATTCTGAAACTGCTCGCGGAAAGTCATCACGCCGCCAACAGTCTCTTTAATTGCTTCATAACGTTCCGTAACGGTTTCCCTGATATCGTCAACCGTCTCAGCCAGGGATTCGCGCGTCTTGTCCAACTCTCGTTGCAACTCCGCCTTGGTCTGCGGTTCTGCGATCGCTTTCGAACGCGCTTTTTTTGATCCGCTTTCAGCCATAGCTTCCTCCAATCGTTTCTAACTGTGAATCACAGTCTTGACCATCTGCTTGTCACTCTCGAATTCCGCGAGGCTTCGCCGGGGCAAGAAATCCTGTGCGGCCAGACGCCTCCTGGTCACGGCCAGAATGATTCCGCCGGCGCCAAGGTAAATGACGCCGATGATCAGAAATCCGAGTCCATACTTTACCGGCTGACTCAATTGAGAATTCGCAAACAGAGTCGAGATGAAAAAAGAGAACGCTATGTTAGCCAGAACGAAACCGACGGCCACGACTATTCCGCCAACGACCATCATTACTCCATGATGTACATAGGCGCCGACATCCTCCCGTATCTCGACCTTTAAGAGATTGAATCTTAGGTCGACCAACTTCGTCAGCTCGTCACCCATCCGGCCAAACAACGAAGGCAAGCTATCGTCATCGTCACGGTTGCTAACCTTACTCGCCGGTTCGGAAGATCCACTTGCTGCTAAATCGTTCATGCTTTTGGACCGAGCCAACTCGCGCTTTCAATGTAGCCTTCCAGATACACTCGGCGGCCCATTGTTCGCTAATGGTGCAGGCGACCCGTCAATTTGAGTTCGAATTAAGAGGACTGCAAAGCCAGTGCCGGAGGGACACAGTTCGTGCTCTTGAGGTTCTGCCGCGGCACATAAAAAAGGCGGACCATGAAAGTCCGCCTATACTGATTGGAAGTGGCACGCGCATCTTGCGCATGGTTTCACGGGCAGGACGCCCGTGCCACGTACTTACTTGATCGTTGTCTCCTGATGAGAAGCGGCCAACCATCTGCCGCCGCGGTTTACGTAAAGTGAACTGGACCAGACCTTGGGAATGGCAGTGCCGGCGCAGGTTCCATCCACCACGGCTTTGTATGTGAGCAGCGCCGTGCCTGCATTGAAAAACGTGATCTTGAAGTCGCTAAGCGCATAGGATTTTACCTCGCAGGGCGCGTTCGCTATTCCGGTAGCAATGTCGTTCTTTCCCATTACGCCCGTTTCGTTGATTGTCACATGGTCGGCGGACAGGTTGGCTCTGAAGGGCTGCCCGTCTTTGTTCTTGAACGCTTCCCACAACTTCTTTTCCGTAGCGATGATGCGATTACGAATCTGGGCCCGGCTCATCGCCGGCTTTGGCGAAGCGGCGGGCGAGGGGGATGCAGCCGGAGCTGTTTGCGCAAAAGACATCGATGCCAGCGCCAATAACAACAGCGCTGCCAGGGGTAGAAATCTCTTCATTCTTGGGTCTCCTAAGCTTTTGAGTTGAGTTGATCGATCGAGTGCGCGCATTTTCTACTATCAGGCGAGGCGGGCTGTCAATGATGAGGTCAGTACGGGAGCGATAGCGACCGGGTCCATCGTCGCAATCTCGATTGTGTGAGGAGATTGAGCCCAGTCGCTATCGCTCCCGGTACTGACCTCATTATTCACGATCTACGACCGCAGTTTGGGTGCGCCGGCCTGACTAAACGTAAGCACGGTACCGCCGAAGCCTACTGCCCAACCGTGATTTTGATCGACAAAGAAAAGACGTTCGAGAGAGTGTGAGGTGACGCTGGCCGACGCGAACCAATGAATGCCGCCGTCCTTCGTAGTCAGGAGCGTTCCCTGCGAGCCCACGGCCCAACCGTCCGCGGCGTCGATGAACTTAACGTCCAACAGGTCGGTATCAACGTTCGAGCGTTGCTCGAACCATGTGCGGCCGCCGTCGGTGGTGGCAAAGACTCGGCCCGCGGTACCGACGGCCCAGCCCAAACTTTTTCCGACAAAGCTCGCTGAAGTAAACCGCGCGCCCGCGCCATCGCGCACTCTGCCGGTTTTCCAGGTCGTGCCGCCGTCGCTGGTTTGAATGATTGTTGCCCCGGCACCCACCAGCCATCCGTGCGCAGAGTCAACGAACACTCCGCCCAATAACAAATATTTTGTCGGCGACGCCTGGCGCACCCAATGCGCGCCACTGTCCTGGGTGGCAAAGACGACACCGCTTTCGCCGAATACCCAACCACGGTCGGCGTCGGCAAATACCACGCGGACCAGCCGAGCATTGACATCGGATCCGTTAAGAAACACCGGCCGCCAACTCAAGCCACCGTCTTCAGTTTTCAGGAGGTAAGTACGAGGCTCGTCATTCGTTTTGAGTTTAAGCAGGTCGCGCTCAGCTACCAGCCAGCCAATCTTCTCATTGGCAAAGTAAACGTCTCGCAGATTGTCTTTGGTCAGGAGATTGAATCGGCGCCAGGTCTGGCCGCCGTCGACTGTTTCCAATAGCGTGCCGCCACTGCCGGCGACCCAGCCCCGGTTTTGATCGAGAAAGTAAACTCCGTGCAGCCAGGACATCGTGCCCGTTTGTTGACGGGTCCAGGTGGTAGCTTTGGCAGAAGGCAGAAAGCAGAAGGCAGAAAGCAGAAGGCAGAAGAGAGTGAGCGGTGAGCGGTGAGCAGTGAGCAGAAAGGGGGACGGAGGCGAGCACGCTATCATTTCCCGATCGCCGCGTCGCGGCGAAATGTTTATGGTACCGGGCATTGATATCTCTCCAACTCGTGATGAGGTCGCTACCGGGAGCGGTACTGATCCCATGCTCTCTGCATACTGCTTCCTGCCTACTGCCTTCTGACTTTCAGAACCCACCGGTGAACAAACGCGCAAAGGTCAACACTTGTGTGAAGCCCATGATCGTTTGCAGTTTCTTCAAGGTATTGCCGGGCACGACCACCTGATCGCCGGGCACCAGATAGACCGAGTCGGGCGCCTGGCCGCGATAGATTGCCGTAACATTTACGGGAATCGGCGTGAGTGTGCCGTTCGCTTGCCGGCGCAGCACAAACACCTTGCTGCGATTACCGGTTTGCAGTACGCCGCCGGCTTCGGACAACGCTTCGGTTACCGAGAGGCGGCGCGACATCAGTTTGATTCCCGGCTGGGCCACGTCACCGATCACGCTGTACCGATACGATCCTGCCTGGTCCAGAGAAACGGATACCTGGGGATCGATGATGAACTCGTCATAACGCTTCTTGACCAACTCGGCGACCTGGTCGACGGTCTTGCCGTTGACGAAGATGCCGTCGGGAATCAGCGCCAGCGAAATACGGCCGCTGGGCGGAATCTTGATGTTGCCTTTCGAGTAGCGATCCTGTCCGAAAACCGTGACGGAGATGACATCCTCGGGGCCGAGACGATAGGTCGTAAAAAAGTTGTTGTAGTAAGGAACGATTGCTTCTTCTTCCGCTGCTTGATCCCTGCGGTTCGTTTGAGCGTCGGCAGTGACCTCGCTTAGCGGCTTGCTCGCGTCCTTACTCTTGGTCTTGTCATCCTTCTTCGTGACAGGGGTGACGGTTACCGGAGTTGGTTCACTGAAGGGCCCCGCGTCGGTGGTGACAGGCGCGGACGTTTTGGTTTTGTCCTGGTCGATCGCGGCATTGCTTGCCTTGACCGGGTCAACATTGGGCTTTACCTCGGGCGCTGTCTGTGACGTGCCGTCGGTGGTCGCTTTTCGTTGACGCGTGGCGGTTGCGGGCGACACCGGCGACGTCGATGATGGCGATGACGTGGGCGACTGGGCGAAAGCGCCGGCCGTAGAAATTAACGCAGTCGCCAGGACAATTGTTTGGGTTAGCAGCTTCATGGTTTCAACCTCCGACGTTTGAGTGGCACAGACTTCAGTCTGTGATTGGTTAGCGCGATCACAGACTGAAGTCTGTGCTACATTACATTACCTTCCTCCGCGGCCCAGCAGAATCGTCTTGATCGTCTCGAACATAATCGTTGCGTCAAGCGCGATGCTCTGGTTCTTGATGTAGTAAAGCTCGTATTCCAACTTTTTCCGCGCGTCTTCGATTGACGCGCCGTACGGATACTTGATTTGCGCCCAACCGGTCAGGCCGGGAGCGATCAAGTGCCGCTGTTCGTAAAACGGAATCTCCTGGGCCAGTTGCGTGATGAAGTGCGGCCGCTCAGGTCTTGGGCCGACGAAGTTCATATCGCCGCGCAGGATGTTCCAGAACTGTGGAATCTCGTCCACCCGAATTTTGCGAATGATGCGGCCAACGCGCGTCGTGCGCACGTCTTCGGTCTGGGCCCAGACTGGTCCGTCTTTTTCAGCATCGACGCGCATGGAACGAAACTTCATCAGCATGAAAGCGCGTCCGTTCTTGCCGACGCGTTCCTGCCGGTAGAAAACCGGACCGCGCGATTCAAGCTTGATCAAAATTGCGGTGCCAATCGCGATGGGTAAAGAAAGGATCGCGCCGATCAGGGCAACGGTGCGGTGCATGACGGCGCAGGTCAGTTCGTTGACTCGCGCGCGACGGCCGCGGCTGGAAAAAATCAGCCACGACGGTCGGATCAAATCCAACAATACCCGGCCCGTCAGCCTTTCATAAAAGGAGGCGCTTTCCTCGATCGAAACATCGCCCGACAAACTTAACCGCAGCAATTCCTCAGTAGGGAACTGACCGCGCCGGTCACCGATAGCGACTACGATTCGATCGATGTGCTCGCTGCGCACGAGCGATCGCAGTTCCGAGGTCAAGCCGATTACTTTTGGATTGATCAAGCTCTTGCCGACCAGGGCTGGATCGTTATCGACAAAGCCCACTACGCGAAAGCCCGCATCGGGTCGGCCCAGTGTTTCGCGCGCAATTTCGACGGCGAAGGGCCCTGAACCGACGATTAGTATTCGCTCGCCGATTTCGGGATGGCCCAGCACCCAGTGAATCCCCAGGCGCCAACCAACCATCAGCATCAAAGCCAGCGGCAGCGAAATAAACGAAACGCCGCGTCCGATCATTATCTGCGGCATGAGATAAAAGATTATCGCCAGCGCTATCCAGGCGAGTCCCAGTGCCTGAATCAGACGCAGCACCAGTTCGCGCCGGTCATGCATGACGACGAAATCATAAAGATCGAGAAGATAAAACGACGCGAGGCAAAAAACCGTGGCCAGCGCGGCTTTGTAAAAACCGTTGCGCTTGATCAAAGCGTCCTCAGCATCGACCGCGCCCAGACGTACGTACACGGCCACTACCAAGCCGCCGAAGAGCAACATCGCTTCGGTGAGCAGTAGCAGAACCATGCGAGCGTTGAAGCGCCGTGGTTTCAAGAAAGCACGTCCTCCTCAATATAAATCAGTCCGGGTTCGTCGTCGGCTTCCTGCTCTTCGATCGCTTCTGTTTCAGTGACCGCGTCCGGCGCCAGGCGCAGGTGTCGGGGCTGATAGTAATAAGCGTTCTCGTCGAGCTTGATGTCCGATCGATTCAGCACCACGCCGAGCAGACGCTCGCGCGGCAATTGTTCGAGCAGACGATCGATAACCGCGTAGCGAGTTTTCGCGGCCCGCACAACCAGGATTGCCGAGTCGGCGCGATTGATTAGAAGGTTGGCATCAGTAAAAACGCCGAGCGGCGGCGCGTCGATGATGATGTAGTCGAAATGCTTGCGAGCTTCATCAAGCAAACGGCCGAAGCGTGGACCAGAGAGCAACTCAGCCACGTCTTCCCGAGCAGCGCCGCCGGGCAATAGATGAAGACCCGAAGGCTCGAGCTTTACGATTGCCTGGGTAAAATGCATTTGTCCCGTCAGAACCTCTGACAGGCCGCATTCAGTTTCAATGCCCAGATAATCGGCCGCGCAGGGCTGCCGCAGATCGGCATCAATAATTAGGGCCTTGACGCCATCGGTTTGGGCCAGCAGCCAGGCCAGGTTCAGGGCCGTTAGAGTTTTGCCTTCACCGACGCCCGCGCTGGTGATTACGAAAGCGCGTTTGCGCTCGCGCTCTCCCGCCTGCAGCAGACGAGTTCGCAGAGAGCGAAACTGCTCGCATTCAGGCGAACGAGGTTCAGTGATAGCTACAAGATGTGGTTCGACGCGCGCGGTCAAGACTTCTTTTGATAAAAACTCGACAGCGCGCGTCGATCCTACAGCGCCCAAGGTTGCCCCAGCATCACGGTAAGCTGGTCCGCCGGGGAGTGCCGGCCCGCCGGTCGCCTCGTCCGTGTGCGCAGTGGGCGCTGAGTTGAATGCCGCGGGCATGGCGGTGAAGGGCGAGCCCTCCCACGGATGTTCGTGACCGTCCTTCGGAACGAAGTACGAGACGTTGTCCGAGTTGCCGTTGCGGCTAACTGAAGAATTTGTAGGTTTGAAATGGCGCGGCGCGGATTCGGCGCGCTTCAACGCATCATAGACTCTGCCCATTGGTTTTCCTCTCGAGACCTGACCGGCTGAAAGCCGCTCCCAGGTCTTCAATGGTGGTTGGCGATTCGCTCAATCGTGGGTATTCGTTAAAAATGATGTCAGCATCCGGTCTGGTCGCCGGCGCAGGAACACGATCCATCGGTAGCACGTCGGCGATCTTCCGGCCGTTACCATTGCCGTTCCCGTGGCCATTACCGCTACTGTGTCCATTGCTATTGCCGTCGCCATTGCCGGCGGCCCAAAGTTCCGCCCGTCCGGCCGCGTGGAAAATTCGCGCCGGCGCTTCGTGCTCTTCAATGTTCTGCACGCGAGGCAGCACGTCAAAAGTTTCGGCGACTTCTTGCACGGCGGCGCGGCTGATGATTGGCTCGCTCGCCGCGAAACCATTAAGCAGAGTGTTGTCGCAAAGATTGTTGATGTTGCGCGGGATGCCTTCCGAACAGCGGAAGATATAGTCGACCGCACCCGGCGAAAAAATGTCGGTGCGTTGAGCGCCCGCAACCTTGAGACGAGAGTTGATGTACTGCGCGGTCTCTTCGACGTTGGGCAGCGCCTTAACATCGCAGCGCAGGGCCACGCGTTGTTTGAGTTGGCGCAGATCGGGATTGTTCAGGACCGCGCGCAGTTCCGGTTGGCCGGTCAGCACGATCTGTAATTGCTTGGCCGTATCGGATTCAAAATTGCCGAGCAGCCGCACTTCTTCCAGGACACTGGTTGAAAGCCCGTGCGCTTCATCGATAATCAGGACGGTGCGCAGGCCGCGGCTGTGACGCGACTCGAGGACTTTGCCGAGTTCGATTAGCAGATCGGACTTGCTTTCCCAGTTTTGAATATCAAAAAGCCGGGCCAGGTGCTGATAGAACTCAGGCACCGACAGTCGCGGATTGAAGATGTAAGCGACCAGCACCGTACGATCCAGGCGTTGCATCACCCAGCGCAGCATGGTTGTTTTTCCCGTGCCGACTTCGCCGGTAACCACGATCAGGCCCTTGCCGCTTTCAATGCCGTAATGAAGGTTGGCCATCACTTCGGTGTGCGACGGGGTGAAATAGATGTAGCGCGGATCGGGAGTCAGCGCGAATGGCAATTCTTTCAGTCCGTAAAATTCTGCGTACATATCTCCTCCAGGGCGATCGTTTGGAGTACCGCCCTTAGGCGGCTTCTTGAATTTCCGCCTGAAAGGCGGAACTCCGAACTAAAGCAAAAACTTTTCGAGTACATGCGTTGACCGCAGCACGAATGCGAGTGCGGGCATAGTGACAAACGCTGCCGCGACTCCGGCCGCCATCGCGAGTTTTTGTCGACGGGGAATGGCGCGAGCTTCTGCCGCGGTTAGTAGTTCGGGAATGGAAGCCAGCACGGGCAGACCCGTGTAGTGCTTCGCGTCTTCAGTAGTCTGAATCGTGAATAGCCGTCGCGCCTCGACAGCCAGCGCGAGCATTAAGCCGACCGCCAGACCGATACCAAATCCGGCGGCAGTCAGAACAAAACGCTTCGGCGCTACCGGCATTGCGGGCAGGTTCGCGGGGTCGACGACCTGAATGCCTCCGCCCTGAAAATCTTTGGCGGCGTCGGCGCCGACGACGATCTTCTGTTGCTGTGCCAGCAGATTGTCATAGTTGAGTTTCTTTGTCTGGTATTCGCGATCGATAGCTTCCAGGCCAACTTCGGCAGTCGGAATCGCGTTGATTCGTCCAGTGAGATCGGCGATTTGCGCATTCGTTTCCGTGAGCAACTTCTGGGTCCGATCCGAATCGCTATCGACCATCGTGATTTGAGTTTTGAGCGATAGAATTCTTGGGTCGCTCAGATTCGTAAGCTTTTGCTTTCGTTCGTCGATGCGCGCTTTCCAATCAGCGATCATCTGATCCTGCGAGCGCTTGACAGAATCAATCTGCGACTGGTTCGAGAGCACATCCGGATGCTTGGGCTTGTACTGAGTCAATAAACTTTGCTGATTGGCCTCGAGTTCCGCGCGCCGTCTAACCAGTTCGGCCCAGGCCTGAGTGGTTTTGGGATCGGTTGTATTCTCGGCGGACAGGGCGATTTCCTGATCATAGCTCTTGGTTATGTCCGCGAGCTGGCTGCGATAAGCGGCGCCCAGATCACGCTGACGACCCTGTTCGGCGATTAGCGCTTTCTGTTCTTCGTGCAGTCCGGTCAGACGGCCAACCAGGGCCTGCGACTGTGACGGCAGATTGTTCATGTTCTGCTGCAGATAGGTGAGCCGCTGAGTGTCGATGGTGTCGAGTTCGTCCTTGGCCGTGCGCACCTGCTCTTCGATGAACTGTTTGGCGGAGGCGCCGGCATTGACAGTGCCCTTGGTTTGCTCGTCGATGTATTTGCTGGCGAGTTCGGCGGCGACAATCTGCGTCGATTTCGGATCGCGGCCCCGATAGGTAATGTTGAATCCGTTGGTGATCTCGTTACGGGTGGTGTTTACCTCGACCTTGATCTGCTTGCGCATCTGATCGATTAACAATTCCATCGGCTCGCCGCGCAGGCGCTCTTCGTGAAAGAGGTCGTACTTCTCCATCAGGGGTTGCAGTGAGCTGCGGCTGGTGACGACCTGAGAAATACTGGTCAGCTCGCGCGTCAGGGTTTCTTCGGCAACCGTCGGCACGACAGTGTTGGGCAGTGTCGATGGTTTGACGACAATCAGCGTCACCGATTCATAGACATCGGGCAGGCGATAGACCGCATAGGCGATCGATAGTCCAATCGCAACCATAGGCAGCAGGATTAGCCACTTGCGCTTGCGCGCGATATTTGCGTATTCGCCCAGTTTGCGCGGTCGAAATTCAACACTCATGTTGGTGCTCCTTGGTGGCACAGACTTCAGTCTGTGATTTCGTGGCGGCAGGCTCCCGTCGTGGATCGAATCCACAGACTGAAATCTGTGCCACTTAAAGCGTCGCCAGCGTCTTGCGCGCCTCGTCGGCTTCCGGGAACTTTGTCTTCTCGCTCAAGCGCAAAGCTGTTTCGATTTCACGGCGCGCCCCGGCTTTATCGCCCTTCGCGGACAAAGCCATTCCGAGATGAAAGCGGTAAGTTGGCGAAGCCACGCTGTTGGTGCTGCGGGCCGCTGCTTCGTCAGCCGACACGGCTTTCTTCAGTTGCTCGGCAGCCGCGCCATACAAACCTTTTTTGTAGTAGACCCAACCAAGCGTATCGACAAAGCTCGGCACTTCAGGACTGGCTTGCACCGCGCTCTGGGCCAGGCGGACTGCCTCGTCCATGTTGCCTTTGCCATAGACTGCATATATCCACGCCAGATTGTTGGCGGCGAAAACTGAGTTCTCGTCTTTGGCCAGAGCCTTGCGGAAATAGTCCGCCGCTCCGTCGTAGTTCTGCCGGTTCATTTCAAGCATGCCGATCAAAGTGTAAGCGGCGGCATTGTCGGGACGGCGCTCGACGATCTTTTGGTATTCCTGAATCGCGCGGTCCTGTTGATTTGTATTCACGAACAAAGCTCCCAGCGCCGAATAGGCAGCCAGATAGTTGCCGTCGATTTCCAGCGCGCGGCGGAATTCGGCTTCGGCGCCCTGCGCATTTTTCTCAAAGCCGTAAACCTGGCCTTTCAAAAAATGCAGAGACGCGTTGTTGGGCTGGGCGCCAAGCGCTTGATCGATTCGCGCATGGGCCTGATCGATGTGGTTCTGCGCCGCATAGATGCTGATCAGCCCGCGCAAGGAATTGAAGTTCGCGCCGTCAATTCCGAGGGCGCTGTTGTAGAAGGTGATTGCTTCGTCAAGCTTGTTTTCCGCGAGGGCTACCGAAGCGAGATTGACGTAGATATCGGTGCTGCGCGGAGCAGCGTCATGCGCCGCCATGAAATCCTGGCGCGCGGTTTTGGTGTCGCGTAACTGCAGCGCGGCAGAGCCGTGGACCACGAGCGTGTTGGCCCGAAGATCAGCCAGCATCTGCGGTGACGTTTCGCGATCCGGCGAAGCCTTCGCCAGCCGTTCCTGCAGCTGACTGGATGCCTGGAGGGCCGACTTGGCGTCGCCGCCGGCCAGATTGATTTGCACCTGCATTAGTTTTCCCGGCAGATAATCGGGATAGTTTCGATCAAGGTCGCCCGCAAACGAGCGCGCCTGATCGATCTGGCCCAGCCGGAAATTCGCTTCCGCCATGAAGAACAAACCTGGTCGTGAATTCGGTTCCTGCTTGAGCACTTCGCGCAGATCTTCGATAGCGGCTTTCAGATCGCTGGGCTCTCCGCTTTGCATCTCGATGCGCGCGCGCAGGATCATCGCCTGACGGTCCTTCGCATCGTTCTTCAGAATGTTCGCGATTTCGTTCTTGGCGCCATCCGTATCGCCGCGCATCAACATGATTTCGGCGAGGCGGTAATGGCCCTGAGTGTAGTCCGGCGACTTGGCCACCACTTCTTTGTAGATCGCCAGGGCCTCGTCCATCCGGCCGGTTGACGAATAAAAATCCGCGAGTACTGAACGGCCTTCAGGTTTATCTTTGTCGAGTTCGGCGAGGGCTTTGTAAGCTTCTTCGGCTTTACCGAATTGCCGGTTAACGAGATAAAAACTGGCGAGAATGAAACGTGCCTCGCGGTTATTGCCGTCAACCTGGACGGCCTTTTGAAATTCGGTCTCGGCATTGTCGAGGCGCTTGATCTGGACCAGAAACTTTCCATATTCGTAATGCGCCAGCGCCGACGCGCCGTTGACTGAGATCGCGCGTTGATAGATTGATTCGGCGGTGGCCAAATCGTTTGTCTGCGCATGAAAGCGCGCCAGACTCAGATAGGATTCAACCCGCTTCGGATCGATTTCGATCGCCCGATTGAGTTCGGCGAAGGCTTCGTTCTTGTGGTCCTGCGCAAACAAGACGCTGCCCATCAGAATGTGACCTTCGATGTGGTTGGCGTCCTTTTGCAGTACCTCTTTCGCCAGACGTTCGGCCTCAGATATACCGGCAGGCGATTGCTTGCTGCCCATCAAGTAATAGTTTCCGAGGCGCACGCGGACATCGAGATTGTTCTGATCGAGCGCGACCACCTCCTTCATCTCTTCGAAAGCTTCCTGGTATCGCTGGAGCCCTTCGTAAGCATTCGCCAGCCCCCAATGCGCGTCGGCGAGCTTGTCGTCGATTTGCAGAGCGTTGCGAAACTCGAGCGAGGCTTCCTGAAACTTCTTGTCTTTCAGAAGCGCCTGGCCGCGAGCGACGTGTTGGGCTTTGGCTTTTTCCGGCGTAGTGCACGCGCCCAGCAGAAGGGCGACGGCAATCAGGACGGTGAACAGGGGAAGGGTATAGAAGGTTCGGCGGCACTCGTGATTTTTCATTGCGGTCTCCGTGAGCGCGGCGGCTTTCGAGCAACTGAAAGCCGTTCGGGCTCGGGTTATTTCGCTGGGGCGATTGTCTTCGGCAACGGGCAATGTGGCGCGAAGGTCGTCTTGGGCGAAGTTTTTTGTGTCAAAAACCTTGTTTCCAATCTCGTCCGGTGCGGGGCCGCACCTGCGAGTTACAGGTAAGAAAGAGGCAATCCCAGGGTTTCACCAGGAAATAGTTGCCTCTGGAGCTAGTTGGGCACGAATTCGGCCAATTGCGTGGCGGCCTGAGCGGCCATTTCGACAGCGGTTTTCTGGGCCTCTTCCTCAGAATTGCCCAGCGGAACCATGACGCGGACCATCGCTCCGTCCGAGCGACGCCGGCGGACGCTGTCCAGTACCGTATAGATTTTCCCCCAGTATTCGCTGGCCACGGCGCGGCCACGTCCCTGGTACCAATAAATCATCAACGCGCGATCGCGGCCGTTAGCGATGACGAACCGGTTAGCTACGAACGGCGCGCCCGCGCCCGTGGGCGTGATCGTAATTGGAGCAGGATCGCTCATGACCCAGCCAGAGCCAGGCAGGCAATTCAATGGACTGTGATAGGTGGCGCCGTTGCGTTGTGTCGCGTAATAGCCGACGTACAGAGAGGCCATGAGTCCGTTGGAGACAAAATTCCGGGAGAGATAATCGTCGGCGCGGAGGACCTTTTCCGTCTCATCATTAAAGCGAATGTCATCGCCGACCTGACGCCACGAACCCATCTGCGCTGGAAAGTCTTTTAGAGCCTTGCGCGTGACGTGTGCCTCGCCGGCGCGCTCCCAGACGTTGATGATTCCGCCGCCAAACAACAGCACGGCCAGCAGCACCCAGAAACGAATTGTGTCGGTCCGAATTTTCATTGATGCGATCACACAGGGTTCACGGGATTGACCTGAGGTACTGAAATCTTGTTCATCTTGTAAATCCTGTCTGAATCCCTTTTGCCAAATCCAGCGAGACGATCCAAAACCCAGCCCGTCGCGAACAGCAGCGCAGCGGCGGCGATGTAGATCACCCACCCCGAGAAAGTATGAAAGAAGCCATCAGCCACCCGCGTCCCATAGTAGTGAGCCAGCACGCCGGTGCCGCTGACGCGTAAGGCGTTCGTCAGAATTGCGATCGGCACGGCTGCGATGACTACGATCAGCGAGCGCCAAAAAGTGAAGCTCTTGAGGAAAAACGTTGGTTTGTGGCCAGTGGCACAGACTTCAGTCTGTGATTTTTCCATCCGTTTCGTAGCATCACAGACTGAAGTCTGTGCCACCTTTGGTTTCGTGAAGTACGCATAGACCACGGCCAGCGTGACCAGCGTCATCAACGAGCGGATGCCGCTGCACGCTTCGACGACGGCAAGTCTTTTCGGCTCGCTGGCGCCCAGCGGCATCAGCTCGATTATGTTTCCCTGCCGCAGCACCGGGATGTTGAAAGACGACATGGCTGACACGGCACAACGCGACGCGAAGAGCTGCAGAGGAAAAGCGATCCGGTTAAAGACGATCTGCGGAATCGGAATCGAAAGGACTAACAGGGACAAAGGCATCGCGACGAGACGCAGCAAGCGAAAACCCCAGAAGTAGATCACGACGCTGGCGAGCATGAATACCAGCGACAGCCGCTGGACGAAAAGTTCTGCTCCAGCCACACCGGCCCACAATAGAAGCAATGAAACTCCAACGCCTGCTGCACCCCAAACCGCAGCGGGCCGGGATGGCGATTCGGCGAAGCGCTGTCGCTCCAGCCAAAGGATGTAACCAATGACGAAAGGAATCAGCAGGCCATGCGAATAGTTTTCGTCATTCCACCAGTCGGCCCCCAACTTGAGGAGCACGGTGAAATAGACAAACGCCAACGCGACAGCGATGGCTAAGGGTTGGAAAAACTTGCGCGGGACGGCGACACTCATGCGGTTTTCAGGCTGGCGCAGCCGAGGGGCAATCTCTGCTGGCGAAGCCGTTATTGATGCGGGACGGAATCAGATCACCGATGTGATCAAAGACCGGCTTTCAAAGACGGGGCCGCGACTTTCTGGCCCGCGAGGGTGTAAATGGCTAATGCTTAAGGGATTCCTGAAAGTAGTTCCAGTGTTCTGGGTTAACCGGGAATTGGGTGTGAACCGATGAATCTTGGGCTGGTTAAAGCAAAAGATCTGCCGGGCGTTTATGCCAGCACTTGGATTATAGACATGGCCCCTGGCTTTCTGTCTACAGTTAATTTTATTGAGACTAGTAGAGCGCACTGCATTACCGCGTGCAGTAGCGACCGGGGTCTCGTCTTCGCGATCTTGATCGTGTGGGAGGTTGAGACCTGGTCGCTCCAGCTCCTGACCTCAACGCGCTGGTTCTCGGTAGATGATCGCTCTTCGTCCTGGCCGCAGACTAGCGCACAGCAAATTCACTTTTCCTTAAATGCCCGCTATTCTTTCTAGCCAATGAGTGCAACTACAGTTGGCGTCATCGGCTGCGGATATTGGGGGCCGAATCTGCTGCGCAACTTTGCCGAGAACGAAGCGGCGGAACTGCGCTGGATTTGTGATGCCGATGAATCACGTCTGGCCGCGATGGCCCGCCGTTATCCGGCTGCGCAGACGACGACTGACTACCAAAGACTTTTGGCTGATCCGAAACTCGACGCGCTTGCCGTGGTCACGCCTGTAGCCACGCATTTTCAGATTGGCAAAGCAGCGCTCGACGCCGGCAAGCACCTGCTCGTAGAAAAACCTTTGACCGCCACCGAGCAGGAAGCCGCAGAGCTAAACGATTTGGCTGAAACTAATGGGCTCACCCTGATGGTCGACCACACGTTTGTGTACACCGGCGCGGTGCGCAAGATGAAAGAGATCGTGGCCAGTGGCGAGCTGGGCGACTTGCTGTACTTTGATTCGGTGCGCATTAATCTGGGGCTGTTCCAGAAGGACATCAACGTGCTTTGGGATCTGGCGCCGCACGATCTTTCGATTATGGATTACCTGATCGACCGTCAGCCCGACGCCGTAAGCGCGATCGGAAGTTGTCATATCGAGCCGGGAATCGAAAATATCGCTTATCTGATGATGCACTTTGACGACGACTTTATCGCCCACTTTCATTTTAACTGGCTGGCGCCGGTCAAGATTCGTCGCACGTTAATCGCCGGTAGCCGCAAGATGATCCTCTACGACGATATTGAACCAACTGAGAAAGTGCGGATCTATGACAAGGGCATAACCACGAACCGCGTCGGTACCGATCGCGAAGCTGATTATCAAACCCTGGTAAGTTATCGCACCGGCGACGTATGGGCGCCCAAGCTCGATTCGACCGAAGCCTTGCGCCACGTGGTCGGTGAATTTCTGAGTTCGATTCGCGAGCGCCGGCCGCCTTTGACCGACGGTCAGGCGGGTTTGCGCGTGGTGCGCCTGCTGGAGGCGGCGCAGCAGTCGATCAAAAACGGGGGCCAGCTTCAGTTCGTCGGCGGGCACAAGCAGACTGCTTTTTAGTTCATAAACGTGCTTTGCTTTACAGCGAAATCTGTTTTAGTCCGAACCCAACATGACGCCCAGCCAATCTCAGATGAAAGTCCCACTCCTCGATCTCCAGGCGCAATACGAAACGATTCGCGATGAAGTGCGCAGCGCCGTCGATCGCGTGTTTGACTCGCAGCATTTCGTCCTCGGTTCTGAAGTACAGGCGTTGGAAGAAGAGATCGCCCGTTACTCGCAAACCAAATTCGCGATTGGCTGCGCGTCGGGCTCGGACGCGTTGTTGCTGGCTTTGATGTCGTGTGCAGTAGGCCCGGGCGATGAAGTCATCACTAGTCCCTTTAGTTTCTTTGCCACTGCGAGTTCGATCACTCGGCTCGGCGCCCGGCCTGTGTTTGTCGATATCGATGAGCGCACTTTCAATCTCGATCCAGCTTTAGTCGGCGCGGCGTTCACGGAACATACAAGAGCGATCGTACCCGTGCATATCTACGGCCAATGCGCCGAAATGGATCCGCTGGTTGAGCTAAGCCAACCTCGCGGTATTCCGATCGTCGAAGACGCGGCTCAGGCAATCGGCGCTGAAGATCGCGGCCGCCGCGCCGGTTCGATGGGCACGATTGGATGCTTAAGTTTCTACCCTTCGAAGAATCTTGGCGGCGCCGGCGATGGCGGCATGCTGGTGACAAGCGATTTGGATCATGCGCGGCGTCTGCACATGTTGCGGGTGCACGGCGAGGAGTCGAAATACCATCACAAAGTGGTGGGGATTAACAGCCGGCTCGATGCTCTGCAGGCGGCCGTGCTGCGCGCGAAGCTGCCGCATCTGGATGAGTGGACGACCGCGCGACAGCGCAAAGCTCAACAATATGAACTGATGTTCCTCGACGCGGGATTAGCCGAGCAGATTGCGGCGCCTTTCGTCAGGCGTAACACGCGTCACATCTTTCATCAGTTCGTTATTCGCGTGGGCGACGGCCGGCGCGACGCTTTGCGCGAGCATTTGTGCGCGTGCGGCGTCGGCACGGATGTCTATTACCCTGTGCCGCTGCATTTGCAGGAATGTTTTGCGTTTCTAGGTTATCAGAAAGGGGACTTCCCGGTCGCCGAAGCGGCAGCGAAAGAGACGCTCGCCCTGCCCGTATATCCTGAGTTGACCGATGAACAACAGGACTACGTGGTGGGATCGATCGCGAAGTTTTTTGCGGCGGCGCATCGACGCACAGTCTAAGTGGATCAGTTCAAGTTAAGGCTTTAGCTTGCGCCCGTAATCAACAACCTGAACTCTGAACGCAAAGACCCAGTACCGCCCAGGGGTAGTGGCATATTAGATTGTTGCTGTCAGTAAGTCCCGCAAACTCCAGACGTGTTGAGTAATTCCTGATTCCATTGCCGGGGTGCAACGGATCGAACTATGAATCCGGCAGAAGTTGTAATAAGCGAAATAGATCGCCAGCATCGCCTTGAGATTTTCCCACTTCTTAGAGAACGCATTAGTCAGGCGCGTGAGTCTGCGGATCGATGTTCTCATGCTGAGGTTTGAACGCTCAACGATGCTCGTACATATTCTGCTAGGGTCAGGGTCGCCAATCATTATCTTCGTTGCTGTTTCCACCACGATGGGTGGCGAATACCGTTGCTCGCCATCGGGGTTCGCACCGTAAACTTTAATCAACATGGCGTAGTCAACGCGGGTTCCGAGTGAGTAGGACACGGCGTTCTCATAGGGCCGGAAGCCGTCTGTGGTTAGTTGGAATTGACCGCTGGTCGCTTCGTGTAGCTTCTCAGTGAAAGCCTCACAGTCAACCATTCCGCGCTCGCCTAGATGCCACGCCAGCACAAGCTTTGTGTTGCGTTCGATGCCGACGAAAGTGTAGGCATCGCCCACGCGAGGATCGGTGATCCCTTTGTTTAGTTTGTGGCGATTCTTACAACCGACAAAGCCCCAAATTTCGTCCGCTTCAACGTCTTTGACAGCCACGCCTTTGATCCGGTCGGTCATCAGCTTTTCGCAACGCTCGCCAACCATAACCATCAAGTTGATGATCGTTCTTTGGTGAAGGTTAGTAATCCGTTCAATCGAACGCCGCTTCATTACCGGCCCTGGAAGAATCACCGTTCGAGAAAATCTTTGAGTTGAGAGCTAAAGCGAAATCGCCGCTGACCGAGGGGGAAGCGAATAGTTTGTTTGCGGCTTACATGGCACAGATCGAACGGGTCATCGAAGTGGTTGATCGGCTTGAGAGTTGACGAGAAGGTGCCTTACACAGGGAAAACAAAGGCGCAAGAGCACCACAATATTATCGGGTGCTGCTTGCGCCTTCTTGCAGGTTATTTCTTAGCCGGCTTATTTCCTTCGCTTATGTGCGCCTGTTTGTAACTTCCGAACCTGTCCTTTCAATTCTGCGATCTCCTTTTGCTGCTCCTTAATCGCGTTGAGCATGGTCCAGAGGATCGGATCGCCGTTGACCATCAGGTAGCCTTCGCTGTTCTTAGTGACGGCTTCCGGAATGACCTTCTGTACTGCCTGAGCTCCAAAGCCAATGTGCTCTCCATTCGACTTAAGGCCGAGGGCGTTGTCCTTTAAGTACTCGTACCGGATCGGCTGCAGCTGCATAACGGCTTTGAGTCCGCTGGTGAAATTGCCTTTGATGTGCTTCAAGCGTTCGTCCGAAAAGGCTAGCCAGGTATTACCGCCGGTTTTGTCAGCGTCTCCGTTGACTGACAGCTTCTGATCGGGTGCGGTCGTCCCGATGCCGACGTTGCCGCTGCTGTCCATAAACATCTTGCTCGCAATATTGATGCGGAAGTTGAGAGAACCTCCCGTTGGCGCATCAATATACAAAGCCTTGTCAGTACCGCCGCCGCCAGCCAAACCCAGGTGAGCGGTGTCGGAGACGTTGCCATTAAGCGAAACGACGTTATAGGTTGTGGAAGTCGCTAAAGTGCCGAGAAGTAAGTTAGTAGTGCCACCGGCGTTTAAGGCAAGTTTTGCTCCGGGACTTGCGGTTCCGATTCCCACGCTGCCAGTGGCAGAGATATCAACGCTGCTGGTTGGCGCACCTGGACGAATGCGGAAGGGCAAACGCGAGCCTCCCGTAACATCACGCACAAAGAAGTTGGCTTCGTTGGCGCCAATGTCCCAGGTCTGCGCGGTAAACCCACCGGAGGCATTTTGCTCCATGCGAAACGCGGGCGTGTCGGTACTATTGACGTGAAGGTCGAGCACGGGCGTGGCCGTTCTAAGGCCGACCTTGCTGTTGCTGCCGACTCTGAGCGCATTCGCCGCGGCGCCGGCATCAACCTCGAACACTATTGTTCCCGATTCATCGCCGCTCTCTGAAGTCCCTCGATCGACGAACGCGAGAAAATTTCCGCCACCACTGGCAGAGGCGTTCGCCCTGATGGTCCAGTCGTTAGTCGGGAAACCTGCCCCTGTGCTGGTGTCGTTGAAACTAATGCGAGTGTTGTTTTCCTTTAGTCTGATTGTGTCGAAGCTAAAGCTCTCGCCGTTGACGCAGTCAAGACCAACGCAAGCGCTTCCCTGGACGATTAGGTCGTCCGCGATTACATCGTCAGGCATCATGCCGAGAGAGAAGCGATGGTTGCGGAGTCTGGTCACGGTATTGCCGGAAACCGTCGCGGGTGGTTTTGTTTTCGCGGCCGCAGTTCGCTGTGCCTCGACCGCACCACCAACGATAATTGAGCCGTTAAGAATCGCGAACGATCCTGATTGCACCAGATCGGGCACGCTCGGACGCTTGCGCGCTGCCCGCTCGCTTTCGGGGTCATCGTCATTGCCGCGCGCCTTCATTAACGCTTCTTTGGCGGCGGGCGAAAGGGTTGGGTTGAGACGCAACTCGTACGCGTAGGCTCCATCCGGCAAGCCGTCGAGTTGCTTTTCAGTCAGTGAAATCTCCGGCGAAGCGCCCGCGCGAAACGTCCGGCGAAAAGTCCGGCCGTCGGGCGCCGTAATCGTCAAGCTGCCGCCGGCATTCGCGGCCCCTACATCCCACCTGACAGTTGACCCGCCACCTACTACATTGGCCAGCTTGCCATCATTCGATTGCGCTACGACGGTCATCTCAAAACATGCGAAGATCATCGCAGCAAACATCACTAACGTAAAAGACGTTCGTTTTCTCATGGTACCCTCCATTGTTGTGTGTCAGTGCTACTGAAAACGAGGGGCACGATTCGAACTTACTCAGCAGCCAATGACAAATTGACTTGATTAGCTTGGCGAGGCTGCAGAGTCTTTATCAAAAGAGATCGGTCGGTGTCAAGATTTTCCGCCCAGGGGTAGTGGTACAGTTTGGATTCTGCTGATTTGCGTGGTCGGCTTGGCTCTAATGGGCTGGCGTCTCCATATCAATCAAAGCGTTCCAAGGTTCGGGGGCCTCGGCAGACCAGCAATCCCCGTCGGCGTCGTAGGTAAAGACAAACTCGGTGCGCTTTCTGGGTTGACCGAGAAAGCCGTCGGTATAGTCGATGTATCCCCGAATCAACATCAAAGCGTCTTCACTCACGATCAAGCGAATTTCTTCAGGCGCCAAGAAACTTTCAAGATTAATTGGGATTATGATTTGCAAATTGCCTCGAAACAGCTCTGTCTTACCGTAGGACTTCTTAATTGTTTTGTCAGATTTGGACTTCATCCCCTTTCGGGCCTCGACGATTTCGACCGGCATCGACGCGATTATGTGAATGAAAAGCTCGATTTCCTTTGCAGGCACGTGACCAATATTTTCTATTCTGACAAAAACGATCTTACTGTTTCGATTAAATTCGATGCTGTGAACCCCGACCGATGCCCTATTGTTAATGAGAAGGGCGTCTCCAGCGATATCAGCTTGGCGCGTAGCTTGTTTCAGAGCGTCGATCATAGCTTCCCATTGGCCGCGCATGATTCCGCGTTGCGACCAATAAACGCTGGCTTGAACAGCGGCTACGATCAAGAGCGCGAGGGCAATGGAACCTTCTGTGAGGAATTTCAATCCGTCTATAACGTCACTGAAGGCCAAGCTAGCCCAATAGAGCCAAGCAAAGCCTCCAATCCCAGCGACCGCCAAGACACTCGTAACCAAAACTCCGCGCCACAATCGCGGTCTGTAGACCTGAAGAGAGTCCGGTTTGGTCTTGCTATGACCGCTCTCTGCCTTATCATTGCTGCTGGTTGTTTGTTCTATTTGTTGGTTCTGCGACATGGCAACACAAAAACATGCGTCTTAGTGGTTCTCTGTCTCACGCTTCTAGTTGGCGTCATTTCCAAGAATCCACGCGCGAAACAATGGATTACTCCACTCTCCAAAAACGCAAAAGCGGGTGATGCGGGGTTCGTCTGTCAAGCTGGCTTGAAAGATGTCGTTGTAGGAAATGACACCGACGCACCAAACATAAAACTTTTCCTCGACCCTTTGCCGCAGGTTCTGCTCCTCGCTGGTGAAAACGCGCTTGGCGTGAGCGCCAATGTCGTAAGTGCCATCAGGTGCAATTACGCCAGCGGCTTCCCAATTGGAATCGGAGGGAAGGCCGGGAGGCAAGTTCCCTACATCCACGACGTAGTTTATTTGAACATTATTGGCGGGAGTGTGGCCGGAGTTTTTGATAACAATCTTGAACCCATCCTCGTTCGCTCCAAGCATTCGACCACCTACAACATTTACATAAGCACGTTGGGCGTAAATCATGTTTTGTCGAGTAACCTCGACACTAGCCTCCGTAGCTCTGGCACTGCGCTCGGCTATATTGCCTTCAATGACCGCAAAATTGACTTGAGCGTTGTTGATGGCTTCGGTGTGGGCCAATTGCTTTTTCATAATGTCAACGACTTCAGCGTTCTTCTCCGCCATCTTGCGGGTTTCGACCAAAGCGTCTCGCGTGAATCGGGCCTGACTGGTCGTGCCGATTGCTTGGCGACGCAGAGTCTTTCCTTGGTTTTGAATCGCCTCAAGCGTGGATTGCATCTTGATTACTTGCTCTCCGGCTTTCTTGGCTTGCTCCCTCGCTCGTCCCCATTGAAGAAAGGCGGCAACTATATAGCCGCAAGTAGCCAAGAAGCTCAGAGCGCCGAAGATAGCGATAACGAGGGTAGCTCTGGCGATCCGGTCATTCGTAGCTTGCGCCGCTTTGGCTATATCGGCCTGGCGATCGGATTCTGGGGACTTGCCGCTGGTAGTTTGTGTGCTGGTATCTGGAGCTTGTGCGTTTGGGCTATTGAGAGGCGAAGCGGCCAGTTGTGGGGCGTCATTGCGCTGATTGTAATTGCTATTACCTGCGCGTGGTTCGGGGCTAGGCAGTGGCAGCAACAGGAAAGCGATTGTGATATATTTCAGCATGGACGAAATTGTAATACAAAAGGTGTTGACAAGCAAGACAAAGTGTAATACATTATCTCTTACAGGGAGATAAACGAGTCAATGGCAAACATCCTAAGCAAAGACAAACAGATTCAGGTTATCGCGGCTCTGGCTGAAGGTTCGAGTCTCAGAGCGTTAACTAGGATGACTGGTATACACCGATCCACTATCGCGGGTCTAGCAATGCGCGTCGGCAATGGCTGCGCTCGCTTGCTTGATGAAAAGATGCGTGATTTAACGTGCAATTATCTGCAATTTGACGAAATTTGGGGATTCATCGGTAAGAAGGAAAAGCACGTCTCGTTCAACGATGATCCGACCAAAGGCGATGTCTGGACGTTCTGTGCAATCGACTCCGAAACGAAGATTGTCCCCGCTTACAAGGTAGGCAAGCGCACTCACCTAACCGCGAACGCTTTTGTGAGCGACATAGCCAGCCGCATCAAGAATCGTCCGCAGATTTCAACTGACGGGCTCCGCTCTTATATCGAGGCCGTGGAGAACGCTTTCGGATCGGAAGTTGACTACGGCATGGCGATCAAGCAATACGGCGCTGACAGTGGCGAGCATCATCAAGAACGCCGCTACAGTGCGCCGGAAGTTACGTCGATTGATCGTCGCGTAGTTGCTGGCCATCCTGAAATGGATTTGATTTCGACCAGCCACGTTGAAAGACTGAACGGAACGACTCGCTTACACGTTAAGAGACTCGCTCGCTTAACCTATGCCTTCAGCAAGAAGCTAGAGCATTTCGAGGCCGCCGTTGCGCTACACTTCGCGTACTACAATTTCGTGCGGACGCATAACACGTTGAAAATGACGCCAGCGATGTACGCGGGAATCGAAAAAGACTTTTGGAGTGTTGGCGATCTAGTCGAGGCGACACTGTGAACTACATAGACGAACTGACAGAAGTGATCCGCAAGCTGCATGGGAGCTTTGCCACGCATATCGAAACTGTGCCTATCACTGAATCACACGAAGGCAAGACAGTCTGGGAAGGCGAGGTTGAGGTGTTTGAGTTACGTGATCACCCAAAGACTGATCGCGTCTATGCGTGGAGGCACGAGACGGACGATCCAAACTCGCCGCAACGCACAGTGACCGTGCTACACGTTCCGCCCATTACCTCGCCACGTAAGGCCGTACAAGCGTCAATCGTTCAAGCGTTCAGAGAGGCAGAAGCTAATGCCGAAGGCTAAGAAAATGGGAAGGCCCAAGTTACCCAAGGGCCACGCAAAAGGCCGGATAGTTCCTGTCCGTTTTAGCGACGACGAACTAAAGGCAATGACCAAGTGCGCCGATAAGAGCGAGCACAAAACCCTGTCAGCTTGGATACGTCACACGCTCAGAGAAGCTGCGACTGTCGCCAGCAAGTGAGGCACACTTTGAACACAGAGCACATACGCGGTTTGTCGGAACCTCTGCAACGAGTCGGCGATCTTCGTATCGTCGCTGCTTGGTTGGATCGTTAAGCGTCAACAAGCAAAGCGTGAGGCGTTCGCCTTTGGCAAGGTGGTAAATTGGTTCGCTTGGGGCTGTGATGTACATGCTATCTTAGGAGCGGTTCGTGATGTTGAAAATTAGGGCAAGAGGACAAAGCGGCTAATGCCTCTCGCTCGGACGCTTCAGAACGTCCGGGCATCCTCTAGCACGGCGCACATTCTATATACGGGCGTGTATAGAAGCAAGTCAGGAGGGAACTCCTGATGGCAAGACCGCGTCTGCGCCGGAAACAACCGAAGCGGCTAGCCGGGAAGCTGCTTGCTATTCGCAATGGCCTGGGATTGAGTCAAACGGAGATAGCGAGGCGTTTGGATTTGGACACAGCCTATACGGTCATATCGGCCTACGAGCGAGGCACGCGCGAACCTGATCTAATAACTTTGCTGGGCTATGCGAGGCTAGCGGGAGCGACGGTTGACGTTCTGATTGACGACAAGGCGAGCTTACCGAAATAAAGTTACCTATGGATTTCAAAGTGTACCACTACCCGCCCAGGCCAAGTCTGTCAGAACTATTTAGAAATGTCCTCTGGCTTAACCGAATAGGAATGTCCTCTTTATGAGTTTTGGTTAGCTGAGTAGATGGTCGGGCTTTGCGCGAGTCCGGAGGACGAGCGGAAAGCCCGACCA
>JAWVEB010000081.1:0-13369 GCA_033856915.1 Blastocatellia bacterium | reverse complement strand
AACATCCCATCCGAAGCTCCCGGTGTGACTGAGCCTTTGAGCTTCCGCCAGATACGCTTCTCGCCGCCGGAGCTCTTGAGTCAATTCTTCCTGCTCGGTGATATCCAGCGTATTGCCGATCAGTCGGGTGACTTTGCCGTTCTCTAACACTGGCTCTCCCGTGCTGTGCATCATCCGCTTTCCTTTTTTTGGATGATCGACCAAATACCTGACGTCGCCTCGCACGCCTTCGCGAAACATTTTGTCGATTGTTCTTGTTAACAGATCGCGACCATCAGGCTGCACCGGAGCCAGCCATTGCGTCAGTGTAGGAATTCCTTGCGAAGGATCGAAATCGAAGATCGCGAACGTTTCGGGCGACCAATAATCAAATATTCCATCGGCCCTGAGCGACCAGCTCCCCATATGAGCCAGGCGTTCCCCTTCACGCAGGTAAAATTCACTTCGCTCGAGATCCGTGAGTGGCCCTTGCGGCCGCTCAGATCGAGTGCTCAGGCTGTCGCGTTTCACCTTTCTCTTGCGCAGGTTTGAAATGGTAGACGCCAGGATAGCTCGTGGCCAGTCGCAACTTGCGAAGTGCATGCCCGGAAAGTGTTTCTGGTCCGCGTTGCTGCCATTCCGCAACGAGTTCCGCGGCACGAGACTGAACGGGTACCGCTTTGGATTGCGGATTCATGTGACGCTCAATTGCTTTGATCGTTCTGCTCATATTATTGCCTCCAATGAGCTAAATCTCTCATGCTGATATCACCCGACCGGACGAGCCTGCTCGTGAAAGACCATGTTTCTTCTCTCAGCATATCCCGCAGGCATACTGCACCCTCGGAGGCTCCGAGGAGCGAGAGCCGTGCGACAATCGCGAGGCCAATCTGGGGAGCGCACGCGCCTCCGCGTGCCAATTGCGGCGCCCCCGCAGCAATCCCCCTCAACGTTCAAGTTCGCGATGGCGAGGGCGCCGTCGGTCCGAGCCGGACTGGCATTGCACGCGAGGCGCGTGCGCTCCCCAGAAGATGCTCGTTCAGCCTGCAGGAAATGCAGCAGCGCTCGATACTAAACGCATACCACAACTTGGGACCGAGAAGAGTGAGAGAGTTGAACGACAGTAGCCTTACTTTAATCCGCGAGGGGCCGTTAGATGGGAAATTTCAAGATTCATGATTTCAGAACCCAGTTTTCGACGGCTTTAGCGAAACCTTCTTCTTCGGATGAGCTTGTGGTGTAGGTGGCCGTAGATTTCACTTCTTCACCAGCCTGGCCCATCGCAATGCTGATCCCGCTTTTTTCGAACATGGCCATGTCGTTAGGCATGTCACCGATGGTGGCAATTTGCTGTGTCGGAATTTGGAGCATTTCGGACAGGCGCGTGACGACATAGCCTTTGTTCGCGTCCGGATGAGTCACATCGAGGTAGTAAGGTTGCGAACGCGCGGCCGAAACCAAGGTTTCGCGCTGAGGATTGGTTTGTCTCGTGTGAACTTTCGCCGCGAACTGCTCGCGCACCGCCGCTTCACACCGTTGCACCGCGTCAAGATCATCGCTTACTCCGACTAACTTCGCCACGTCGTTGGTGAGGCCCTGGAAGTTAGGCACCACCGTGGGAGGAAATTTCACCGTCCATTCTTCGCGATCGACATGCGGTCCGTGGCGGTCGCGCACGAACCATTCCGTGCCACGATAAATCCAGCTGTCGAGTCCATGCTTCCGCATCGTCTCGATCGCAGGCTCGATAACGTCGGCCTGCAGCACACGTTGTTCGATGACGGTTAGGTCCGGCTTGACAAACATGCCGCCATTGAAAGCGGCAATAGGAGTGGTGAGTGCCAACGGCGCGATCAGCATTTCCATGCCACGCGGCGGGCGGCCGCTCGTAATCGCGAACTGAATCCGGGCACTCTGCATTTTTGCGACCGCAGCACGCGCACGTTGCGTTAGCACCTTATCATGGGTCACAAGGGTGCCATCGACATCGGCAACAAGAAGGCGAATCGTTGCAGGTGTTCTTGCAGATGAGACCTCACGTTCCTTGTTAATGGTCGCATGTGTCGCGGAGACGCTCATATACTTTAAGCTGCTTTGACTTGTTGTTTCTCGAGGTGACCACCGAACCCAAAGCGCATCGCGGATAGCACTCGGTCGGCGTAATCAGCTTCGCCGCGCGAACTGAAACGTTCATATAACGCGGTTGTTAATACCGGCACCGGCACGCCTTCGTCGATTGCGGCCTTGATTGTCCAACGGCCTTCGCCGGAATCGGAGACGCGGCCGGCAAAGTTCGCCAGCTTGGCGTCACCCGCCAGCGCGGATGCGGTCAGGTCGAGCAACCACGAGCTGATGACACTGCCGCGTCGCCAGACCTCGGAGATGTCCGCGAGATTGAATTCATATTTATAATGCTCGGGCTCGCGCAACGGCGTCGTTTCCGCATCGATTTCGCTCTCGCGCTTTCCAGCGTTGGCGGATTCCAAGATGCTGACCCCTTCGGCGTACGCGGCCATGAGCCCGTATTCGATTCCGTTGTGCACCATTTTGACGAAATGTCCGGCGCCGTTTGGCCCGCAATGCAGGTAACCTTGTTCGGCCGTCCCGCCAAGTTTGTCGCGGCCGGGCGTCCGCGGCACCTCGCCCACTCCTGGCGCAAGCGTGGAAAAGATGGGATCCAAGCGCTCTACGATCTCGGTTTCGCCGCCGATCATCATGCAGTAGCCACGTTCCAAACCCCGGATGCCGCCGCTGGTTCCGACATCGACATAGTGAATACCTAACGAACGCAGGCCTTTCGCGCGTTCGATATCATCCACATAGTAAGAGTTGCCGCCGTCTATGATGGTATCGCCGTTTTCGAGCAGCGGTGATAGCTCACCGATGGTCTGATCAACTACCGCCGCCGGCACCATCAGCCAGATCGCTCGCGGTCGCTCGAGCTTTGCAACCAGGTCTGACAATGAGTTGGCCCCCTCCGCTCCCTCTTTGACCAGATCGCCGACGAGTTGAGGGGAGCGATCAAAGACGACGCATTTTTGTCCTTTCGCCAGTAAGCGCCGCACCATGTTCCCACCCATTCGGCCAAGGCCGATCATCCCAAGCTGCATTGTGATCTGTTCTTTCATAATTTGTTCTCCGTCAGTTGAGCTACGTTGTGGAAGTATTCTTCATGGTTGAGGCTTCGAAGATGCTCTCGATCGCGTTGTCGAGCGCGGCATCAAATTCGGAATCGGATTGGTCTACGGAGAGCCCTTCGAGCAACGCGCGCGAAAAGCTTGCGATGACGCCGCGGTTGCGATGCAGCCGATCATCAGCTTCTTCCCGCGAATAACCGCCAGAAAGGGCGAGCACCCTGATCACATTCCGATGAGCGACGAATTCTGAATAAAGACCGCCCTTTTCCGGCAGCGTAAGCTTGAGAAAGACCAGTTCGTCCGCGGCCAGCTTGTTGAGCTTCTCCAGTATGCCAGCTTTGAGCAGCTCCTCTGCGTGTGCCTTATCAGGACACTTGATACTAATTTCCGGCTCGATGATCGGCACCAACTCGGCCGCGATTATTTGCGAGGCCAGTTCAAACTGTTGAGCTACGATCTCTCTTGTTCCATCTGCATTCGCCTGGTGGATGAGCGAACGCATCTTTGTTCCAAAAATCCGATTGCCTTTCGCCTTATTCAGCAAAGCGCCTAGGCTGGGGATGGGTTTCATTAGCTGCACACCGTCCTTTTCTTCCGCCAGGCCTTTGTCGACTTTCAGGAACGGAACGACGCGCTTTACTTCCCAGAGATAGTCTGCCGACAGCTTCCCGTTGACGTTCCTGTCCATCGTGTCTTCGAACAGAATTGCGCCCACGATCCGGTCGCCGGTGAAAACGGGGCTGGTCATAACACGCGTGCGCATCTGATGCACCAGCGCGAACATCTGGTCGTCATTTGACCACGAACCTGGTGGAATGCCGTAAGCCGCCAGAGTCTTCGGAGTACTGCCACCGCTTTCGTCCAGTGCGGCGACAAACCCGGGCCGAGTTTTCATTATTCGCAACTGCTCGTTGTTCAATTCGGGCCTTTTCATGACCGTAGTTTGATCTGCCGGTAGCGGCGGATCAGATTATTGGTTGAGCTATCGTGCTTCAGCTCCGGCTCCGATGAAGCTTCCAACGCCGGAATAATCCGTTGAGCCAGAGCTTTGCCGAGTTCGACGCCCCATTGATCGAAAGAGTTGATGTTCCAGATCGCGCCCTGAGTGAAAACGCTGTGTTCATAAAGCGCCACCAGCTTACCGAGCACCTCAGGAGTTAGCCGGTCAGCCAAGATAACATTCGACGGCCGATTCCCGTCAAAGACACGATGCGGCACCAACCGCTTAGGCGTGCCTTCCGCCCTTACTTCTTCTGCGGTCTTGCCGAAGGCAAGCGCTTCAGCCTGTGCGAAGACATTGGACAGGAGGATGTCGTGATGCCGACCGAGCGGCGTAAGCGCGTTACCGAAGGCGATAAAATCACACGGAATCAGGCGCGTGCCCTGGTGGATCAACTGATAGAAGGAATGCTGCCCGTTCGTCCCGGGTTCACCCCAATAGACAGGCCCGGTATCGTAGTTGACTTGTTTGCCATCCAAAGTGACGTGCTTTCCGTTACTCTCCATCGTTAGCTGTTGGAGATAAGCCGGAAATCGTTTCAAGTATTGCTCGTAGGGAAGGACGGCGACTGTCTCCGCATCGAAGAAGTCCGTATACCAGACGGTGAGTAACCCAAGAAGAACTGGCAGGTTTTGATCGAAAGGCGCCGTGCGAAAGTGCTCGTCCATCTGATGGAAGCCGTCGAGCATGCTACGGAAGTTGTCTGGTCCGATTGCCAGCATGGTCGATAAGCCGATGGCAGAATCCATCGAGTAACGTCCGCCCACCCAATCCCAGAAGCCGAACATGTTGTCCGTATCAATGCCAAAGGCGGAGACCTTCTCTGCGTTTGTGGAGACAGCAACGAAATGCCTGGCTACGGCAGCTTTGTCGCCGCCTAATCCTTTTAAGAGCCAGTCCCGCGCAGTTTGCGCGTTAGTCATTGTCTCCAGCGTGGTGAAGGTTTTGGACGAAACGATGAACAGGGTCTCCGCTGGATTCAGATCGCGGCTAGCTTCCACGAAGTCGGTCCCGTCGATGTTGGAGACGAAGCGAAAGGTGAGGCTGCGATCGGTGTAGTGTCTTAGAGCTTCGTAGGCCATTACCGGCCCGAGGTCAGAGCCGCCGATACCTATATTAATAATGTTCCGAATTCGTTTACCGGTGTGCCCGACCCATTCACCGCTGCGGATCCGGTTACTAAAAATGGTCATCTTGTCGAGCACGTCGTGGACTGCCGGCACAACGTTTTTGCCGTCGAGCAGGATGATTGCATTCTTCGGCGCCCGTAATGCGACGTGCAGCACGGCGCGGTTTTCGGTCGTGTTTATTTTCTCGCCACGAAACATGGCGTCGATCCTTCCGCGCAAGTCGCACTCCTCGGCGAGCTGCTGGAGCAGCTTCAGGGTGGTTTCAGTGACTCGGTTCTTGGAATAATCCAGGAAGAGTCCTGCCCCTTCCGCGGCGAGCTTTTCGCCGCGGGTAGAGTCGTTAGCGAATAGCTCGCGCAAGTGGAGCTTTTTGATCTCCTTGCTATGTTCAGCGAGGGCTTTCCAGGCCGATAACCGCTTAAGTGATGTTCTCTTTTTTTGCATAATTTAGGCTGCTTGCTGAAGTGCCGCAGTTTTCGATGAGATTACATTGAGTAAATCGTTCCACGACTTAACGAATGAAGTGGCTCCCTCCTCCTGGAGCTGCGCGGCGAGCGCACCCAGGTCCACTCCCACTCTGACGAACTCGTCGAGAGTACGAGCGCTATCGTTGGTGTCTTTTGCTATTACGCCATCTACCTCGCCGTGATCGGCTACAGCTTGCAGCGTCGCTTCCGGCATTGTATTCACCGTTAGCGGTGCCGCCAGGCTTTCAACGTAAAGCGTATCAGAGGCTTTCGGATCTTTAGTTCCGGTGCTAGCAAACAACAACCGTTGCGGAATCGCACCTTCATTGAAAGCGCGCTGCCACCTGGATGAGCCGAGTAGTTTTACGTATTCCTGGTAGGCACGACGAGCTATCGCAATACCTAACCTGTTCGCAAGTTCGGGTGAAACTTTACCGGCGACCGCGGTATCCCACCGGCTCACGAATAACGAAGCTACCGATCCCACTTTTGGATTCAGTCCAGCGTCGATCCGACGTTCGATCCCGCGGATGTAAGCCTCGGCCGTTGCTTGATACTGCTCCGGTGAAAACAGGAGGGTCACATTGACTGGAATTCCCGCGAAAATGGCTTCCTCGATTGCCGGAAGACCTTCTTTGGTTCCCGGGATTTTGATTAGCAGGTTAGGGCGATTGGCACGCGCAAATAACTGCTTCGCTTCCGCCAGAGTGCTCGTGGTGTTATGTGCTAGTAACGGTGAAACTTCCAGGGATACCCACCCGTCCAGCCCGTTGGTCCGATCATGGATAGGTCGAAACAGGTCTGCTGCGCGCGTAAGGTCTTCCAACGCCAGTTGGAAGAACAGTTCCTCGCCGCTCTTACCTTTGCTGGCATAATCTCGAATCGCGCGATCGTAGCTACTGCTGTTCTTAATTGCGTGATCGAAGATCGTTGGGTTTGACGTCAGCCCTGCAATGGCGAGCTCTGCAGTGTAACGCTCAAGCGTCCCATTATTCAGCAGGTCACGAGTGATATTATCGAGCCAGAGGCTCTGGCCCAGATTTCGGAGTTGTTGTGTCGCTTTCATAATTTAGTGATGATTCGTTTGGTCGAGAGGCCGCCAGGCGCGACCGTCGCGCGCGAGTAGCTCATCAGCCGTGGCCGGGCCGTTGCTACCGGCGGTGTAGTTTGGAAAAGAGGACGGCCGATTATCTGCCCAAAGATCCAGGATCGGCTGAACAACCGCCCAGCCCGCCTCGATGTTATCGGCGCGCTGGAACAAGGTCGCATCGCCGATCATGCAATCGTAGATGAGGGTCTCATAGCCGGTGTTGGGCGCGGTCTTGAAATAGTCTTCGTAACAGAACTGCATGTCCACGTTACTTAACTTCACGGTTGGGCCCGGGCGTTTAGCGGCGAATTCGAGCGCGATGCTTTCACTTGGTTGAATGCGAAGAATCATCCAGTTGGGATGCATGCGCTCCACGTCCGTACCTCGGAAAATGCTATGGGGCGCCTGATGAAAGCGGATCGCGATTTCTGTATACCGGCGCTGCATGCGCTTGCCGGTGCGTAGATAGAACGGAACGCCAGCCCAACGCCAGTTATCAATCTCTAGCTTACAAGCGATGTAGGTCTCCGCGTCTGAATCGGGAGCTACGTCGGGTTCTTCGCGATACGCCGGCACCTCCTTACCCAAAACGGTGCCCGCATTGTATTGACCACGCACAACATCCTTGACCACGCGCTCAGAATCGAATGGTCGTATTGCTTGGATAACTTCAGCTTTCTTCGCCCGAACGGCGTCAGCCTCAAATGAGACGGGCGGCTCCATCGCTGTCATCGCCAGTAGCTGAAAGACGTGGTTCGGCACCATGTCGCGCAATGCCCCTGTCTTTTCGTAGAACTTACCGCGCCGTTCTACGCCGACAGTTTCCGCAACGGTGATCTGGACGTGATCGATATGTTCTCGATTCCAGATCGGCTCGAACAGACCGTTGGCGAACCGTAGCGCCATGATGTTCTGCACGGTTTCTTTGCCTAGAAAATGATCGATCCGGTAGATCTGATGCTCTTGCAGGTGTTTTAGTATTTCCGAATTCAGCGCCTTCGCTGAATCCAGATCATGGCCAAATGGCTTTTCAATGATCACGCGCCGCCATTGCCCATCTCTTTCTGCTAGTAGCCCTGCCGCTCCTAGTCCATCAACAGCCACTCTGAAGAAGCGATCTGCGATAGCCAGGTAAAAGAGGCGATTACCTGACGTGCCCGCAGTTTTATCCAACTCGATCAGATGGTCATTAAGTCGCTTGTAGGTCTGAGGATCGTTCAGGTCCCCTTGGACATAGCTCATTCGTTCTGTGAGCCATTGCCATGCTTTATCATCTATCTGGTCAACGGCCGATTCCCCATCGGTGCCAACAAACCCCTGCATTGTGTCGGTAAGGTCAGTGCGCCATTTCTCGGTTGTCTTCGAGGCGAGATCCACGCCGACAATCCGGAATTCATTAGGCAGCCGCCGCGCACTTACCAGGTTGTAGAGCGCGGGGACGACCAGACGCTTCGTTAGATCACCGGCGGCGCCGAAAATGATCATGACACACGGCGGCGCAAGCGGGGTACCATCCGGAGCTCCCGAGGACGGGTCTTCAACGCCGCTTGGGCTTTTACGCAAAGTTTTCATGAGAGGACTTTCGGATCGCCGAGGCCATTTTGGGAAAGACTATCTTTCTTGCCTGAGCATATTCCGCAAGCATGGTGAAATTGCCGGGATCATCAAGGTCGCGAGTGGGTGACCGCCACGGCCCTCGCCATGGCTCGCGAAGAATGTTGGAAGCTTTGTCGTGTTCGTAAGCGCGTTCGGTTGCTAATGAAACAATGAGCAGCTCCGCGAATCGCGCCTCATAAAAGTCGCAGGTAGGAGAATCGCCGTTTGGTAGAATCCACTCCGGGTGCTGCGCCCGGAGCGCATCATGCATCTCGCGCTGAAGCGCGACATACTCCGGAGCTTCAACCGCGAAGATGGGAAGAGACGCCGGGTTCATTATTTAACACCAGACGTTCTCGCGCTGTGGAACCGGATTGAAGATCCGGTAATAATAAAGATAGAGCGCGCCGCTTCGGATCCTATCGTGTACCTTCACGGAATATTTGAGCCATTTTAGCATGTCCAATGTCGGAAGCGTCGTCAGCGACCTACCGATCCTAGGACCCTTGGAGTTCGCAAGGAACCACCGAAATCAGAGTGCTCGTCCGGTCGAGCGAAGTAATCCTGCGACGGCGCTTGCTCCATTCACCAGCGGCGGGATGGTCGTGAGCATCAATAGGCAAAAAACCAGCGCCTCGCTTGCCCAGTCATAATGCGCTTCGCGCGCGAAATAATCCCGGCCGATGGCGCGAAACGGCGGCTTGTAATTGCCTACACATCCACCGTCGACATCATCGAGCGTCGCTGCTTGGTAATTATAGTCCGTCTTCCTGGACGCATGGCTGGTGCTCGCAGCGAGCCCGATCGGCCTATATCGATGATCAATTTGGAATATTGGTTTCATGTTAACTCCCTGCCGTCCCTCTGATTCTTGCCTTCATGCTTCGTTGCGCGCTGCTCAGCGTCTCCGTTGGCACCGCTTTCCGCATATTGCGTGATCCAGGCCTGTGCTCTCCGCTCGGGAGGGGTGCCGGCCCAATCTTGATCGTCGGCTGCAGCGATAAACTCAGAGACAGTTTCGCAAAAAACGCCTGGCGATTTGGATAAAACATCTGACTAATGGTTGGGTGCATTTTGATTCTTTGGTCGAACTGGAGCTCCTCCCGATTCCGCGCGAGTTTATTCCCGAAACCCGTTGAAAGTGAAACGTGAGGTTCTAGCGTTAGCCAATCGGACTACCAGTAAGATCTCTGCGCGATTGTTTGGCGCCAGAGCGAGGTTGGCGCCGCTCCATTGGCTAGCTGCGATGGGATTTCCAGTTGTGTTATTGGCAATGCTTTCGCTTCGTTTACCTCATTAATGTACTTCCGCAGCCAGATCACTACGTCGGCTCCTTCACGCGCCACTGCTTCAGCAATAGCGCGGCCGACGGACTGTTTTCCACCAATTACAAGCACCTTCTTTCCTCTAAGATCCAAGACCATAAGTTAGGCCTCCGTTTTTTGAGTTGATCGATTGGAGTTTTGGCAAGAATTCGAAACGAGATCGTATCCGAATTTCGCCGCCCCGGAGCCTGATGACAAAAGGAGTCATGCTATCAACGCGGTGAACAACGAAGCCACGATGCTGTTTCTCTAGTGCGATGCGCGCGACCTCAGCGTCGAGAACTTCTTGCGTCATAGGTCGCGCTGGGCGCAATTGGTCTAATCTATTTAGTGCTAGGGCACCTGCTTCTCTGATCTTCAGAACGCGGCCATTACTATCATTTGCGGCAATCTCATTCCTCTGTTCTGAGTTCATACGGCGCAATCGTCAGTTGTGTGCTAAGGTCCTTTGCGTTTTCGTTTCCCAGAGATCCAAGTCGAGGATCGCCTGCTGAGCTTCCTTGATAACAACGAGGACGTGGCCGTATCCATTTCTCTCCGACCGACCTACAACGGTGTAAGTTCCAACGGGCAACGCCACGACCTCGGGGATTTCATCGTTCGCGGAACGGTGGTTTTTGACGTTTTTAAAGAGCTTTCCGTCGATCGTGTAGATGGCGTAAGAGCTGTGTGGAAAGTACCACGCGTCGCCGTCCTTGAATTCATCGGTGGCCGAATAGACCCTGAGATATCCTTGCGGTAACTCAGTTCGATAATCTAAATTCCCTGGTCTTACCGGGCCGGGAGACAACGGATCCTTACTTCCGGCCTGCGCGACGGTTGCACCGCCAAAGCACAAGGCCAGTTGAACAATCAAAAGCGCGGCTTTCAAAAGAGACGAACAAAGTGGTGATTTCATATAGTCGGGATGTGATGCTAGTAGTTTGACGAGAATCTGCTCGATTGACTTGATGGCGACTTCGAGGGAGCAGCCGAATGGCTGGAAGTGTCGAGGAGTGGAGCTGTCGGCGAGTCGCCTATGCCTATTCCCTGCTGATTAGCGTAATCGATTATGGACGGGTCGTTGAATGCTTCTTTGAAGCTATTCATCATCGCAGCTATGGACTGCCATGAAGTTAGCAGTGAGGAGTTCTTAGGCCCCAAAGATTTCGTCGCGACCGAGCAAGCGTCGTGGTCCCGATGCCTGATAACAAGGTCTCCGCTTGTGCTCTTGTCGAGGCTTGGCTGGTTAGCTTCGGACTTTTTACCTCCCACGCTAGCTAACAGCGCTAAAGAAATAAACATCAGTACTGCGAGCGCGCGCTGGCTTAAGTATTTGAGTAACGCTGAGGCCGGCCTCGTTGTGTTAGGCTTTTGATAGTGATAAGCAGAAGAAAACATAATTGTAAGTCTTTCCGTGGTTCTATTTTGGTTGTGAAGGATGCATGATATTGTTTCCACCTATCCATACCGCTTAGCTGAGCGAATATTCCGTGCGGGTGCGGCGATATTAAGGAAAACGGAGATACTAAGAAACTGGAGTGGCGAAGCCACAGTGAAGCGTCGCTTGCGCGTCTGCGGTAGGGAAACCCAGAACTGGATATCGAAACTTTCGCGGGACTTCAACCTGAGGTAGTCGAACTTCTTAGGAGAACGACAACCCTCTTTGCGAGCTATCAGCCATTAAGTCCCGGCGTCATCAGTGGCGCGGTAGCTGTTTTTCACAGGCTTGTCTAAAAGCCTCCAAATCAGTCTCGCTCACATCGGAAACGGCCCAGTAGTTGAAGTCCGAGCCAACCCAGTGCAAAAGCTGATAACCTTGCCGCGTTATTGTCTTCGGAGTTTTGGTTGCATCGGGCGCCGCCGGCCAAACAAACAGATTAATAAAATGTTTACGCCGTTGGTAGACCAAGGCCGCCACCGGCCTGTTATCTAGATAATCCAGACGGCCACCGATGAGAGGAAATCCCTCACTTGAAAGGTCCACAACTGCAGGCGCAAAATCGAGCTTCGCATCCAGCCAGGGTTTCACGGTATGCTGGTCCGAGGAAGCGACGTCTGTTAGATGGTTTGCCATTAACGAACGCACATGACCGGCGATAAGCTGCGTTGCCAGAAGCTGATCTGGCCCGGGTCGCTGCAATCGGGGCAGTACGTTCCAGGCGATAATGGCTGCAAAAACGATGGCAGCGGCGAGAGCTAGCCAATTCCATGAGGTTCCAAAAAGAATGGACCGCGGTTCCGGCTGCTTTTCTTTGATGAGCGGCGACGCATCTCGCGGAATACTGCCGCTGCTCTTAGATCGTTCGGCGATTTCTTGGCGTAATGAAGATTGAATTCGCTCGCGCAATTCTGGTGGAGCCTTGTAATAAGGTGTGGCGCTGCCAATTGCACGAATTAGCGTGCCATGCGCTTTGTAAGCTTGCTCAGAGTCATGGCACTCCTGCAAATGCTGTTCGATTGTCTGGCAGGTAATCGGATCCAGCTCGCCATCTAGATAGCCATCCATTAAATTCATAACTTCTTCGCAGTTCATCTCACTTCTCGTTACTGATCCAAGCCGCTAAACATTCCTTAAGTTTGGCGCGCGCGCGGGCCAGCCGAGACATGACCGTGCGCCGGGCGGGATCTGCGCGATGTCGGCCATTTCCTGGAGGAGAGATTCGATTCGAAGTCTTCAATTGTAAGCATGTTTCTTATTGCAACAGAACGCCATAACGGTTTTTTTGACGAGGTCATCTCGCTGGAAACCCCAGCTAAAACCAGATCGTTTGTATTAGATCGTCACCGCAGCGGCCGGTTTTCACATGCCTCAAATCGCGAAAACTCCGCTGCCATTGAGACCGCACCGCATGTGAATGCCTCCACATGGTGCCTTCGTGCAACACACATCGATGACTTCGAAAGCGATGTTCCGTCTCTCCTTCCGTCATTCGGCCAATTGACGCTCTAGCATGCGCTCGGTGGTGGAAGATTCCTGCTTTGGTTACGCACGTTCCCATTCATTCAATACAACCGGATACGGCCGTATTTATTCCCAGGTTTTTCGAAAGAACGCTGGCAAAAGCTTCATCGAGGGCGAACGATAACAGGCGACTTTCTGGGAATATAACTGCGCCAGATCAGTAGGAATGGATTGAACACGTCCAACTCTCTTACCAAACAAATACTTCGTTAGCGCTGTTCCCTAATCTCGGTGTCAACGGGGAAGCGCGGTAATTGAAGTTTGTTGGATCCCGCGAGCGCGAATTCAATCCGCAAGATCACTCAGGGCTTCAACATCGCGCGAGGTGATCATTTGCTCGATGTCTCTCGAGAAGAACAGATCGAGCGTAGCCTCTTAGTAGTTCACTTCATTTCTCCCTATTAATGCGAGCGCCAAGACTCTCCTTTAGTTTTCCCCGCGCGCGCGCGAGCCGCGACATGACCGTGCCGGGCGGGATCTGTGCGATGTCGGCTATTTCTTTGTAGGAGAGATCTTCCTGGTGTCGCAGTATCAAGATCTCCCGAAATTCCACAGGTAATTCATCCATTGCCTCTTTGATTAGTTCCGAGTTTTCGCTGTGCTCGAGGATTGTTGCCGGACTAACAGACTCCTCCCCGGACCCGTGTATTTCTTCATCAAATGCCGTGGTCAGATCAACCGCATGGTTCTTTTTCAGCAAC
>JAWVEB010000080.1:0-53248 GCA_033856915.1 Blastocatellia bacterium | reverse complement strand
TTTTCCAGCCTGGCCAGATCGCCCTCGATTAGTTGCCGCAGTTGATTGAGCGTGGTTTCGAATTCCTGCGCCGCGGCTGCGTATTGATCGAGCTGCGTCTGCGTAGGCCGGGCCGTAGACATCCGTTGCGAGCCGACGATGTCTCCCACGCGATCACTGATCGAAGGCGCCAGATTCATGTTGCGCTGGCGCAAGGCTTGGTCGCCCTGCAAGGCACGCAGGATTTCGCTCGTGCGTTTGTCCAAAGCGGCCGCATCGCCAAGCAGCTTTTCCGGAGCAGCCGGCGTTTCCAACAATGCACGCCTGATCGCTACCAGGCGTGGCTTCAGAGCATTGGCGGTCGCCGATGCCCCTTGCACCGCGCGCTGCAGCCTCGCCACTTTTTGTTGGAACTCAACCAGGTTCGCGCGATCGGACGGCGTCATCCGCTCCTGGCCGTCTACGATCACCTGAAACTCCTGGGTCTGACCCAATGAAGTGATTACTCCGTCAACTCGTTTCGACAGGTTGACCTTGTAAGTACCCGGCATTACTAAGGGCCCAGCCGGTCCCTCGTTGAAAGGATCCTCGCCGTCGGGATTTGGCGGCGGCGGCAACGTCGGCGCCGGATAACGCAAATCCCACGCGACCCGCTGCATGCCTGCAGTGACGGGGCCGGTCAAACGTCGCACGACGCGACCCGACGAATCGCTGATAGTGAGAATGACCGCCGGGGCTTCCTCTTCTTCTTCGGCCCGAAAGTCTGACGTGCTGGGCTGCGTGATGGCTATATTCTTCCGCTGCGCATCTCTTTCGGCTTCCTGTCGCTTCGACTTTTTAGTCTTCAGCTCTTCTTTCAAATAGTAGGTAAAGGTCGCGCCGAAGGGCGGATTATCGGCCGTGAAGAAAGATTCGCCCTGAAAACTTTTTCCGCGTCCGCCCAATGGCTGGGCCTGGATGTACATCAGCGCATCCTTGACCGGAAACAGCAAGCCGTCCTGTTTGAGCATTTCAGGTTTCAGCGAACGCAGCGGCGTGTAGTTATCCAGAATGTAAATTCCGCGCCCGAAGGTGCCGAGCACCAGATCGTTCTCGCGCTTCTGAATGTTGAGATCGCGCACCGCAATAGTCGGCAGGCCACTCCTCAGTTGAATCCATTTCTGTCCGCCGTCGATCGAAAAGTAGAGACCAAACTCAGTGCCGACGAAAAGCAAATTCGGATTGACATGATCCTCGGCAATCGCCCAGACCGGACCATTCGCAGGCAGGTTGCTCTTAAGCGAAACCCAGGTCCGTCCCGCGTCAGTGCTCTTGAAAAGATAAGGTTTGAAGTCCGCGTTCTGGTGATTCTCAATCGCGGCATAGACCGTATTGGCGTCGTGGTTAGACGCGACGATGCGGCTGACATAAGCCAATTCAGGAACATCTGGAAGCTTCTCAACGCGGCGCCAGTTCTTGCCGCCGTCCTCGGTGATTTGAATCAACCCATCATCCGTACCGACATAGATAAGTCCATCCTTCTTCGGCGATTCAGCGAGCGCAGAGGCGTTGCCAAAGAAAGCAGTCGATTGGTTCTTGGCCACCGCATCCATGCTCCAAATCTTGCCCATCACCGGCAGCTTGTCGCGATCCAAACCACGCGAGAGCTGGGGGCTGATCACTTTCCAACTGTCGCCGCGATCGTCGCTGCGGAACAATTTGTCGGCGGCAAAATAAAGGCGCGTGTGCGAGTGCGGACTGATAATGAAAGGCGAATCCCAATTCCAGCGCAAAGGATCTTCGTTGCGGCCCACCTGCGGTTGAATGCCCAGGCGTTCGCCGCTGACCTTGTCAAAGCGCGCGAGTGATCCGTTCTGTAGTTCCGCATAGATCGTATTCGGATCTTCCGGATCGACCTGACTGCGGAAGCCGTCGCCGCCATTGGTGACGAACCAATCGCTGTTGACGACGCCCGAAACGTTTCGCGTTCGCGATGGTCCGCCAAAACTGTAGTTGTCCTGCGCACCGCCATACACGTTATAGAAAGGCGTGGCATTGTCGGTGGTGATGTCATAGAACTGGGTCACCGGCAGGTTGCGTTTGAATTCCCAGTTCACCCCGCGGTCGTGGCTTTCGTAAACGCCGCCGTCGCAACCGACTAAATAATGATCGGTGTTCCCGGGTTCGATCCAGATGTCATGGTTGTCAACGTGCTTCGATTTTTCCCCAAGCCGCCGTAGAGTCCGGCCGCCGTCGTCAGACACCATCAGAAAAACATTCATCACGTAAATACGATCGACATCTTTCGGGTCGGCGACGATTCGCGCGTAGTACATTGCGCCGGCATCGAACTCGTTGCGCTTTTCCCAACTGCCGCCGCGATCGTTCGAGCGGAAGATGCCGCCTTTGCGATCAGAGGCTTCGACCGTGGCATAAACCACGTTCGAATCAATCGGTGAGATTGCCAGGCCGATACGGCCCATATCAGTCGTTGGCAGCCCTGCCCTCAACTTGTTCCACGTCGCACCGGCGTCCGTCGATTTATAGATGGCGCTCTCTGGCCCGCCATCAATCAAGGTAAACATATGGCGACGGCGTTGATAAGAAGCGGCATAGAGTGTTTCCGGGTTCTGCGGGTCGATCACCACGTCGGTGACGCCCGTGTTCTCGCTGATGTTGAGGATGCTTTTCCAGGTCTTACCGTTATCGGTAGTTTTGAAGAGACCTCGATCTCCGCCCGGGCCCCACAGGGGTCCCTGCGCGGCTACGTAAATGATATTTGAATCCTTGGGATCGATGGCGATGCGACCGATGTGCTCGGACGTTTTCAATCCGACATTCTTCCAGGTCTTGCCGCCATCGTCTGAACGATAAAGGCCATTGCCGTATGAAACACTGCGTTGGCTGTTGTTCTCGCCGGTTCCCACCCACACCGTCAGAGGGTTTTTTTGATCGAGCGTAATGGCGCCGATCGAATACGACCCTTCCCGATCGAAGACCGGCGTCCACGTCGTTCCGTTGTTGATCGTCTTCCACACACCTCCGGATGCCGCGGCAACGAAGTAGCGCGCGGAGTTGCCTGGATCGACCGCGAAACCGATCACTCGGCCGGAGGTAAAGGCTGGACCGATAGACCGAAATCTCAGACCGCTGAAGGTCGGCGTCGACATCGGATCGCGCGGGCGGTTTTCATTTTCAGCGCTCGTCTGGTCAGGGCTCTTTGTTGGCTCAGGCCTGGCGGGCTCGGGCGACGGCTGCTGCCGGGGGGCCTCCGGCTGTGCGGAAATCGAGAGCGGCGCCGCAAGCATCAGCAACGCCAGCACGACCAGGCCAGTTGCCGTCGCGATCGAACGAATACACAGGAACATCGGAAATAGTCTCCTTAGATGATGGCCAAACTTTCGGGCACGGCCCAACTTTTAATTAGCCGTAAAACATCGTCACGGCTGCGCGCGTAGGATTTTTTAAGATTGGAATCGCCGTGCCCGCACTCGACCTCGATTGATGGTCTAGTTCGCGGCGGCGCACTCTCTCTCCGCGAGCAGTTTGTGAACGGCCTCGATGAGGGCTTCCACGTCGGGCTTGGGCACGTAGGCGTCGGCCCCTGCGGCAATGCATTCAAGGCGGTGGACCTCGTAGGCATCGCCGGTGTAGAAGATGCACGGAACACCAGGCGTCAGAGCGTTCAAAGTGGTGCAGAGTTCTATCCCCGTGCCGTCGGGCAGACGCTTGTCCAGCACGTAGAGATCGAATTCGTGCGTTCGGGCCAGCATTATCGCCTCTTCCATGCTGTGCGCCGGATAAACCTCGTAGTTCGCTTGTGAAAGCAGGAGCTTGAGCATCTCCGGCGTGTCTTCATGATCGTCCACACACAGAATTCGACATTTAACTTCTGACATACCGACCTCCCAGACAGAAAATTCTCAGACAAATTTTGCGAATGAGCCGAACGAACAGTTCAACGAATTACTTTTAAGGAGACCGGATTATAGTCCAGGGGACGTAACTGCGCCAAATCATTTTCCGTGGCGACTGGCGGGGGAGCCGTCTTATTAGCACCGTCGCTTGAGCGCGGTGACCCCAGCTCGCCGTGGACAACGGGAAACCGTTTAAAGGGTTCCCATTCCAGTCCCAACCAGCAATCAGTGGGCTAGAGCCACGGTGCTTATGAGAGAGTCAAAAGGATCGAAACTGCCGCAGTGGCTGAGTAGCGTTTGTTTCCCGTGTACATTATCTTCTCGCTATGCTAACAGAGAATAAAATAGAGAGGACCGGCAGTTTAGGGCGGCGCTGAGTTTGATTTGGGCCTAATTGATACCGAAAAAACTAATGGCCTGACACTGGAGAATTTTAGATGCTTCGACACATTCTGTTTTCATTGGCCGCCTTCGCCACCCTCGCTATTTCAGTCGCCCATGCCCAGTCGCGCACGGACCAACCAATGATGACCAGCGTAGATCCGGCGCTCTTCAAAGGGCTTCGCTATCGGCTGGTTGGGCCATCGCGGGGCGGACGCGTCACGACTGTGACCGGTGTTCCCTCTCAACCAAAAACTTTCTATATGGGCGTCGCGAGCGGCGGCCTGTTTCGCACGACGGACAGCGGTGCCACGTGGGTCCCGATTACCGATGGGAAAGTTCCGCTCGGTTCGACTGGCTGCGTAGCGGTGGCTGACTCTGATCCGAATGTCATCTATCTCGGCACCGGCTCTGATGACGTGCGCAGCAACGTCTCGACCGGCCGCGGCATGTACAAGACAACGGACGGCGGACAGACCTGGAAGTTCATCGGTCTCTACAACGCCGGGCAAATCGCCGCAGTTCGCATCCACCCAACAGACCCGAACATCGTCTGGGTAGCGGCGCAGGGGGACGCCTTCAAAGCTAATTCCGAACGCGGCGTTTTCAAAACCGTGGATGGAGGACAGACTTGGCGAAAGGTGCTGTTCGTATCCGATCAGGTGGGCGCGATGGATCTGGAGATTCAGCCCGGCAATGCGAACGTCGTCTACGCCTGGCTGTCACGTCTCGAGCGCAAGCCGTGGACGATCATCAGCGGCGGCCGTGAGGGCGGTTTCTATAAGAGCAGCGATGGCGGTGAACACTTCCAGAAGATCACCGCAGGTCTGCCGAATGAATTGATTGGCAAAGCGAACCTCGCGGTTACGGCCGCAAGTCCCAAACGCGTCTTCGCTCTGGTCGAGGCAAAGCCTGGCGGCGGGCTTTATCGCTCAGACGATGCGGGAGAGACCTGGTCCCTCATCAACTCCCAGACAGCTTTGATTCAGCGTCCCTTCTACTACGTGGCGCTGGGCGCCGATCCGACGAACGCCGAAGTGGTCTATGCCGGCGCCGAATCATTTTTCAAATCAGTGGACGGCGGCAGGACATTTACCATTTTCCGAACGCCGCACGGTGACAATCACGACATCTGGATTAGTCCGAACGACGGCCAGATCATGATTCAGTCAAACGACGGCGGGGCCAATATCTCGATCGACGGCGGCCGCGCCTGGTCGTCGCAGATGAATCAACCGACGGCTGAGATCTATGGCGTGTGGGTGGACCGGCAGTTTCCCTACAAACTGTACGGAGCTCAGCAGGACAACACCACGATCATCATGTCGAGCCAACCCGATGCCTCCGGACGCGAAGACTGGCGGTCCGGCCCGGGCTGCGAGACCGGTCCGATCATGCCGCATCCGACGAATCCCGAAATCGTCTACGGATCATGCAAGGGCCAGTACGGCGTGATGAACCTGCGGACCGGACAAGAGAAAAATTATTGGATCGGCGCGCAGTCGTTGTATGGGAATCCCGCCGGCGATCTGATTTACCGCATGCAGCGCGTGTCGCCGATGGCCACGTCTCCGCACGACCCGGACGTGCTCTATTACGGTTCGCAGTACCTCCACCGCACCCGTGACAAAGGGATAACCTGGGAAAGGATCTCACCCGATCTCACTGCCAGGCCTGCGTGTTGCCAGGGCGCGAGCGGCGAGCCGATTACGCGCGATGTCACCGGCGAAGAGTTCTACAGCACGCTGTATGCGATCGCCGAGTCGCCGCTTGAAAAGGGAGTAATCTGGACGGGCGCGAACGATGGCCCATTCCATCTTACGCGCGACAACGGCAAGACCTGGACTAACGTGACTCCGAAAGATCTTCCGCCGGGAGGCCGCGTTCAATATATCGAGCCCTCGCCCCATCGCCGGGGCTCCGCTTACTACGCCGTCTACCGTTGGTTGCTCGGTGATTATCAACCTTATCTCTACCGCACAGACAATTATGGAAAGACCTGGACGCGCCTGACTAGTGGGAAGAACGGCATCCCTGAAGACTGGCCCACACGAGTAGTGCGCGAAGATCCAGACCGTGAAGGCCTGCTTTACGCCGGCACGGAATTCGGCATGTTTATTTCGTTCGACAACGGTGCGCACTGGCAGTCACTCCAGTTGAATTTGCCGAACGTGCCGATCACGGACATTAAGGTAGTGGGGAAGGATCTGGTGGTCTCGACTCAGGGGCGGGCGTTTTGGATTTTGGATAACATCAGTTCGCTTCACCAACTCACTCCGCAGATTACTGCATCGGATGTGCACTTGTTCCATCCGCGCGACGGCTATCGCACGAGGGTCAATCCGAGCGTTCTTGGTCCGGGGATTGAATACTATCTCCCCGCCGCGCCAGCCGGCCCGGTAACGATAGAGATACTCGACGCCCAGGGGGTACTAATCAATTCGTACAACAGCGATGCGCCGGATCGCGGCCGTCGTGGCGGTGGAGGAACACCTGCGGCCGGCACGGAGACGGAAGATCCTGACCCGCCTACCGGACGAAGAGCAGCACCGCCTCCACGCCCAACCAAAGTAGCGGGACTCAATCGCTTTGTCTGGGACGTGCGAAATCAGGCCGGCGTGATTTTGCCGCCGGGACAATACCAGGCACGTCTGAAGATCGGCGCGTCGGCTTTGACTGAAACTTTTAACGTGCTTATCGATCCCCGCGTTCTGGAGGATGGAGTTACTGTCGCCGACCTGCGTGAGCAATTCGAGCACAACATGCGCATGCGCGAACTCGTCACGACGGTCAACGGACTAGTAACCCGAGTCCGCGAGGCGCAAACAAAACTCCGCGCGGCGTCAGGTGTTGACGCCCGCATGCTGACTGCGTTGAACGCCATCGCGGCGAAACTCAACACGGATTCAGTGCGATACGGCAAGCCTGGATTACAAGCACAGATAACCTATCTGGCCGGGATGACCGCAAACGTCGATCAAAAGATCGGGCGTGACGCAATTGAAAGGTATGAGGTGTTGCGCAAGGAACTGGAAGCCATTCGCGCTGAGGTGGATCGAGTGCTGGGTCCGGGGCAACGGGCAAGTGGTGCGCCCCTACGATAGTCGATCGACTGGCTGAGATAACTGCCCTGATTTTGGTTTGATCAAAAACAGTCGCGCCGGCCGGGCCCCCAAGGTCCGACCGGCGCGCTTTCTTTTCTAGTAGGTTGGGATGCTATTGCAGCATCGCTGTCTGACTTTCATAAGCGACCAGGTGGAATGTCACCTTCGCTTCTTCAGGTGAAAGGATCGGATGGTAGGTCTTCCCGTAATTCGCGACGATCTTGTTCACGTATTTTTTGGTCTCGGCGTAAGGCGGCACGCCCTGATACTTGTCCACTGATCCCTCGCCGGCGTTGTAGCCCGCCAGGGCCAGCTCTACGTCGCCGTTGAATCTCTTCAATAACCACGCCAGGTACTTTGTTCCGGCTTCGACGTTGCAAGCTTGATCCTTTAGATCGGTGCAATCAAATCTTTTCGCCGTGGCCGGCATTAGTTGCATCAGGCCGCGAGCGCCCACCGGAGACGTCGCGTCGGCATCGTACTTCGACTCCTGTTGAATGACCGCGTGAATGAAACGCGGGTCGACGCCCTCGCGCTCACCTGCGTGAAAGATGATCCAATCGAGATCACAATCACCGGAAAGCGGAATGTCAGCAGGAATGGTTTCTGTTTCGAGAGTGTCGGCTTCAACGACGACGGGCGCAAATACCGGACTGAAGAAGAGCCCCGTGAAGTTTGTCAGAAAGAAGAGCGAAATGATTGCAAAAGGGGCGAACTTGGCAGAGCGCAAGTGTAGTAAACGGGGAAACTTCATTTAATAGTTCTCCATGTGAGCGATGACCCAGGGTCATCAAACCAAGACTTCCAACTTCGGGCTGCGCATGGTGGAACCGATTTACAAAGAACGTAATGAGCTTGCAATCGAGGACCAAGAATAAGATGGAGATTCGGTTGCGATCGTTGCTCTTTCTGTGTCGATTGCGAGGGTCAATGTGACGTACGAAAGTGAGGCAAGGAAGAGTGTCCTGATCGCAGAAGATGACGAATCAATGTGAATGAATATGTTTGTCGAATAGCGAGAAAGGTCGCTTGGGGGATCCTTGGCCCATCGGATCGATCATGAGTGTGTCGCGAATCGACCTTAACGGAGAGGGCGCAGAGAGTTTCGCAAAGGTACGCAGAGGAAATCTTTGTGCCTTTGCGCTGAATTCCTTTCCTTTGACCCACCGTGACTGGGGACGACTTTCACCTCGCGCCCTTCGCGCCGTATCATCGCCTTATGCAAAACAAAGAGATCAGACTCGCCAGCCGGCCCGTCGGTGTACCCACGCTTGAGAACTTTAATATCGCCGAAACCGACGTGCCGGAATCCGGGGAAGTCCTCGTGCGCACGCTCTACATTTCCGTCGATCCATATTTGCGTAGCCGTATGCGTGAAGGCCGGTCGTACGTCGCGCCGTTTGCAGTTGGCCAGGTGATCGAGAGTGGCGTGGTCGGCGAAGTGATCAAATCCCGCTCCCCTAAATTTCAACCGGGAGACATCGTGACAGGCATGCTTGGCTGGCGTCTCTACAACGAGGTCAAGGCAGACACTCTGCTGAAGGTACCGGCCGGGCCGCCGATAACGACGGCGCTGGGCGTGCTGGGCATGCCTGGCCTGACTGCTTATTTTGGATTGCTCGAGATTGGCCAACCAAAGGAAGGCGAGACGGTTTTGGTATCGGGCGCCGCCGGCGCGGTGGGCACGACCGTCTGTCAGATTGCCAAGATAAGGGGCTGTCGAGTGGTCGGGATAGCCGGCCACGATGAAAAGAACCGCTACCTTAAGGAGGATTTGAAAGTCGATGCCGCGATCAATTATCGAGAGGGCGATCTCCGGCAGGCTTTAAAAGAAGCTTGCCCGAACGGCGTCGATATTTATTTCGATAACGTGGGCGGAGAAGTGTCGGACGCAGGTTTGCCTTTGCTCAACCACGGCGCACGCATAGTTATCTGTGGGCAAATCTCAATCTACAATCTTGACCAACCGGACATCGGCCTGCGGCCGCAACCTTACCTGCTGGTTAACAGCGCCTTGATGAAGGGATTCATCATCACCGAATACGCCGCGCGGTTTTCCGAAGGCGTAACGCAGTTGGCCCAATGGCTCGCGGAAGGAAAGTTGAAATACGCCGAAACCGTCGTGGAGGGATTTGAGCAAACGCCGCGGGCCTTTATCGGTTTGTTCAGCGGGGAGAACCTTGGCAAACAGATCGTCAAAGTCGCGTGACGTGTTTTTGGAGTGCGGGGGCAAGCGTAGCGCGACACCGCTTTGGAAGTTTGGAGTTCCGCCTTTAGGCGGTCTCGGTATCAGGCTCTAAGCGCCGCCTAAAGGCGAACTCCAAACCAAAGCGCCGTCGCCGCTGCGCTCTGCCGGCAGCACTCCAAATTTTGGTTTCCCGGTCTATATTAAAAATCATGAAAGCCATTCAAGTATCCGAAACCGGCGGTCCGGAAGTAATGACGCTCGTCGATCTTCCTATTCCTGAACCTAAGCCAAACGAAGCGGTCGTTGAAGTCAAAGCCGCGGGCGTGAACTTCATCGACGTCTATTTCCGCGAGGGCCGTTACCCTGCCCCTCTGCCGTTCGTTAACGGACAGGAAGCTGCCGGCGTGGTTACGTCGATCGGCGCCGATGTGAAGAACGTGAATGTTGGCGACCGCGTGGCCTACACCGGCGCGCTTGGAAGTTATGCCGAGTACGCAGCGGTGCCCGCGGATCGTCTAATTAAGATCCCCGACCAACTCGATTTTGAACCAGCCGCTGCCGCGATGTTGCAGGGGATGACCGCACACTATCTCAGCCATAGCACCTATCCGATAAAGCGCGGCGAGATCGCGTTGATTCACGCCGCGGCCGGAGGCGTCGGTCTGCTGCTGGTGCAGATGTGTAAACTTCTGGGCGCGCGCGTGATCGGTACGGCCGGGTCTGAAGAGAAGGCCGCGCTGGCGCGCGATGCAGGCGCCGACGATGTGATCATCTATACGAGCCAGGACTTTGAGATTGAAACCCGGCGGCTGACCGAAGGCCGCGGCGTGCACGTTGTTTATGACGGCGTGGGCCAAACTACTTTTGAAAAGGATCTAAAGGTCTTGCGCCGCCGAGGGTATCTCGTGCTTTTTGGGGGTTCCAGCGGCGCGGTCCCGCCTTTCGATCTTCTGGAGCTCACCAAACACGGATCGCTGTTCGTCACGCGTCCCAGCCTGCAACACTATGCGGCGGCCCGGGAGGAACTGGAACAGCGCTCAGGTGACGTGCTCAACATGATCGTTCGCGGGGATTTAAAACTGCGTATACATAAAACCTATCCCCTCGCTGAAGCCGAACAGGCTCATCGCGATCTCGAAGGCAGAAGGACTACCGGCAAGCTTTTACTGATCCCTTAGCAGGCTGATGGGGCGAGGCAGGTAAAGCGATCCACGAAAGCACACGAAGCACGATGTCCTGGTGTTGCTTAGTGTGGTTTCGTGAATCGTATTTCAGTTTTGCGCAACCTGGGCGCGCGTCACGATCAACTCAGCAGGAGCGGCCAAACGCATTCGAAGGCCACTCCTGCAGAGCTCGGATTGAATGGACGCTCGGCTCCTGACGCGCGCGTCATCGTGGTTGACTCAGCCACGCCGTTTACATCTTCTTCATTTCCGGACTCGACATGGGCTTCGATACCGCCGTGCCAATGTGCAAAAGGGCGAGCCATTTGCCGCCGCGATTTGCCCAGATGGTCGTGTGCCGTTGGTCACCTATTTTTGGATCCTTGGACTTCACCAGATAGGTGACCAGCGCCGCGTCGTTATCAAGCTTGGCGGCTTTCCATTCAGTCAATTCAAACTGAGTGGCGTCGAAGTCCGCCCCCTTGACCGCCGCAGCTTTGTCATAGACTGCATTGCTTTCGAGCTCGACAAACGCCGGATCCAGCAGGGACGCGAATAAGTCATAGTTCCGGTTCCTGAAAGCGTCCCAGACGATTTTCTCATTCGCAATTGGATCGGGCCCCGTCGCTGCAGCCTGGACAGTTGGAGTGGCAGTGGCCTTGTCCGACTTGGCGGCGCCTGGCGGCGGCGGCGGTGCGGTCGTGACCAAAGTCTGCTGGTAATAGAACGCCAGCCATTTTCCGTCGCGATTGATCCACACTGCGGCGGAGTGATAAGGACCCGGCGGAACTTCCTGGCCTTTGTAAGTGGCTTTGAGCGTCGTGTTGTAGGTGAGAATCGCTGCGTCGTTATCTATGGGCAGCATCTTCCAATCAGAGAACGTGGCGTCGGTAAGATTGAAATTCTTAACGTCGGCAACGATGCCCGTCTTGTCAAAGACGCCTTCGCTGGTGACCTCGATATAATCGCTGGCCAACAAATTTCCAAACGCCGCGTAGTCTTTCTGCTTCAGCGTATCCCATGCGGACTTCTCTTTAGCGACCAGATCGGCTTCAGCGGGCGCAGCCGACTTTGGCGTCGACATGTTCGCATTCGACCCCATGTTTGTGTTCGTCGATGGCTGATTGGTGCACGCGGCCGCAACCAGCAGCAAAGACACGAGCGCGAGAATCTTCTTCATAGCAGGACTCCTTCGGACCGAGACGTGGATAAAACGTGTGAGTGCTTCTATGTCAAAAGGGTATTTGAGTCAAGAGTAAACTCAAGGAAATGACCACTAGCCGCGACGCTAGGTACCTTCAGAGCGGAAGGTCGACGATTAGGTTAAGCCAATCCTCAGCTTCCGAAGCCGCCCAGATCACTCTTCGATTGCAATGTTGACGCTAACTTTCTGGGCGATAATCACCACACCGGGGCATTCATGGCTGATGATAAAGGGTGCAAAGTGGCGCGGCATCGTACGACGATCGGAGTGTTTCTAATCCAGTAGCCGCTATCGCGTTGTTCGACGTAAATCTTCTCCATAGTGACTCGCGCTCCAGCTAAGATGACGTAACGAGAGGAATTGTATCACCGCTATCAGATGCGAGCCCAAGAAAGCATGTCGGGTGGTTCGTCCCTATGGGTTCGCTTTTGACATACGTCAGAGCCCTCCCTCAGGGTCGGGCTACTGCCCCGAGCACCACTTCGCTACCGCTCCGAGTTCTGTATTGAGGCCAGGATTCTCTTGAACAATTCATCGGCGCGAAAGGATTTCGCCCTTGTTTGCCGGCTCATCTCAGGAGCACAACGTCCTAACGGCGCAGTAGAATTAATATGCCGGCGACGATGCCGAGCACAGCCAGACCCGTAGTGACCGTCGGAGAAACTTTGATACTAAGCAGCGGCAAGAGTCCCGTGAGAATCAACCACAGACCAAGCAAAAGCATTCCCAAATTTCTACCGGCTAGATTTGTCAGTGCCATCTTTGCTCCTTTTTCATTTTAGTTTGTCGTGTTCGTCTATCGCCTGCTGTAAGACGAGAAGATTTTCAACGGCCTGTGCCACTAAGCACGGCCAGCCACTTCGCCAGTCTGAGTGTTCACCCGAACGACCTCGCCTTCTTTAATAAACAGGGGCACGCGGACGGCGAGACCGGTTTCCAGCGTCGCCTGTTTGCTCGCGCCGCCGGCCGCTGTGTCGCCGCGCATACCCAGTTCAGTCGATGAGACTGCGAGTTCGACATATTGAGGGAGCTGCAGCGATACCGGCGCGCCGTTGTACTTCAAAACTTGCAGCGAAACCCCCTCTTTCAAATAGCCGCGATCGGGTTCGACATCTGCGGCGCTAAAGGTAAACTGCTCGTAACTTTTCTCGTCCATGAAATGAAAGCCGTGCGCGTCGCTGTAAAGATAGGACGCGGGCACTAGCTCAACATCCGGCTCTTCAAACTTTTCGCTCGAACGAAAACTTTTTTCCATGACCGCGCCCGTCAGCAAGTGCCGCAACCTGGTGCGAACCATAGTGGCTGCGCCGCGAGCGGTGGGCGAAGCAAAGAAAACTTCCAGCACAACATAGGGTTGGCCCTCCACCCCAATCAATAACTTTCGTTTTAGTTCGTTGGCTGCAATCAACGCCATTTCGGATTCATTCCTCCCTGAGTGCGACAAGGATAAGCGAGATCGATCGAAAGTCTGAAGCAGAGACACAGACTCAGTGGCTTCTTATCAAGTGCTGCGCCTGGATGAGGTCAAGCGGATGCTCATAGTTCATGCGGTTTTTCTAGCGGCTGAAGTACCAGATGACAATCGTCACAAGCGCCAGCAGAAACATCGCGATCATTGCCGCGATCCTATAACCGACCGATCCCTCACCGCGCTGCTCGCTGTCTGAGGTCGAGCGAGCGTCAGCCGCCATTGACGCGTCCCGAGGCAGGTCAGCCTTCGGGCCGCCGATCCCGACTTCCGGTTTGGTAGTGTTCTTGTCTGTCATTTCGCGGTCGGGCGCAGTCGATACTTACGTCTCCGGGTCACGCTGTGTCCGAGTTGAGACAATTCATACCCGGCCACCATGCCGGACAGACCGGCGCCCAGTATCAAGCACCCGCTTTGCCGATCCTCGCAAGCTAATTAGCGCGCTGCCCAGCGAATTGCAGGGCCGCAGCGAAGCACCGGCGGCAGCGAGAGCGCTACGTTGTAGAAATTGCCGGCGATTGAGATTCCGGACTCTCTTCGACATTGGTGTGCATCTTAGCCGAGAACATTCACCTGCGCCAGAATCTTGAGTGGCACAGACTTCAGTCTATGTTTCATCTACTTTCATCCAGACTGAAGTCTGTGCCACAAAAATCTCGTCCATCGTTGTCCTCTCCGCGTCTAAACGCGTGGTAAGGGGTTCGCCGCGAAAGATTACGCGAATTTCGATGCGCATCGAATCAGCGTTCTCTCTCCTCCTGCCTCTTCGGAGGCGGACCTCGGTTTGCGCAACTTGTGCAAACTGGGATCGAATAAACTTCAGGAGGAATCGAGAGATGAAAAGTAAATGTTTTGTAGTTGGATTGGTGTGCGCATCGCTGCTGGCGTTCGCAGGAGCGGCGACAGCACAAAGGCCGGGACGAATCGACCGCGGAGAGCGGCGGGAGTTGCGGGCCGATCGGACGGAAGTCAGAGCTGATACGCGCGACATCCGCAGCGACCGCCGTGATATTCGCGCAGATGCCCGGGACCGCTCAAGCGACGTCCGTGAATATCGTCAGGACAAACGCGACGGCGCATCGTCGGCTGAGTTGCGGGCAGACCGCCAGGAAATTAGAGGCGATACCCACGACATCCGGACTGATCGCCGCGATGTTCGCAGCGACCTTCGCGATCGACGTGGTGACGTCCGCGACTTCAGGCAAGACCGTCGCGCGGCGCGCCGCGATTAACGAGCACGAGGGTAGTAGTCCGCCTAAAAGATCAGCGTGACTAACATTTCAACCCAGAGGGGCTGAAATACGGATAACCAACTTGGTCATGCTGCCGGGGACGAGTGTTGAGGCGCACTCGTCCCTTTTTATTTGGAGTGCGCCGGCAGAGCGTAGCGGCGACGGCGCTTTCGTCGGCGGGCATAACCTTTAGGCGGGACTCAAATCCAAAGCGGTATCGCGCTCCGCTTGCCACCGCACTCCAAATGCGGCGCTTCGCAACTTCTTCACCTTGCTGCTAAACTACCTTCACCGACGGAGGTAATCGAAAGAGTGGCACTGGTTATTTACACCAAGCCTGGCTGTCCTTACTGCCAGCAAGCGCGCGAATATTACAACTCAAAGGGCATGACGTTCATTGACCATGACGCCCAGACCGATCGCGCGCTGCGGGCAGAAATGCTCAAGTTTTCCGGCGGTGATCCAACGGTGCCATGCATCGTCAAGGACGGCAAGTATGTCCAGTCGGGCTGGGGCGATCCGCTTCGTGGTTGAACGGTCCACGACTGATGAGCGGGTCCGCTTACTAGACATAAAATCTTTTGGAAAAGTTTTAGGCGGTCTACAGCCCGCCTTAGTTTCGAAAATGCAAGACGGCGGGCAGTGGCCCGCCTCTAAAACGAGCCCTACCGCATTGGAGACATCACATGAAACGCCCAATTACTCTTCTGTTAATGCTGCTCTCGATTTCAATGATGGCCATGAAAGGCTCGGCCCAGGATGGAAACTCATCTATGAAGCTGCAACCACCGCCTACCGAAAAGAAACCCAGGACCACCGAGATTAACGGCGACCGGCTGGTCGATAATTATTTTTGGCTGCGCGAAAAGACGAACCCGTCGGTCATCGCACATCTGGAAGCGGAAAACGCTTACACCACGGCGGTGATGAAGCCGACTGAGGCGTTACAAGACAAGCTCTATAACGAGATTCTCAGTCACATTAAACAGACGGATACGAACGTACCCTATCGCTGGGGCGCTCACTTCTATTACACGCGCACCGTCGAAGGAAAGCAGTACCCGATATATTGCCGCAAGCGGGGCAGCCTGACAGCGCCTGAAGAAATCCTGCTTGATCTGAACGAGCTGGCCAAGGGACAGAAATTTATGGCTGTCGGCAGCTTTGCTCCCAGCGACGACGGCACGCTGCTGGCCTACTCGACCGACAACACCGGTTATCGGCAGTACACTTTACAGATCAAGAATCTGACCACCGGCGAACTGTTGCCAGAGAAGATCGAGCGCGTCGATGACCTCGCCTGGGCCACTGACAACAAAACCCTTTTCTATGTCACTGAAGACGCGGTCACCAAGCGCAACGACAAAATGTTTCGCCACGTCCTCGGCACCGACAAGTATGAACTGCTTTATGACGAGAAGGACGAACTGTTTGATGTAGGCATTCAGCGCACCAGAGACAAAGCGGTGATCATGCTGGGCGCTTTCAGTAAGACCTCAACCGAGTTCCGGTACATTCCCGCCAACGATCCGAATGCCGGATGGAAAACGATCCTGACGCGCCAGGCCGATCACGAATACGACGTCGATCATCGCGGCGATCTCTTCTACATCCGCACGAATAAGGGCGCGAAGAACTTTCGCGTCGTCACCGCGCCGGTATCCGATCCTGCGGAGAAAAACTGGAAAGATTTCGTCGCGCACCGCCCACTCGTCAAAATCGAGGCGGTCGATTTGTTCAAGGACCACGCCGTCCTGTCCGAATGGGAAAACGGCTTGCAGCAAATAGAAATCGTCGATTTCAAGACGAACAAAAACCAACGGATACAGTTTCCTGAGCCTGTCTATGCCGCCGGGCTGAGCACGAATCGCGAATTCGACACGAACGTGCTGCGCTACAACTATCAGTCCCTGGTCACGCCGGGCTCGGTCTTTGACTATGACATGAACAGCGGCCAGGCGACTCTGCTGAAACAGACTGAAGTGCCGGGCGGCTTTGATAAAGCGAATTACAAATCCGAACGAGTGTTTGCCACCGCGACCGACGGCACAAAGATCCCGATGTCGGTGGTCTACAAGCGCGGGATAAAGCTCGATGGCACGGCTCCGATGCTGCTCTACGCCTATGGATCGTACGGTATTCCCATCTCGCCGACTTTTTCCGCCGGCCGTCTGGCGTTGCTCGATCGCGGCGTCATTTATGTGATCGCGCACATTCGCGGCGGCGGCGAGCTGGGCGAGCCCTGGCGCGAAGCCGGGCGCATGATGAACAAGATGAACACCTTCACCGACTTCATCGCCTGCGCCGATCACCTGGTCAAACAGAAATACACTTCCAGCGATCGTTTGGTGATTCAGGGCGGCAGCGCCGGCGGTTTGTTGATGGGCGCCGTTACCAACATGCGCCCTGATTTGTTCAAAGCTGTCGTGGCCCAGGTGCCGTTCGTGGATGTACTCAACACGATGCTCGACGCGTCATTGCCTCTGACTACGAGTGAATATATCGAGTGGGGCAATCCGAACGAGAAGCCCGCCTACGAGTATATGAAGAAGTATTCGCCCTATGACAACGTGCACCCGGCTAACTATCCGGCGATGCTGGTGAAAGTTTCGCTGAACGACAGCCAGGTACCCTATTGGGAAGGCGCGAAGTTCGTCGCCAAGATTCGCGAACTAAAAACTGATCACAATCCGCTGCTGCTGAAAACGAATATGGGCGCCGGGCATGGCGGCGCCTCGGGACGCTATGACGCGATTCACGAGACCGCGTTCGACTACGCGTTTATGCTGTGGCAGATGGGCCTGACAAAGTAAGAGGTTTGACAGGATTTACAGGATTAAGAAAACTTGGTTGTGATCCGGTTGAGACTAGTGCTCTTAGCTGCGCAGCTATCAGAAGCATGAAGGCAGACTCTAAATCGGATTGGGAAAGCAGAGCAGTTTATTTGCCCATCTTGTAAATCCTGTTAATCCTGTAAAGTTTCCGAAACGACGATGAACAAGATCAATCTCGCGCAGAAGCTTGCGCTCATCGACGATCACTGGAATCCGCGTATCGCTGGTGAACTGAACGGTCAACTGGTGAAGCTCGTCAAATTCCAGGGATCCTTTACCTGGCATCATCACGATCACGAAGACGAGCTGTTCCTGGTGGTGAAGGGCCGGTTTCGCATGGACTATCGCGAAGACGGCCGCGAGCGCGAAGAATGGATCGAAGCCGGCGAATTGGTGGTCGTGCCCCGTGGAGTCGAGCACCGGCCGTTCGCCGAAGCAGAAGCCGAAGTGCTCCTGTTCGAACCCTCCTCGACACTGAACACCGGCAACGTCGAAGACGAATTTACCCGAAAGACGCTCGACAAGATCTAATTTGGAGTGCGCCGGCAGAGCGTAGCGCCAACGGCGCTTTGGTTTGGAGTTCCGCCTTTAGGCGGCCCGGTTCGCCAAAAGATGAGACCCTTAAGGCGGAACTCCGAACCATCTAAAGCGGTGTCGAGCTTCGCTTGCGACCGCACTCCAAAAAAGGAGCGCGTCTCCCTGTTGAATCGGCCGGACTCTGGTTGTGATTCAAGCCATGCGCGTGTAACTTATCTGCATCCACCGCTCTGGCAAGGAGAGTTTTTGTGAGTAAGACAGAAGATGGTTCGACCGTCGCCGACATTTTTCGTCGTGCCCAGGCGATTCGCGGCGAAAATCCGAACGCTTCGTACAAAGAAGTCGCAGCGCAATTGGTTCGTGAGTTTTCTGGCGGCCCGCTGCCGCCAACTTACAATTTGACGATTCCGGAACAGGACGCGCGGGCCCCGGAAGAAGATTGGACCGCGGGCCTGCCGCTGGTTTTGCGCGGAATCCAACAGAACGATTGGAAAGGAATCGCGCAGGGCATTACCCTTTCGTTGGAGCAAACCGAAAACTACGAGCGCCAGCGTGGCGGCGAAGGCACGCGCGACGATTGGCACGATCGCTCGAAAGGCGTTGCCGGTGCGACCGCGAAGGGCATCGGAAAATGGATGCCCGAAGAATTGATGAAGCTGGCAGAGCGAAACGTAAATAAGCGCGGGAAGTAGCGCGCAGTTTATTTGGAGTGCGGTGGCAAGCGCAGCGCGACACCGCTTTGGATCGTTTGGAGTTCCGCCTTCAGGCGGCCCGCTTCGCCAAAAGATGAAACCGCCTAAAGGCGGAACTCCAAACCAAACCGCCGTCGCCGCTACGCTCTGCCGGCGCACTCCAAAAGAGAACACTATGAACGTAAAATACGCTGAATTGATCACTGGCTTTCCCTTGTTCACAGGATTCACTGTAAATGGCACGAAGCGTTTACTTGACGCGGGCGAAATCAAAGAGCACACGGCCGGCCAGGTGCTGTTGAAAGAAGGCGACTCTTCTGATTTCGTGCTGCTGGTCCTGTCAGGGAAACTCGAGGTGTTCGTCGAGCGCGACGGCAAGGATCTGGTTTTGACTGAAGCAAATCCCGGCACAATTCTCGGAGAGTTGGCGATGCTGTGCGGCATTCCCCGCTCCGCGTCGGTGCGAGCGAAAGCAGATTCTGCCGTGTTGCAGTGGCCCGATGAAGCCTTCCGTACTCTGCTGGTTCGCGATCCTTCATTGTCGCAAAGAATCTTTGGCCAGGCCCTGCGCACATTGGTTGAGAAAGAGAAGTCGCTGATTGAATCGCTGGTGAAAGAACAGTCCGACGCCAACTAAGGCAAGAGATGGCTATCTCGAAAGGTCGATCAGATGGAGGTCAGGGCGGCAAACGCGGCCACTCTAATATGGATCACTGGGATTTCACCGAAGATATTAAGTTAGCGGCAAAGAAGAGCCGCCGCCTTGAAGCGAAGAGTGACGTCAAAGAGGGTGTGGGCGAATATCACGAGGACGCAACCACACAATCGTCAGAGGAACCCGAGAAATGAGCTTTCTTGACGGCCTAATCAAAGACCCAAAATACCAGGACGCCGATCCTCGCCCACCGGATGAGGTTGGCGATCCGGAAATCATTATCAGTCCGGACACGCGACGTGACAACCGAATTCCGCCCGGACAGACGCGGACCAAGAAATGGCCGGTGCTCGATGCGCACGGCGAGCCGCCGGTCGATCTGGCAACATGGAAGTTTGAAGTTGACGGCTTAGTCGAAAGGCCGCTGGCATTCTCATTGGATGAGTTCATGCAACTGCCACCGGTGAAAGTCTATTCCGACTTCCATTGTGTGACGCGCTGGTCGCGACTCGACAATGTCTGGACCGGAGTGTCCACCAGCGAGATCGCTAAACTGGCCGGCGTCAAACCGGAGTCAAAGTTCGTGCTGGCTTTAGCGTACGACTATGGCTGGACCACGAATGTTCCCATCGAATACTTTCTCAAAGAAGATTCGCTCTTCGCTTTTCTGCACGACGGCGCGCCGATCCCGCCGGAGCACGGCGGGCCCGTCCGTCTGATCATTCCACAACTCTACGCCTGGAAATCCGCGAAGTGGGTCAAAGGCGTGCGCTTCCTGGCCGATGATCAACCGGGCTTCTGGGAAGAAGGCGGCTACCACATGCGCGGCAATCCGTGGACGAGTAAAGATGGTGAGCGATTTCGCTGGTCGTGATCTCTTGATTCCTTCTACGCTCAATTGTGAGACGGATTTGAAAACGCTAGGGCACGCAGAGGTTGGCGCAAAGGGCGCAGAGAATTCCTTTGCGTTCCTTCGCGGATCCCTCTGCGACCTTTGCGTTTAGGCTCTTCAAACCTTGAACTATAACTCCAATCAAACTAGAGGAGCTCAACCGTCTCCAATAGTCCCCAAAGACGCCGCCGCCATCATCCTCGTCCGACCGGACACCGATCCAACTAATCCAGAAGTTTTCTGGGTTAAGCGCAGCACCAAACTCGCCTTTCTGGGTGGCTTCTATGCCTTTCCCGGAGGCCAGCGCGAAAACAGCGACGCCGAAGTGTTGGTGCAGAACTGCGTCGATCAAGAGACCGCCGCGATGATCAGTTGCGCGGCTCGTGAGTTGTTTGAAGAGACCGGCGTCCTGTTGGCGCGCGGTTCGCAGACGCTGACTATCGGTCAGCGTGCTTCGCTGCTGGACGATCTCGAATCCAAACGCGTGACCTGGCCCGAGCTGCTGAACCTTTACGGATTGCATCTCGAAGCCGATGACTTCACTTTCGCCGGCCGTTGGGTGACGCCTCCCTTTGCGCCAAGGCGTTTTGATACCTGGTTTTTTCTGGCCGTTTGCCCGCTAAAGCAACAACCGAACATCACGGAAGATTCTGAACTGGAGAGCGGCGAATGGATCCGCGCGCGCGACGCTTACGCAAAATGGGAACGCAGCGAGATCATCGTGGTGCCGCCGGTGCTGCATATTTTGAAGACGCTGGCAGGTGGACTCACGGATGATTTGGTAGAGCGATTTCTTTCCGTGCCCGAAGCGCGCCGGGTACCAACGCGTCGCATCGAGTTCCATCCTCACTACATTTGTTTCCCCGTGCGCACGCCGACCAAGCCGCCGGCGACGCACACCAACTGTTATCTGATTCATACCTCGCGCGAGATTTTGGTGATCGATCCCGGCTCGCCTTATGAAGACGAGCAGCAGGCCTTGGCAGATTGCATCGACGACTTGATTGCTGAAGGGAAGACCGTGCGCGAGATGATCCTCACCCACGTCCATCCGGATCACGTAGCCGGCGTCAATGCCCTGAATGATCATCTCGAGAAGAAGCAGGGAGCGAAAGCGTCAGTTGCCGCTCATCGCCTAACCGCCGAATCATTAAAGAATGACGTCAGCGTCGATCGCCACATCGAAGATGAAGATGAACTCGAATTGAACGGCGAACCGTCAATCAAGTTGCGCGCGCTTTACACACCGGGACACGCTCGTGGGCATCTCTGCTTTTTCGACGAGCGAACGGGCGCGCTGATTTCCGGTGACAACATAGTCGGATTCGGCTCGGTCCTGATCGATCCGCCGGAAGGCAACATGCGCGAATATCTCGAATCGCTTCGCCGGATGCGTGCGCTCCCGAACCTGTCGGTCCTGTTTGGCGGACATGGGCCGGCGATCGCAAATCCTTACGAGAAGATCAACGAATACATTACGCACCGATTGCTGCGGGAAGAGCTGATTTTGGAGGCGGTGCGCGAAGGCGCGACGACTCCAAAAGAAATTGTCGCGCGTGTTTATACGGACGTCCCACCGAAAGCTCACGCCATGGCTGAACGGGCGGTGCTGGCCCATTTGGAGAAGTTGGAGGCGGATGGCTTAGTGGCGCAAACCTCCACCGGCACTTATCAAGCGCGAGCAAAGAATTAGACCCTAAAGCCGCAGAGAGCCCGGGAATTGATCAGCCGCATAGCGGCGCAAGATCTGTAGCCCATGCGTCAGCCATGGGCCCACAACGCCAACGCTAACCCAGCCCCAGCAGGGGCGAAACAGCCCTTGTTTCATTTGGCGTTTCGCCGCTCCGCGGCTGTGCCCGTTTTCCAATCGATACCCACGGCTGACGCCGTGGGCTACAGATCTTTCGCCGCTCAGCGGCTTCATCTGTGGGTTCGCTGCAAGAACTCAACCCAATGCGGCTTGAGATTCGCGACGTAAAGACTCGTTGCGTTCGAACTTTGCGTCCTTTGCGGTTAGAATCTTCCTCATGGATCAAGCAAGGACTTTAGGTGAACTGAAAGAGACTGGTTATCAATGCGTCTCCGTCAAAGACGAGATGCGCGCGAACCTCATTCGCAAACTACAATCGCGCGAGAGACTTTTTCCCGGCGTAGTTGGGTACGATGAAACCGTCGTTCCGCAGCTTATCAATGCAATTCTCGCGCGGCATAACCTAATTTTGCTCGGCCTGCGCGGCCAGGCAAAGAGCCGAATCATTCGCCAGCTAACCGCCCTGCTCGACGAGCAAATTCCCATCCTCGCCGGTTCGGAAGTCAACGACAATCCTTTTCAGCCAATTAGCGCTTACGGCCGACAGATGGTCGAATTGCATGGCGACTCAGCGCATATCGCCTGGGTCTCTCGCGACGCGCGTTTTGTCGAGAAACTCGCCACTCCCGATGTCACCATCGCCGATATCATCGGCGACGTCGATCCGATTAAGGCGGCAAAGGGCGGGCACCTCTTGAGCGACGAGCTGACGATTCACTATGGCCTTCTGCCGCGCGCCAATCGAGGCATCTTTGCGATCAACGAACTACCCGATCTGGCCGGCAAGATTCAGGTTGGGCTCTTCAACATCATGCAGGAAGGCGACGTGCAGATTAAGGGTTATCCGGTGCGTTTGCCGCTCGACGTGATGCTGGTCTTCTCGGCAAATCCGGAAGACTATACTGCGCGCGGCAAGATCATCTCGCCTTTAAAGGATCGCATCGGCGCCGAAATTCTGACGCACTACCCGAAAGAGATCGACCTCGGTATTCAGATCACTCGACAGGAAGCCTGGACCGAACGCGACGGCTTTGCGGACCGTCTGGTGATTCCGGATTTCATTCGCGAGGTCATTGAACAGATTGCCTTCGAAGCCCGCGACGACCAGCGCATAGACAAACACTCCGGTGTGTCTCAACGGCTACCAATCACCGTCATGGAGTCTGTCGTATCGAATGCCGAGCGTCGCGCGCTGGCAACCGGCGAAGATCAGATCGCTCCGCGGATCGCCGACATCTACGCCGCAATTCCGTCGATGACCGGCAAGATGGAACTTGAATATGAAGGCGAACAGATCGGAGCCAATCGGATCGCCAGGGATCTAATCAAGCGCGCCGCCGGTGAACTCTTTGAAGGCTATTTCGTGGGCATTGAATTCGCCGGCGCGATCCGCTGGTTTGACGAAGGAAACAATCTGCGCCTCGCGGATACCGCAGCCGCCGAAGAGTGCATTCTCCTGCTCGAACCAGTACCCGAACTATTGGACACGGCAGTGATTCCGTTTGATTTCGACGAGAAGGATCAGGCCCAGACTGTGGCCGCGTGCGAATTCGCACTGGAAGGTCTCTACGCCGCCAACAAGATCAGCCGCAACGAAGAAGGCGGCTATACGGCAGTGACGAAGGCGAAGAAGGATCGACGTGGGATGATCTATGATGACCTCACGGAGACGGGGAAATTCAGCTAAGGGGAACGACTATGTCCATAACACTGACAGCGATCTATCGGAAGGTGCCGGAGGGCTACATCGGATTCGTTGAAGAGTTGCCGGGAGCGAATACTCAAGGCGCGACCATCGAAGAAGCGCGCGAAAACCTTAAGGAAGCGGTTGAGTTGGTAATTGAAGCCAACCGGGCTCTCGCAAAAGAGTGGGCTGATGGTGAGGAGACTATTCGGGAAAGAATAGCCTGAGAACGTTACCAGAACGAGAGGTTCTGGTCTTATGAAACGGATTGATCTTATTCGCCATCTGGAAACGCAGGGTTGCGAGTTCTTTCGCGAGGGCCGAAAACATACCGTATACCTAAATCGCACCGCGCGGACAACCTCGTCGATCCTCCGGCACCGTGAGGTCAACGACTTTCTCGCACGCAAGATCTGCCGCGACCTGCAAGTACCTGAACCGACAAGGAAGTAAATGCGTTTCACACGTTACGGAAAATTCAATGGCCTCGATGTCTGGTCGCTTGATCTCGGCGACTTGATGGAAGGTCTGTCTGATTCCCTGCTCTCTTCCGGCTTCGACGATGATTACTACTGGACGCGCGAGCGCACGCCGCAGGACACGACGCTCGACGCGCTGCGGCGCGCGCTGTTACAGGCGTTGATCGATCAGGGAATGCTCAGCGAACATCAGATTCAGCAAATGCTGGACGAAAACGAGGGCAAGTACCAGGGTTCGCAACTTCAGGAGATGCTCAATCAACTGATCGAGCGTCTGGTGGAAGAGGGCTATCTGACTTTGCATGAAGAGCCGCAGAATTCAGAGCGGCAACGCGATCAACGTGGGAATGGTCAGGGCCAGATCGATGAACCGCTGCCGCGCAACGTCAAGTTTGAGGTTACCGAAAAGGGTTTGGACTTTCTCGGTTACAAAACGCTGCGCGGTTTGCTGGGCAGTCTGGGCAAGAGTTCGCTCGGCCGTCACGACACAATGCATCTGGCCACTGGCGTAGAAGCCGAATCAGCCAGCAAGCCATACGAGTTCGGCGACACGATTAACCTCGACGTGAACGCGACGCTGCTGTCGGCGATTCAACGCGAGGGGCTTTCGGTTCCACTTAATCTCGAATATCGCGATCTGCATGTGCACCAATGCGACTATCAATCGTCGTGCGCGACCGTAGTGATGCTTGATTGTTCGCACTCGATGATTCTTTACGGCGAAGATCGTTTTACGCCGGCCAAGAAGGTTGCGTTGGCGCTCGGTCATTTGATCAGGACGCAGTATCCGGGAGACTCTCTCAAGATCGTTTTGTTCCATGACAGCGCGGAAGAATTGCCGCTGGCGAAACTCGCCACTACGCAGGTCGGGCCCTATCACACGAATACCGCGGAAGGTTTGCGCCTCGCGCGACGCATTCTACAGGCGCAACGAAAAGACATGAAGCAGATCGTGATGGTGACTGACGGCAAACCGACGGCGTGCTTTATCGAAGGAGCGCCGGCATTTTCGTCGGCGGTTCGACAGCATTCCAGCGGTCGACCGCCCGCTACCGCAGGCGGTTCTGACAGACGTCTCTACAAGAATTCGATGGGCGGCGATCCGTACGTAATGGAAGCGACCTTTCGCGAGATCCAGGCCTGTCGCAAAGCCGGCATAATGATCAATACCTTCATGCTGGCCAGCGACTATTACCTGGTTGAGTTCGTTAAGCAGATGACCGCGATGACCAACGGCAAAGCATACTTTGCCAACCCGTCGAATCTCTCACAATTCGTCCTGATAGATTTTCTGAAGCGGCGGAAGAGCCGGGTAAAGTAAGACCTAGCGCACTCGGAAATAGTAGTTCGCCACATTTTCTTTCGCTCCCGCATTATCTCTGCTCAGTCTAATCTGATAATTGCCGGTCTTTAGCAATGGCGCCGGGACATCGAAATCGATCTGGGCTTGGCCGCTGTCCCAAGCCTTGATCGATTCGGTGCTAAAGACAGACTGTGCGTCAGCCGTTAGAAGCTCTGCCCGATAGGACCCGGGCTCGTTAACCTTCAAGGCGAGCTGCAAACGCACGATGTCCTGGCTACCTTTAGGAAGATCGACGGATGGCGCATCGCTGTCAGGCGAGACGGCGGGCGTTAGGGCAACAACTACGACTGTCGGTTGCGTTGGCGCAGACTGATCATGTACCGGCATTGGTGAAGGACTTGCCTGGTGTTCCGGCGCCGAGCTATTTCCCGGATGATTCGACTCCAGCGGCACGGTCGGAGTCGGAGAGCGCCGGGGGCTGAACCGCCTGGTGATCTCTTCTTTGAGGCGACTCTCCCTTTTCACGGCGACCCACACAGTACCCATCAGAAGAATAAATATTACGACCCCAAAGGCGTATCGCCACGCCGGCCGATTGAAGTGGGGCAGGGATCGCAATCGCTCGATGAATGAAGTTCTGCTCTTCCCAACAGGGGCTGCTATCGCGAAACGTTTGCGCAGGGTTCTTGAGACTTCGAGCTTTCGCCGGCGATCCGCGGTCACGATGAACTTCTCTTCGAAAAGCTCGTGCTCGGTATGGTTGAGGCGTCCGTAAGCATAGTCATCCGCCAGGTCCAATTCAGCCAGACGAACACGAGCGTCCAGGCTGTCTTCGGAAAACAAGCGCTGCTCGAACGCAGGTTGCTCTGACGCGCTCAAACGGCCGAGCAGAAACCGGCGGATGGTATCGTCGGAGTACTCAATGGCGTTGTTACGATCTTCAACCATAGACTGGGCCCTCCTTCACAGTCGGGCTTCTAACATGAGGCATTGCTCGATACAGGTTTGGAGCTTATCTCTGATGCGCAGCGCGCGCAGTCTCAAGGTGCTGATGCCAATTCCGAGTTCTGCCGCGATGCGCTTGCGCAAATCGATCTTCGCTCGTTTGTCCGCCGCGTAGTATTGTTCGATCATTCGGCGCGAATTAGGCGCTAGCTTATCCAGACACTTCTCTAAACAGAGATGGGTCCTTTCCTTTGCTTCCCCGTCGTCATCAGGTTCCGGCAAACGCGGCAGCACCGGCCGTTTAAGGTATTCGTGGTGCACGTTGTTCATGACGCCCAGGAAGTAAATGGCTTTCTCGCCAACGTACGAATCCTGAATTTCGATCACTCTGCGCGCCACCCGGTCGATGGTCTCATCCGCCAATTCTTCCGGGCAGGTGCAACCGCGCGAAGCCAGGATCGCCACCAGACGCCAACGAATCTTTTCATAAATCAGCCCGGCCAACCCCGGATCAGGAGCGAGCCACTTTAGCAGCAGATCAAATTCTTCCTGCTTGAGTATGCGCAGTGTTTTCGCAGGCGACATAGCTTTGGAGTGCGGTGGCAAGCGTGGCGCGACACCGCTTTGGTTGTTTGGAGTTCCGCCTTCAGGCGGGGCCTTATTGTCCGATAATGAGCCGCCTAAAGGCGGAACTCCAAACCATAGCGCTGCTACTCCTTGATTACGTCGGCGATGGCGACTGTCTTATCTTCTTTCTGGCCCTGCACCCTGACTGTGACCTTGCCGGCCTTTTCGTCGACGCTGACCACGGTAGCATCAGTCGCGGTTCCATTGATCGTGATTTTGACTTTGTCTCCGGCTTTGACCTGTGGCTTGACCGACGCGGTCGGTTCGGGCGAAGGCGTGACCGGGGCCGGCGTAGACGCCGCCGGTGTGTTTGGCTTGGCATTCGAGTTGTTGTCGGTGCTCGGCTCGCAAGCCGCGAGTGTCAACGACAGCAGCACTATCGCAAAAAGTTTTTTAGTCATGATTGTTCTCCATTCGTATTGGCGTCTCCTGCAACAGGAGCGCTGGTTCCCTTCTTCGCTGGGTGAATGGGAACGGAAGGCAAAACATTTCATGCCTGGAATAACTTTTTTGCCTGGATGAATTACTCCGGGGGCATTTGAACGAAGGAGGCGCTCTCAACTGCTAACGTTGTTGCGAGAGGCCCGAAGGGGCGTCATGAAATAGCCCACGCCCGTAAGGGCGTGGTCGTGATTGCATCCAAAAGTCTCGCAGGCCCGAAGGGTGGACACCTCCCATTCCGGTGTCAAACTCATCGTGCCGCGCCTTCGGCGCTCAATTAAACTTGATTTGGTTCGCGATCCACGACCTGACGGTCGTGGCTACTTCCTCACGGCCCTTCGGGCCTCAGATCAAGATGTGCTACCGCTTGGCCGCGAACGGCCGATATTGAATGATTTAACGGGCTGAGGTTGCGTTACTTTTTTTCAGCACTGAAGTCATAGGTCAAATAAAGCTTCAGCGCACCTTCCTGAACTTCGGCACGAACGTCCTTGATGTGGGCCTTTAGCAGTCCGCCGCTCGCCTCCACCTTGAGCGAGAGGGCCAGTTGCGAAACCTGGAGCACCTCGAACGGGTTCAGCTTTTCCGCGATTGTTTTGCGGACAAACGCCGTGACTAAGCTACTGATAATCGGCGGGACGTCGTCGAGGGTTACCTCCTCGACATTCAACTGTCCAAACACTGTCTGTCGCGCAGAATCGAACGAGAGGTCGACGGTGGCTTTACCCGTGCCCTTAAATTGTACGCACTTGGTTAACACGCTGTAACTGCCGGTGAAAGCCAGCGGGGCGGTAATCTTGCCGCCGGTAAAACGCACTCCGGTCTTAACGCCGTTGCCTTCCTCGTTAAGCACGAGCACATCGCTGCATGAGTTTTGAAAAGCCACCTGGCGGATCTGTGGCTGCTGCGGATCCTCATTTTGATTTTGCGAGAGTTTGAGTTGGGGCGGCCCGAGCTGGTGAAAGATCGTGCCCAGCAGCGATGCGAAAAACTTTTCGTCTACTGTCACCGCCACCGTTGCTGACGTATCGGCGCCCTGATCGGGCGGCTTCACCGGCACGCCCGGCAGAGCGTGCCCTTTCGGTGCGCCCAGAAAGTATGCGGTCGCTATTGCGCCCAGTAACAGCCCGCCAATCAATATCAGAGTATTTCTAATCATTAGGGTTTCACCGACGCCGCGGGCGTTGGAGACGACGAACTGACGGCGCTGGCCATCATCGCCTTCAAGATGGATGCCACCGCGCTGGTGAGGGCATCGATTTGCTGCCGCACTTTCTCAGGCGCTACCTGCTCATATCCGGCCGGCGGTTCGAACAACGTCGGCGCCACGTCAGTCTTAATGTCCCGCATCTCTGAAACGACCCGGGCGGCTTTCACGCCCTTAACATCGCCGGAACTTTCCGCCAGCATCTCAGCACGCAGCGGCAGTCCGGTTTCTTTATCGACATAAACAAACGCTTCGGCTTTCACTTCGCCGACTTTGGTGTTCGTATTTGTCGAGGTGCTATAGCGATATTTTTCGGCATCGCGGCCGTTGATCGGTCCGTCGCCAACTCGCTCGACGCCTTTAAGTTTTTTCAAGTCCTCAACTAACTGACCAGGCGTGATCAACTTGTGAAATTGCACGCCGGTCGATTCCTGCGTCAGCTCGGCGTACTGCTTTCGCGCCGGCAGAATTACGTAGTGCCGGTTGTTATGATCGAGATAAACTAGCGGCGAACCGTCGGGCAATTTGAACTCGACGCGGCGATCGTCGCCATTGCGCGCTACCTGTACCGCGAGAGATGGAATGCCGATAGCCTTGTCGCCGCCTTCAGTTTCAAGACTGAAAGTCAGCGTCGCGCTGTATTTATCCGGCTCGCGAGTATTGATGGTCGGGCCACTGTTGGCACTCTCGGAATTTGCGTTAAGGTTGTTGGCGCCGGCAGATGAATTCGTATTCGCGTTTGCGTTCACATTTGAATTCGCATTCGATTCACTCATCGGTTTGCAGGCGCTGATTAGTAGCAGTCCAAGCGCGAGCGCGAACGCCGACGCGTTTCGAGAGTTTCGGATTCTGAGCATAGTTGACCTCTGTTATGGTGGGCCCGCTGCGGACCGCTAACGTTCGACAATCTGGAGGGGGTTCGAACTCAGGATAGCACGAGCATGACTTGAGAGGAAAAGCTGTCATGGGTAGTGATGCAGTTTGAATCCTCGCGGCCCTTCGCATTAGCACCGTGACTTTAGCCCGGTGATAGTGGTGGACGAAATCCACCGCGATAAAGCGATGGGCTAATGAGAGGAGTCGGGCAAACTGAACCAGGGCCCGGTTTTGTCACTGAGACACGAAACCATTTGACACCCAGGCCTGGTTAGCGTAAAAGGCCTTTGCCTTTCGACTCCGGAATAATAGGTGGCCCCGATGAGAAATGTTCCCTTGATTGTCTTCCTCGTGTTGGTCGTTGCGGCCTGCAATCTGACTGATAAATTCAAGAAGTCCGGCTCCTCGAATTCAAATTCGCCTTCGTCATCGTCGGGTAACCCGTCGAAGCTCGGCGACGATCCCGTCGAACAAGCGAACCCGACCGCGGCGCAGACGGCGACGCTGGCCAATGGGCAAACTCTGAAATGGGACCAACAGGGCATTACCTTGACCTTTCCCGCGAACTGGAAGAAACAGGAAGTTCGTAATGAGTCATTCAGCTATGGAGGCGATGGCGCGTTTTTCACTGCCGCCATCTCGCCCCTGCCGCAGATGGAAAGTCTGACCGACGTTAGCCTTAAGGCGATGTACGAAGCCGCCAAGACAAACCAGAAGATTGGGAAGTATGACGAAGTGAGGTGGCTCGAACTCGACGGCTTGCGCGGCGTTGGGTTCCGCGAGTCAAAACAGGAAATGCCGGGGGACATTCGTCGTCTGGAATGGCAGGCTTATCGCACCTATGCCGGAAGCACTCAGCTCGTGACAATGATTCTGTCTTCGGATTCCGGAAACTTCGCGAAGCATCAGGACGAACTCTACGCAATCCTTTACTCGACGAAGCTGGTCAAATAAGTGGAGCGCGGACACCCCTGTCCGCCAGAGAGCGCAGCGCGCTCTCATCCCTCCGCAAAAAACATGAGGAGCAAAGCACGGTGCCTCGCTCCTCATTATTTCTTCTTTCCGTTCATGCGGACAGGGATGTCCGCGCTCCTTTAGTTCTTCTTAATATAGTTCCGATGCACCCAGCTATCTGACTTTGCGCGGTCGCGAGTTTCGAAGAAGACATTTTCCTTCGACTCACGTGTCACCATTTGCACGCGAGACGAAACGTCCTTCTGCTTCTCATCCGCTCCCTTCGGCGAATCATCCAGAAAACCCTGAACAGCAGAGGCGGCCGGCGCCGCAAATTTTTCGCCGCGCCGCAGTTCCGCTACGGCCTCGATCGCGCTCGCCTGAAGCAGCTTGGGCCAAAGCTTTCTAAATAGCGTGCTGGAAGCATAAACATCCGCGCTATTAATTTTGCCGTTGATCGCAAACACATAACCGATCACATCCGGCTTGCCGCTGACAATGCCGTTCAGGGCTTTGACATAGCTGTCAGCGCTCGTTTGCACCTTCTCATTTTCCAGGGCCAGCTGGAAACTCGTGGGCGACGCCGCGCCGTTAACGCGCGTGCCGGTGTTGGCGCTGAGCTTGTCCTGGGCAACGGCCACTTGCCGCCACACTTCGCCCTGCGATTCCGCGTTCTTAGCGGCCAGCTTCAATTCGCGGCCCGCGATGACGTTTGCCGAAGAATTAAAGACCGTGACTTCCTCGCTGCCGCGTTTGCTCCAACGTCCATTCTCGACGCAGAACGCAGAGATCGGAATCTTGCCCGAGCGCGGCGGCAGAATCAGATCGACTGCCATCATGCGATCCTGCTGACCGCCTTTCACGATGTCGCCTGACTGCACATAAACTTCTTCGCTCGAAATATTTTCGATTGAGAGTTCGTTGACCGAGCGTGTCTCACGCACGATCACTTTCTTCTGCACCAGGGCCTCCTGCAATGTTATGAAGGTCTGGCCTTTGATCCTGTCTTTACCGTGAATCAGAAAGACCGTGAGGTTGCCCTGCGTGAAGGGTCCCTCGAGTTTGTATTCGTCTTTGCCCTGCGGGGCTTGCCCCGGATGAACGCCCCAGGTCCCTGCGACCATACCCAGCGGCGCCGCGATCATTAGCACCAACCCCGCCATGAAACCAATCAAATTCGTCTTCATCATTTTTCTCCCTTCAAGTTAGCTCTGTTTAACTTTGCCGTGCGCTAGCCTTGGGGAGACTGTCTCCACACAGCGTGAACCGAAACTGCCGCGTCCGCGATTAGAGTCTGCGGATGCTTTGTGTGGTTAGAACGGGGAGGGGCAGGCTTCTTGCGCGCGTAAGATTGAATTGTCGGATGAAATAGTTGGCGTTGTTTCCAGGGTCGGCAGATCTCCGAAGCGGAGAGTCGAAACCTGGATCAAAACTGGTAACGAGTCTCCTCTTCGTCGCAGAGCGACAGATGAATTTAGCCCGGCATTTCAAGGCCGGGAACCGATCACAATTTTTGGGCCCCTCGCTTTAGCGACGGTTGAATCCCATTTCAATACGTCGCTGACGCGACGACAATAAGGAAACAACGTTTTGCCCCGGCCTTGAAAGGCCGGGCAAAATTCAAACCGCCGCTACGCGGCGAAGACTAAAAGCCTTCCGGATACGTCCAGGAGGAGACTTTTTGTTGCAAGACACCCGATGCAGATTCACCTTGAAATACATTGAGACTAAAGCGACAATGCGTTCGCTCAGCTTCGACTCCGCCGTCCTCCGCACGTGGCCGGCATCAAGCAGGAACTTCCCTGCCTTTTCTTTTTAAGAAAGCAGTCGCCTGAAATGATCGGCCAGACCATTTCGCATTATCGGATCGTCGAAAAACTCGGCGAGGGCGGCATGGGCATAGTGTACGTCGGCGAAGACACCGTGCTCGGACGCCGGGTGGCGATCAAAACTCTGACCGCGGCACGCAGTTCTACCGATCAGCATTTTCGCGGCCGCTTCCTCAGAGAAGCGCGCTCCATTTCGAAACTGTCTCACCCGCACATAGCCACCATTTACGATTACGGCGAGACCGCTGACGGCCAGCCTTATATTGTGATGGAGTTGATCGAGGGCGAGACGCTGAGCCACTTGATGGCGCGCGAAGCTCTAACCATTCCGCGGGTCATTGAGATTGTTGAGCAGGTGGCCGAAGCCCTGGCTGAAGCACATCGTCACGGCATCATCCATCGGGACATCAAGCCTTCAAACATCGCGATTAATGAACGCGGCGATGTCAAAGTTTTGGACTTTGGCCTGGCGAAAGAGGTTGGTCTCGAAACTGCCGATTCTGTCGCGCGAGGTCTGCTGAACACGCAAACCCGCGAAGGCGTGATTGTGGGCACGCCGATGTATCTTTCACCAGAGCAGGCTCTGGGTGTTGAAGTCGATGAAAGAAGCGATCTGTTTTCGTTGGGCTCAGTGCTTTATGAGTGCATTGCCGGTCAACCTGCATTTGCCGGTCCGAGTCCGGTTGAGATCTGCGCCAAAGTTATTCGCGACGATCCACCCACCCCATCACGCCTGAACGGGAACATTCCGCGTGAACTCGATCGCATCACGCTGAAAGCCCTGGCGAAAAAACCCGAAGCACGTTATCAAACTGGCGCGGACATGATCGCCGATCTTCAGACTGCATATGCGAACCTGCAGAAGAAAGGTTCCGACCAAACCGTCACGCGCTTGTTGTCATCGGTTTCAAACAATCAGCCGAGCAGTGCCCTGGCAACTCTCTCAGACCTTTTCAAGCGACCGCGATTGTCGATTGGGTATGTAGCTGGAGGGCTGATTCTTTTGGCTGCGATCATTTTCCTTGTCTCCCGCTGGACGCGTGTGACTCTCCCGCCACCGTCGCCCGAGGCGCAGCAGCTTTATGACAAAGGGGTCGCTGCGCTGCAAGAAGGCTCTTACTTCAAGGCCAGTAAACTTCTTGAGCGCGCTGTTGCCGCCGATGACAAGTTCGCTCTGGCGCATGCAAGGCTGGCTGAGGCTTACACTGAGCTCGATTATACCGACCGGGCAAAAGATCAAATGTTGAGCGCCTCGCGCATCGTGACTAATCGCTCAATGCTCGACCAGACCAGCGCTCTTTATTACGACGCAATTTCGGCCACCCTCGCTCGCGATGTGTTGGGTTCAATCAGCAGCTACTCAGAAATCGTGAAGCTCAAATCAAATGAAGCTGCCGCCTATCTCGATCTGGGTCGAGCCTATGAAAATCATGACGAGATTGACAAGGCGATTGAACAATACTCCAAAGCGGCAACTCTTGATGCGAACAATCCTGCGCCTCCGCTGCGACTGGCAGTGCTTTACGGTCGGCATCAGGATCTCTCGAAGTCCAACGAGGCATTCGATAAAGCAGAGAGTCTCTACAAGGACAGCCAGAATTTCGAAGGAAACGCAGAAGTTGCTTACCAGCGCGGCTCTCTTTTCAGTCAAACGGGCAAGATCACGGAAGCACAAAACGCCGCCCAACAATCTCTCGATGTCGCCAAAGTTGCCGACAACAAATACCAGCAGGTTCGGGCTCTCTTGTTGATTGGTGCTATCGGTTATCAATCGGGGGACACGACCAAGGGCCAGCAACTGGTAACTCAGGCAATCGAGCTCTCTCGCAGCAACGACATGGAAAACCTCACTACGCAAAGCTTGCTCGATCTGGGGTACGCTTTGATGATCAAAGGGTCGTATGACGAGACCGAGCGTTATCTGAAACAGGCCCTTGATCTCGCGCAGCGTTATAAAGAGAAACGAAACGAAGCAAGGGCAAACCTTTTGCTGGGCACTCTGTACATCCAGAAGGAACACGCCGACAAAGGCGCGCCCTTCATCGATCAAGCGCTAGCATTTTATCGCGGCGGTGGATACCGCCGCGAAGTTTCACGCTGCATGATGATGGTTGGGCGCGAGCAACTCTTAAAGGGCGATTTCGACGGCGCGCTAAAGACCCTGGATGAGCAACTTCAACTTGCAAAACAGGTCGAAGACCCGGGTCAACTGGCGAGATCTCAGGCAGAGATAGCTGCGGCGTTATCGAAACAGGACTTGTATCCCCAGGCCTTAGTTCGCTACACGGAGAGTTACGAGCTAAACAAACAATTGAACAATCCACTCAACGCCGCCTTTGCTGTCTACAATCGAGGTGACATGCTCGCTAGACTAGGACAATACGAAGAAGCGATCAAAGCGATGGCAGAATTGAATACCTATCTCGCCGGTCTGAGCAACGATAATAGTTACAAAAGCATTTGGGGAGCATGGTCACATCTGATTCTGGCGCGCATGTATCTTAGCCAACGGCATCCTTCCGACGCCCGATCGGAATGCGCCCGGGCTTTAGCTGAAGTGGCAAAGGATGATCGCGAGACCCAAGCTGAAATAAAGGGAACTCAGGGCCTGATTGAGGTCTTTGATGGCGCAAGGGCCGCAGGTAGAAAACTGTGTGAGGAGGCGCTAGCCGAAGCGTCCTCAGGTTTTTCTGTAGAACACTTAGGCAGTCTCCATTTCGCACTGGCGGAGGCTGAGATCGAGAGCGGCGACGTCAAGTCCGCACTTACAGAAGCAGGGTCGGCGCAAAAATTCGCTTCGGAGTCCCATCAAAGCGAGCGAGTGTGGCGCGCATGGTTAATTGCCGCCAGAGCTAGCGATACTCTAGGCGACCTCCAGACTAAAAGAGATGCGCTCAGTCGCGCTCGCTTTTGGCTTGGTGAGCTCAAAAAACTCTGGGGCGCCGAGGCTTTCAACAGTTACGCTGCAAGGCCTGACATCCAATCCTATCAAAAGCAACTCGACCAATTGTCCTGAAAATCCGTGAACCCGCTTCAACTACTTCTTATCAAGACTCCTTCAGCCAAAGCAATACTCTATACTGCTGGGATAAAGGATCTACCGTCTTGAGTGGCGCCTTAGTGAAGAAGAGTAACTGTCCGCTTTGCTCAACTTTAATCGCAACCACGCGAAACTCCTTCCCGCCGGCTCCGCCTTTGTGGGAAAATTCATGTCTGTCTTTATGACTACCAGCGCCATGACCATTGTATTGAAGTTTCCTGTTCGCCGCTGTGGGGCCTGTGCCTCTGATTATGAACTCGGGGGCGAATGGGTGACCGGGTGCAGGGACAGTATTGGGAGCGCTGAAATTCAGGGCTCCTACGTCACCGCCATCAATGTCTTCAAGTTGCACTGTAACGGTCGAATCGGTGGCATCTAGATTTTGATAAAGCAGGTCTCCAGATCCGTGGAGCACTTTGATATGAACAATCTCGCTGCTCTTGCTGCCATTGAGGTTGCCCTTGTGAAAGTGTTCAGTTGAAGTATCACTTTCATTGGTCATCGGGTTGCCAGGATTCGCGGTCGCTGTCGCGGCCGTCTCCAGAAACATCGTCAACGAACCGTCATTAATCGAAATTGGCGGAGGCGTGTTTTCGTGAGTGCGAATGCACTCAGGGTCACTCTTGCGTGACTGTCCTGGTTTGTTTTGTTGTGGGTCGGACTTGGCGCTTACCGATGCCAGCGGCACTGCCGCAAGTGCACCGGCAAATTGCTTCCCAAAACTGCGGCGTGAAGTTTTTTTCATTAGATTCTCCTTAATCAAAAAGCAGAGTTGGCTGGACCACCTACTAAGGCTCTACGGCTCCTTAAAGCCAAACCAATATGCGAAAGTCCTGTCCCAGCATTCCGTTGAGGTCGCATTTGTTAATCCGTTCTTTGCAATCTGAATCGCCGACACGGAAAAGTCGTTCGCGCCACCAGTTCGCGAAGAAGTAGCGCGGGCCCGAGATTTGCTAAGTGCTCTTCAGCACAAGTGGGGCGACGAAGCCTTTAACAGTTACTGCGCACGAACGGATATTTCGATCTACCGAAAGCAACTCCCAGAGAGTCGACCCCGATTCTTCCCGCACTCAGACTACTCACGCCAGATTAGCAAGCGGAATTCGTCTGAAATAAAATTATCACCAGTACCGGTTTTGGTCGCTATGAACTTGGTTGTTCCGCCACGCGGGTTTGTTATTTCAATACTTTCGATCCGAATTCTCTTGCCTCCGCCACCCTGGTGATCGTACCTGTGGCTTCGTCGCTTCTTGACGGGACTATGTTTGAGGGTCTTATCGCTATCGATCTGAAAGACGTTGCCATCGGTAATGATCACATTGCCGGTAGCGTTTTTGTCCTCGTTTATCCAAACAATTTGGATTACGCTCGAATCGGCATTAAGATCTTCGTAAATCTTGTCGCCGTTGTCTTGAATCACTCTGATGTGGGCGATCTTAGGTCGAGCGATTCCCTGGTACAAAAAACGGCTCGGATTACTCTCATTGAACTGCTCGTCTGACTCGACGATCAACGAGCCGTCAATAATCTCAATCGGTGGTGGAGTGTCTTGGTGGTAAAAATTGTTCCTAATTGCGGGCAGATTTTGCTGCGCGGTTGGTCCTTCTGCGCCTGTATTCATGGCCAAGGATGCGACCGGGACAGCGGCCTTTGCGGGGGTAAGTTGTCTTCCAAGACTACGGCGTGATGTCTTTTTCATAGTGCACTCCTTGGGGCGGCATGGTTTCCAGCAAAACAAGTGCCGGGATTCCAAAGCATTAGAACGATGTGGTAAAAACCGCGCTAGCGTATTCAAAACCCCATCTCGTGTAAAGCGCTTTTCAACCACGTCAAAGTCTGGCTCGTTTGGCCTGCATTTGGGATTCAGGGTGATGGTTTCGGTGTTGGTGATGGCGACGGTCTTGGCGTCGCTTCAAAGTCCACCTCTCGTTGATCGCACGTCCAGGTCTTTGTATCGCTATCGAACTTGTACTTATCAGGCTTTGGAGTAACTGTGTAAGTCGCCGGCAGCTTCACCTTCGAGCCCGGCACCTCAAACCTGAACACGCCGGCTGCGTTCGTCATCACATCCTTTGCCAAGCCCGCAGGCGTTAACGAGACAGTGACATCCTGGATCGCCTTCGAGTCCAGGGTGATCTTGCCAGTAATAACCAGCACAGCATAGTCAGCCCTGAAATTCAGATTCGACTTGGTACCGTTCAGAGTGAAGGTCTCACTGCCCTGGCTCTCTGGAATGAATGTCAGGTTCTCCAGCTTAGGCGTCACTGTATAGGTTCGCCCAGTGGGGATGTTCACGAAGTTGTAGGTACCATCGGGTGACGTCGTGACATCTCTCGAAGTGAAATCTGCGCCGCCACTCAAGGTCATGGTTACGCCGCCAACGCCCTTGTCGCATGAATCAGTTATTTTTCCGCTAATCGAGCTGTCGGTTGGTTGGGTGTCTAAACCGGTCGCAACCACCCGGATGCGATTGACGTGCTCGATTTGCTCGCCGATGATCACAATATCTCCGAGCAGCCGCATGACTTGCCCGGGATCGCGGCGAGAATAATTGACACCATCGACCGTCCGATTCTCGGCAGCTTTGTGCTTTTTAAGAAGCTTGTCCGGCCCATCGGGGAAGAGTAACTCTTTTGGCACGAAGGTAGTGATTCTGGTCTGAATATTATTGGGAATCACGGTTCTTGTGGCAATGTCGTCCCTGAAGGTTTGATCGTCAAGCCGATTAACCTGGAAGGGCACTGTATCAGGCACCGCCTGCTCAAAACCTTTCTCGAGCGGATTGCTAATGACGTTGATAAACTCGGAGAAGTTTGTGAGGTGAACCATGTTATGAAAGAACGGCAAAAACCCCGTGAGTAAAGGGCCGGCAACCTTAATGCCGTTTAGGATCAGGCTGCGCGGGTTGAGCAGTTCTCTACGTTGCAGAGTCCCGCGCACGACGCGGTAGCCAGTATTGGGGATGCGGTACCTGGGATTATTTGGATCGGGCGATAACACGGGGGCTGTAAATCCTATGCTGGCAATTTGCAGATCGTACCCAGAGTCATTACCGATGACGGCATCGATACAAAAATACTCGCTCGCGACCTTTGCGCCGTAGTTGTCATGCACAACCTGATCGGGAAGCACAGACCACAGTACATCGACCTGTCCCTTGTTATTGAGGCCGGGAGGGATTGGGCCCGCCGTGATGCCGGCAACAACGAAGTCAGCGACTCCCTGAGGGATTCGCTTCTTATCAATTAGCCATAGCTTCATACTGCCGAGCGGCGCATCAGACGCAACCGATAATTTGGCGGTTAGTTGGCAGTCCGTAGCGCTGGAATTGGTTACACTGATGCCACTGCCATCAGGCGCGTATAGTTGAAGCTCCTTAAGTGAGTTCGGCCGGTTGGTTCCAGTCGGATTCTTCGCCACATCTTCCTCGCAGAGTTTGCTAATCACCATTACTTCTGGCTGCTTTCCCTGCCTACTGCTGGAAGGCACGATTTCGTAGGGACTCGGACTGGGAACGGGCGCCGGCGCCGGACTCGCCGCAGGCATCGATAAGGATCGCGACACGGGTGCGGTTCGCTGACTGATGTCAGCAGGCTTGGGTACACTGGAATCGCGACTCGCGGACGCGGAAACCCATCCCCCGAACGAAGCGACAACCATACTCCCAACCAACAATGAAGTGAGACCACTAATGAGGTGAGGACTTACCAGAATCTTATTCAACTTTTCGCGCATATTAACCTCCGGGGCTGTGGGAAGAAGTCACAGGCATTTTGTCTCGAAACTATCTTCTTCTCCTTGGGGATGACACACCGTTTACTGAAACATGCCCGATGGATAGCTAACGCCGTACCGAGGGCCTCACGCACATCGGCGCTGCGCTCTGGCTCTCTGAAACAGTAGTGGTTGGGCCGACAGTTCTCGGTGAGGAAACGAACTGTCGGCCCATGAGGATTATCATCACTGCTTTTCAGACTTGGCGATCGCCGGTCGTGCCACTTTGACGTCGTCTACAGTGTCCCTGAATTGTGCACTTTGGATTTCTTTCGGCGTTAGATATCCGCCGTAGGAACTATCCTTGTTGCTGTCTACACTGACGCCATTGCGATTATAGAGAGCCCATTCGACGACTATTCCTCCGCTGTGATCGATCTTTGCGCCGCTGAAGTATCTAAAGAGGTTTTTCTGAATGCGATTGTTTCCGCCGGCGCTGATTGATTTGAATTCCAACCAGTACCCATTAGTACCCAGAGCTTTGTCGATGTTTTCAGCTCTCAGGAAGTTTGCCAGTTCGCTCCTCCCCGTCTTTTCATCTGGCTTCGCCAGATTCGCAACTAATTCGTCTGCCTGACGATTCAAATCCTGCAGGCGCTCGAGTACGTTCTTCTTTCTGGCGGAATATTCAAGTTGCGACTCTGCGGCAGACTTTGAAGACTGTGCCGCCGACTTTCTGGCCTCGAGATCACTAATGAACTTGTCGAATCGAGTTGCCTGCGCCGGCGTCCACGGCTTTTCCAACTCAGCTTTTAGTCGATCGAGCTTTAAATCTCCGATCTGCTTGGCCAGATCCTTTAGCTCACTCTCAGCCTGGCTCTTTTGCGCGGTCGCCTTATCAAACTGTGAGCTTGTCTCAAACATTTCGGCTAGCAGTTGGTTTTCCGCGTTCTCTTTCTCGGCGTACAAACCAGCAAGCTCACTCAGCGTGTGCGAACAAAATACGCGGCTGTTTCGATCTTGACAGCCTTCCAGATAGATCTCTGGCGGGACAACTTGCGGGTAGTAGAGGTTAACGTCAGAACCGAATCTGTTCCGCAACGCTCGAAATGTTTCCGCCACCATAGCGCGTTCCTCGACCGTTACCGACTTGCCTTTAATTTCAGTGTCGGTCCTCATCAGCGCGAGTAAATCTGCGAAGGCCTTCAACCCTACTCCAACCGTGTTCACACCCGGCAGAAGACTTTCGACGGCGGTATCAGTGGCGACACTTGCTGAAATGGAAGCTGTGGTGCTGCTAACCCCCGACTGGATTGAGTTCAAGCTCCGGACTAATGATTCACTGGTCGTGACGGTCACGGTGCGTGGACGCGATATAGCTGAAAGCTTCTCCAGGACTCGGCCGTACTGGTCTTTTAGACCTTCAATCCTGCCGTCCAGTATCGGAGATGTATCGCGGTAGTGTTTCAGATTCTGGAGTTCCTCAGCGTCGTAGATGGCGATGGACTTTGCTCCGGTAAACTTTTGATGAATCTCGCCGCCAATCCGATCCGCCACGTCGGACATTGCTTTGTAAGTGACTAACTGCGTCTCGATCACCACGTTCTCGTCCGCAGTAGTCTTACCTTCAAGTGGCGTCGCTGCTGGCTGGGGCTGTGCTTCGCGGATGTCCTTCTTTAGTTGAGCATTTGTTTTTTCCAGGGCCAGTACTCTGTTCTGTTCCGCCAGGCGTAGTTCCTCAGCTGACGGCGCGGGCGTGGGCGCCGGAGTAGAAGGTTGATTCTGACCAAAGGCCCGATACGAGCCTGCCATCAACAGAATTGTCACCATCAACATTTTGATAATGGTGGATGAGTGCCGCTTGAGGCCGCGATTGTTGTTGCACTCCTGGGGTTTGGGAGTTAGGCTGAACATTGTTTCTCTCCTTTTCAAATTCGATTTCATTTCTCCGGCTGACTAGCGAAACGCCATTGTCGTGCCAATCTGTGCAGAACGGGTCGCAGACGCTGGTAACAGTTGAAAAGGTCCGGTTGAAAACGGTTTCCACCCAATCGGCCAATGATTCGAGGGCTCTTCCGAGCCTTAAAACATCGGCAAGAGATGTCCATATTGATTCTTAGCCTGTCAATTCTGATATTCTCTCCGCGCCATGAACCCGAGACTCATCGCTATTTCAGGAACGCTTAAAGGAACAATCTTCACCCTCCCCGAACACGAGACCGTGATTGGGCGTGAAGCGTCGAACCCGGTTTGTCTGAACGACCTCTCCGTTTCGCGGCGGCACTGTTTGATCAAGGCCGCAACCACGGACTTTAGAAGCAAGACACTGGCGGTGGGGGAGACCGCTGATCTCGGCAGCAATATAGATCCGTCTAATAGCGACAGCCATCGATTCACGATCACCGATCTCGACAGCTTCAATGGCACTTTTGTGAATGGCCTGCCGGTGAAGGAGCACCCGCTGGCTCATGGCGATCAGATTGCTGTTGGTGATGTGGTTCTGCTTTTTCTGCTTCACGAAACTGAGGCGGGGGCAAAGGCAGCCATCCAATCCAACGAGGGCAATTTGATCACGCGATCGACAATCAGGTTGCGGAGGGATGATGCGCTCTATCTTCGTCCCGAGAAGGTGCTGAGCGAATTGCCGGCAACCGCGCGGGTCGCGCAAGATCTGAATGCGCTTATCAAAATCAGCACGACGATTAATTCGATTCGCGGGCTGGAAGAGCTGCAAATCGACCTGCTCAAGTTAATTCTCGAAATCATTCCCGCCGAGCGCGAGGCCATTCTGCTAATTGACAAAGGCCAGGATGCGATCGTTTCGACCTGTGGCTGGACTAAGATCAACGGGACTGACAATTCAATCGAGGTCAGCCAGACAATCACTAAACAGGTCCTGCGAGAGCGCGTCTCGCTTTTGAGCAACGACCTGTTTGAGAGTGGTGGTCTGTCGGAGAGTCCGAGCCTGGTCGAAGCTCGCGTTTGCTCAGTATTGTGCGTGCCCTTAGTCATCCTGGAAGACCCCTTGGGTGTCATCTATCTCGACACCAGCGATCCGGCATCGCGCTTTGATGAAGACCACCTGCAATTGCTTACGGCAATAGCCGCGATCGCAGCAGCGCCGATTCAAAACGCCCGGAGCCTGGAGTGGCTGGAAGCCGAGAACCAACGACTGCGAGAAGAGATTCACGTCGAACACCAGATGATCGGCGAGAGCGCCGCCATGCGCGCGGTCTACCAATTCATCGGCAAGGTCGCCGCAGCCGATTCTACGGTTTTGATTCGCGGCGAGAGCGGAACCGGGAAGGAGTTGGCAGCGCGCGCCATCCACTTGAATAGTCCGCGCTCTGCCAAGGCTTTCGTCGCCATCAATGGCGCGACCCTCTCGGAGACGTTGTTGGAGAGCGAATTGTTTGGTCATGAAAAGGGCTCGTTTACCGGCGCGATCGCACAGAAGCGCGGCAAACTGGAAGTCGCTGATGGCGGCACGTTGTTCCTCGACGAAGTAGGCGAACTCACCGCGCCCATTCAGGCCAAGCTGCTGCGCGTGCTTCAGGAGCAGGAGTTCGAACGAGTCGGCGGGACCCGGCCAATCAAAGTTGATGTGCGCATTGTGACGGCCACCAACAAGAACCTCGAAGAAGCGGTGGGGAGGGGCGACTTTCGACAGGATTTGTACTATCGACTGAACGTTGTGTCAGTGACCATGCCGCCGCTGAGAGATCGCCGCGACGACATTCAACTGCTCGCGAGTTACTTCTCTTCAGTCTTCAGCAAGAAATGCCGGCGGCGAATTCAGGGACTTTCTCCTGAGGCCCGCGCTGTTTTGAGAGCGTACGACTGGCCCGGCAATGTGCGCGAATTGGAAAATGCGATAGAGCGCGCATTGGTGCTTGGCTCAACCGAGATGATTGTGCCGGAGGATTTGCCTGAGGCAATCTTCGAAACCGGCCACCCGAGCGATCTTCCTGCTGGCGGATACCATGAGCAACTCAAGAAAGCGAAGCAATCGATCGTGATGAAAGCCATCGAAGCGGCGAGCGGCAACTATACGGAAGCGGCTAAAGGCCTGGGCCTGCACGCGACCAATCTTCACAGGTTGATCCGCAACCTGGATCTCAAAACTACTTTGAAAAAGTGATTGCGTTTCAAGGACCAACGTCAGAACGCTTTTCGACAAGTGCGAATTCAATTCTGGTAAGACCCCGCCGCGTGGGACCCATTCCGGTGTAGGGGCTTGATCAGAATTTGTGGGAGCGGGAGGTCACCAATTGACCTCTAGAGTCATCTTGTCTGCGCCTTCTTGTCCGGCCCATTCGGCAATGGCCTTGACATCATCGAGGTCACGAATGAATTCTTCATCAAGAGGGTCCAGGTGGTTTGCATTGCACCCATAGGTTTCGAGAATAATCTTTGTTTCCGGGTTTCCTGATCTCACGGCCTGTATGAGAGCGCTGGCGGCGGCGGCGGCAAGTTGTTGCGGACTCACCCAATGAACATCGAGGTCTTTCATTCCCCGAGTTGTGTGACTTAAGAGAGCCTCGACACCCAGACTGTGGAGTGCGAGCTTAGCGGCTGGCTCGCCTTCGCGTTCCGCCATCCAATCTCCCCACGCCTTGCAATCGTTGTAGAAGCCGGGTTGAGACTCGATCTGATCTTCGGTGATTCCCGGCCAGTAGGCATTTACTGAAGCGCCCATATTAATCGCTTTCCTCGCGACTACTGAATCTAGTCGGGATGAATCGTCGGCGCATCTGCGTGCGGCACAAAACATTGCCGGCAGCGCGCTTCGTACATGCCGGTGGCGCCGACGGCGACGCGTTCTTCCGATTCAAAGATGCGTTGTGAGTAGTTGGCGGGCTGGCCGCATTTGACGCAGATGGCGTGGGTCTTGGTGATGTATTCGGCGACGGCGAGGAGTTGCGGCATTGGTTCCCAGGGTTTGCCGGTGTAGTCCTGATCCAGACCGGCCACGATCACTCGCATGCCTTGTTCGGCCAGTTCGTTGACGACTTTGATCAGATCGTTATCGAAGAACTGGGCTTCGTCTATGCCCACAACTTCGGTGTCGGGTTGAATGTTAGCGCGCACATCCGCGGCAGTCCGCACGTTGGCTGACTCGTGCTTCATCTCGGAATGCGAGACGATGTGGTCCTTGGAATAGCGTTCGTCGATCTCGGGCTTGAATACCTGGACCTTTTGGCGCGCGATCTTGGCGCGCCGCAAACGCCGGATCAGTTCCTCCGACTTGCCGGAGAACATTGAGCCGGCGATCACTTCGATCCAGCCGGCGCTGCGGCGCGCGACGCCCGGATGCTCGTTGCGGTTGTGGACTTCGATGTCTTCGGGTTCGTTACTTCGAGTCATGGTCGCTGAACTATTCATGTGGCTGCTGATTATCTCTCTCAAAAATCTTGCTCGATCGTCGATGCAGTCTAATTCAAAGGGATTGATTTCCCAAAACGGCGGCGCTCTGTTTCGCGCACTGGCGCAAATACAAATCTTATGGCGCTAAGAAACACCAATTAGATAATGGCAAACCAGTGTGGTGTCTATAAGGTCCGTTGAAATAGAGCGACCAGCCTGCTGTAGCAGGCGATCAACTAATCGGGTTTCCCAAAACCGCCGCCACCCGGTGTTTCAATCCGCACTCGATCGCCGGCCCGCAGATCCCAACTCCCTTTTGAAGCTAGCTGTTCTTTACTTCCATCACCCCGGATGATGAACGCGCGCCCGAGCGCGCCGTCGTCGCCACCCTGCAATCCGTAGGGCGCGCGCTTGCGGCGATCAGACAACAGCGACATACGCGCTGCAGCCAGCACTTCAATCTCGCGCACTGATCCATCGCCGCCCTTGTATCTTCCCTTCCCTCCAGAGCCTTTTCGAATTCGATACTCACGCACGCGCAACGGGTAAGAATACTCGATGGCCTCAGCGGGAGTATTCAGGCTGTTCGTCATGTGCGTATGAGTCGCGTTCATGCCATCAAGCTCAGGACGCGCGCCCATCCCGCCTGCGACGGTTTCGTAGTAGGAAAACTCGGCGCCGGTCCGCGGATCGATTCCACCGATAGTGAGATTGTTCATCGTTCCCTGACTGGCGGCAGGAATACGTTTGGGAATGGCGCGGGCGAGTGCTTTGAAGACGGTGTCAACTATGCGCTGCGAAGTCTCGACGTTACCGCCGGCAACTGAAGCAGGGTGTACGGCATTCACAATGGTCCCTGCAGGCGCAATGACTTCGATCGGTTCCATCAGGCCGGCGCTCGCCGGCACCTCACCAGCCAAAAGACAGCGAAATACATACGAGACGGCGGAAACCGTGATGGATTCAACGGCGTTCAGCGCGCCGGCGACCTGGGGCGCGCTGCCGGTAAAATCAACGCGGGCACGATCACCCTTGATCGTCACGCACACCCGAATCGGAATTTCGCCTTCACTGATCCCATCATCGTCCAGCGCGTCTTCAGCTCTGTAAGTACCGTCCGGAATTTCGGCAATCGCGCGGCGCATTAGGCGTGCTGAGTAAGAGATCAAGTGAGCGGCATACTCGCTCGCTTCTTTGGGGCCACGGCGCTCGACAATCTCGAGCAAACGCGCGCTGCCGGTTTTGAGTGAGCCGATCTGAGCTTCGAAATCGGCGTGACGTTCTTTACTGGTGCGCACGTTAGCCAGGATCAACTTCATCACATCGCCACAAATCTCTCCGCCCCGCACCAGATGAATCGGTGGGATCCGTACTCCTTCACCATAGATGTCCGTGGCCAGCCCCATCGATCCCGGCGTCGCGCCGCCAATGTCGGCGTGATGCGCGCGATTGGCAACGAAGAAAAGACAGCGGGCAGTAGGCAGTAAGCAGTAAGCAGAAGACGTTCTGTTTCTCGCTGCCTTCTGCTTTCTGCCATCTGCCTTCTCAAAGAAGACACCTGAAATCAAAGTCACGTCCGGCAAATGCGTGCCGCCGGCAAATGGATCATTGAGCGCGACTACGTCGCCCGGGCCGATCTCGACCTCTTTCAGAGCGGCCGCAACGGCCATCGGCATTGAGCCCAGATGAACCGGCATGTGATCGCCTTGCGCAATCACGCGCCCCGTTGCATCGAAAACCGCGCACGAGTAATCACGCCGCTCTTTTATGTTCGGCGAGAACGAAGCGCGCCGCAGCGCGACACCCATTTCTTCCGCAACCGAGGTGTAAAGCGCGCGATAGATTTCCAGCGTGGTTGGATCGAAGCTTTTCATCGAATCACTTTCGCGCCGAGTCCGTGCAACGGAGGAGGTCAATCCTACAGCCGCGGAGCGGCAAAAGATCTGTAGCCCATGGCGTGAGCGGTGGGTATCGGCATTTTTGGATTCGATAGAGCCGCAGAGCGGCGTAACCAGAAAACGACGTCAAAAACAAAATGTTCCGCCCCTGCGGGGCTGAATTGGCTGCCTTCTGGCCCCCCCCACGGCTCACGACGTGGGCTACAGATCTTTTGCCGCTCCGCGGCTGTCCACCAAACCCCTCCCTCACGGTCGGGCTACTGCCCCATTGTTCCCAACATCAATGATCATATTCCCCAGCGAATCAACCCGTGCCTGGCAGCCCGCAGGAATCAAAGTCGTCGCTGAATACTCAGTCACCAGACAAGGCGCGCGCAAACGCGAGCCTGCCACGACCTCTTCTCGGCGGAACACTGCTCCGCTAATTCTCTTGCGTTCGAAGAACATCTCGATCATCTCGGATGGTTTGGAAAAACTTTGGGAAGTCACCCTCTTCGATCGCGCAGCCTTCAATTTCTCCACGACCCCAATCGAACGCACGCGCGCACTCACGATCTCGACCACGTTGCTTTCCTGCGCATAACCATAACGAGCACGATGCGCGCGATGACACGCATCGACAATGTTCCCGCTGGTTTGTTTGATTTGAAGCTCGAACGACTGGCCCTTGTAACGTACCGCCAGAGACCTTTCGTGCCGCTGCTTGTTTTCCGCAAAGCCTTCGCGGCGAAGATCCATGCGCGCCTGCTTTTCAATTTCACGAAATACGCGTGCCAAGTTCGGCTCGACCTCCCGCGAGGCTTCCAGCATCACCGTGCGGCTTTGATCCTTCACCACATCAGCGGTCAAAACCCCTTTGGCGGAAAGCGTCCCCGGTGAAGCCGGCACCAGTATGCGCGGAATGCGCAACGCGCGGGCGAGCGCCACCGCGTGCAAACCGCCGGCGCCGCCGAAAGGCACCAAAGTAAATTCGCGCGGATCGTTGCCGCGCTCAACCGAAACGTAACGCAGCGCGCGCTCCATGTTTGTATTGACCACATCCAGCACACCCTGCGCAGCTTTAGAGATGCTGACCTTGCGACCGGCCGCATCGCTCATGTCCGCGGCAAGTTTGTTGAGAGCTTCGGTTGCACGCGCTTCATCAAGCTTGAACTCACCACCCAAAAGACCCGCGCCCGGAAAGTGACGCAGCACCACATGCGCATCAGTGACCGTTGGCAGCAGCGATTGTCCATAACACGCCGGGCCCGGCTCAGCGCCAGCGGATTCCGGACCGACGCGCAGTGAGCCTCCCGCGTCGATACGGGCAATCGATCCCCCGCCGGCGCCTACGGTGTGAATGTCCATCATCGGCACCGCAACCGGTAATCCCGCGACGATTGCTTCACTGGTCAGACGCATGCCGTCGCGATCGCACAGAGCAACATCAGTTGACGTACCGCCCATGTCAAACGTGATTATGTTTTCAAAGCCGGCTGTCCGGCACACGCGCAATGCACCGACGACGCCGCCCGCTGGACCGGAAAGAATTGTCCGCACAGGTTCATTCGCAGCAGCGTTGGCGGAAATGCTTCCCCCGGATGATTGCATTACTCGAAGACTGATCTTTGATCTTTGTTCTTTGTTCTTAGAACTCGTCCCCGAGTTGGTCCCCGGTTCAGTAGCGGCGTTTTCAGTTAAGCGCCGGAGGTACCGGCCCATCAACGGTTGCAGATAAGCGTTGACCGTAACGGTTGAGGTGCGTTCGTACTCGCGATATTCGGGAAGGATTTGGTGCGAGATAGAAAGCGGCACCCCCAGCGGCTCGAGCGCTCGCGCGATTTTTTGTTCGTGTTCGGGATGAACGAACGAGAACAGCAGCGACACCGCGATCGCTTCGCAACCTGACTGTTTCAGCCTGTCGCCCAGTTCTTCCAGGTCTTCTGCGCGCAGTGATTCGAGGACTTCACCAGAGGCTGCAACGCGTTCGCTCACGCCAAACCTTAGCTCGCTGGGGACCAGTGGCGTGGGCTTTATCGCATTCAGATTGTAGAGTTCCGGGCGCGCCTGCCGGCCAATCTCGATCACATCTTCAAAGCCCGCGGTAGTCACCAGAGCGACCCGCGCCCCGCGACGTTGCAGCAATGCGTTGGTCCCCACGGTTGTGCCATGCACCACCTCTATCTGAACCAGCGATGAACCAGTTTCAGCTGCAATGCGTTGCAGACCTTCGGTTATCGCGCGCGAGGGATCGTCCGGGGTCGAGGCGATCTTGAAAATCCGCAACGCACCTCCCACGGCAAAGACAAAGTCGGTGAACGTCCCGCCGGTATCGACACCGGCACGCACGCTAACAGAACCATTTTTTCTGGTTGTCATCCGCGCTTATCAGTATGAGGTCAGAACCAGGAGCGGTAGTAACTTCAAAACGACGCAATGTTGCCACTCGGTAAACTAATCGTGCAAGTGAATGCGTTCATGCGGTAGTGCCAGTTACCTCGCCCTCTCCTTAGCACCTTCGCTTTAGCGCGGTGAATTTAGTAGCCATCGCAATCGAAACCGTTTAAAACGGTTTCCATTCTGAAGGCGAGCTCCAATCACCGGGCTAAAGCCTCGGTGCTAATGAGAAAACCGCGAGGATTCAAACTGACCAGCAGGCGCCCGTACGGTCGGCCGCCATTTAGGACGCTTAGACCCACAAACTTCGTTTAGTTCTTTCTCGTCGTATAAAGCCCGACTAAAGTCGGTACTCTGAACACCGTCTTGCGTCGGCGGCCTGGTTTGACGGACGGTCGGGACTTCACCTATTGTTTGGTGGTCCCGGAGGATCAAGGCTATGGATTTCTTGCTCGCATTCAATGACACCGCCGCTCTGGTTGGAGATATGGAGGGCCATGTGCGTACTGAAACACGGCCATCTCAATTGTCAGCGCCGGAGTGGAAAATTCGCCTGCACACTGATTATATCGAGGCCGAGCACGGATACAACGAACAGGGAATTCCCTTTACGAATATGACCGGCGACTTTCGTTTCGTAAACGGCGAGGTGCAGGTGGTAAGGCTGGATGGGGTTAAGCCTTACCAAACTTTTTCAGATGAGTCTTCCGGCCTCTCAGTCCGAGCGGTCTTCCTCTCACATTTGAATCAGTGGACTGTCGCTGATTGAGTCGCGCCGAGCCTTCCCAGCGCAAACTACCACTGTATTTCCTAAAGCCTTCAATCTGAGAAACCTTCGCTCCGGTAGGAGTGAAGCACACTCACTTACCGTCTTCGGGTTTTTCTGGTGGCTCTTCACCAACTGATTCCGCGTTCTGATCGGGTTCCGGCTCCTGGTAAGCAAAGACAGCATCTTCTTCAAGTGGAGGAGTAAAACCGGCAGCCAGTCGTTCGAGCAGCGGGCCAACTCGTCCCGGACTCTCATCCGGAGTTGGATCATCTTCAGGCTTGAACTGAGACTCAACCCGAAGCAACAGGGCCGTCGCATGACGGCAGGATGCGCACACGATCAGATGTGAGATCAATGGGGCTGATTCAGCTTCTACGAGCCGCCCCTCAATAAAAGCACTGATCGCATCCTCATCAAGATGAGCATCTGCCGGGGCCGCCAACTCGACCGCAGCACGGGCCTTGAGACGCTGATCGATCATGTCGCGAATCTCCATTGCGCCTTTTGGTTCCGTCACTTTTTCCGTCACGGGGCTCCTTCAGTTCGCCGCCATTCCGCCTCTTCAGGATTGATGCCTTCGCTGTCGGTAACGCGTGCATTAAGCCGCACGTTCTGAGCCGGATCTTCGGTGGCAATCGACTTGCAAATCTCGATTTCGGCCGGATTCAATCCATGCTTGTTCGCCAACTCGGCGTGAAAATGATCAGAAACTTTCTTGTACACCTTCTCCAGCCAACGCATCACCGTCGATTCGTGGACCCGGCCCGGCGCTTGACCGAGCCGCAATTTGGACTGTCGCTGGAACCAGCGCCGGATCGGGGATCGCGGCTGCTCGACTATGCGGGCGATCTCGCGCAGCTTCAATCCCTCTACGTGATAGTAGAGCAACAGCAGCGTCTCATGATCGTCCAGGGCCGCCAACGATTGATCCAACGCAGTCGTGGTCGCCGCCCGATAGCGTTCGCGCACTACATTCACGAGCATTGACTCCTCGGGCCCACGAGTCGCGTTGAGCGAGTTATGCAGCTCACGAGTTTCTTCCGCACTGCCCGACCATTCTTCCAGGGGGATTTCGTCCTGGCGCCCCCGGTATAAATCGACGACAGCATGCAACATGACGGTGCGCAGCCATCCCTTCAGAGTGCCACGGCCCGTATAGGTTCTGAACTTCGACTGCCGTACGCCATCGACGATCCTGGTTCCCAGAAGCTCGACGTAGACAAAATCGATAATCTCATCTGCATCCGATCCGCTGCGAACGAGGTGACGGGCCCAGCGTTCAATGAACGACCGGTACTGCCGGTCAAATTCCCACCAGGCTTGTTCGTTTCCCTGGGCGCAGGCAAGCGCGAGGTACAGATCGCGATCCTGTAGTTGGCCAATCAGCCAAAGAATATCTTCTATGGAGGGTGTGACCGGCAGCGCGCCCAAATATTTACGAACGGCCCGGTTGACCGCTTCGCGAAAGTCTGGCAACAACAAGCCGAAGTCCGGATGGGCTTTCGCGCACTGAGCATGGAGAGAATCCACATGCGGCGCGCATGCCGCCAGATTAAAAAGAAACTGTTCGGCTAACCTTGGCTCTTCGGCTAACCTGGGATCGGGACGAGTGCGACTGTCTGGCAAAGTTCGCACATTATATTGGCAAAGAGCTTCGCGAACAATAATTGACCATCAGAGCCCAACCGTGAGGGAGGGCCTGTCACTAGAAGGCGCCCTCCCTGACGGTCGGGCTTCTGACACTCGAATCATCCTTCCCCACTGTCTTGGGGACGCGGACCAAGCGTCGTTTTTGCCGAAGAATCGTCGAGGCGACTGCGGTAGCTACTTGGGAACGTCTGCTGTTGGCGGAGCAGTGGCGTTGTTGCTTTGGGCGAGGGCGGCCGCTTTCTCGCGGTTACGCTGAGCCACAGTGTAGAGGATCGACTTGACCTGAAAAGGCGTCAGGTTAGGATGGGCCTCCTTTATCAACGCGATGATGCCGACCATGTACGGACACGCGAAGCTGTTGCCGGTCAGTTGACGATAACCGCCGCCGGGCCAGGTCGTAGTCACCTCTACGCCCGGCGCGACGAGCTCGATGACTTGCCCATACCGGTAACCGAAATTAAAAGGATCTCCACCGGGCCTTTTTACTACCGAGACAACCGATGAGGAAAAGATCGAAGGATAGCTGGGGTAAGGAAGGTTGTTGGCCGCCGACACTACGATGCAGCCCGACTGATATGCGCGATCTAAAAGATCATGCAGAGGCGCAAAGAAATCGCGCTTCGTTGTGCCCAGAGATAGATTGATGATTTGGAATTTTTGTTTGATAGCATAGTCGAGTCCCACCAGAAACATATCGCCAGAGCCAGACGCTTTCGGTCCCAGCACCTTCACGCTATAAAGTTCCGCGTCCGGCGCGACGCTGGCAATGATCCCGGCGCAGGCTGTACCGTGTCCCGCTTGATCGCCGGAAGTTGAGGGACGGAATTCGATCTTGCCGTCCTCAGCCACCGCTTCGACTGATTCCCTGACCTTGCCTTTCAAATCCGGATGTTCGGTATCGATGCCGCTGTCGACGACGGCGACGCGAACGCCGCGCCCTGTGCGCCCGGCCCACAGACTCTCCGGCTGAATGCCGGTCCATAGGTCGATAGGCACATTCGTCGCTTCCGCGGCGGTGTCAAGAGCCATTTGGCAATCTCCTTATCACAACTGCACTTGATCAGAATCCGAAATTGCCTACCTCACCCGATCGCCCTTTCATAAACCGCGCGATCATCTGCAGAAGGTCGCGACAGAATTCTCTCTCCGCGCCGCCGCGGCCAATAATCTCACGCAAAGAAACCCAGAGCAGCATCAGGTCGCGATGTTCGGCGGCCGCCTGACTCTGTTCGATCCATTCGCGCAGATCCTTTTCAAGATCGGCCGGCGCGGTCGACGATAGGGAAGCTTTGACCGAGTAATCAAAAAGCGATTCGACTAATTGAGCAATCTCGAAGGCATCAACGAGCCGGGCGATGGCGTCGGCAAAACGCGAACCGCGATCCATTTCGGCGGGCGTGAAAGGCGGATATGGCGGCTCGCCAGGGCGATTGACGAACTCCAGCACTCCGACCATTTCTCCATTCGCTCTCAGCGGCGTGGCCAACAACGTGATGGTCTTGAAGCCGGTGCGTCGATCTGCTTCGGACCAGAAGGATCCTTCGTTAGAAACATCGGCGACCGCCATCGGTTGCGTGGTGGAAAATACCAAGCCGGCTATTCCCGCGCCAGGTGGAAGACGCAGCGCCAGCAATTCGTCCGAAACGCCGCTAGTCGCCGTCAGAAACTTAAGACCGCCCTCATCGCCATCCCGCACGAGCACGGAAGCGGCCGCTGTTCCCACTGAGTCTGCCGCCAACTGCAGTAGATCGTCGATCGCGCGCCGGAGTGGAACAGTCAGTGAGTTCGAAACGTCGATCCGGTTGACGACTTCACCGACCTGTGCGGCTAAAGATCTGGTCGCGCCGGCTGGTCGAGATTCTTTGTTCTCCGGGTCAGGAAATTGTTCGCTCATATTCTCTCTTCTTCAGACGTTCAGAGTTCAACCTTTAGGTTCGCGATTCTAAGCGCTAGTATAGTGCGTCGGAAATAGCGTAACACCTGGATGGTACCCCAGCCGCGTTCACGCGGCTTTCCCGCAGGTTACTAGCCCAGCCGTTTTACGGCTGGGTAAG
>JAWVEB010000079.1:0-9798 GCA_033856915.1 Blastocatellia bacterium | reverse complement strand
ACCGTTCAGATTAATGGGCCACGTTTCGGCAAGTCCGAGACTTGCCGCGCATCAGAGTGGCAGAGCCATTGCAGCGGCCGCATCGAAGTTCGACAGAAGCCCGCGCGGAGTCAAGTATGTCGCTGCCGTTTCAAGGCCGGGATCCGTCGTGCAATCCAACCCTGTCGCGTAGCGACGGCCGAAGGTTTCCTCTCAATCGTCGCTGACGCGACGACGCGCTATCGGCTATCTTTCGCGGCGTTTGAAACGCCGGGCTGGACCCATGCCGACGCTACGCGTCGAGGATGTCCACGGTATTTAATTACCCATACCTTCAGCTTGAGTTCTCACCGCAAACTCTCCGCTTTGAATCTTTGCCGCGATTTCACTCAAGGTAATAAACCTGATGTCTTCCGCTTGCGAAGCCTCGCCGACAAAGCGTTCGATGGCCGCCAAGTCGCGGATGTCTTTCGGGTGGTTTGTCAGAACGACAGGGAGTTGCGTCAGGCCTGAGTCGCGAGCGCGTTGGCGAATGGACGCCAGCATCTCTTGCATCAGCGGATAATTGAGACGGCCGGTGTCGGAAACGAAATGCTTGCGTTTAATGGCCGGCATGATGAGTTTGTCGAAGGCCAGACCGATGCGGGATGGGCGAGCGGCAGGTGAATCAACTTTGTTCGAAGGAGCACTCGGACGATTGAGCTGCTCTCGCGCGAGCGAGATGTTCTGTCGCGTAACTGCTCGACGCGATCCGTAAAAATGATTTAAGGGTACGCAGACAATCTCTTCCCGCCTTTCGGAAACCCTCCTCGCATCTTCCAGCCTGGGATAGAACGGCAGGAACGTTTCTTCACACTCGCGATAATCAAGCTGCAAATCATCATTGTTGACGAACACGCCGCCGGCAATGCTCACATCGAGCTTGATCCCCAGACTGACCAGAGACTTGAACAGATGAGCGGAAGGCGCGGCGGCTAGAGCTCCGGCCCGAAAGGCCAGGCAGCGATAACTCGGGTCGATTGGCTGCAGCAGATTTTCCAGATACGCCTTGCCATCGGCGAGCATCGCGTAGGCACCGTCACGGTCGTAATTCAGAATCGACCAATCGCCGCGCAATTGCCATTTGCCTTCCCGATATTCAGCGGTTCGCCAGTGAGGATGGAGGTGCAACTGAATGTCCTGGCCGCGGCGAGCGGCCTCGCACACCTGCTCGTCCCACGAATCAGCCAACGGTTTCAATTCAGGATTCTCTGTTTCGAGCCGTCTGAATCTGAGCTGCTGCATGACATCGGGAAGGACCGTGGTGCGGACGCCGAACTTTGCATAGATTTCCAGAAGCCGGCGCAAGGGCGCGAATTGAATCTGCTCGATATCGCCCGAGCCGTCGCCGCGCAGTTCCCAGTCGTGAGTTAAAGCAAGATAGATCATGATGTCAGAACCACCTGCGGTAGCGGGTGGTTGATCGTACTCAATCGAAGACTGCCAGTGTCAGAGATCAACCGCCCACTACCGCAGGCGGTTCTGACTTCATCGACGGCGTATTGTACTATCAGCCACCTAACGATGCTGCACGATAAATCGATCATCTGCTTTGGCGGCGAGGACTGGTGGTATCACCATCCGCATTCCAAGAACCATCTGATGCGGCGTTTCGCGCGCGCCGGAAATAAAGTCATCTTCGTCAACTCGATCTCGATGGGTCTGGCTTCGGTCAAGAGCAAGGATCTGTTCCCGCGGATCGCGCGCAAGCTGAAGAGCTATGCCAAGCTGGCCCGCACGACTGAAGAAGGAATCACGGTTGTCTCGCCTGCAATTATTCCGTTCTTCGGCAGCCGCGCCGCCACGATCGTCAATCGACGCTTGCTCACTTCGCAGATCGCCGGACTGGCGCGGCGGCGTGGATTAACCAAACCCATTCTCTGGATCGCGATTCCCACGGCGATCGAAGTCGTGGGCCGGATGAATGAATCGCTGGTTATCTATCACGTCTCAGACAAGTACGACGCGAACACCATGGATCATGCGACCGATCCGGCTTTTATTCGTTCGCTGCATGAACGCGCGATTGAATCGGCGGATTTGATCTTCTATTCCAGCCGCAAGCTGCTGGCGGAAGCGACGCGCCGGCTGGAGCGATCGCACCTGCTTGAACAAGCTGTGGACTTCGAGCACTGGTCAAAGATCGGAAAGGGCGAGGTCAGGGTTGCGGCGGAAGTCGAGAAGATTGCCCGGCCGCGGATTGGTTATTTCGGCGCCATTGAACCATGGCTAATCGATCAGCAATTGATCAAGCAGGCTGCGGAGGAACGGCCCGACTGGAACTGGATCTTTATCGGAAACAAATCGCGCGGGTTGGAAATCGAAGCTCTGCCGAACGTGCATTTTCTTCCGCCGGTCTCTTATAACGACTTGCCGAATTACGCCGCGGGTTTCGATGTCTGCGTCTTGCCCTGGAATACTGAGGTCCCTTTCACGAGTTACGGTTCGGCAATCAAGGTGCGTGAATATCTCGCTTCGGGCAAACCTGTGGTTATCTCTCCTTTGCCCGAATACGAATCGATGAGCGACGTGCTGCGGATCGGCCGGACTCGAAATCAGTTTCTTGAGTTGCTTGATGAAGCGTTGCGGGAAGATGGAACGGAGTTGGTGAAGGCCCGTCAGGATTCAGTGCGAAATGGAACCTGGGACGCGCGCGCGGAGTGGGTGAGCGATTTGATTGAAGAAGCTCTAATGAAAAGGAAATAACATTTTGCTGGGAACGCTGACGTCCTCGTCCGCACAGCTTGTACAGCAAGCTAAGATTTTCGCGCTTTGCGCTCAGTGCGGACGGGACTTCCGCGCTCCCAGGAATAGGAATCCGGTCTTAACCAAATTGATCGCGCACGCAACCGCAACGCCCGCCAGCGCGAATAGAAAATAATCCACCGCCAGCACGTAACGGTATTCAGTGTGTACGATCGATTGCACGCAAAAGAAGTAGACGGGCACGACCGCCAAAATGATCAGCGCCTGCCTCTGCTTTTTGATGATTAGCAACGCGAGCCCCACGATCGTCAGTGGCAGAATCACCGCAGTCAGGAAAATCTTCTGAATGCTGTGAACGAGTAAGCGAGGATAGCGGGTCCAGAGCCAGCGCGCGGGTCCCAGCTCGAAGAGCTTGATTGGGCCGACTTTCACCAACGGATTTGGGGGATTCGACGCTTCGTTGCTGAAGACGACTTGCACTCGTTGGTTGCCGCTCGCAACGAAAGGAAGTTGAACCAGATTTGTCGGCTGCGCTTCCGCGTTTGTCTTCTCGATCGTTTCGACGATCGTTGATGAATAAACCTTACCGCCGGATTGTATGACGCTAATCCTCATTCGGCCGCGCTCAATTGAGATTGGGGCAGTGAACACATAGTCATTGTTCTGCTTTACATCCACTACGTTCGAAGAGAACTGGTCTCCATATTTCGAGTCATCGCCGACGAGGGTGAGCCGGCCATTGGAGGGTTCATATGAAACCTTTATCTGCGGAGACAGACCAACTCCGGAAAAAGATAGCTCGCCAGGCGTGCCGGTCCAGACCGGTACCAGACTGTCGATTCCGCCGAGTGGATGACTGATCGGTGGCTCGACAGAAACGAGCCGCGATCGTTCGAGTCTGAGCATCGAGGCCGCACGACGCGCCATTACTCCCGCAAACCAGAGAGGATGTGAACGAATCACCGCGAACCCGCGCGACAGACGCGCCCGCTCACGCTCGACACCGTCGGGATTGAAAAGCGTGCCGTAGTAATCCGGTCGTTGAGACTGTTCCGCTTCCTGCTTCATGATGCCGATGTCTGTATTTGGAATTCCAAACTTTCCCTGCGGATCGAAATCAGAGATGCCTTCCAGCAGAGTCTGTCCCGCTCCCAACGACAGCGGAATGAAACGATGAAAGACGACCGCGTTTCTGATCGTCAGCGGCAGAACGATCAGCAAAGTGCCGAAGACGACCGCCAACGCATACCGCCACTGGGCCCTCATCGACAGCAGCACTGCGGCGGCGAAGAAGAAGGTCAGAAACATCGCGTTGGCCCTGAGCCAACAGGAAACTCCGACCAACGCGCCCGCGCTGATAAAAGTGACCAGACGTGGTTTGCGAACGGCCCGTGCCAGGCAGTAAACCGCGAGCAAGATTGGCAGCACAGCCAGAGAGTCAGGCAGCAGCAGCACGGAGTTCCACGCGAACTGCGGCGAAAAAGCAGCCAGCATCCCGGCGACAATGGCGGCGCTAAAGGGCAACAATTCCGCGGCTATTAGCAAGATCATGACAGCCGCGAACGAGTCGCAGATGATTTGCACAAACTGGACGGCGGTGTTCGATTCTCCGAAGACTGAAAAGATGCCGGCCATCAAAATCGAATAACCGGGCGGGTGGCCGAGGGTGTTGAGATCGCTTAGCGGCGAGGATGAACTCAGAAATGATGCGATGCCGCCTTGCCGGATCAGTTGGGCGACGCGCTGGTAATCACCTGTAACTGCGGTTTGTACTTTTCCAACTTCAAGACGTGTATCATGCCAACTGAGAAGACGAACTCCGACAGCCACGAAAAGGATGAGGAGATAAATTCCAAAACGAGTGCGCCGCGAAGGAAAATTCCTGATAGAGAAGTCGGTCCCGGTTGCAGCCGTGGTGTTATTGCTTTTCATTCGACGCTTTTATCTTCCGCCGGTGAAACCAAGGATTATCGTAGCGCGGCTTTGCCGCTTGATGTGCGGAAAGGCTCTGCCTTTCCGAGTCGCGTCAACAAGAATTAAGGAGGCTGTGCCTCCAAAGATAACGAGGCGTAGCCTCGTTCACGATAAGAGCTCGACGGTAAGGCGAAGCCTTACCGCACATGAAGCGGCCAAGCCGCAATCGTCATACGTGTTGACCCAATGACCCACCGCTCACGCAGGTGGTACGGACTTCATACCGTCGTCTCACTTCATCCTCACCGACCACAGTGTCATCAAAATCAAATCGAAATTCGACGAAATTCTTTTCGTCGGCTCGACTTGTCCGAAGCGCGCGCTATTATAAGTCATAAGGCTGATCGAGTAACGAAATCATGTGTGGCATCGCCGGACTGATAACCCAAAACCCTGAAACGCGTATCGGCGCGATGCTGGAAGCTATCGAGCATCGCGGGCGGGACGATGAGGGCGTGTGGATATCTGAGCCCATCGAGGCCGACCAGCGAGTCTGCTTTGGTCATCGCCGTTTGTCCATCATTGATACCAGCCGCGCTGGACACCAGCCGATGCTTTCGCACGACGGAACTCTGGTCTTAATCCTCAACGGAGAGATCTATAACTACCGCGAACTGCGGGAGCAATTGACGAGCAAAGGCCGAAGCTTTCGCACGCAGACAGACACCGAAGTTCTGCTCGCGGCATGGGCGGAGTGGGGCGAGGATTGTCTGCCGCGCTTGAACGGCATGTTTGCTTTCGCGCTCTGGGACGACCGGGAGCGCACGCTATTTCTGGTACGCGATCGCGTCGGTATTAAGCCGCTCTATTATGCAGACGCCGGCCTGGATGCCGGCGAACCGCAGGCAGGATGCCTGCGCTCCATCGTCTTTGCTTCCGAAGTGAAATCGATCCTGGCCAGCGGCTTGATCAAAGCTGAGCTTGATCGCGAGGCGCTGCACCAGTTCCTGACCTTTTTATGGGTTCCCGATCCGAACACGCTGTTTAGTGGAATCAAAACAGTGCCGCCGGGCCATATCGTGACGTGGCGCGATAACAATGTGACTGTGCGCGAGTGGTGGGACATTTCGTTCGACTCGATCGAAGAAGGAAAAAGCGACGCGTGGTGGCAAGAGCAAGTCCTGGAGACCCTCGATCGCGTCACGAAACTCGAGATGGTTGCCGACGTGCCGTTGGGTTCGTTTCTCTCGGGCGGGATTGATTCGTCGTCGATCGTGGCGATGATGAAGCGTCACAGTAATGGCCGGCGCGTCGGCACGTACACGATCGGCATCGCAGCGGAAGATTTGCGCTACGACATTATTCCCGATGATGTCGAGTGGGCGCGCCGGGTGAATCAACAACTGGACACCGACTATCACGAGATCATGTTGCAGCCCAACGTAGCTGAGCTGCTGCCAAAGCTTGTCTATCACCTGGACGAACCGGCGATCGATATGGCTATTCCCAGTTATCTCGTCTCGCGGGCGGCGCGCGAAACGTTGACCGTGATGCTGTCCGGGATGGGCGGCGACGAAGTTTTCGCCGGCTATCCACGGCAACTGGCGATGAAACTGGCGGGCGCATTCGATCCGGTGCCGCAGATGCTGAGACGCCCGGTGATGAAAGCGCTGGCGCACGCTTTACCGGGCGGAATGCCGGGCAAGCTGACCGCGCCGCTGCGCAACGCGAAGAAATTCGCGCGTAGCGCGGCGCTGGGCTTCGAGGACCGTTACCTGGGCTATGGCACTTACTTTACAGATGAAGCGAAGGCGCGCCTCTACACGGATGATGCACGCGAGGCGACGCTGGAGGTTGATGCGTACGCCGCACATCGCCGGTATTTTGCGCGAGCCAAAGGAGCAGCGCCGCTGAACCAACTGCTTTACGTCGATCTGAAAACGTTTCTGCCGTGCTTGAATCTTATGACCACGGACAAGACGTCGATGGCCGCGAACCTGGAGGTGCGCGTGCCTTTTCTCAATCAGGAAATGCTGGAACTGACCGCGCGCATGCCGCCGGACTTGAAGCTGCGCGGACTGAAGCGCAAGTACATTTTGAAGCGAGCGGCTGAACAACTCTTGCCGCGTGACGTTGTGTGGCGAAAGAAAGCCGGGTTCGGAGCACCGATTCGTTCATGGCTGCGCGGCGCGCTGCGGCCGATGGTTGAAGATTTGTTGTCGGAAGAAATGGTGAAACGGCGCGGCCTCTTCCGTCCTGAAGAAGTGAAGCGCGTGATCGATGCGAATCTTTCCGGTCGAGAGGACTATAACCTTCAGGTGTTTCAGTTGTTGACGTTGGAGTTGTGGCAGCGGGCGTTTATTGATAGCTGACTGCTTTGATGATGACATCTACCTGATCATTAGAGCCAGCCAGCATTTGCAGTCGGGTTTCCTCAATCCCGGCCATGCGCCCCAACAACATTCGGGCAGAGTATGCATGAGCGACCGAGCGCCATTTCGCCATTTCCAGCAGAGACTCAAGGGCCTGCGAGCGCAATTGAGCCAACAGCTTCGGTGCACGCCATTGACTTAGTTCGAGAAGCAAGAAACCGGCTTTATTGCGATCGACCCAGTTGCCTGAGTTCAACATCTCAATAAACCCGGCGGCTGGAATCAGGGCGGCCACTCTCTTATTAGAACTGGACATCACGGCCAAGGCTCGCGTCGCGTTATTGCGCACCCCGGAATCCGGGTCATGACTGGCCCATACAAGATCAGCGATCTGCTTCCTGGATCGGTTCGCGTAGCCGAGAAATTCAGAGGCGATTTGGCGCTGGCTGCTATCAGCGGCCTCCCGCGCAACGCGACTGATCTCGTCTGCATGACGTGCGGCGTATTCGTGCATGGCGAGTTGTTTGGCGCGCAACACCGGATCGGCGCTCGAAAGCGAATAACCCTTTGAATCGTCCTCGCTCGTGGCGCCATTCTGCATGGCTCTAGAGAAAGCGGCCTCCGCTTCGTTATAAATATCCATGGCAGTCGTCGATAGCCGAGCTGTCCCCTTCGGCGCGCGGTTAAATGAAAATAGCTTCATGGAACCACCGGACATGCCGATGAAGAGGAAACACACGTCATTACCGGGAGAGACTGGGGCCACGTCTGTCGCAGCCCGTCCCGTTACCATCTGGACAACCTCTTCTATCTTTGGACGTAAGGCATTTAACGCCTCCCCTGAGGAGAACTTGTCGCCCTCGTGAATCGGCAGATTCGCTCGGACTTTGCCAACGTCAAGTCCGTTGTATCCGAAAAACTCAATTAGCTCGATACGGATTTGTTGCTGTGCGAGAAGGGCCTGGGTCTTCGTTTGACCTGAAGCGGTCAGAGACAGCAAAAGGGTAATTATGATAATAGAGTTTTTCATCCGCGCGGATGTGTTGCCGCCTTTTAAGACGGCGGCGGGCCACAAGACTTACAATCGAATAATCCGCGCCCGGCTCTCCCGCCGCAGATCTCCGTTGAGTGCGTTGCGCGTGTCCACAATCAACGGCGCCAACTCAATGATTCGTCGGTAATCGATCTGGCTGTGATTGGTAACGATCAGGACACAATCCGCCGATTTGATTTCTTCGTCATTCAGTTCCACCGATGACATCGGCTCGCCAACACTGTCCGTGTGGGTATCGTCAAAACGGACTTGGCCCACGAACGGATCGTGATAGCTCACCTCACAGCCCTTGCTGCGCAAACGATCGATGATGGACAGCGCCGGGCTCTCGCGCACGTCGTCGATGTCCCGCTTGTAGGCGACGCCCAGCAGCAGGATGCGCGACCCCTTCATCGCTTTGCGATCGTCATTCAACCCGTCGGCAACCAGTTGGACTACGTGCTCGGGCATGCGCGAATTTACTTCTTCGGCCAGGCTTATGAAGCGCGAATCGAAACCGTGCTGCCGCGCTTTCCACGAAAGATAATGCGGATCGAGCGGGATGCAATGCCCGCCTATACCCGGCCCCGGGTAAAAAGGCATGAAGCCGAACGGCTTGGTGGCGGCCGCGCGAATCACTTCCCAGGTGTCGATGTTGAGCGCATAGCAGAGCCGGGCCATTTCGTTTGCCATGCCGATGTTGACGGCGCGAAAAGTATTTTCCAGGAGCTTGGCTGCCTCAGCGACGCGCGCCGAGCTGACCGAATGAACGTCGTTCACGATCTGGGAATACAGCTCCGTCGCCGTCTCAGTCGAATCGTCGGTGACGCCGCCCACGACTTTCGGAATGTTATGAGTTTGAAATTCCGGATTGCCGGGGTCGACACGTTCGGGCGAAAAAGCCAGCAGAAAGTCTTCGTCTAATTTCAGGCCAGTCGCCGCCAGCATCGGCAACAATACTTCGTCAGTCGTGCCGGGATACGTAGTCGATTCCAGAATCACCAACTGCCCGCGGCGCAGGCGCTTTTTGATCTCTTCCGCCGCCGCCAGGATGAAGGAAACGTCGGGCTCTTTGGTCTTTCGCAGGGGTGTCGGAACGCAAATAATAATCGCGTCGCACTCTTTTAAGTGATCGAAGTCGATGGTCGCGCGCAGACGGCCGGCGTCAACCGACTCTTTAACTTGCCGGGTGGACACGTCGCCGATGTACGAATGGCCGGCGTTAATCTGCTCGACCTTCTTTTCGTCAACTTCGAATCCCGTGGCCTGGAAACCTCTGTTGGCAAATTCCGTCGCCAGCGGCAGTCCGACATAGCCGAGTCCAATGACTCCGACGTGCGCGCGCTTGTCCTTAATCAGATCGATGATTTCGTTTTTGATCATGAAAAGTTCCCGGGCAATGGAGTACAAATCATAAAGGCAGGAAGCCGGCAAAGCCTAATGCTGTGAATGAAGTCACCCAGCCTAAGTGAGCGTTGTGAGCAGTGTCAAGGAAGTAGCCGGGAGGGTACGGGTCGCAGTTTCCTTGAGCCTCTCATTAGCACCGCGGCTTTAGCCCGGTGGGGAAAGTGACCGCAGGAAGTCCGAAACCGTTTGAAACGGTTTCCTTTTGCCTTTGTCGCCCTACGGTCACCGGGCTTCTATGAAGTCGGGTCGTGTCAAGAGAGGATCGAGTGATTGGTTCCAGCTTCTATCCGAGCTGCCACGATCTTTGGTTTAGCTATCTCGTGGGCTCATTTAACAAATACGACGACG
>JAWVEB010000078.1:0-29590 GCA_033856915.1 Blastocatellia bacterium | reverse complement strand
CGCGCAGGATCGTCTGGCCCGTGCCATGCGAAATTGTGGCGTAGAGATCGTTGGCGGGATCCGAAACGAGATCTTCCATCTGCTTCAAATCGCCGCGGATCTTCGCAACGGTTTCATTCCAAAGTTCCGCGTTGCCTTGCTCATCCGGCTTGGGCCAATAACCTTCCGGCCATTTTGGCGAGACGTGATTTTTGTCGCGGCAGAATTCCAGAATATCCCATTGCGCGATGCGCATGTGCTCAAGCACCTGCCAGGCGGTGTACGGAAGACCTTCAACATTGTCGCCGCAGCGTTCAGTGGGGAACCCAGCGACAAAGTCTTCAAGGCTGATGTGTGCATTGGCGCCGCGCAAAAGTGAAACCAGATGTTCGCGGAGAGATTGCTCGTTCTTGTTAACCATTTCCGTGTCCTTCTTCGCCGAAACCGGAACTCGATCTCCATGCTGGGAACGCGGACGGCTCGTCCGCATTGAGCGCGAAGCGCGAACGACTCGCCTTCGCTCGTGTGCGGACGAGACGTCCGCGGTCCCAGCACCTGCTAGCGCTTCCGGCTAATCCGATAAGTATCGTAGCGGCACACCGCCGAATAATCACAAAACTTGCAGGTTAGTTTCCCGCGCGACGGCTGGACCTTGAAATGCCCGCCACGCATGCCGTCGATGAACTCCCAAATCCTTTTCCCGACCTCGCCGCGCAGTCGCTGAAACTCGATGTCATCCACATGCGTCGCTTTGGTTGTGTCCGTGCAGTCCGTGAACATTTTACGATAGATACCCTGATTAAGACGTGGCCCACGGGCTTTCAATTTGTAATACCCGCCGCCGGCCAATTCGTATTTCGGCAGGAACAACTGCTCCAGCGCCGCCAGATAAATCGGAATCTGTATCTGCCGCCCGCTTTCAATGTCTTCGATTTTCGCTCCCTGGGATAGCTTGTAATCGTAAGCCACGGCCACGCCTTCGCGTTCATTGATGTCGACGCGATCAATCTGGCCCTGAAAGAGCGCAGTCTCAGTTCCCTCGACGCCGGGCCGTTTCAACTTCAAATAATCCAGAGACGAATTGGGATCGCTGGCCTGTGAAGCACGGCCGAAGGCGAGTTCGAAATAAGCGGGACGAATGCCGCGGGCGTTGGTTCTCTCCTGCAGCCGCAACTCGTAGAGCAGGACCTGATCCAGGATCAATTTGCGAATCTCGCAATCGATCTTCCAGATGCGTTGATTCAGTGGCGGCACCAGCCGCTCATGCTCGTTAAAAACGTCATCCGCGGTCTTACTCAATTGCGCACGTAATTCTGCCCGATCCAAGTCGGGCAGGTACTGTCTGCGATATCCTTCGAAGAACCGCCGCAGAATGTCATGCAGAAGTTTGCCGGCATCGATGGCCTGCAGATCGAGCGCCGCTTCGCTGCGCGGTTCAAGTCTGAGCACGCGGGCCGCGAAGAATCGGAACGAACAGTTGCCAAAAGTACTCAAACCGCTGGCGCTGTAGACGTGCTCAGGTCCGAAGTGACGGGCGAGCATGGCGCGCAAATCAGGATTCGTGATCTCCCCGTCGCGAGATCCAAACCAGACGCCGTTCCTCTCTCCCTCGATCGCAACTCGCCGCACGGCTGAATTTGAAATGTAGCCGTGAGTCTCGGCCCGCATAAGCAAGTCCTTGATCTGAACCTGGGATAGTGCGCGCTGGCGTCCGGCGCCGCCGTCGCGCGTCTGGCTTTGACGCACCAGGGAGGTGGAAAGTTCAGACGCAGTGGAAGCCTGGGCCAACTCGCGCGCGTCAAGGTCGCCGCGAATCTGTTCAATCTTGAAATCGTCCGGGTCGATCACGCGTTTCAGTTCTTCGATGTAGTAAGACGCAACAGTTTCGCTGACCGAGCTGGTCGCCAGCGGCCGGGTCAGGTACAAGCGCTCGGTCGCGCGACAGGCCGCCTGATAGAAATAGTGTTCTTCCTTCAGCAAGGTGTCTGTGGAAATATCTTCCAGGTAAATTCCGTGCTTCTGTAAGCGCACCCTTTCTTCATGCGGATACAGCCAGTCGCGCGACGTTCTGAGCGGAAAGCCGCCTTCGATCAAACCCGCGATGAAGACCGCGCGAAAACGCAGGCCGCGCACGTCGGTGACTTCCAGGACCTGTAGTCCATCGCGATTGGCCGCGCCGATCGCCAGCACCTGCGAACGCAAAGACCGCTCGACCTCGTCTATGAAAGCCGGCAGAGTCACGTGTGTCAGAAGCCCGAGCGCAAGCGAGGACCTGCTGGCCATCCGCGACGCCGGGACACCTGACACGATCGGGCCGGCATACTGAAAACTTCTAACCGCGGCCGCCATGGCGCGTCGCAAACTCTCCAGCCCGCGCACGTCGAGAGTCGCTTGAGGTATATCGGCGGCCGCCCCGCTCTGCTGGAAAGATTGTCTAACCTGTTTGGAAAATTCCAATTGATCGAGGACTAACATCAGCGCCCGGCGCAATTCCTCTGGCTCCGATTCAGTCGGCAAACTCGCCAGCAGCGTTTGCAGGTGTTCGATCAAAACGACAGCCCAGGCAATGGCTGCCGGGTGGATTGGCGCTGGCTTCTGGCGCCGGACCGGAGCTTCATCCGGCGGCGACTCGTCTTCCGCTGCCGCCGCTGCGTCTTCAACACCGCCGGCGATCAAAGATCTCGCCGCCTCCTGGGAAGGGAACTTATCGATCAAGCGGCGCGCGCGTTCGAGCCAGGCCGTCACTCGTAACTCGCTGCCGACATACGCGATCACATTTTCCAGCACATCGGGCCGCCAGCGTCCAATCCCCAGCTCGGCGCGTCTCCAGTCCGACAGACTCAAGTTTGTCCGATCGTCCAGCAGCAGCGCCGCATACTCAGCCTCAAAAGCTTTCGCCATCTCAGGCAAGGCCTGCGCCGAAACACGAAAATATCCAGTCTTAACCAGGTGAGCGAGGTCGCTCGTCTTCGGGTTTCGGATGTGTTCGCGCTGTGTATCTTTGAGAAGTTGAAACAACTTTCCGCAGGCTCGGATGGCGGGCGTATCCACCGCCTCGACTCGGCGCTCGAGATTAGCGGGAATGGATTCGTCGGCGCAGACACGCAGAATCGTGTCGGCGTAAGCGGCGCGCTCGCGCACTACCAAAGCGATCTCAGACAGCTTATAGCCTTTGGTCAGAATCAGTCGTTTGATTTCTTTGGCGATAGATCGAACTTCGACGTCTCGATCGCCGCACTCGAGGAGGGTGACGTGGCGTAAGTTGTTAACTTGCGCTTCTTCCTCTAAGCCATTACGCAAGTTAACAACTTGCGCTACATTAAATAATCCTCCGCGCAAGGGCGCGAGCGCGTCGGCGACCTCTTCAACTTCGTCGTTGATGGTCGTCTCAAAGCCGGCGATCGATTCCAAATGTTCGATCGTGGCTCGAAAGGGACGAAAGATATCTTCGTTGCGAACGTCGCCGTTGAGATTGACGATCACGTTAGGCACTGCGGGAATCAGGTGCCTCAGGATTTCGCCTTGCACCGGAGTGAAGTCGAAAAAACCATCCAGCACCAGCAAGTCGACTTGATCGAGCCAGGGCAGGGAAACCGCCTGGCCCGAAACTTCGCCGCGCAGAACCTGCAAAGCCCGCAGTTGGTCGGCGTCTTCATCGGTTAAGTTGAAACGATCCAGGGCCTCGGCGTACGTCGCATAGATCAGCGCCACCTCGCGATCGAAGTCGAGCTGCGGACGCGGTGAATTTGGCCACTCGTCAACCGGTGTTGATATCGATGCCGGTTCAGATTCGAGCGCGCGTTGGTCGACGGCGGTCTGAAACTCTTCTGGCGTCTTCCCCGCGCGCTGAAGTTCGCCAATCAGGGACGCGATCGTGTTGACACAGCCATCGCGATTTGCCAGAGGCTTGATGGCCCTAAGCTTTCCGGTGGCGCCAAGCTGTTTGATGATTTGCGAGATCAGGCTGCGCCGCAGCGGCAGCTCTTCCCGATCGATTGCGATTCGGGGACGAAGCAGGACCTCGGTCGGTGCATCGACTGAGGGATTCAACGTTCTGCGTGTCAGCAAGGGCTCGGTGTCGTCAGTGGCCCTCCCTAACGGTCGGGCTTCTGACACGAGTGCAGATGCAAGGATGCGCCGGACCAGGCCGCGAAAGAGATAGACCGGGAACTCGCCCCAAACGCCGCGTGCCTGCTCACCCTCAAGCAGTTTATCCGTGACCAGATCAAGGAGCGGATGTGAGGCGGCGATATAGAGCAGACGCCCGGCGTCACCCCGGGAAACGTACTCAGCACATCGCCGCAGCAAACGCTCGCGATTGTTTCCCAGTACCGGCCCTAACCAGATTTCTTTTGGCACAATTTCCTATCTGCGGATTGCGTGAAGTCATGCGATCAGTTTGCGTCTGTGTCAGAAGCGCGTAAGCAAGGGCCGCGTCAGCATCAGCCTGCTGTCGGTATCCGACTCCCCGTCCGCGGCCGATTTCTTCCAACACCAGTGCTTGCGAGTGGGGCCCTCCCTGACGGTCGGGCTTCTGACACGCTCTTCGTTGAGTTATTCCTGGCCGGTTGCAATCTTCGCTTTCAGGAGCGGCATTGAATCGTCATCTTCATCTGGAATGGTTTCAGCACTCACCAACTCTGGAAACAATCCGCCTTCATCAAGACTCAATGCCCGCGTCGACTTATCAATCGGCTCGAGGACTTCAATCTCTTCGCCGCCTATCGCTCCACGCTCTTTGAACTTTCGCGCAGTGACCAAGACGCGCGCTTCGAGCGACCCGACGCCCTTGTTATAGGATTCGAGCGCGCGGTCCAGGCCCTTGCCGATGTCCGCGAAATGGTTCGTGAACGTGCGCAGGCGATCGTAAAGGTCCTTGCCCAGACGGCTCACTTCCTGAGCATTAGCGGCCATTTGTTCCTGTCGCCATCCGTATGAGACAGCCTTCAGCAGAGCAATCAAAGTCGTCGGCGTCGCAATGATGACTCCCTGATTGACGCCGTCCTCAATCAACTTCGGATCGTGTTCGAGAGCCACGCTATAGAAATTCTCGCCCGGCAGAAACAGCAAAACGAATTCAGGGGTCGGCTGGACCATCTCCCAGTAGGATTTTTTGCTCAGGGTGCCGATGTGCGTGCGTACCAGTCGCGCGTGATCTTTCGATCTCTCCAGTCTTACCGCATCGTCAGTTGCCGAGATCGATTCATAAAAGGCATCGAAGGGAACTTTCGCATCTACCACGATCGTGCGGCCACCCGGTAACCGAACGATCAAATCCGGTCGGATCCGTCCATCCTCGCTGGTCACGGTTTCCTGTTCGGTGAAGTCGCAGTACTGCAGCATGCCGGCGAGTTCGACGACGCGCCGCAACTGGATCTCTCCCCAGCGTCCGCGAATGTGCGGCGTGCGCAGGGCCTTGACCAGGTTCCCGGTTTCAGTCTGGAGTTGTGTCTGCGAGGTGGTCAGCGCCCGGACCTGTTCGCGCAATTCTGAATAAGCGCCGGCCCGGGCTTTTTCCATCTCGCCGATCTTGCCGTCAACTTTCTCGAGCGATTCCTTGAGAGGCTTTACCAACTGATCGATTGCCCTCTGTCTGAGTTCGAGATCGCCTTTGGCGCCGGTCTGAAATTTTTCCAACGTTGCTCGCGCCAGATCTAAAAACGATTGGTTGTTGTCTTTGAGCGCATCCCGCGAAAGCGCCTTAAACTTTTCTGAGAGTTCCTCGGCCGCCTGCTTAAACGACTCTGAACGTTCCTGGGCCGCGCGCCGCTCGCCTTCGAGTTGGGCCTTCAGATCGGCGTTGTTATCTCTCGCCCGTTCGCGTTCAGAAACTTCCTTTTCGAATGAGTGCTGCAGCTTTTGCACTTCCTGATCTCGCGCCGCCAGCCGTTCATGCAGCGCCGCGACCTGCGTCGCACTATCAGCTTGGCCCTTTTCGTAACTCCGCTGCGTCTGTCCCCGCAGGAGCAGCCAGACAATGACCGCTCCGACGACGATGCCGGTGAAAATCATCAATACTGGAATCAAGCTATCCATTTCTTTTGCAGTTTATCAGAGTCTGTTTCGGAAATGAAACAACGTCGCAGAGACGGAAAGAGAGCAACTATGCTCGTGTTCGGAGTTCCGCCTTCAGGTGGGTTGTTTTTATGAGCCGCCTGAAGGCGGAACTCCAAACGATCCAGAGCGGTGTGGCGCGAGCTTGCCACCGCACTCCAAACTAACGTCCGAAGCATGCAATCAAACGCTCGTAGACTTTTCGCGTGACGCGTACGTCGTTCAGGTTGTATTCGCGAATTTCGGCGAGCCGGCCCGCCTGGTACAGGTCGAAAACTTTGCTGCCTTCGACTTCTCCGGTTTTGCTCGATTCGATTCCCAAAGCCCAGGCAATGTCGTCGAGGCCGACGCGGTTGCGACTGCCCAGCCACCAGGCCTTCATCGTGTCGAACACTCCGCGCACATTGTATTCGCCCAGATTGATCGGCGGCCGGGCCGGGATGTTGTTGACCAGGCAGCGCTGATAGATAAACGGTAAGTCAAAACCGATAATGTTGTGGCCGACGATTTCGTCGCACTCCAGCTCGAAGTCCGCGATCAAGGCGAGAAAATCGCGCAACGCTTCCGCCTCTTCCTGTTCGTTGCCTTCCTCGTCGATCCCAAACGCATACTCGGTCTGATCCGAGGTCAAGCCTTCAATTTCAAATCCGGGAATTGGGCCAACGTGCACGGCGATTGATAAGACGCGGCCCGACGTGGCGTTCAGCGAACCCAATTGATAGACCCGCTCTTCCTCGGCCGCGATGTCTTCCAGGTATCTCTGCTGCTGTTCCAATCGCATGTTGCCGAGCTTCAGATCCTTTTCGAGTTTTGGGCCGACGCGATCGCGAAAGCCGGGCAGCGCCAGCGTCTCGATATCGAAGGTGAAAGCGCGCGGCAACAAAGGATCACAACCTACGTACTCGCGGTATTGATCGAGTTGGATGGGCTTGTAGTCCGAGACGACAAACTGCGAACGGTCCTGAAAGGGTTCGAGCTTTCCGGTGATGCCCCACAAGCCTGGCTTCAATTCTTCGCGGCCTTCGAGAACTTCGGCCCAGATCTTCAGCGCCAGGGTGCCCGTAGCGTTGCGCGCACTGGCGTCGCGAAACGGCTTACCCTGTTGCGTGCGGCGTTCGCGCACCGAAGTCACCGCGACCATCAGCCACACTTCTTCTGAGAATGGGAGTTCGGGGATGGGGATATTGCCTTTCATTAGTTAATCAGGAATTGGAATCGAGAGCAACATTTTCCATTTGGCATTCAGACAGGCGTTAAGAGTTGATGCATGAGCACGTTTTGGAAAACGAGAGCAGCCTTGTGACTTCGAACTGCTTTACCGCAAAGCGGTTGAGTCCCAAAGCCCAGGGTTGCTTCAACCCTGGGTAAGCAAGTGGACATTCTTCTCAACCCGGAACGGGTTGCGCCAGTCGGACGCAACCGCGTTGCGGTTGAATGGCTATTAAATTCGGCGCCCCAGGGTTGAAGCAACCCTGGGCTTTGGGATATAACCGCTTCGCGGTACCCTGCCGGTCGTGTTGTTGAGGGTTGCACTTGAAACTTGAATCCAAAATTGACAAATGGGGAATCGAATCTCTTCTTAACTCACAAACTCAGAAATAACTTCATCAAACCCCGGCCGGATAAAGTCGCGCGCATTGGGAAATGTTTGTTCGGCCGTTCGTCTCAGGCGCTCGAGCTCCAGGAGCAGTGGTCGAATCGAATCGGCTTTCTCGGGCACAGCGCTCTGCATCACGCGCCAGGCGCTGGATGAACGATCGATGGCAATCAAAGCAATCTTGGCCGAGCCATTCGAATCATCGCCAACGCCGCCCAGCCCTAATTCGTCTTCGTCGAGATCGGCCTCGGTAGAGACATCGCCCGCAGCCAGCTCTTCGTCAATGATCTTATCGTTGAGCCCCATCAAGGCCCGGTAAAGTTTTGCCGCCGCAAAGAACTGGTACCAGCGTATCACTCCGATGGCGTCGCTCACGTCGATATCGTCTTCCGTGTTCTTTGATCCGCCGGTGGTGTCATCGTGCACCTGTTCTTCGACTGCGAATTCGTCGGTAAACCATCGCTGAACCAGCTCGGCATAGCGACGCGCCGAGAGTGAGAGCTCGTGTTGTTTGGCGTCCTGTCTTTGAAGCTCCCGGTCGTCCTCCAGGGCGGCTTCGGCCTTGATGGTTCCCCAGTCCAGGCCGGCTTCCTCGGCCCATTCCTGAATCATTTCGTGGGCTTCCTGGAATATGGATTCCAGCCGGCTCCAAAACTTTGCGTTGTTAATATCGTGGGCTTCCGGATCGGAGTAGGCTTCATCGGCTTTCTCGGTTGCATAGACCAGACAGCGCGCCGTGAGCGGGCATCGCTCGCACCAACGATCGCAATAGTTGTATATGCCCGAGATGAAATGACCGCTCCGGGCAAGGTCTCGCAACTCACTTTTACGCATGGTGATTTATGATATTTACCGGTAGTAAGTTTGAAATAGTCGCACGAGCATCACGCGCCTGAAAATCGCGCCAGATGAGTGGGCCACAATCAATCTCGACAGTCTCGACCCACTCTCAAAATCTAAACGGGTCAGAACGTAACCAGCTTCCACACAAACTCGTCATTGCTGACGGGCATTGTAATGTATTATTGGCACAGTCACCATGACAACGAGCAACTCCTGTCAAAAGATAACTCTGGCCAATGCGCTTCAGCGTTTGCCTGGTCCTCAGGGTGAACAGTCGGTGGGCGTGTTCGAGCACGGTTCGCTGGTGGTTAAGCTGTACACGCCGCGCGGCCATGATCCGCAGACACCTCATTCGCGTGACGAGATTTACGTGGTGGCGCAGGGCGGCGGAGAATTTGTCTGCGGCGGCGCGCGTCAGGCTTTCGGCCCACATGATGTCCTGTTCGTGGCCGCCGGCATCGAACACAGGTTTGAAAACTTCAGCGGCGATTTGGCCCTTTGGGTTTTCTTCTATGGCCCGGAAGGCGGCGAGGTTGATCAGGGTTAGTGGCGCGGATCAAATGACAGCAACTCGCAATTATCGAAGGCTCTCTGATGTCGGCGTGGTTCTGATCGTCGCCGTGCTGTACTTTCTGGCGGCTGAGCTCGGTCTCTCGCTCGCATTCATCAATGCCAGCGTGTCGCCTGTCTGGCCTCCTACGGGCGTGGCGATCGCTCTGGGGTTGTGGTTAGGCTATCGCGCGATGCCGGGCGTTCTGCTCGGTGCTCTGCTCGCCAACTATTTTTTGACCGACGTCGGCCTGGTTACTGCGGCCGGGATCTCTTTCGGCAATGCTCTCGAGGCGATGACCGCGGTTTACCTCGTGCGGCGCTTCGTGGGATCGAGCAATCCCTTTCAACGAGCCAGGGATGTTTTGAAGTTTGTCGTGTTCGCGGCGATTCTTAGTACCGCCGTAAGCGCGACGATTGGCAATCTCACTCTGTGTCTGAGCGGGTCTGCATCCTGGGACAATTTTGGCCGCCTTTGGCTGATCTGGTGGTCCGGTGACGGCGTTAGCGCGTTGGTCGTGACGCCGCTGATTCTAAGTTGGATCGAGAAGCCCATTCAGTCCTGGCGCGGCTGGCGTTTGGCTGAAGCCGCTTTGTTATTCCTCTTAATGGCGCTCCTGTCCGCAACCGTATACACAAACCTCTTGCTGCAATCGGCCCCCGCCCGTCCGTGGGGGCACGTGACGATACCCGTGCTGTTGTGGGCGGCATTTCGTTTTGGTCCCAGAGGTGTTTCGACAGCGGTGGCCGTACTCTCAGCGATCGCGATCTGGGGCACGATCCACGGGTTCGGTGGATTTGCGATTTACGGCAGCAACGACGGTTTGCTTTTCCTGCAAGCCTATATCGCCAACTACGCCATCACCACCCTCTCGTTGGCCGGGATTGTCACTGAGCGCAAGCATGCCGAAAGGCATTTGAGTGGCAGTCTCTCGGTCACCCGGATCCTGGCCGAGTCACCCGCGCTCGCCGACGCTTTGCCGCGCATCCTGCAAAGAATCTGTAAAACTTTTGATTGGGAAGTAGGTGCGATGTGGCTGGTGGATCCGGACGCCGGTAAGTTGCGGTGCTTGAAAGTCTGGCCGTCCCAGGGACCATCCGATGGATCGGCGGCGAGTCAATTCGAAGCGATGTGTTACGAGTTTAACTTCCCGCCCGGTATCGGACTGCCCGGACGTGTCTGGAAAAAATTGAAGCCCGCCTGGATCCCCGATGTAACGAGAGACGATAACTTTCCGCGCGGGACGGCTGCTGCTGCGGCAGGACTGCACGCGGCTTTCGCTTTCCCGATTCAGTCCGGCGAGAAGTTTCTCGGGGTGATGGAATTTTTTAGTCACGAAATTCGCGAGCCCGACGAAGCTTTGCTGGCGACCTTTACCGGCATCGGCAGCCAGATTGGCCAATTCATCGAACGGAAGGGATCCGAACAGGAGCTCTTTGAGAGCAGGGAACGTTTCGTTATGGCGTTGCAGGCCAGTGGAATGGGTACCTGGACGCGCGATCTGGGTCCGGTCGATCGAGTGCGCTGGTCACCCGAACTGGAAGAAATTTTCGGTCTTAAGCCGGGCGAATTTCCGGAAACAGAAGAAGCCTTTTTGGATTTTGTTCACCCTGAAGATCAAGAGGCTTTGCGGAAGGCCGTCGGCGATGCGATTGCCAACCGAGGTGACTACGAAATTGATTTTCGCTACACGACCAGGCACGGCAAGCTGGGCTGGATGATCGGACGGGGGCGGGCCTTCTATGATGCAGACGGAAAGCCTTATCGTTTGGCGGGGCTCGGCTGGGACATCACCGAGCGAAAGAGCGCCGAGGAAGAGCGCGAACATCTGATTGAACGTGAACATACGGCGCGAACGGAAGCCGAAGAAGCCAATCGCATCAAGGACGAATTCCTGGCGACGCTTTCGCATGAGTTGCGCACTCCGCTGACGGCCATGCTTGGTTGGCTCTCAATGCTGCGCGCCGGGCGTTTGGATCAGGAGACTACCGAGCGCGCACTCGAGACCGTCGAACGCAATGCCAAGGCCCAGGCACAGTTAATAGAAGATCTTGTCGACGTGTCACGGATCGCCGGCGGTAAACTTAACCTCGACGTAAAGCCGATTGATCTCATGCCGGTGATTGCGGCGGCCGTTGATGTTGTCCGCCCGGCCGCGAATGCCCGCGGCGTCCAGATCGAGGTTTCCAGTGAAGCATCGATAGGACCGGTCTATGGTGATCCCGCGCGAGTGCAGCAGATAATCTGGAACCTGCTTTCAAATGCCGTTAAGTTTACACCCCGGGATGGTTGGGTTTACATCTTCTTACGCCGATCCGAATCGTCAGCCGAACTAGTCGTGCGAGACACGGGGATGGGAATTAGTGCGGATTTTCTGCCCCGCGTTTTTGAGAGATTTCGCCAGGCTGAATCGTCCGTCAGCAGGTCCCACCGCGGCCTCGGCCTGGGACTTGCCATAGTTCGGCACCTTACGGAACTGCATGGAGGAACGGTCACGGCTGAGAGTCTCGGCGAAGGTTTGGGTGCGACCTTTACGATCAAACTGCCGCTGGCCGCAATGCGTTCAGATGAGGGTGCAACTCTTGAAGTTGAGCAACTCGGAAAAGAGAGCGTGGCTGTCACCCGGCAGCCGCTGGAGGGATTGCGCGTCCTTCTGGTCGAAGACGAGCCGGACGCTCGCGAACTTCTTTCATTGACCCTCGAATGTTCAGGCGCGACCGTCGAGGCGGTTGAGTCGGCACAGCAAGCGTTGGCTCGCTTGCCGCTCTTTCAACCTGATGTTCTGCTTAGCGACATCGGCCTGCCCATCGAAAGCGGATACGAGTTAATGCGGAAGGTGAGGTCTCTATCCACGGGAGGCAGCGACGTTCCGGCCGTGGCTTTGACGGCTTTCGCGACTGAAAAGGATCGCCAACTGGCGCTTTCAGCGGGTTTTCAGCTCCATCTGGCGAAGCCTGTCGATCCTGACGTTCTGGTCGAAGCAATCGAGGGCCTGGTTAACTCCGATCAGCAGCCCGAAAAGCCATGAGCCCAGTAAACTCAAAAAAAGAAATCCGTCGCTGCCACTGGGCCGCCAGTGAACTATTGATTGCCTATCACGATCTGGAGTGGGGCGTACCTAATCACGATGATCGGACCCTGTTCGAATTTCTAATTCTCGAAGGCGCTCAGGCCGGCTTGAGTTGGGAGATTATTTTGCGGAAGCGCGAGAATTATCGGGCGGCGTTTGATAACTTCGATCCGCTTCGCGTTGCGAAATACGATCAACGCAAAATTAAGAAGTTGCTGGGCGATGCCGGCATCGTTCGCAATCGTCTGAAGATCGACTCCGCAGTGGGAAACGCCAAAGCATTTCTGACGATTCAAAAAGAATTTGGCAGTTTCGATGAATATGTCTGGCAATTTGTAGAGGGCCGGACCATTAGGCGCAAACGCGGTGCGACGCTACAGGCCCACACCGAGGAATCGGATGCGCTGAGTCGCGATCTCCTGCGGCGCGGTTTCAAATTCGTCGGTTCGACGATCTGCTATTCGTTCATGCAAGCCATCGGCATGGTCAATGATCACGAGCCGAGTTGCTTTCGATACCATCAAGTCTCGCGCGACCCATAGCGCGAGAGACTTGCTGCTAGTTGAGGTTAATGGCAGAATTTGGGCTATGGAAATTGTCTTCAGCGTATATCAGGATAGCGATGGTGGCTTTGTCGCTGAGTGCCTGTCTTACGACATCTTTAGCCAAGCTGACTCCTGGGATGAACTGCGCTCAAATGTGCAGGAAGCTGTGACCGGCTACTTCTTCGATCAGACGAAGCCCGAACGAATTCGCCTGCATCTGGTGCGTGACGAGGTTCTGGCCTGCGCATGAAGCTCCCCCGGGACGTGAGTGGTGCTCGACTTAATCGACACTCTCTGTCGTAACTATGGTTACCGGCGTGTTCATCAAGTTGGCAGCCATGTCATCCTTGAGACCGATACGCCGACCCACCATCGCATAGCCATCCCAAATCATGAGTCGCTTCGTATCGGGACTGTCAACTCTATCCTACGCTCGGTTGCTGCGGCGCAGAGAATCGACAAGAAAGAAATTCTCCGAACCCTTTGAACTCTTTCGAGGAGTGGTCTATGGATCAAATGCTCACTTCGGCATGCGCGTTCTGCCAGATCGTTCACGGCGAAGTGACAGCTCGCCTGGTATTCGAAGACGAAGTGTCCCTGGGCTTCCTTGACCACCGTCCGGTCTTCCCTGGCCATTGCCTTCTGATTCCGAAAGCACACTACGAAACTCTGACTGATTTACCTGAGTCGCTGATTGCGCCTTTCTTCAGGAATGCACAACTGCTCAGTCGTGCGGTCGAGTCGGCGATGGAAGCCGACGGCACCTTCGTCGCGATGAACAATCGCGTCAGCCAAAGCGTGCCTCATCTACACATTCATATTGTTCCGCGCCGCCGTAAAGACGGTCTGAAAGGCTTCTTCTGGCCCCGTCACCCGTACAAAAGCGAGGAAGATGCTGAATTGGTCCAGGAAACAATTCGCCGAGCCGTCACGGCGCTCGTATCAGAAGCCCGACCGTAAGGGAAGGCAAAACTCCCAGGTGCTCATAACGGCGAAATAGGCGGCTAGGCGGTTTATCGCGATACCTGACCGACGCGAGCGTTGCGCCCCTTGCTTACGCGCGGGCTTCTGACACTCGCCTACTGCTTCGCATTCAAAAGCCGCCCCAGCAGCTCGTCGAGTTCTGAACTCGAATCATTGGGAAAAAACTTTCTTCAAAAAATAAAACACATAAAACTTTGACGAGAAAAATTCTTTTAGGTATAACTCTGCCCGTCGCGAAGGTCACGGCCTTTGAGACCAGCGAAGGGACAGGCGAACAGAGTGGTGACACTCTGGGAGAGAGTAACGACAGAGCGGTTTGTGGTTGCTATGACGCCCGTCGCTGAAGCCGAAAGGCTTGCCAGGGAAGAGCCGAAAGGTTTTTTCTGGGCGCCCGGATAAAAACGGGTAGCACCCTTTGGGAAGGACCCGCTGAAGGGAAGCCATGTCGCTCAACGAAAGTTGGGCCTCGTTGCCGGGAACGTAACCGGCGGTGGAGGACAGCCACCAAAAAAACTACCTAGTGGCACCACGCTCCGCAAGGAATGTGAGATTGGTGAAAACAAACTGAATGTCCCGCAAGGGAAGCTAGGTAAGTGGAAACGGATCGCGTGCCGACCGGGAACAATCGACCGCCGATTGCTTGTCGGTATACAAATTGGCAGCTTGTGCTTGGCCAAGCCGGGCTGCCATCTTAGAAACCACTTCGGTGGTTGATAAGTTAGAGATTGCGCTGCTAGCAACTTCGGTTGATAGCAGCGCGATTTCGTTTTTAGGGTTACCCGTTCGGAGTTCCGACTTTAGTCGGTTCTTCTCGATCTCTGGTCCAGGACACCGACTAAAGTCGGAACTCCAAACGAGCTGGCTTTTCCTCCCACTCGCTGGTAGAGTTTCAGACCCCTTAGACAGCAATTATCGATTCTTTAGAAGCGGGCTATTGCCCGCTATCACTTGACCGCCGGCGACGGCAGGCCGCCGCTGCATTTCATTCGATAAAGGAGAAACTTAAATGAGCGAAACAGGAGCCAAGACAAAACTCGAGTTTGCGCCGGGCAGTTTTTGCTGGGCCGAGCTGGCCACGACCGACGGGTCGGGCGCGAAGAAATTTTATGGCGAACTGTTCGGCTGGGAGACGAAAGACATTCCAGTCGGACCCGGAATGACCTATACCATGCTGCAGCTTGACGGAAAGAACGCTGGCGCTCTTTACGAAAAGGACGATTCGATGAAGGACGTGCCCACGCATTGGGCCTCCTACGTCAGCGTCGCCAGCGCCGACGAAACCGCCGCGAAAGCAAAAGCTCTCGGCGCCACAGTCATGAAAGAGCCATTCGATGTCATGGATGCTGGCCGCATGGCCGTGATCATCGATCCGACAGGTGCGGCGTTCTGTATCTGGCAGGCGGTCAAACACAACGGGTTTGAGATCAAGGGACAACCGAACACGGCGTCGTGGAATGAATTGTTGACGACCGACTCAGCGCGAGCGATTGATTTCTACACGAAACTATTCGGCTGGGAAGCGAACACGCATGATGGCGCTATGCCTTACACCGAGTGGATGAACGGCACCGAGCACGCTGGCGGCATGATGCAGATTGCGCCGCACATGGGGCCCATTCCGCCGCACTGGGGAATCTATTTTGCGGTTGATGATTGCGACGCGACCTTTCAGAAAGCTACGTCGCTCGGCGCGCAGGCGATAGTGCCGCCGATGGACATTCCCAACGTCGGCCGCTTCTCGACTATTCGAGATCCGCAGGGCGCCGTCTTTTCGATCATTAAGCTGACGCCGCAGCACGAAGAGAATAAATAGCTAAGGCTGTTTCTGGCTTTGCGTCTTTGCGTTTTGCCGTGAGAATGTTTCACGCCAAGGCGCCAAGGCGCAAAGTTAGGCATCAACGGTTCCTTTCGTCCGCAGAACGCCGCTCTGGATTGACCGCCTCACTCTCCTTCACGTACAAATGACCGAATGAAAGCGCGCATCGTCTGGTTGATCCTTTGCTGTATCTGGGGATCAACCTGGCTGTTCATCAAGATCGGTCTTGCTGATCTGCCGCCAATTACGTTTGCGGGCATTCGGTTCACCCTCGCTTCTTTGATCTTGATGCTGATGGTGCTAGCCCGGCGAGCGGCCTGGCCTCGCACGCGTCGTGAATGGACATTGATCGCGGTAGTTGGGGTGCTGCAGTTCGGCTTGAACTACGGCCTGGTTTTTTGGGGCGAGCAATATATTTCTTCGGGTCTGGCCGCAGTGCTTCAATCTACCTTCCCGGCCTTTGGTCTCGTCATCGCTCACTTTTATCTGCCGCATGAGCGCCTGACGATAGGACGTGCGATGGGTGTCCTGCTGGGCGTCTTTGGAGTGGCGGTGATTTTTTCCGATCAGTTGACCATCGCTGGGTCGATGGCCCTTCTGGGCAGCGTGGCATTGGTGCTGAGCGCTTTCTTCGGTGCATACAGCAACGTCCTGGTGAAAGCTTACGGAAGCAAGATCGATCCACAGGTCTTCGCCGCCTGCCAGATGATTTTCGGCTTTGTTCCGTTACTGGCAATCGGGATTCCCATCGAAGGTAATCCCGTGCACTTTCATTGGACCACGATGGCCGTCGTCTCGTTGCTGTACCTCACTGTCGTCGGTTCGGTGGTTGCGTTCGCGCTGTACTATTGGTTGGTGCGCAACATGGACGTGACCAACACAATGCTGATTGCTCTGGTGACGCCGGTGGTGGCGGTCATTCTGGGCATGCTCGTCCTTCACGAAAACCTTAATTGGCGGCTGCTCGCGGGAGGCGCCTGCATAATTGCAGGTTTAGGTGCGATCGTGTTTCGAAAACGGCACAAGAGTGTGCCTCCGAGCGAGGAAGAGCCCGAGCTAATACCAAAACCTTGACCGGGGTCGCTATAATTCCTTCATGCCTATAGCATCAACCAATCCCGCAACCGGCGAAACGCTGAAAACTTTTGAACCGCTTAACCAAACGCAGCTCGACGAAAAACTTCAACTAGCTCACACTACCTTTCAGCGTTATCGCCGGACCAGCTTTGCTGAGCGCGCCCGGACGATGCTCCGCGCCGCTGAAATTCTGGAAGCCGAAAAGAAAGACTTCGCCCGGATGATGACGCTCGAGATGGGTAAGCCTATTGTCGGCGCCGTGCAGGAAACAGAAAAGTGCGCGTGGGTTTGCCGATACTATGCTGAGAACGCAGAGCGTTACCTGGCCGATGAACTTGTAGAAACAACGGCGACGAAAAGCTTCGTCCACTTTCAACCTCTAGGCGTCGTCCTGGCTGTAATGCCGTGGAACTTTCCGTTCTGGCAAGTCTTTCGTTTCGCTGCTCCCTCTCTGATGGCCGGCAACGTTGGTTTGCTGAAACATTCTTCGAACGTGCCGCAATGCGCACTGGCGATCGAAGACATCTTCCGCCGCGCTGGCTTTCCGGAAGGCGCTTTCCAGACGCTCTTGATCGGATCTGAAGTGGTGCCGAGTGTGCTCGAAGATTCGCGTGTAGCCGCGGTCACGCTTACCGGTAGCGAGCCCGCCGGGCGCAGTGTCGCGAGCATTGCCGGCAAGCAGATCAAGAAGACCGTGTTGGAGCTCGGCGGCAGCGATCCTTTCATCGTTATGCCTTCGGCCGATCTGGATGCGGCGGTCACCACGGCCGTGAAAGCGCGCACGATTAACAACGGCCAGTCGTGTATCGCCGCCAAGCGTTTCATTGTTCACACTCAAATTTATGATGAGTTCGAAAAGCGTTTTGTTGAGGTGATGAAGGCGTTGCGCGTCGGCGATCCGTTGATTGAATCGACCGACATCGGTCCGTTGGCAACTGAGCAGATTCTGAAAGACCTGGAAGAGCAAGTGCAGGTTTCAGTCGCGGCTGGCGCAAAGATTCTCACCGGCGGTCAGAAGTTCAAAGCAGAGGGCGACTTGGCGCGGGGCAATTTCTACGAACCAACCGTTCTGGTGGACATTCCGAAAGGGGCGCCGGCTTATCAGGATGAAATCTTCGGGCCCGTCGCTTCACTGTTTCGGGTCGCGAATATTGATGAGGCGATTGAACTCGCGAATGGTACTTCGTTTGGTCTCGGGTCAGCGGCGTGGACCAGAGATGATGCCGAACGCGATCGCTTCGTGGAAGAGCTGGAGGCGGGGAGTGTCTTCATCAACGGCATGGTGGCTTCCGATCCGCGTCTGCCATTCGGGGGCATCAAACATTCGGGTTACGGCCGGGAACTCGGAGTGTTTGGGATTCGTGAGTTTGTGAATGTTAAGTCGGTTTGGATTAAGTAGGAACCACTCTTGATCGGAAAGATGCCTTAGCGCCTTCCGATTTTCTCTGCGCCTTTGCGTGAAGATGCTTTTTGGTTCTCGCAAAGGCAGCCAAGCACTAACTAAGGCGCGAAGAGAACGGAAAGCCGTCGAAATACCTTCACCCGACAACGCCGAAGGTGTTCGTTAATTCCAGCCCAGGGCAACGCCCTGGGTTAAGGCCCCAATTGATTGCGAATGCCGAAGGTGTTGACGAATAACGCTGGTAGCTTCGAAATTTCGCGAACTCTTTCAGAGTTCAGGTCTCTTGGGTTCATAACCCAGGGCGCTGCCCTGGGCTAAAACTCGCGAGCGCCCTCGGCGCTAGTACCAGCACTACTCGGCCGCTGCTCTCTCCCGTTCAAGGAGTTCTTTCTTCCGCTCCAATCCCCAACGATATCCGCCCAGGCTTTTATCTTCGCGAATGACTCGGTGGCAGGGAATCACGAGCGCCACGTGATTGCCGGCGCAGGCGCCCGCGACCGCGCGCACGGCCTTCGGTTTCCCGATCGCGTTGGCGATCTCCTGGTAAGAACGCGTCGCGCCCAGAGGGATGCGCTGTAATTCTTGCCACACCCGCCATTGAAACGCGGTCGCCTGGATATCGAGCGGCAAATCGATGCGGGGACTCTTCCCGCTCAGATGCTCGAGTACTTTGCTCAGCCAAAGATTCAGCGAGGGGCTGATTGCCGTGTCGCGAGAATCGATCGATGCATTGGGATACTCCGCGAAAAGCGCCGCGCCAAGCTGTGAATCTGAGTCGCCGAGCGCGACTGAGCAAACGCCGCGCTCAGTTGCCGCCACCAGCACTCGCCCGAGTGGACAGGCCGCAATCGTATAGATAATTCGCATCCCTTGCCCGCCGCGGCCGTAGGTTGCGGGCGTCATGCCGAGCCGCGCCGCGGACTTCTCGTAAAGGCCACGGCTCGATCCGTAACCGGCGTCGTACATGGCGTCAGTCACCGAGGCGCCCTCTTTAACTTTCGATTTGAACTGGTTCAGCCGGCGCGATTCCGCGTACTGCCGCGGCGTGATGCCCATCACGTTTTTGAAAGTGCGTTGCAAATGATGAGCGCTAACTCCGGTTTCGGTACTCAGCGATTTTAGTGTTAACGGCTCTTCGTCATGTTCGTCGATCGCGTGGCAGATGCGTCGCACAAGATCGATTTGCGGATCGTCTGCCTGGACGCGCCGCGGATGACAACGGCGACATGCGCGAAAGCCGGCTTGCTCGGCTGCTTCGGGTACCGGGAAGAAGCGGACCTGTTCGCGTCGCGGCCTGCGCGCGGGACAGGAGGGCCGGCAATAAATCCCGGTCGAGCGCACCGCAAACACAAAGCTGCCGTCGCGCGAAGCATCCCGTGCAACTACGGCGCTCCAAAGTTCGGGGTTGTTCATTACCGTGGTCACGTTAGTTGATGTCTGCAACATGTTACTTCACCTCGTCAGATTTGATGAGGTGATAATAGCGGGACTGGACCCCGGCCATCTATCCGATGTTTGCGGTCAAACTCGATTATGATAAAAGGTACGGAACCGCTCGCGGTAGCGAGCAGGTCAGAAGCCCGACCGTTAGGGGGGCGGCGTAGGCAGACAGGATGCCTGCACTCCGCCGACAGGATGTCGGGGCTCCTTTTCAAATACACCATGAAACTGGCCGTTAAATACGGAGTCTTCGTGACAGTCGTCATCGCCGCGTGGGTGGCCCTGAAGCATTTCGTTCTGCATCTCGAATCCCAATCGGCTCAATTTGCCGACATCGCGATCTTTAATCTGGCGGCGATTACGGGATTGGCTCTCGGAATTCGCGAGAGGCGGACGATGAACGGCGGGACACTGAGATTTGGAGAGGGATGGATCACCGGGATCAAGATTGCGGTGACGTACGCAATTCTCACGAGCGCTTACTTCGCGATTCTGCTCGTGACAGTGGGTCCGAAGCTGATGCAACAGGAAGGCGAGACCAGCTTGGTGAAAGCATTCCTGGGAATCTCGATTGGGTTTGCTTTGTTTGGAACGGTGTTCTCGGCAATTATCGCACTGGTTCTTAGGAAGCGGTGAACCCCTTGATGTTGTTCGCGCTTCGCGCTCAATGCGGACAGGGATGTCCAACTCCAGATACTAAGCGATCGTCAGCGCTTCATGCACCAGACGCTGCTGCTCTTGGGTGTGAACTGCGTAACTGCCCGTGGCGGGACTGGCTGAGGCTTCGCGTCCTACATAGCGAGGCCGCTCACAACGTGACAGCAAATTTTCCAAACGCGATTCCATGAAAGTCCATCCGCCCATGTTCTTTGGTTCTTCCTGACACCACACCAGTTCTTTCGCATTCGGATAGCCGGCGAGTATTTCGGTGAGGCCGCTCCGCGGAAATGGATAGAACTGTTCGCAGCGAACAATTGCGACGCGACCCTCTTCAGGCTTCTTCCTCGCCTCGTTCAGATCATAGAAAACTTTGCCGCTGCACAGAACGACTCGCTCGACGCGTCCGGGATCGGTTAGCGCCGCGTCATTGATCAGCGGACGAAAACCCGCGCTGGTTAATTCATCAAGCGCAGATGCAGCGGCAGGCAAACGCAGCAGACTCTTCGGCGTCATGATAATCAAAGGCCGCTCAAAACCCGGCAAAACCTGCCGGCGTAGGAGGTGAAAATACTGTGCGGGTGAAGAGGGATAACATACCTGCAGATTATTCTCGGCGCAGAGCTGTAGAAAACGTTCGAGCCGCGCGCTGGAATGCTCGGGTCCCTGCCCTTCATAACCGTGCGGCAGCAGCATCGTCAGACGCGACGTTTGTTGCCACTTGTCTTCGCTGGCCGCTATGTACTGATCGATGATCGACTGGGCGACGTTATTGAAATCGCCAAATTGCGCTTCCCACATTACTAAAGCATCGGCAGCCACTACTGAGTAACCGTATTCAAAGCCCAGCACGCCCGCTTCAGAAAGCGAGCTGTCAAAAACTTCAAAGCGGCCCCGCGCGGAATCTTTCGAACGCAATTCAGCCAGAGGCTCCCACGTTTTCCCAGTCTGCGTGTCGTAGAGAACGGCATGGCGCTGGCTGAACGTGCCGCGGCCCGAATCCTGTCCACTCAAGCGCACGCGCTTGCCCTCCAGGGCCAGCGATCCGAACGCGATCGCTTCGGCGAATGCCCAGTCGGCCGGCAGGGCGCCTTCGCCCATCTTCGCTCGCCGCGCCAGTTGGCTCACCATCTTCGGATTCAGGTTGAATCCTTCGGGAACTATTGAAATCTGATGGGCGATGCTCTTCACAGTATCCAAGTCAACACCAGTAGCGACCACGTCTGAACCATCCAGTTCTACGACCGGCGGCTTGTGCGTGTCTGCTGATTTCTGTTTTGCGGCGATCTCTTTGGCGCGGGCCAGAGCATCTTCGTAACGACGCACGCGCTCTTCGATCAGTTGATTCACTCCGGCTTCGTCTATCACCCCTTCACGCACCAGCCGCTTGGCATACAGTGTTCGGACACCCGTGTGAGCTTTGACTCGCTGATACATTAGCGGCTGCGTGTAGCTCGGCTCATCAGTTTCGTTGTGACCCAGACGCCGGAATCCAACAACGTCGAGAACCACGTCCTTCTTGTATTGCTGCCGGTAATCAAGCGCGATGCGCAGAGTGCGATAAGCGGCTTCCGGATCGTCTCCGTTGATGTGAAAGATGGGGGACTGCGTCATGCGTGCGACGTCGGTCGAATAGATCGATGAACGGCCGGCTTCCGGCGAGGTGGTGAAGCCAATTTGATTGTTGATGATGATATGAATCGTGCCGCCAGTGCGATAGCCGCGCAATTGTGCGAGCTGCAGCGTCTCCATCACGATGCCCTGGCCCGCGAATGCGGCGTCGCCATGAAGTAACACTGGCAGCGCATGATTCATCGCTTCCTCGCGCGCGAGGTCGCGCTCGGTCATTTCATCCTGTGTCGCGCGGATCATGCCCTCGACGACCGGATCGACGGCTTCCAGATGGCTGGGATTGGGTGAAAGAGTGAGAAGAACTTTCTTGCCGCTGACAGTTTCGCGTTCGCCCGTGGCGCCCTGATGATATTTCACGTCGCCCTCATCCGCGGGAAACGACGGATGGACTGAACCTTCGAAGGCCGTGAAGATGCGTTCGCAGAAATGTCCGATGACGTTGGCCAGCACATTCAAGCGGCCGCGGTGCGCCATGCCCAGCTTGATGTCTTCGACCCCGAGATCGCCGGCGCGCTCGATCAATTGATCGAGCAGCGGAATGATCGTCTCGCAGCCTTCAATCGAAAAGCGCTTCTGGCCCAGGAACTTTGTATTCAAGAAGCGTTCGAACTGCTCGGCGGAAATCAGTTTCCAAAGAATGCGCTTCTTGATCTCGACATCAATCGGTTCAGGCTGAACGAACTCGCGCCGAATCTGCTCCCGCAGCCACAGCTTTTCTTCTTTGCTCTGAATATGCCGGTATTCGGTGCCGACCTTGCCGCAGTAGGCGCGTTGCAGGATGTCGAGTATTTCGCGCAGGGTGGCGGTCTCAGTACCTGCCAGACCGGCGGTAATGAACAGCCGATCGAGGTCCCAAATAGTCAGGTTGTAGGTTTCAATATCCAGCTCAGGATGGTAAAGCAACGGCAGCGCGTGCAGCGGATCGATGTCGGCAATCAAATGGCCGCGCACCCGGTAAGCATTGATCAATTCCATGACGCGGGCCTGCCGAATCGATTGCTCGTGCATCTGGTCAGCGCCCAGAAAAAGAGGATTTCGATCGACATTCCAACGCAGGGGCGCGTGGGGAATTCCGAGATCGGAAAAAATCTCGTCGTAGAATTTGTCTTTGCCGAGAAGCAATTCGTGAACACGGGCGAGAAACGCGCCGGACTCGGCCCCCTGAATGATGCGGTGGTCGTAGGTGCTGCTGATGGTGATGGCTTTGCTGATTCCCAACTGGGGCAAAATTGCCGGAGCCATCGATTGATATTCAGCCGGATATTCGATCGCGCCGGTCGCGACGATCAGTGATTGGCCGGGCATCAAACGCGGCGTGGACGCCACGGTGCCAATTGTTCCGGGATTCGTCAGAGAGAGCGTCGTGCCCTGAAAGTCCGGAACCTGCAACTTGCCACCGCGAGCGCGTGTGACCACGTCGTCATAAGCTGCCAAGAATTCCGAAAAGCGAAGTCTGTTTGCATTCTTGATATTGGGAACCAGTAAAGTGCGCGTTCCATCTTTCTTTTCCAGGTCAATCGCAATGCCCAGGTTTACCGCTTCCCGCTTGACCCGCGAGGGCTGCTCGTCGATCACTTCGAAGCCGTCGTTGAGTTGGGGAAACTGATCGACCGCGCGCAGGATCGCATAGGCGATCAGATGTGTATAAGAAGCCTTGCGGCGATCGTTTTCTTCCAAGTGCCGGTTAATGATGCGCCGGTTTTCGTCGAGCAGCTTAACCGGGATGCGACGCTGCGAAGTCGCGGTGGGAACCGAAAGGCTCGCTTCCATGTTCTCGACGATTTTCAGCGCGGCGCCGCGAATCGGAGTTGCTTCTAATCGGGATTCAGATACGGCGGGCGTTTGAGGCGGCTTAGCGGCCGCGGTTTTTGCGGGTGCGACGGCGGCGCTGTCTCGATGGCCATCGGCTTTGGCCGCGGCGCTGTGTCCGTCAGATTGCGGCGCCGTCGTCGTTGCTTCGCCGGTATTGACGGAGACGCCATCGCCTCCGAGGAGCTCTTCAAAGTAGGCGCGCCATGATTCATCGACGAGGGCTGGATCGCTGCGCCAACGCGCCAGTATGCCTTCTACATAAGTAGCGTTTGCGCCGAAGTTTTCGGCAATAGTCTCAGATAAATCCGTCTTATTTTGCTCTTGAGCCAAAGAAATTCACCTCGCACACAGGCGGCACTGTCGCACTTGCTGATAATCAATTAGGGTTGGTCTTGTGATACCGATAGGTTAGCACCTTCCGATTCTGATTGCATCCGGTCTTTAGTAGCGTGGACTTCAGCCTGTGATTGAGTTTTGGTCTATCTCGGATCACAGACTGAAGGTAGCTCTGAGTAAGTCGACAGTCTTAGAAAAAAATCAACTGCAGCCGCAGAGCGGCAGAAGATCTGTAGCCCACGGCGCCAGCCGTGGGTAAGGTTCGTGGCCCGCGAGATAGCCGCAGCGCGGCGAAACGTGGATCGTTTGAGGGGGGACGTTACGCCCCTGACGGGGCTCGCTCGAAAACATGAATCGCTGACCCACGGCTCACGCCCTGGGCTACAGATCTTACGCCGCTGCGCGGCTAAGACAATGCCGCGGCTGATTTCGGCCCGATGCAGCGACGAGATCGATCGTTGAAAGACTTACCTTTCCAGGACCGTCAAATTAACTATACTTACTCTGAGGTTCCTGAAGGCTGTGCCATGAATAATGAGACACGTCCAAAATTTGGGCTCGAATTAATGTCGGCCGAATGATATCGTAGGCGGCCATTCACAACTCAATTCCGGAGGAGCGCGTTCGTTCATGCCTGACGAAACCACAGAACCCAGATCGGGCTTGAGAACCGCCCTGGTCTTTTCAATGTTGTTCGCCGTGTTGGGCGCCGTGGTCGTCTTCGCCTACTTCGCAACCTTTCAGCGCCCGGTCACCACCGTGATTCTGATCAGGCACGCCGAGAAAGTCATCGATCCCAACAACAACGATCCCGATCTCAGTCCGGCGGGACAAGCGCGAACGCAGGAGCTGGTCCGTATGTTCGGCGACTCTGGCATCAACGCGATCTATGCGACGCAGTACAAGCGAACGCAGCAGACGGTCAAGCCGCTAGCCGACAAAATGGGCTTGCCGGTCAATCAAGTCAATTCGAAGAACACTGCCGATTTGGTCGCGAGGATACATTCGCAGAACTCCGGTCAGGTCGTCTTTATTGCCGGCCACAACAACACTGTCCCAGAAATCATCGCCGCTTTGGGCGGCCCAACATTTCCGGCCATTCCGGAAACTGAATTCGATAATCTTTACATCGTGACTGTCTACCGCACGGGGAAGGCCAAGGTGATGAAGCTGAAGTACGGCAGCCCGAGTCAGTAAGCAGTGAGCAGTAGGGAGTGAGCAGCGGGAAGAAGACGGGGCAGTAGCCCGACCGTTAGGAAGAGCGTAGTCCAAACCATCTGAGGACCCAATGAAGAAAAAGCGTACCAAAGGCTCGACTGTGAACGAGGGCTCAAAGAGAGCCGGCCTCGATCGCCGTTCCTTCGTCAAACTTCTTCCCGCGGCCGGGGCCGCCGGACTGGTCGTATCCAGTTCTCCTTTGAAGGCGCTTGCTCAGACGCCCACACCGTCGCCTTCGCCCCGGCCATCACCGACGCCGCTACGCATCACCAAAGAGATGATGCACAACGCCGAGAAGGTGATCGGAATCGAGTTGACCGATAAGCAGGAGGACATGGCCCTGCCCGGGGTGAATCGTTCCCTAGATAGTTTTGAAGTCGTGCGCAAGATGGATGTGCCGCTTGATACTGAGCCGGCGGTTGTCTTTCACCCGGCCTTGCCCGGATTCCACATCAAACGCGCCGGACCGAAGACCAAATTCAAGTTCGGTAAGAACCAACCGGCGCAGTTCAAGTCAGTGGATGACCTGGCGTTTGCGACTGTTCCTCAACTTGCTGAACTGCTTCGCACAAAGAAAGTCTCCTCGGTCGAACTTACCAGGATGTATCTGGGACGCCTGAAACGTTATGGTCCGAAGCTTCTGTGCGTCGTCACGCTTACCGAAGACCTGGCGATGAAGCAGGCGGAGGACGCCGACAACGATCTTAAGCGAGGCAAGTACCGCGGCCCCCTGCACGGCATTCCCTGGGGCGCGAAAGATCTGTTTGCGACGAAAGGAATCAAGACCACCTGGGGCGCTGAGCCCTACCGCGATCAAATGATCGATTACGACGCGACCGTAGTTGAGCGTCTGCGCAATGCCGGCGCCGTGCTGGTCGCAAAGCTTTCGATGGGCGCGCTGGCCCAGGGCCCGAAGTGGTTCGGCGGCGTGACGCGAAATCCGTGGGCGCCGGATGAAGATCGTTTGGGATCGAGCGGTTCGTCAGCGGGTCCGGCTTCGGCAACATCCGCGGGGTTGGTAGGTTTTTCAATCGGCACTGAGACCTTAGGCTCGATCGTCTCTCCTGCGTCGCGTTGCGGTGTGACGGGCTTGCGGCCGACGTATGGGCGCATCAGTCGTTACGGCGCAATGGGTTTGAGCTGGACGATGGATAAGGTAGGGCCCATCTGTCGCGGCGTGCAAGATTGCGCGGCGGCATTGGACGCGCTTTATGGTCCGGACGATCATGATCTGACAGTCGGCACGGCCCCTTTCAACTGGTCGTCTGATGTGCCGCTCAGCCGTCTGCGTGTTGGTTACTTGAAAACTGAATTCGACGGAGCCGGCTTCCAACCGCAGAACGATCAGCAGCGACAGCAGATGGAGCAAAGACGGGCAATGTACCAGGAGGCTTTGAACGCGCTTGAGAAGGCCGGCGTAAAGATGACTGCGCTCGAGTTGCCAAAGTTTCCGACGCAGAACATTCGCTACATCCTCACCGCCGAAGCGGCCACCGCGTTTGACGACATCACCCGCGACGGCCGAGTCAATCAGCTTTCCGGACAAGACGCTGGCGACTGGCCCAACTCGTTTCGCACGTCGCGTTTCATTCCCGCGGTTGAATACCTGCGGGCCCAACGCGCGCGCGTTCTGTTGATGCGCGAAATGGACAAGCTGATGTCGCAGTGGGACGTCTTTGTCTCGCCCGCGCCCAACAGCGCGAGCTTGACCATCACGAACCTGACCGGTCAGCCGGCAGTGTGCGTCCCGTGCGGATTCCTTAACAACCTGCCGCAGGCGATCATGTTCACGGGCGGTTTGTACGACGAAGCCTCACCACTGCGCGTCGCACTGGCTTTCGAGCAAGCGACTAAGTGGCACACGATGCATCCGAAAGTTGATTGGGCTTGAAGCCTTGCAAGCGAAGAATTGCTCGTGTGGCTATCCACAAGCGAGACTGAGGCCTCTCCTGCTAACAAGTCCAGTAGAACTCATTATTCTCTGCGCATGAGAAAATATCCCGCGACTATTTTACTGCTGACGTTGGTGCTCTCCGGCGCCAGCTCAGGAACCTCACAAGAATCTACCCAATCGATCGATGACCAGGGCATCCCATCTAATGACCCCTTAGTATATGCGTTTCGCTTTGCACGCAAGACCAATGAGCAGTATCTAATGGGTCAGATCGCTATTCGCTACGCGGCCTGGGGAAACTTTGAGCAGGCAATGCGAATCGTCGAGTCGCTCAGCGATGAATACTGGAAAGCTGATGCATTCAGTGAAATAGCTGTCGAGTATTCGAAACATGGAGAAAAAGAGAAAGCGCGCCAATTATTATTGAGAGTCGCTGGGATGCCTGTACCAAAGGACGTTATTCACATTTGGGGTTCAGTCATGGAAAACATGGCGAAGGCTCAGCAGTTTGACCTGGCGTTGGATGTTGCTGCCTCAATGGAAATCTCTGATGCGACCACTACGAGAGCAGGTCTTGAGAAGATTGTTGAGGAACTTGGCCCGTCTGAGGCTACAAACCCAAGTCAAGCGGGCTTTCTTTCGCGCGTGATTGCGATCGCGAAGACGCTGAGAGAGAGCGGCGAGGAAGCAAACGTCTTGAAAAAGGTAGCGGTCCTGTACGCGGCGCAAGGAGGGTTTGAGCGTTCCTTAAAGTTGGTATACGGATTCAAGGAGGACTTTGATCGCGAAGACGGCGCACAGGAAGTCGCGATTCAACTTGCGAAGATGGGTCGGTATGATCGTGCGTTGCAACTGGCCGACAAAGCAGGCGACTACTTCGGCCCAATTGCTCAGGTTCAGATTGCGGCTGAAGCTGCCAGGCGGAAAGAAAATGCCAAGGCTTTAGAAGTTGCCGCCAAGGTTTATTCACGGATCGAGAAGGCCGCCAAAGAAGCAGAGGAGCCAACTGAAAGTAACGCTAGCCGTCTGACCGAATTGGCGATTGTTTATTTAGATTTGGGTGAGATTGTGCGCGCGCGCGAGGCTGCCAACCTGGCGTTCACAATAGCCAAGCGCATAGGAAAACCTGGCGAGCGTTACCCTGCGCTTAAAGCGGTTGCCGGCGCATATGGAAAGCTTGGCCTTTACGATAAGGCGATCGAAGTGGCTTCGGCGCTTGGTGATTATGCCCAGCTTGACGTTGGTACTCTGGCCGATTCGGCTGTCGAAGCTCAAGCGACGGGCCGACCAGATGACGTACTAAAGTTGATGAAAGAGATCCAGACAACGCCTCTGAAGGATCACGAGGAGGTGAGGCTGAAGGCCGTTGTTGTTGTCGGGCGGGCAATGGCCAAGTCCGGAAGGCTCGAGGAGGCGCGGAAGGTTCTGCTGAGCATGACTAGTCTCGCTGATCGACTTGAATCGAATGAGCAGACGTCTGAAATTCTCAAGGACTACGCTGTCGCCCTGGCAGAGACGGGTGATCTACATAAGGCTTTGCTTCGGGTCCCAAAAATCGATTCATTCTTCCACGTTATTGAGGCTCTGATAGAAATCGGAAGTATGATTCACGACTCGCGCGCAGCCTGGAGTGAAGGCGACTTGAAACTCCTGAATGAAATAGTCGGCGTCGAACTTCCAAAATCCATAGAGCCCAGAAAACTTACCAACGCAGCTGGATGGGAGATCCCGGGTTTGGCTCGAAGTACGAAGCTCCGACCGCCGGAGCTTCAAAAGACTCGTGACCGAAGCATTCACCTCTATGTCACTTTTTACGAACCCGAAGTGGAGACTCTTATCAAGAGACCATATGAATCCCGGCGGAAACGTGAAGCGGATCATGCGCAATGGAAATCTGAAGGGTTGAAGATACAACTGATTGAAGAGCAGGTAATCAATGGACACATCTTTTGTTACGCCGTGAGAGTGGAGGAATACTTTCTCGACGAGTCACAGAACCGGAGGTACTCAAACGACTTGGAAACCCTTTGGTACTATGACGAAGACGGGGATGGTAAGTTTGAGACTCTGGAGGAAGGACTCGATTATTTCTCGGGAGGCCATATTCCAGCTTGGGTCTTTCAGAACAAATGATCAAACAAAGACATTGGCGTTCGGGGCAATTTGCTTGCTAGGCAGCCCAAATATCCACGGCTTCTTGCAGCCGCAGCCAGAACTCTGGAGTAGTTTTGAAGACGCGCGCGAGTCTGTGCGCCAAGTCCGGATTAACCGAGCGCCGCTCGCGCAGAAGGTCGATGATTCCGCGAGGAGACACGCCCAGCCTGCTAGCAAGCTCAGAAGGCGTCAATCCCGCGGCGGGCAGAGTCTCCCCGCCCAACAACTCTCCGGGATGGGTCGGTCTTCTTTTCGTTCTTCGCTTCATCACTTCTCAAAGAAAAGTTCTTGGTTTAGTTTTCCGTGCTCATCTCATTAGCACCGTCGCTTTAGCGCGGTGAGCTTATTGAGCGTCCCAAATCGGAAACCGTTTGAAACGGTTTCCGTCTCGAAAGAACCACTAGTCACCGGGCTTCTATGAAGTCGGGTCGTGTCAAGAGAGGATCGAGTGATTGGTTCCAGCTTCTATCCGAGCTGCCACGATCTTTGGTTTAGCTATCTCGTGGGCTCATTTAACAAATACGACGACG
>JAWVEB010000077.1:0-46914 GCA_033856915.1 Blastocatellia bacterium | reverse complement strand
GAGACCGTTCAGATTAATGGGCCACGTTTCGGCAAGTCCGAGACTTGCCGCGCATCAGAGTGGCAGAGCCATTGCAGCGGCCGCATCGAAGTTCGACAGAAGCCCGCGCGGAGTCAACTATGTCGCTCCCGTTTAAACGGTTTCCATTCCCACACGATCACTAATCACCGGGCTAAAGCCGCGGTGCTAACGAGAAAATTCGCCAGGGTTTCAAACTGCACTAGTGCCTGTCCGAAACAAAACTTTTTCACCGCGGCGAAGGTTGCAGAATCTACCACAGATTATCCCTCTCAACTCACTCGCAGTCATCCTTTGCGCCTTCCGAATTTTCTTTGCCTTTTGCGAGAAACTTTGGCTCAGTTTAATTTCATGCAAGGCGCGAACAAAATCTGGAAGGCGCCAAGAAACGGTAAAAGGCAGGTTAATTAAGTCACGTGGTATAGCCTGGGGGTTCGGATTATCAACTCCCCGCCCTCCTCACTTTGTATCACGCTGCGTTCTCCTCTATCATTGCACGACTGACATCGGCCGGCCGGCCGAATTCGATCAAGGGGCCGTAGCTCAGCTGGGAGAGCGCATGAATGGCATTCATGAGGTCAGGGGTTCGATCCCCCTCGGCTCCACCAATTCTTATTCACAGCAAACAAGCGAAGGCATCATTAGTTTTTTCCAATTCCTTTGCGGCTAATATCTTTAGCGACGCCGGACCTCTATGTTCAGAGATAAGCTCAAGCAGCAAGCTGCCCCTTTCGTCCAACGCTTAATAAGCGGTTTGCGGCTGCAAAGCCGCGCCGCCGGACTGAAACAGGAACACCAGCTTCAGGAGTTGAACTGCGCCGTCAATCAACTACGATCGACTATCCAGGAAATGGGCGGCCTGTTACCGCCACCGACGAAACTACAAAGACGCGTCATCAGCCACGGCTTTGATCGGTTCGTTGAAAATGGCCTGGCTACAGTCAGAGAGATCGATCGCATCCTCGAGCCGACGGGCCGATCGCTAAAATCCTTTGAATCGATCTTTGATTTCGGCGCCGGTTGCGCGCGGATATTAAGGCCGCTACGTTCCTACGTCGGCCCGTCAACGAAACTCTACGGCACTGACATCGATAGCGAGGCAATGCAGTGGTGCCAGCGGAATTACGCCTCGCTGGCCGTCTTTGAAATCAACGACCCGTGGCCGCCGCTGAAACACTCGGACGATAGCTTTGACTTTGTGTATTGCATGTCAGTATTCACGCACTTGCCCGAGGATATGCAGTTCAAGTGGCTTGAGGAACTGAATCGCATCGTCAAGCCGGACGGTTATTTGATCCTCACCACTCATGGAGAGTTTTATTACGACCGCATCTCTCTCGAGCACCGCCGCGAACTGGAGGCCAAGGGTTTTCTTCACTTCAACAATGGACTCACCGAAGGACTCCCCGAATTCTATCTGACGACTTTCCACACCCACGATTATATCCAGAGCCGTTGGGCCGATTATTTGGAGGTCGTCAAGATAGAGTCGCGAGCCATCCTCGGCGCCCAGGACGCGGTGCTCTGTAGAAAAAAGAATTGAAGTTCCAGGAACTAGTTCGGCATCCGCCTTTGACCGGCGTCGAGGCCGGCCTTGAGCTGAGCGTCGAGACTCTCGCGAAGACTCCCGGCGACCTCCGGCATATCTGAAAGATAGGTCTCACCGGACCGGGTGTCGTAAAGAACTTCGCGGGCGCCACTCACCAGGCTGTGAAATGTTTCCATCCCACCTTCCGCCTGAGCGCGAGCGAAAAGATAAGGCGACCGGAATACGGAATGGGCCAACTGATGAGGGCCCGCCGCAAAGCTGTCGTGCGGCAGAATATCCCGGCCACTTCGAATCTCGTCCCAGCGCGAAACTCCCGAAAGGTTGGGTACCGGTGGCAGGCCCTGAATGTCCAATATCGTGGGAAAGAGGTCTATGAGATCAAACACACCATCGATGCGAGAGCCGTTGGCGGCATGCGCTTGTTTCGGCGCCTTTATGATGAGGGGCACGTGCAGCGTATCCGGTGCGAGCAGGAAATGATGGTAAGGAATCGACGAGTTGTCGAGCAGCTCCCCATGCGGCGCCGCAAAAATAATTAGACTTTGATCGTAAAGCCCGGCCTCCTTTAAATAATTAGTGAGGACGTTAATCTGCGCATCGAGATAACTGACTGTGCTCAGGTAGATGCTGAGTGGATAGCGAAAATCCACCACGCCGCTCAGCCAGGACATGATGTCTATCTCGGTCTGCTCAAGCAACGTCATCACATCTTTCAACCATTCAACCAGGACCGGCGGCGTCTGGCCTGCCGCCATCTCGGCGGTTTGTTTGGAAAGCCATTTGCCAAATTCGGCGGACGAATGGCCCTGCATGGCTCGTGCTCCAAAATTTATGATGTGCTCCGCAAGATCGGGTTTTGAGTTGCTTTCGCCTTTAAGAACTGCTGCCGTGTCTTCCAATATATCCACTACTTCGGCTACGGGTTGACCGCGCTCGAGCAGCGGCATCGCGGCGCGCAGTATCAGAAGCGATTCAACGCATCGGATCTCAGCTACCTTTGACGCGAGGTGTTGGTTTTGCTCATCTGTGGGATCGCCCGCATAGTACGTCGAGTTGAAAGGTTCCGGAGGCATTGTCGGCGGATGGACGTCGAAATAGTGAATCCACGAAAAGCAGGGACGATCCGGCCGTTGTTCGAAGCGGCGAATGAATTGCCGGTTCGTGACTGCGCTATCCTGCATAGGATTTGACAGCATGGGAACAGTCTCTTTGAAGACCTGATCGAGATCGTTGCTCCGGCCCGAAAGCTCCCGAGAACCGGCGGCAAACAGAGTGTGATAACCATGCGCCGCTAACACGGCCGGCAGATTAACTTGTGAAACGGGGAAAGGCTGCCACTCCCGACTGACCCCGTGAACACGCGGATGCTGACCCGTCAAAATCGAAACATAAGAACCAAGCGTCATACACGACTGCGACCATGCCTGTTCGATCAGGACACCCTCGACGGCCAGTTGATCGAGGTGAGGAGTAAGGGCCTTCGGATGACCATAGCATCCAAGGTATCGCGAGGGCAGAGCATCAGCCGTCAGAAGGAAGATGTGCGGATGATCATCCCGACGAGTGACCGGCGTGCTGGCTGAGACGGTATGAACAACGCGTGGATTTGCCCAGCCGGCCCAGGCGTATTCGGTCGACTGCCGCCATGCCACACTCGTTCGCAGAATCACCCGGACGGACTGTCCCGCATAGCGCGAGATGTCCAACTCATGTTTTTGCCATCCGCGATCTGACTTGCGCGTGCGCGGCTGCAGCTTAGTCTCGAACACCCGCTGCCGCTTTCCGGCCGATTCAATGCTGATGGTAAATCGAACTGCGCTTTTTATCAGCGGCCACGCGGCTTCTTTGATTCCGCAGGCAAACTGCAAGACTGCCTGTTTACCAATTTCCAGAGCGGGGAAAGTAACGGTCGACGGTGGGTGTTGAAAGACCGCTGTTTCAACTTGGCGCGCCAGTATCATCTTCTGGAGTTCAACATAATTGGCCCCGGGAGCGTCGATAGAAGCTGACGATAATTGATCGACTAGATATTCTGTTCGTGGCATCGCGTGTTCGAGTAGATGTCCTGATAGATATCGAGCATTTCGAGTGCGTTATCATCCATGCTCTTGATCGAGTTAACCGCAGCCCGCGTCGGCAGCGTCTGGGGATTGAGTGACACGAGAGCGTTGGCCCAGGCGTCAATATCGCCGGCGGGTACGAGCCAGCCATCAAGCCCTGGCTGAATCGTTCTTCCCAGCGTGCCGATATCACTGGCGAGCACCGGAATACCAACATAGCGGGCCGCCTTGACGACCAGAGGCTCATTCTCGTACCAGAGTGCAGGCATCGCCAGGACGTGAGCGGTTTCAAGCACACGTCCCATTTCGTCGGGCGGAAAGACGCCCATCAGCGTCACCCGCGGGTCCGCCTTAACCAGCTCCTTTAGTGACTCGAGATATGAATTCGAACCGCCGGCATCTCCATACAAGAGCAATCGAACTCTTGCTTCAGGATGCCGCGCCAGCGCATTAAGCAAGATATGCGGCCCCTTATGGTAGACGAGGCTGCCAATGAAGACAATTTCCAGCTCGTCCGTCGGCAATGACGTCGCGGGCTTTAACCCATCGGTTTCGAGACCGTGTTGCAGAACCTGAATTTTCTCGGCGGAATAACCATTGCGGACAAACATCTCTTTCTGAAAATCGGACAGTGCGATCACTCGATCCGCACGCTCAACTATTTGCCGTAGATAGTTTTCTCTCTGGCGAATCGCATAGATGTCGCGCCAGAAGCGAGGCAAGCGATCCTTTAGCATAGTGAAGCCCAGCGTGGAGAGCCCACGCAGTAACGGTGTGGGAAGCTGCTGACCTTTGCCGGCAGCAAAGCCATGCGTCGCGTGCAAACAACGCATACAGTCAAGATCGTGGGCCGGCCCGTCGCAGAGCTGTTCGTTCCAACGAACCAGAACATGGCGCGGGCAAATGAACCAGAAATCCGCCAGCGTCAGGACCACTGGAATGTTCATGTCATAACAGGCTTCCAGCGCGGCTCCGGATAGTTTCATCGCGTGAAGCGCATGAACTAAATCGGGCTTGGCGGTTTCCAACTCCTGCCGCACCAACTCACCTATGAACGGATTGTCATATTCGGCCCGGGCAGGATTGGGAGCGCGGCTTAGATTGTGATGTATCTCGGTTACGGGAATGCCATCGTGCTCTGCATGTTCAGCCCTGTAGTGACTTGAATCCAGCGACGGGGACTCAACGTGGGTAATCACGCTCACGGAGTGACCGGCTCGTTGCGCGCGCGCTGCCAGACCGTGCGTGTAGACTTCGGTGCCTCCCGTATGGCGGGGCAGATACTGATGGGTCAGATAAACAAGCCTCAATGAACGCCTCCGGAGAATCCGGTCTTTGCTTAGTAAGGTCAGCCGCTAAGATAGTAAACAACTAAGGCTCGCACGCGGCAAGCCGCGAACGGTTCGCCGTTAGGTACCGGGTTCAGTTTCAAATCAGACTATTCTCATTACCGAAAACGCCGAGGGAGTTCGCTAACTCCAGCCCAGGGTAACACCCTGGGTGGAGATAATTTTCTTGACCTAACGCTGAAGGCGTTCGCGAATGCCTGTTGCTCAATTCGCGAACGCTTCTCAGCGTTCTTTAGACGCCAAGAGCTTTGTACCCTGGGGCGATGCCCCAGGCTGGAATTAGTGAACGCCTTCGGCGTTTTCGCGAGAGACTCCTGAAGTGAGGTGCCAATGAGAAGTGAAAAACCACTACCCGCGCGGTAACATCCTTGACTGGCTTGATCGATTATTCATAGACTCCACTATTCAATTCGGGCGTCTACTTCGGAAGCGCCGAAACTCGATCGAGTTACTTTTATCATGCCGCAAGTCAGCCTGATTATTCCCACCCACGATCGTCCGCATCTATTGCCTCGCGCGGTTGAAAGCGCGCGAGCCGCAGGCGCGAGTGTTGAGATAATTGTCGTCGACGACGCCTCTACCGACGAAACCGCGGCAGTCTGCCGAAACTTAACAGACATAAAATATGTTCGCCTCGAAAGAAATCAGGGAGTAGCGGGAGCTCGCAACGTCGGCATCTTCGAAAGCACCGGCGAGTATATTGCTTTTCTGGATGATGACGATCTTCGGCTTCCCGGCTCGCTCGATCTTCAGATAAGAGCACTTGAAGCAAATCCGGAAGCTGGTTTTGTTTGTGGCGCGATGATCATGGCGGATCAGGATTATCAGCCGACGGGTGAAATCGTGCGTCCGAGTAATTCCGGAGGCGATGCATTTTGGCAACTACTGGAACTCGAATTCCCGGTCATGCCGTTATGCACTTTGATCCGCAAAGAGTGTCTGCTGCGCGTCGGTTTGCTGAATCGGCATTTGGACGGCATAGACGATTGGGACATCTTCACCAGGATCGCGGAACTCTACCCGGTGGTGGTAATCGAAACACCAGTAGGCATCTACCGGCAACCCACGCCGTTCTCAGGCCAGGGCTCTTCCGCCCGAGCAGCTCAACTTCACCGCGCGGCTCGTCACCAGTTGAACCTTCTTCAGTTGCCGCGCGCCATCGCAGCTTCATCCAGCGAACGCCGCGCCGCGCGCCAGAGAATGGCCAATCGCATCGCCGAGAACTTGCTTTGGCAGGCAGCACACCATCTTCCAGACGGCAAATTCCGGGTCGCTGGCGCACACATCTCCGTGGCGCTCAAGCTTGCCCCGCTGTGCGCACTTCGTGCGGCCGCGTACAAGAAACTGGTAAGGAACATGATCATGAAGACGCGAGTCGTCAAAACATGACTTGCCTGGCAAGACGCACGATTGATCCAATCGCAGCGCCACTCACAACGGCTCTTTTGATCTTAGAGCGCGACTTCCTTTACCGCATCTGCCACATACTCGATCTGTTCAGAGCCCAGCTCGGGATACATTGGCAGCGAAAGGATCTCGGTCGCCGCTTTCTCGGTGATCGGCAGCGAGACATCGCCATACCCGAGCTTCAAATAAACGGGTTGCCGGTGCACCGGGATTGGATAATGAATGCCCGCCTCGATTCCCTTATCTTTTAAATGTTGTAGCAAAACGTCGCGACGCGTCGTGCGGACGACGTAGAGATGATAGACGTGGCGAACATTTTGAGATGCGAAAGGCGTCCCGACGTCTGCCGTGGCCAGCAGTTCATTGTATAGCTGCGCGTGTGAGCGTCGAGCCTCAGTCCAGGTTTCAAGATGGGGCACCTTAGCGGCGAGAATTGCCGCCTGGATCGCATCGATGCGCTGGCCGAATCCAAGTTCGTCGTGCTCGTATTTCGAGATGCGGCCGTGGTCGCGCAACTTGCGCACCTTCGCCAATAACGATTCATCATTGCCGCTGACCGCGCCCGCGTCCCCATAGGCGCCCAGGTTCTTGCTGGGATAGAAACTAAAGCAAGCAAGATCACCGATACTTCCGCAACGCCGGCCGTCATACTCCGCGGCGATCGCCTGCGCGGCATCTTCGATCAGCCAAAGCTTGTGACGAGTGGCAATCTCTCGCAGAGATTTCAGTTCAGCGGGCTGACCATAGAGATGAACCGGCAGGATTACCTTCGTGCGTTCCGTAATTGCCGCCTCAACCAGATTTGGATCCAGGTTGTAGGTCCGCGGATCGATGTCCACAAAAACCGGCCGCGCCCCGATTCGGGAAACCGCTTCGGCGGTTGCGATAAAAGTATGAGCGGTGGTGATCACCTCGTCGCCCGGCTCAGCTCCGACTGCCAATAAAGCGAGCAGCAAAGCGCCGGTTCCCGAAGAAACTCCCACGGCGTCTTTGGCGCCGACGGTCGCAGCCAAAGCGGCTTCAAAGTTCGCCACCTCTTCACCCAAAATAAAGCCGGCGCCGTCAACGACCCGCTGAATAGCGGCGTCGATCTCGGTCTTGATCGCGGCGTATTGAGCTTTCAAATCAACGAAAAGTACCTGAATAACAGTAACTCCTTTAGCGCAAAATTTGTGCTCTGCGAATCTTATAGCAAACTGCAACGAGCTTCGAATGTGTAGCATGTTGCTCATGAAAATCCAACTGCCTGCTTGCTACAGGTAACAGAGCTCGGGGTTCGCTCTCATTGGCACCTCACTTCAGCGTCACCACCTCACTGAAGTGAGGTGCTAATGAGACGGAGCCCCCCTTTGAGTAGCAGTCCCCTGCTTGTTTGTGAGAATATTCTTTCGCTTCGTTAATCAAATCCGTGACGCGCTCCTCAGAGCGCACATGGAGAGGTCGCCTGAAAACTCTATTCGGCGGCTGCGGAGAAATCGATTCCCCTATCGATGGTTTCGGAATTTGATCGGGAAGGCTGGAGTCTTTCGGTTTCTTTGGCTCGCCCCTTAACCTGTCCAAGCCTCTAATGACTGATTCAAATCCAAAGGCCAGCATCATCATAACCACCCGAAGCCGTCCGCATCTCGTGCCGCGAGCCGTCCAGAGCGCACGAGTAGCGGGCCGCAATGTCGAGATCGTCGTGGTTGACGATGCTTCCTCCGACGAGACGGCTGAAGTATGCGGCGGCCTTCCCGGAATCACTTATGTCAGAGTCGAGCGTCAACAGGGAGTCGCCGGCGCGCGGAACATCGGGATGGTTGCGAGCCGCGGTGAATACCTGAGTTTTCTCGACGATGACGATACACGTCTGCCGGATTCTCTCGACGCTCAGATCGAAGCTCTGGATCGCAATCCAAAAGCCGGATTAATTTATGGCCGGGCCATCTGGGGAAATCAGGACGGCATGCCCACCTCTCGCTCGTATCCATCAGAGTGCCCGAGCGGGGACGTCTTCTGGAAACTTCTAGGTCGCAATTTCATCCCCTGCGGCGGCGCGCTCTTTCGCCGATCGTGCCTGGCGCGCGTCGGTCTGCTCGACCTCCGCATTCCGGGACTCGATGATTGGGATTTGTGGGTGCGCATTGCCGAACTCTATCCAGTCTTGAGCGCGGAAACGCCGACGATTGTCTGGAGAAGATCGACACCAGTTTCGGGACAAGGAACGTCGAATGCCGCCGGCCTGGTCTCGATGAGTGTGCAGAAATTCCGCCAAAGCTGGATGGGTCTGCCGCGCGCTGTCAGCGCGACGCGATCAGCCCGGCGAGCTGTTTGGCGCGAGTTTTCAGAGAACATGGCAGAGCACCTGCTCTGGGAATCGGCGCGCGCGTTACGGCTTGGCGAGCTGCGTAAGCCGCTGCGGAGCCTCTCGATTATTCCGCGCCTGCATCCATTGACGCTGATGCAGATTGCCCGGCATCGCGTCTTTCGGATGCCGCGCGCTGGACTGCCCGAATCCCTGGCTTCGTCTAGTATTTGAAGTGGCACGGGCGCGTGCCACAGCTGTAGCAGTACTGATAAAACTTATGCGGATTCTCCTGTGTAAGGGCCAAATATATGGTCCCATTAGCGGCTCGGACGAGACGCTGGTCACCTACGCATCGCAATTGCAAAAGGCCGGACACGACGTCTCCGTCTTGCTGATGTACCTTCACGCCGAGGAAGATCAATACTATCAGCGCCTGCTCGAGGCCGGAGTCCCGGTTTCCTGGATCGCTTCGAACCTGGCGCACACTTCGATGGGCGCTGGTCGTAAGCTGGCTTACAAGATGTTTGATACTTTTCCGGGTTCGAAGCAGTTTATTCGGCGACGCACGTTGCGTCTGGTTACGGGGTTGGCGACGCGGCATTACAAACAGTGCCGCGAGTTCATGGAAAGCCAAAAAGCTGAACTGATTCACGTGATGACTCCGGACCCGAGTGCCATGGTGATGATCCAGGCCGCACACGACACCGGCATCCCCGTGATCTATCAGGAGCTGGGTATCCCCTATCATCCTCCCGACTTTGAATCTTATTATGAGCAGTTCACCTCGGTGCTCCGGCTTTGTTCAGAGATCGCCGCGCTCTCGCCAAAATTAGTTGAGCACTGCCGCGAAAAGTTACCGGGCGCGAAAGGGCTGTCGATCCTTCCCATCATGTCCGACGAATTTTCTAATGGCCGCAAGCCACACTATCCGGCGCCCGACCGGATCACCTTCGGCTTTGCCGCGCGCATGGAAGAATTGAAAGGCCCGATGATCTTAATGGAGGCATTCGCGGCCGCCCATCAGCAGTGTGAAAAGATTTCTCTGAATATCGCCGGAGACGGCTCGCAACGCCAGAAGATCGCCGCTCGGGCCAAGGCACTCGACGTCGCCAGTCGCTACCGTTATCACGGTGTTTACACGCACCCCGAAGAGTGCCGCGCGTTCATGGAAAGCCTGGATGTATTTGTGATGCCCTCCTTCACCGAAGGCACTCCGAACAGCATCGTCGAGGCGATGGCCTGCGGCAAGCCAATCATCGCGTCCGCAGTGGGCGGCATTCCCGACATGATTAGCGATGACGCGGGTATCCTCGTGCCGCCGGGCGATACTGCCGCTCTGGCCGACGCGATCCTGCGATTGGCCCAGGATGCGGGCTTGCGCCAGACCATGGGCGCCGCCGCTAAAGCGCGATACCAGGCGCTGTTCTCACCAAAGGTCGTGATTCCTTTGATGGTCGAAACTTATCGCAGAGTGACGCGGAACGGTCATGGTATTTCGGCAACCGTCGAGGGCACTGGACACGTTCATCCGTGGGCCCATATCACCTATTGAGCCAGAGCCCCTGGTATGCTGCAAGGGTTCAAGAATCCCGGTAGTGCTCCGCTAGCGTGTTGCTGGGCGTACATGCCTATTCTGCTTTTCCCTGACTGGACATCGGCTCCAACGTGCGGGTGGTGTGTTCAGTAATGCTTGGCAAAGGTTGTGGAAGCAGTCGCTCCCGTGCCGCGCTAAGCTCTTTCGTCGCTTGCTCCTTCAATCGCTCAGTGTCGCCCGCTTCTTTAGTAACCCTCGTGCGACGCAATAACATCCAGATGAATACTATCTCGGTTGCCAGTACGATAAGAACACTGAGCATCGAGAACGCCATGATCACACCCGCGAACTCGGGTGACTCCTTCAACACCATCAGCAAGGTTATGATCGCACCCAGACCACCGATTGTGACCACGACGATGGCACATACCAGCAAACCAGGCGATAACTCCGACAGCTTGTTAGCGCTGCGTTCTTTTGGGCCCACCTCTGCCCCACAACGATTGCAATAGCTCAAGCCTGGTGTTACGGCAGTACCGCAAGAGAAACAATACATCTGTTTTCACTCCTTTTTACAGCATACGATAGAGCAAGACGTTCGGTTCGCCGACGGTCTTCCCGACCTTATGCTGTCAGTAGCTCCGTTAGTGTGTTGCTGAACGCATTAGTCCTTGTCGCAACTCTTCGCTGAATCGATGGACGGCGGTTTCGATGGCTTGACGCACCGCGGCACGTTCATCCTTTGTTAGAATAATATAGTGCTTTGAAACATTGCCATCCCAGCCCATCGAAAAGTCTAATCTGTATTCAACTTCACCTTTATTTGCGGCCGTGGTCGGTGGAATGCTTATGTTTTTCGGATAGAACTCTACGTCATCTGTGGTTTTCATAGTAGTCGTCTTCTTTAAGCGGTAAGTAAATCTCGGATCGTCCAAACGGTTTTAGTAATACCGCTTTGCATTGCCGGAGTGCAACGGATGGTTGAGTGAATCCGGCAAAAGTTGTATCAAGGAAAGATTCGGATGGAACGAATACCCAACAACCGCATCGTGCGGCAGATACTTGCGAGGCTGGTTAGAGACGAATACTTAACGCACCGTCCAGACGTAGACCCGACCGAGGATCGCTACGAGCCCGAAGAAGAACTATTAACCTTGTGGAGAGACGTACAGCGATTCAGACCAACCTAGCAACACACTAACGGAGCACTACCAGAATCCCGAAAATGAATTCAGATGAAACGTCCACTTCGTCGTCTGCGCGGCAGTTAGTTGCGCGACAGTGGAGCAACTGGCTCACGGCTTTGTTCCTGTTCCTGGCGACCGCGCTGGTAGTCATTTGGCAGAACTCTCGTCTCGCAGTTCTTTGGGATCTCAGCTACACGCTTGAAAATTCATACCGTATTTCGCTGGGTGATATTCCCTATCGCGATTTTCCTTTTGCGCACGCGCCTATCACGTTCCTGATTCAGGCCGCCATCATCAAGTTGGCCGGACGCGCGGCGTGGCATCACGCCGCCTATTGCGCGATCATCGGCGGTCTGTCAACCGTGCTCACGTGGCGCATCATTTATGCTGTCTTGCGCCCGGCGGTGACTCATGCTCGATTGATCGCGTTTCTGTTGAGCCTGCCACTGATCCCTCTCGGCATCTATAGCGTCTTTCCGCATCCGTTTTATGATCCAGATTGCACCTTCGCAATCCTGCTCGGTGTTTTCCTGCTGCAACGGCTCGACCTTAAGCCGTCTTCCGTCATGCGCGCGTTGCTCGCCGGGTTCGCGCTCGTGATGCCATTGTTCGTAAAGCAAAATACGGGGCTCGCCTATCTAGTATCAGCCGCTGTCTTACTCATCATCGTGATCGCGGTCGAGCGTTGGCGGCATCGTCCGGTGCGCGGTTACGTTCTGACGCTGGCCGGCGCCGCCCTCAGCCTGGCCGTCGCTGTGATGTTGATTCAATTTACGGCGGGACTCAGGAACTACTGGCATTGGACGATCCAGTTTGCTGCCCAGCGCCGCACGCCTGCGTGGGCGGAGATGCTCGGCATCTATGCCGACAAAACGATCCTGCTTTGGCTGGCGTTGATTGTTCTCGGCGTCATATGTCTATGGTTCAAAGGCCGCGGTAGTCGCGCGCCCGATCGCGTCTGGACACTCTTATCAGCAGTCCTGATCTCGGCACCTTTTATCTGGCCGGCGATTTACCTTCTGCGCGAACATGATGCTTCAGAGAGAGCCGATCGCCTGTTGGGCGTTTGGCCCGTGCTCCTAATTTTTTCTTTTGTCGTCGCAATCGTAACGTTCAGGAAACGACGCGGAGCGGCGGTGGTAATGCCTTTCATGATCATCGGCGCCATCCACGGAGCTTTCATGTCGCAGCAGCTTTGGGGATCAACCTATGCTATCTGGCCGCTGTTCATGATCCTGCTGGCGATGACGGTCGCCGGCCTCGCCTCTCCTCCGAGTTTAGACGCGGGACTGGTCCCGCAATCAATCGGGCGGACAAGTCCGCCCCCTAAACGATCGTCAGATCGTTCGTCATGGCTGACGATCTCTTTCACCGTCGCCGTGGCGCTCTCCCTTTTGATCTCTGGCGGATTTTATGTCCGGTCACACGAGCGTCTGGATTACGCGAACCTCGACGAAGGCGAGCTCAGGAGATCAACGCTGCCACAATTGCGAGGCCTTTCCGTTCGCGGGGATTGGATTCCGAGTTTCGAAGAGTTGGTTCGTTATGCCGACCGCGAGATTCCGCGCGATGAAGGCATCCTGCTCCTTCCCGGCGAAGATCCTTTTTATTACGCCACCGGCCGCCGCCCACAGTTCCCTGTGCTGCTATTCGATCACACCGTCAATCCATACTCGCCACAGGAAATTCTCCAGCTCGCTCGCGACCGCAATATTCGCTGGGTGATCGTCAAACAGGATCTCCAGGACGAAGATGAGCAGATCGAGCAGGAGAGAGACCACATAACTGAAGCGCTCGATCAGGACTTTGAGCAGATTGAGAGTTTGAGTAACTACGACATCTATCGACGGCGCGATCCTAACAGCAAGAACGACGACGATGACGAAGATAAGTAACTCAGATTTGCGGCTCGGTCGCGTTGCCCCACTTGAACCGCCAAATATTTTTTTGGAACCTCGCCCCCGTTGGTTGTTTACCTTCCCTGAACCAATCAGAGTGTTATTTACCTGACTTTCCGCAGCGCTGAGCACGCATTGCCCCGCACGCTCTCCAGCATTGAAGGTCTATGGGTATTGGGTATTGGGACGAGCACGTTCGCTGATTTGCGACCACAAGTAAAGGGCATCAAACACATGAAAACCACCATCGCAACATTGAGTAAGGCACTCTTGCTGGGCCTTGCAGTTCTAGTCATCGTCGGCGCCAGCCACAGCAGCGCGAGGGCCGATGAGGTGACTATTACGGGTTTTACCACAGGCTCTATCACCGGGGTTCCTCCATTATCATTCCAGGGTAACAACAACTTTACCGGTACGACGTTTCTTAGCGTGGGCTCTCTAAGCGGCTCCAACAACCTGGGTACATTTTTTCTGAGCACGGCGCCCGGACAGGCGCTCGCTGGGCAATTTACTCTGAACATAACATTCTTAGGGCCATCCGGCATCAATGGTGGACAAGGGACCAGCTACACAGCGAGCATCCTGGGCAGCGTCTCGCCAACCGTTGATCAGGGTGGAGTGAATATTCATTTCAGTCAGCCTTTACAAGTCTTCACCTTCACCAACGCGTCTGGCGCGGGCACATTCTCTCTGACTGTTCCCGATCTATTTGTGCAAACGGGTCAAGCGGCCAACTTGACGGCAGGGTTTACTGGGGAACAGGGCGCCCCTCCGGTTCCCGAACCCGCCACGTTGGTTCTGCTCGGAACGGGACTGACCGGCATCGCCGCAAAGTTGCGCAAGCGAAGGAAGTTGCGAAACAAGAGCGCCTGACCTGAGTGGTTGTCAGCAGGTTGAAAAGTTGAAGGCCGGCGGAAATCAATTCTGCCGGCCTCTTTTTGTTTTGAGAAAAGCGCTAGAGCGCGTCATTCGAACCTAACGATTCTCGCCGATCGCTCGCCGCAGGGCACTGATGGAATCCTGACGAAAGTGCTCCTGAAAGTATCGGGCAATCGGATACCCAATTCGCGCCCAGGCCGCCCGCGGTTTCGAGACGGCCTGAATTCTGTACATGACCTCTTCCGATTCCGGATCCATTATCACTTCAAAAATCTCTTCACCCATTTCCGCGTGGTTGGTTAAGGTTCCATAGGCAAAGCCAAAGCTCGGTCCGGTTTGCCGATCGCCGATGCCATACACTACGCGGCATCCATTCAGAGACCAGAACCCCAGGTGATGAACGAGCACGGCGACATTGGTGCCTGGTTCGATGCCAGCACCCTTCGGGAACAACTCAGCCCAATCCAACTCGTAGTGTCGCCACTGGGCCAGCGCGCTTTTCGCGCGCTCGAGTGTTTCCTGACCGTGACCGATTACCGCGCTGGCCAGATCGGCGTTGAAACCCTTTGGAGATTGCCGCGCGATTCCAACCGGCTCGTACGACAGCGGCAAGTCGCGCGCTTGATCGAGGAACTCAGCGATCTCGTCTTGAGAAGGGCGGCGAATTAGGAGCATTAGATTCTTGAAGCGGGCAGATCAACCAGTCAGTTCCAGTGCGCTGGCCGCAGAGCGGCCAAATATTTTTATTCCCCCAACGTATTCACCGACACACTACGCATTTCGTTGCTGCCACGCCAAGCGCGCCGCCTTGATCAGTTGCTTGAGAGCTGGGCCATTGAGATCCGACGCTGTGTGAAGCTGAACGTATTTGTGAGTCTTCCCGCTGCCCTCGAGCAGGCCGCTTGGATCGTTGAGCTCAGCGCCGCGCACGAATCCGAGCTTCACCCCTGACTTACTCAGGATCAGAGTGCACACCATACCGCGATACCCAGGGCCGTAACCGTAACTCAGGACTGCGGCAGATGGGTCGACACTCTCTTCCGCGCCCGGCAGTAACTTCAGCAGCGCCCGGCGGGCCTTGTGAGCCAGGGCTTGCACATCTTCAGGATAAGAACTCAGGACTTTTTCGGCGGAACGAGGCGTCATTTTCTTTTCCTCAACTCGGACCGAAACTTCACCCAATCAGAAACTTCAACAATCCGCCGGCTGCTGAAAGACCGCTGATGCGATCTTCATCTGAAGCATAGTATCCGAGCGAGCTATCGCGATTGGCCGCGGTAAGTTGTTCGACGCGAAGTTGTTCGCGCTGGAATTCAATCTCGGTCTTCTCTTTTTGTCGCGCAACCTCGAGCCCGCCGCCGCGGATGAACTGCACGATGCTGCTTAGCTCATCGCGATCGAACCAGGTCCCGTGGCCTTTGCAGACATCGACGATGACACCCGAGCAACGCGCGAAATTGATCCGGTTCATCAACTGGCCACACTGCGGACACGGAGCATAGCGAATCCTTGCCGCGTCCGCCGCGGGCAACGCGTGTCCGGACGCCGGCGACGCAGTGCCTAACACGACGGACTGCTCTTCACGATCGGCACAAATCTTTTCGAAAGCCGCCACCTCCACCCACAGTCCCGCACACTGTTCGCATTCGCGCATGGCTGTGGAGCCGAGGGTGATGGAAGCCATCTTCGTCCGGCATCGCGGGCACGGTAACACGGACAGTTCACCGGCGGTGGCCTGCGCTGCCGCCGCGCCGCAGTGCGGGCAATGCTTGCTGCCAGTGAACATCAAAGCGAAGCAGGAGGGGCAGGCGACCGTGGCGAGCTTCGATTCGCAATAGCGGCACTGCGGCGAGTCGGACGAGATGGCCGCGCCACAGTTTGGACAGTTGAGGGTTTGTGCTTCCATCGATTTGGCTTAGGACTACCGGCCCAGCTTAGCACCCAGACCAGGCGGCTGCCACGGAAAAAGTTTCCATCGTGGTTAGCCGCATAGCGGCGCAAGATCTGTAGCCCACGGCGTGAGCCGTGGGTACGATTGGTCGGACGATGTAGCCGCATAGCGGCGAAACTAAAACACGAAATATCTCGCCCCTGCCGGGGCTCGGTTGCATTACGCGTGCGCATCCCATGGCTTTACGCCATGGGCTACAGATCTTTCGCCGCTCCGCGGCTGATGCCACTCCCTTACCTACGCAGCACCGGCACCCGCTCGCGCTTCTCAAGAGGCTATGTGCCAATGGAAATCGCTGGACGAACCAACGCGCTCTGTGCGATGCTGGCGCTTCAAGTCCCACGCGTAAACTACAATTATTTTGTTCGTCTTTCCGTTGGCGCCCAATCGCATGAGCACCGTGCTCGACGAAACAAATCTCGAAGACCGGCCGGAAGTTGACCTTTCGGTACTCGCCGCATCTCTGCTCACCGAGCGTGAACAACCCGTCGTGTTGGCTTTTGACGTCGGCACTTCCGGTGTGCGCGCTGGTCTGTTCGATAGCCGGGGCGACGCGATTGAGGGCTCCCAAACCTCGTCGGCAAACGAATTCCTCGAGCTGGCCAGCGGCGCTGATCTTGAAGCCGAGGCCTTACTCGAATTTACCGTGCGGTCGATTGACATCGCTGTGCTGCGCGCCGAAAGTTTCGTTTCGCGGATCGATTACGTCGCTGCGTCGTGCTTCTGGCACAGCCTGGTCGGCGTCGATGAAGACGGGCGCGCCGTTACGCCGCTCCTTGGCTGGGCCGACACTCGCGCCACGGACACGGTCAAAGAACTTCGATCGAAATTTGATGAGTCGGCAGTCCATCCGCGCACCGGTGCTCGTTTTCACCCGAGCTACTGGCCGGCAAAGTTGTTGTGGCTGAAGCGTGAGCACAGCGAACTTTACCGCAAAACAAAGCGCTGGCTCTCGTTCTCCGATTATCTTTTCTTGCGTCTGTTCGGCGACTCGCGCACCAGCGTTTCGATGGCTTCGGCTACCGGACTTTTTAACCAGCGGACGTGCGAATGGGACGGCGAACTGCTCGCCGGACTAAACATCTCTGCCGAGCAACTACCAGTTATTGCGAGGCCGGGCGAAACTGTTCGGCAACTTTCCGAAGAGTATGCTTTGCGTTGGTCCATCCTCGACAGCGCCGCCTGGTTTCCGGCAATCGGCGACGGCGCTGCCAATAACATCGGCGCCGGCTGCGTCGATTCCGATCGGGCGGCGCTGATGATCGGCACTTCGGGAGCGATGCGTGTGCTGTGCAACGGAACTCCTCCCGCAACGCTGCCTTCAGAGTTGTTTTGCTATCGCGCCGACCGCGATCGCGTAGTGATTGGCGGCGCACTGTCTGACGGCGGCGGGCTTTATCGCTGGATGAAGGATAGCCTCGCTTTGAACTACTACGATGCTGAGTTGGAAGCAAAGCTTCGATCGATGGAGCCCGACGCGCACGGCTTAACGGTTTTGCCTTTCTGGTCAGGCGAGCGCGCAACCGGCTGGTCAGGTTCGGCGCAGGGTTCGATTGTCGGACTGACAGCACAGACTAAACCAATCGACATTCTACGCGCCGGCATGGAAGCTGTTTGTTATCGCTTCGCTCTATTGGCCCAGGCGCTCGATAGAGTCGCACCCAATGCAACGATTGTCGCTGCGGGCAATGCGTTACTTTCTTCCCAGGCCTGGGCGCAGATGATTGCCGACGTGTTGGGACGACGGATCGAACTTTCCGTAATCAACGAAGCGTCGAGCCGCGGCGCCGCCTTGCTCGCGCTCGAAGCTGCGGGCAAGATAGACAGTATCGAAAGAGTCGATTCTGGGCTGCCGCCGTTCGCTTATGAGCCCGACATGACGCGTCATCTGTGCTATGCGGAAGCAATCGAGCGGCAGCAGAGGCTTTACGAGAAATTGATCCAGGTCGAAGTTTTCAACTGACTCTGCTGAGGATTCTCTTTGGGCGGTTTCGTTGTGATTCGCGGCCCGACTTTTTGCGTGCGGAAAGCGATCCACGAATTACACGAAGGGACACAAAGAAATTTTCTCGAAGAACTCGACGGACCAAGTCCGTCTTCTAAACCAGGAAGCCTAAAATGAGTGCCAGAATGCAGGAAGAAACAGACGCCACGCCGGAACTCGACCAACTTTGCATCAACACTATCCGCGCGCTAACGCTCGACGCGGTGCAGAAGGCCAAGTCCGGACATCCCGGTTTGCCTTTAGGCGCAGCGCCGATGGCTTACGTGCTGTGGACAAAGTTCATGCGCTACAACCCGCGGAATCCGAAATGGGAGAACCGCGATCGCTTCCTGCTTTCTGCGGGCCACGGATGCATGTTGCTTTACTCTCTGCTCTACCTCACCGGTTACGATTTGTCGCTTGATGAAATCAAGAAGTTCCGCCAATGGGGTTCGAAGACTCCGGGCCATCCGGAGTACGGTCTGGCGCCGGGAATCGAGATTACGACCGGGCCGCTCGGGCAGGGCTTTGCCAACGGCGTCGGCATGGCGATGGGGGCGGCGCATCTCGCCGCAAGATTCAATCAGAAGGATTTCTCCCTCATCGATCATTACGTCTATGCGATCGTCTCCGACGGCGATTTGATGGAAGGCGTCGCATCGGAAGCAGCATCGCTCGCCGGCCATCTTAAACTCGGCAAGCTGATCTATCTCTACGATGACAATCACGTAACCATCGAAGGCTTTACCGATCTGGCTTTCACTGAAGACGTAGCAAAACGCTTTGAAGCGTATGGCTGGCACACTTCGACGGTGGAAGATGGAAACGACCTCGCGGCCATCGAAGCGGCAATTCGCGACGCGCAGTCGGTCGCCGATCGTCCATCACTGATTTCGGTAAAGACGACTATTGGTTACGGCATGCCGACCGCCGGCACGCGCAAAGCCCACAGCGATCCGCCCGGCGAAGAAGCCGTGCGTGAAACGAAACGACATCTCGGTTGGCCCGAAGATAAACAGTTCTTTGTGCCTGAAGAGGCGATGGCGCATTTTCGTAAAGCTATCGACCGCGGTGCAGAGCAGGAAAAAGTTTGGCAGGAGCTGGTCACAAGTTACGCAGAAAAGCATGCAGAACTTGGGGAACTCTGGCAGCAAACCGTCAGCGGCGATCTGCCGGCCGACTGGGAAAAGCATCTGCCGACTTTTGAAAATGCCGAGCCTGTGGCGACGCGCGTGGCCAGCGGCCAGGTGATCAATGCGCTGGCCCCGCACATGCCCATGCTGATTGGCGGCTCAGCCGACCTGGGAGTTTCCAACAACACGGACATCGCCGACGGTGGCAGTTTTGAAGCCGGAAGTTACGACGGTCGCATCATTCACTTTGGCGTGCGCGAACATGCGATGGGCGCGACCTTGACCGGAATGTCGCTAAACGGCGGGCTGATTCCCTACGGCGGCACGTTCATGTGCTTTTCAGATTACATGCGGCCATCGATTCGACTTGCGTGTCTATCGGAAGTGCAGGTCATCTACGTTTTCACGCATGACTCTGTCGGACTGGGCGAAGACGGTCCCACGCATCAACCGGTCGAGCACCTCGCCGCGCTGCGCGCGATCCCACATCTGTTTGTAGTTCGTCCTGCCGATGTACATGAAACGCGCGAAGCCTGGCGGCTGGCGATCCTGCGCCGCCACGCGCCGACCGCGCTGGCTCTGACAAGACAAAAAGTGCCATTGATCGATCGCAAGATTTATGCTTCCGCAGAAGGCTCGCGTCGGGGTGGCTACGTACTCGCGGAAGCAGTCAGTACCGGGAGCGGTAGCGACCGGGTCGCTCCGCAGTTGATCCTGATCGCCACCGGTTCCGAAGTCTCTCTCGCTCTCGAAGCCCGCGAGCAGTTACAGCAAGACGGCGTACCCACACGCGTAGTCTCAATGCCCTGCACTGAATTATTTGAAGAGCAGTCGCAGGACTATCGCGACGAAGTTCTGCCGCCCTCCATCACCGCGCGCCTGGCGATTGAAGCAGCCGTGCGGCAAGGCTGGGATCGTTACGTCGGTCCGCAAGGCGATGTAATTTGTCTCGATCGCTTCGGCGCTTCTGCACCAGGCGACGTGGCTCTGAAGAATCTAGGATTCAACGTTGAGAACGTGCTGACTCGCGCGCGAGCGTTGTTGTAGAAAATGCCTAGGCATGAGGTCAGTACCGGGAGCGGTAGCGATCGGGTTTCCTTCTCGCGACCTCGCGTCATTTGGCGTGTTGAGACCCAGTCGCTACCGCTCCCGGTACTGACCTCATCGCCGGCGTGGCGCCAGCGTCTACTGCTCTTAGGATGAAAGCAATCACAATAGTTTCATTCGGCGGTGTCGAGGGCCTCGAGGTTCGTGAGGTTGCCGATGCTCCGCGCGCAACTCTCGATCGCGTACGAGTCCGCGTGCGTGCCGCGGGATTGAACCGCGCCGACATCCTGCAACGCCTCGGCCGCTATCCGGCGCCGCCCGGTTATCCGCAGGACATTCCGGGAATTGAATTCGCCGGCGAAGTTGAGCAAGTCGGTGATGAAGTGCAGAAGTGGCAGGTCGGCGATCGAGTGTTCGGTATTATCGGTGGCGGTGGGCAAGCGCAGTACTTGACGGTCCCGGAAAATCACCTCGCCTCTGTTCCGCCAAATCTTGATTGGGCGGAAGCTGCCGCCGTTCCCGAAGTTTTTATGACGGCGCACGATGCTCTCTTTACCCAGTGTGGTCTGACGACCGGCGAGAGTGTCCTGATTCACGCGGCGGGATCGGGCGTGGGCACCGCGGCGATTCAGCTCGTGCGCGTCGTCGGCGCGTTCGCTTACGGCACTTCGCGCACGGCGGACAAACTTGAAAAAGCAAAAGAGTTCGGTTTGACAGAGTCGGTTGTTGCGGGCGGCGATCCAATGGACTTCGTGACGGCAGTCAAGCGTTGGACGAAGGACGCAGGCGTGGATGTGCTGCTGGATCTGGTCGGCGCAGCGTACTTCAAAGCGAACCTTGCGGCGTTGGCAACGCAGGGGCGTTTGATTCTTGTCGGCACTACCAGTGGCGCCAAAGCTGAAATCGATTTCTCGGTCGCAATGCAAAAGCGTCTGCGTATTATGGGCACAGCATTGCGCACGCGGTCGCGGGAAGAAAAAGCAACCGCGACAAGATTATTTGCCGCTCACGTCGTGCCCTTACTGGCGAGCGGATCGGTGCGGCCGGTAATTGACAGAGTCTTCCCGATGGCAGAAGTGCGCGCCGCACACAACCGAATCGCGTCGAATGAGAGTTTCGGCAAAGTTGTCTTGCTGATCGACTGACTTTGGAGTGCGCTGACTTGTCAGCGCTTTTGATAGCGGCGACTTGTCGCCGACAGGCGGGCGATTGGGACTCTCTGGCCGCGACAAGTCGCGGCCAATGAAGGCGGTAATAAGTTACCGCACTTCAAAGAAGAATTCGTCAAATGCGATTTGGTATCTCCGCGGACTTCGATCGGGAGTTGTAACGACTCGCAGCTTCGTCGCTCATAATGCAAAGACCGTGTCGTCCTTCGCCCGCCAAACGGTGCACCAGCCGGCGGGCGTCTTCGTGAGTAAGGCCCGTCGCTTCACATCCGCGGTCACTTACGACTGCCCATTTTTCTTTTCCAAGGTCGCTTGTCATCAGGTCAAAAATGCGGGCAGGGATGCCCGCGCTCCAAACCGTCACTTACCTTTGAATTCAGCTTTGCGTTTCTCCAGAAACGCCTTCACGCCTTCGTCCTTATCTTCACTCGAGAAGCAAAGCGCAAATAGATCGACTTCACGGCGCAGGCCCTCGTCCAGATTTGAACGCGAGGAGAGTCTGATAGCTTCCTTCGCCAGCCGCAGAGCAATGGGACTTTTTTCCGCAATGCGGGTGGCAATTTCCATCGTCTTTGCTTCCAGCTCATCCGCCGGCACGACGTGATTTACCAGGCCGATAGAAAATGCGTTCTGGGCATCGATGATCTCACCGGTCAAGATCAATTCCATCGATTTGCCTTCGCCTACCAGACGCGTCAAACGCTGGGTGCCGCCGCCGCCCGGTATGATGCCGAGATTGATTTCCGGTTGCCCGAAAGATGCTTTCTCACTGGCGATGCGAATGTCGCAAGCCAGCGCCACTTCACAGCCGCCGCCGAGACAATAGCCATTAACCATCGCGATAATCGGCTTCGGAAAAGTATCGATGGCATTGAACAGGGAACGTTCGAGCATCACTTCGCGTTGCGAGATTGCGCTGCGGTCGGCAAACTCGGCAATATCCGCGCCGGCGATAAATGCCTTATCGCCAGCGCCGGTCAGAATGACGACGCGAACCGAATCATCGGCGCGAAGTTCATCAAGCGCCGCAGCGCCTTCGGCGCGAGTTTGAATGTTGAGCGCGTTCCGTTTCTCGGGACGGTTGATCGTGACGATGGCCACACTTCCACGGCGTTCAAGCAGAATCGTTTCGTAACTTTGGCTCACTTTAGTTGCTCCAGTTTCTTTGATTGGAAAAGTTAACCACAAAGACACTAAGGACACAAAGGAGCTTCGGAAACAAACTCGACTTCCTGCGGCTTCGCCGCCTCGATGTGCGGAAAGCCTCCGGCTTTCCGGGCGGTCTCAAAAAACATTCGAGGCTGCGCCTCGATACCAACGATGAGAGCAAGGCGTAGCCTTGCTCTCGACAGATGGGCGGTCCAGCACGGTAAGGCAGAGCCTTACCGCACATCGGGCGGCAGAGCCGCTTCTGATTTTGATCTTATTAGTTCAGGTCGAAGACGGGGAATCACCCGGCGCGGCCGCCTGTTCGTCGGCGACCCAGGAGACAAACAAGCGGGTCCAGTTCTCGGCTGGTTCGGCGATTTGCACGCCGACGCGCGCGGTGCCATAGATGGCCGGCGACAGACGCACCACGGTGGCGGTGGCTTCAGTCGCGGAACCGTCGGGCCGGTGAGCGCGGATATACAGATTCTCTCCGATGCTCACTTTCTGGTTGAGATGAAACAACGCGCCCGACGTCGAAATATCATCTGTCTCAGTCGGTTCACTCCACGCGGCGCCGTCTTCCGAGCGTCCTGAGACGACAATGGGAAGCCGCAGCGCCATGCGCAGGGCAAAGCGTCTTTCTTCGTTTTGATAGGGCGTGCTCATAACGGTCGCCACTGTTGCCTTCGCTCTTCCGTTCGATCAAAGCCGGGACAGTTTAGAGTTAAAGCTTTAGCTTGCGCTTGCCATCTGCAACCTAAAGGTTGAACTCTGAATTCATCCTGATCCGGCTATCAAAGCAGATCATGTAGTATATGCTCTTTGACCCATTTCCTGCTCATTCCATTTGTAAAAGCCTTCGCCGCTTTTCTTTCCCAGCTTTCCTTCGCTGACCATTCGCCGCAGAATGTCAGGCGGCCGAAACGCTTCTGAACCCAACTTTCCGTGCAAGTATTCAGCAATATGCAAACGAACATCAAGGCCAACCAGGTCGGTTAGACGCAAAGGACCCATCGGGTGGTTATAGCCGAGTTCCATGGCCGTGTCGATGTCGCGCGCGCTGGCCACGCCCTGCTCGACCATTCTCATGGCCTCGAGCCCAAGGGTCACGCCCAAGCGGCTGGAGGCGAATCCCGGCACGTCACGCACGACGATTGGCTCCTTCTTCATCCGGGTCGCGACTTCGCGGACGGTTGCGGTGGCCTCGTCGCTTGTCTGCTTACCAACGACGATTTCAACCAGACGCATGATGTGCACCGGATTGAAAAAGTGCATGCCGACAACATTCTCCGGTCTGGATGAAGCTGCGGCAACATCGCCGATTGAAAGAGAAGACGTGTTCGTCGCGAAGACGCAGTCATCAGCGACCAGGGCTTCTGTCTCGCGCAAAAGACTTCGTTTCAACTGGAGGTTCTCTGGCGCGGCTTCGATCACCAGGTCGACGCGGCTGATTTCTTCCAGACTCGTGGCGCATTGAACGCGACGTAATGTCTCATCTCGATCCTGCTCAGAAATCTTTTTCAGTTGAATCGCTTTGGCCAGGTTCCGTTCGATGGACTGCACCCCGCGAACCAGCGCATCCGCATTGACATCGCACATGATCACGGCATAGCTCGCCATCGCAGCCACCTGGGCAATGCCGTGCCCCATGGTGCCCGCGCCGAGCACAGCTATGGTATGAATTGGGCGAGCCACGGTCGTGTTATTTTTTTCGTCCGAGCTTTTGCTCAAAGCACTCTCAACAAGGGGGCCGAACCGAAGAAATGGGGATCCTGTTTCAGCCAAAAGTATGGCTGGGGCCTGCCTGGTTCGACTAACTCGTACAGTCCTAGTTATACTATACGCGCAACCGAAAACGCCAATACATTTTCAGTGACTTGAGTGTTCCCGAAACTCGTTGGAAGGAGACCAACCCCGCTTGGCCAAAGAAGAACTTCGCCGTCAGGTCGTGATCATCGGCTCAGGACCAGCCGGACTAACCGCCGGAATTTACACTGGGCGAGCGAATCTCGCTCCGTTGCTGGTGGATGCGCCGGCTGATATGGAGAGGCAAACAACCCCCGGTGGCCAATTGATGATCACCACTGATGTAGAAAACTATCCCGGCTTTTCCGAAGGCATTCAGGGGCCGGATTTGATGGTTGAGTTTCGCAAGCAAGCCGAGCGATTCGGAACCGAATTTCTGGAAGAGTGGATCACCGATGTGGATCTTCAGGAGCGGCCTTTCACGCTGAATACCGACAACAAAATTATCAAGGCCGATACGTTGATTATTGCGTCGGGGGCGTCGGCCAAGTGGCTGGGGATTCCCGGCGAGGCCAAAACGCCGCACGGTTTCGGGGGCAACGGCGTGTCGGCCTGTGCGACTTGCGACGGCCCTCTGCCGGCCTTTCGAAATAAACACCTCGTCGTCGTTGGCGGCGGAGATACCGCGATGGAAGAGGCGACCTTTCTCACGCGTTACGCCAAGCGAGTTTTCGTGATTCATCGTCGCGACAAACTGCGCGCTTCAAAAATCATGCAGGAGAAAGCGTTTCGCAACGACAAGATCGAGTTCATCTGGAATACAGATGTCTCCGCGATTATCGGCACACATGAGCAGGGAGTGACCGGCGTTGATCTGCGAAATGTAGAAACTGGCGCGGAATCCGTATTGAACTGTGAAGGGGTCTTTATCGCCATCGGCCATCGCCCCAACACCGATTTATTCAAAGGCCAGATCGACATGGATGCGGTTGGTTACATAATCACTAACGGGCACTCGACAGGCACGAACATCCCTGGCGTTTTTGCCTGCGGCGACGTGCAGGACTCAGTCTATCGCCAGGCAGTAACCGCCGCGGGCACCGGCTGCATGGCGGCCATCGACGCCGAGCGCTTTCTTGATCACCTGCCGATTGAGTTGCCGAGCGGCGAGGAAGTTACCATCGAAGGCGAACACGTCACACGTGATCGCAAATTAATCATTACACCGTCAGGCGAGGTGATTTCGAACGAACCGGAACCGGCGTAGGTCGACTAGGAGCGCCGACACTTTGTCGGCGGTTCACGCCCGCATGAGCTTTCGCACTAAACACTGGGCGGGGATGCCGTTGAACCGCAGGCAGGACGCCTGCGCTCCCCTACCTTAAAAATCCTCCAGCCGCGCCCAACCACTCGTGGCGCCGGTACTCGTGACGCTGCAGTTGTTACTCGCCTTGGTGCAGACAAAGAACTTCGTGATCGGATGAACTTCCCAGAGCGCCATGCGTTTGGGCTGGCCGCCGATGGAATGATTGGGATCGTCGTTAACGATGTGGATGTTGTCGTAGAAGAGCGCGCCGATCACGAGTATCCGCTTGCCTTGTTGCCTGATGTTTTTCAGCTTGGTCAGGGTCCAGGCTGCGTTGCGGCCCTGCGGAATCATTTCCACCACGATGCCTTTGAATTCATCCTGGCCCGCGTTCTCGACGATCGATATGTGAAAGTCGTTCCTATCGCTCTGCGTAAACCGGCAATTCACGGACTCGCCGCTGGTGTTCGCATGCGGCTCGAGCCCCTGCGCTAAAAAGCCGCGCACCTTCACCAGCCGTCCTTCACGCACGGTCCCGCCGGAGACGTTCAGGTTCGATAGTGAATCTCTTTCAGCCTGGGTAAGTTCATTGTGTTGGCCCACCAGGTCGTTTGCTCTTTGTTGCAGTGTCTTGAGATCGGCAAAGGTCAGCGTTCGCGCAGTCGCTTCTGACGGCAGGCGGCGCTTGGTTGAATTAAGCAGTGCCTGGGTCGAACCAGGCGCGCCACATCCTTCGGGCCCACAGTGGGGAAACGTGTCAGCGCAGGGGCCACTCCCGGCGGTGGGCGTAGCGGCTGCGGGTGTTGTCGCGGGGAGCGTAAGCGGTGTGCGGAGATTTTTCGACCACACCCAACCCAGGCGTCCTTTGCCAAAGATGACGCGATAAAATCCATCACTCGGATTTTCGTCTACTACTCGCAGTTCAGTGGCGGGGGTTACGACCTTCAGGCGTAAACGGGTGGTAGCTGGACCACGCCGCAGGTTTACTTTCTTTTCGACGGTGACGGTCGGCAACGGAGAGAATTCATCGGATTGCGCGAAAGTTGCAAAGGCAAATCCGAGAATGCAGAAAATAATTGAGAGTGTTCTTCGCATGATTACTCCTTCAGGCGATTGGGAACGCCTTTTCCCCTAAGCGAATGTTCGTGCAAGTACGCACGGACTTAGTTGATGCCGATTAGCGCTGCGCACGTCCCTCCTTCCCCGACGGTGAGGGAGATCAGACGGGCAACATTCAAACATCAGGACAACTTAGCAAACCAGCGTGAAGCGCCGGTTTCACAACAGAACAATCGAATCATCTTTTGGGCGGCGCATTGGCTTCGGCTCAGGGTCGGGTTCCACGAGCAGCGACACTGCCGGAACATAGGCCGATTCGCCGCGCCTCAGCGGACAGAAGTCACAATAGTAACCGGTGCTCTCTTTGCGATCTGCGCATTCGTTGCATTCCAGCGCCTGGCCCGTTTTCATCAAAGCGTCCAGCAACGGAATCAAACGGCGACCCCGTTCGGTCAATTCATATTCAACCCGCCGCGGCAGACCACCATAATTATTTCTCAAGATCAGTTCGTCCTGTTCCATCTCTCGCAGCCGGCCCATCAATGTGCGACTGCTGATCGGATGCAGGTCTTCCAGCAACTCCGTAGTGCGCTTGGGTCCGACGCTCAGGTCGCGGACGACCAGCATGGTCCACTTGTCGCCGATCAACTGCAGCGCCCCGGCTATCGGACAGCCATCGATCTTACGTCGTCGCAATCCTTTTCCTTTCGCTGGACTTTCGACCGGCCGCTTTCGCCGGGCGCAAACACGGGACCTCAGCCTTCAAGATGGCTTCGGCAATCAGCCTGGAATTGTCTGAGAGTACTCGTTTCCAAAGTGATCTGGCAAGAACCTTTGCTCTTTGTCACCTTTGCTGCAAGCAGCGTAATCCGGCTACAAGATCACGCGGTTATATAAGGCAATGATTGCCGGCGAGCGGTCCGCGCGAAGCGGCAAGAGTTAGAGCGAAGGTGAAGATTGTCGTGGCGATGTAGGTGCGCGCAGCATATTTATCTTTGCAACGAAAACAAGAACGCGCTAAATAAGAAACCCGAAGCGGTGGGAGCTTCGGGCCTCTATGGTTTCAGCTCGCAGCGAATCCAACTGATTTCCTGTCCCCTGCCTGCTGTCACCGTCGCCGTGGGGTAAATTGAATCTCTTAATCCCGAAATCTGAGAGGGGAGCCTTTTCAGTTTCTACATCGGGCGATGTATTGCAGAGCGATTACCGTGCCGGGACGAGCAGACTCAGCGCTCCATTCCGGTAACAACTTGATAAGCTGCGAGTTGCCCGCAGACTGAGCGGGAGCCTGGGACGAGTAGCCGCCGCGAAGGCCTATCAGAACTGATAGTCCGCTATCACTTCCGATATGCTAAACTCACGCCCGACTGAGCTTCTGTGTAATCAAAGCCCCCTTGGCGCACGCTCCTTCAGTCTTATGAATCCCAGACTAATCGCCATCAATGGAAACTTAAAGGGCAGCACCTTTCCACTCGGTGAGGATCAGGTTTCGATCGGACGCGAGTCCGCCAGCCATATCTCTTTGGGGCACAACTCGGTGTCCCGCCGTCATTGTTTGATTAAGCGAAATGGCGACGAGTTCGTGATTTGCGATCTGGACAGCTTTAACGGCACGTTTGTTAACGGGATCCCAATTAAGGAGCAGACGCTGATGCATGCCGATCAAATAAAGATCGGAACCATCGCTCTGCTTTTTTTAACTGGCGACAGCGAAGATCCGTCATCTGAGAGTCTGGTCCAGTTGGACGACCTGAAGTTGCTGGCCCACTCGACCACCCAAGTTCGCCCGGAGACACTCTTGCACCAGACTGAGCAGGCAACACTGCAAAGTCCCGAGCACGAACGCGTGGTCCGCGACCTGGGCGCATTGTGCAAAATCGGCTCGCGCATCAACGTCCTCCGGCACATCAGGGAATTACAGCACGAGATACTTAACTCGATATTTGAAGTAGTGCCGGTTGACCGCGGCGCAATACTGCTGAGCCAGGGCGACAACGAGTTCTCTTCGTTGTACGGTCGCGACCGCGAAGACGAACGCAAAGCAGTCCACATTAGCCGCACCGTCGTGAACAAAGTATTGACCGAAGGAATGGCGATTCTCAGCAATGATATTCATACCAGCGAGGCATTGAGCACGGCCGAGAGTCTCATCGCCGCGCAAATCACTTCCTTGATGTGCACTCCGCTGATCCTCTTCGAGAAGATCGTGGGCGTTATCTATCTTGACACCAGCGATCCTCTGGTTCGATTCGATGAAGGACACTTGCAACTGCTGGCTGGCGTTGCTGGTATCGCCGCCGTGTCTTTGGAGAATGCGCGGCAGATGGAATGGCTGGAAGGAGAGAATAGCCGCCTGCGATCGACGCTCGCGATCGAACACAACATGGTGGGCGAGGGGCCGGCTATGCGCGAAATCTACAGCTTCATTGAGCGTGTCGCACCCAGGAATTCCGCAGTGCTGATTTGTGGCGAGAGCGGAACCGGCAAGGAACTAGCGGCGCACGCGATTCACACCAACAGCCCACGAGCGGTCAAACCGTTCGTGGTTATCAATTGCGCGGCCCTGGCGGAAACCTTGCTCGAAAGTGAATTATTCGGACACGAAAGAGGCGCATTTACCGGCGCCATCACTCAGAAAAAAGGCAAGCTCGAGGTCGCGCACGGCGGCACTGTGTTTCTGGATGAAATCGGTGAGTTGGCTTTGCCACTACAATCGCGGCTGCTTCGCTTTCTGCAGGATCATAAAATCGAACGTCTCGGCAGCACGCGCTCGATCGCCCTCGACGTGCGCGTAGTTGCGGCGACGAACCGGAATCTTGATGAGGCAATCGCAAAAGGAAGTTTTCGATCTGATCTCTATCATCGACTCAACGTCGTAAAGATAACGATGCCCCCGGTTCGGGAAAGGCGCGAGGACATTCCCTTACTGGCCAGCTACTTTGTGGCCAAGTATGCCCAGGCGTGCAAACGAACTGTGAATGGGATCGCGCCGGCGGCCCGGGCTCTGCTGGAGAGTTATGATTGGCCCGGCAACGTGCGCGAGCTTGAGAACGCCATCGAGCGCGCCGTCGTCCTGGGCACATCTGACGTTATCGAGAATGAGGATTTGCCCGAGCGGATTTTGGAATCAGCGAACAACGGAAAACTGCCGATGGCTAAGTACTACGAAGCAGTCAAACAGGCCAAGCGCGAGCTCATTCTCCACGCGTTGGAGCAGGCAAAAGGTAATTACACCGAAGCCGCCAACGCATTAGGTGTCCACCCAAACAACCTCCACAGGCTAATTCGAACCCTTGAATTAAAAACGTCGATCGGAAAGTAACCAATGAAAGGGAGGGTGCCGGAACGCATCGTCAAGATGCGCTCCGGAGGGGAGCCGGACGTTTCCGTCCGTCTGCGTGGGCAAGGAACTCAAAATATCTTGTCTCTCACGGTGTATGTCTCCGCGCCCCGAAACGTTTCTCAGGCTGGAAAAGAGAACCAGGAACAAGGGAAAGCCCGCAAGTCTCAATACCCGCGGGCGCCGCTCTTACTCAGGGTAATTCGCCATTGACATCGTTTGGCGACGCGTTTACTCTGCGCATGACTCTAAGCAAAAACATGGCTACGTCGCTCAAGCGCCAAGCTTGGAGTTGTTTGGTGAAGTACGGGCGCGAATCGCGCCGCCGAGGCTCCGCTCAGCAACAAACCAGCGTTAGGTTCTGAAGTAAGTCCCGATTCGAGTTTGCAGGCCATGAATATCCGAGTGCGTGCGTTGCACCTGTGGTTTGCATTGGAAGTTTGCTATCCAAATGAACAAAAAATGGGTGCTAACTCAGGGAGAGTTCGATTCGTTACTAAACTGGCTTGACCCGGATCCGGAGCAAGCCGGAAGGAAGTACGAAGCCATTAGAACGCGCTTAATCAAGATTTTTGCCATTCGCGGATGCCGCGAAGCCGAGGATATCGCGGATGAGACCATTAACCGAGTTACTGCCAGAGTAGCTGAAGTCGCCGCTGAATACAGCGGTGATCCCGCCCTCTACTTCTATGGAGTTGCCCAGAAGGTTCTCCTCGAATATGGAAGAAAAATAAGCGGCCGGTTGGCGCATGTTTCCGTTGACTCCGCGTCTATAACGCTTAGTATACCGGCGCAGGTCCTGGCGGAAGACATCGAACCCGAATATCAATGCCTTGAACATTGTCTCTCCCAACTAGCCCCGGCAAACCGCGGGCTGGTAATGCGATATTACCAGCAGGACAAACAAGCAAAGATCGATCACCGCAAAATGCTGGCGACCGAACTCGGCATTGCCCTAAACGCATTGAGGATTCGGGCCCACCGAATTCGCCAGACATTGCAACGGTGCGTCCTGGACTGCCTGGAGCAACAACCGGTCAACTGAAATGTTTCCGGCCTTCGCGCATAACTATTAGAGGTTGCCCCCAACCCGAAGGATAGACTCTAAGGAACACTCTTATGACGCCGACCCAAACACAGCAAGAGAGGATCAGGCCGTATCTGTTGGGGGAACTCTCCGATGCGGCCCGAGAAGAGATTGAACGAGAACTCCTGATTAACGAGGAACTGTTTGAAGAACTCCTCGTGACCGAAGCAGAACTCACTGATGAATACATTCAAAGTAAGTTAGCAGCGGATGAACGTACTTATTTTGAACAGCATTTCCTGGCTACGCCGGAGCGCCAGCAGAATCTACGGTTTGCCCGAGCGCTGAACCGCTATGTGACGAACGCTGGCGATCGAAACATATTGCCTGTGGCCGTCGTGCCCAGCTTTTGGAGCACCAGGACTTTCTTATTCAGGACGACAGCCGCCATAGTTGCAGTCATAGCAATCGTAGCCGTTGGTTGGTTGGGTCTTCGCCAACGAACGTCGGCGCCAGGGAACTTTGCCACGCTCAACCTGGTCATCGGCGTCAGCGAACGCGGCAAGGGGACACCGCCTTCAGCAGTTAAACTTCCGCGCGACGCCGACGGACTCAGGATCTTATTGCGGGTGCCGGATCAATCCCTGCCGGCTGTGGGTTATCGCGTAGAGGTGGCGAATGAGAGCGGCCAGAGCAAATCTTATGCGGCATCGGCCTTGGAAGGACAGTTGATCTCTGTGGTGATTCCGGCGGCTGAACTAAAACGAGGACTGAACTCGGTGAAGGTCTTTGCCATTAGCGCCAGCGGCAAAGAACAACGCCTCACGGGTAACGGCTCGTTCGTGGTCGAGTAACTGACGACTTTATTGTAATCCCCTGCTGCGCCGGCGACGATACAACCCTGCCGCGACGGCCAACAAAATAACCAAGCCTACAGGCATGATAATTCTCAGAGTTTGCCGCCGGGCCACGGCCGGTTGTGTCTTAATAAACTCACGGTAATCACCTTGCAAAGTAAAAGCTGCCCAGAAATAAGGCGCGTTCCATTGCGGCTCCTGCCTGATGCTATTCTGGGCCGCGCGCAAAGCCGCGGCGGGAGTCATCCCGTGTTGCAGCATATTAGAATAAAACCGCTTCATTAATTCCGAGGTAGCTTCGTCATCCACCTTCCATAAGCTCGCGACCACGCTCGACGCGCCGGCATACATGAACCCGCGCGTGAGACCGATTAAGCCTTCGCCCCGCACGTCTTTTCCCAAACCAGTGCGACAGGCGCTCAGGACAACTAAATTAACCGGCGCATGCAGGCCGTAAATATCCTGAAGTCCCACAAAGCCATTCTGCGGTTGCCCGTCGCGGTTAACCATTGAAAGGAAAATGCCTGAGTTCTCCGGTCGTTTGGGATCCAGAATTCCGTGCGTGGCGAAGTGCAGAATCGCGTACTTCGTCAAATCGACGCTTTCCAGCTTTTCGCGCGAGGCGTCAAAACCGGTCGCCACGAACGTTTCGGCCCCCGCCACTTCGCGCAGGTTGGCTAGTTCGCCCTTGGTGTAGAAGAGTGGTTGCAGAGCGGAAGGATTGAAAGAATCTCCGTCGGGCTCGATATCGCGCACGGCATTCTGCCACTGCTCGTTCTCGTTGGTTTGCGCTACCAACCACTGCTTGCCGGCATCCCTCTCTTTTTGCTGCGCATAGTTCGAAGCAAAGACTGGATCACCGAAAGCCGCTAACGCATTTGCCGGAGTTTGACGACGTGCCGCCTCATGATGCAACTGTCCCAGGATGGAAGCTGAGGGCGCGTTCACGATTTCGCAATTGCTGATGAGCGGATTGTTATCAGGCGAAGGCAACGGCAAAATCTGAAACGGAATGTAGTTGAGCGCGCCATCGGCAACGACTATGATGCGATGCTTGTGCAACTGAGCGGCGACGGGAGATAAAACTATCTGGCTCAATTCCTGAGCGGCTAAGTTAGAGTCATTTGCGCCGTTGGTTCCGGGCTGAGTTTTCAGCAACTCATAAACCCGTTTCGCCGCTGCGACGATCGTCTCCTGCGGAGGTAGCGCGTAACTTGAAACATCAGTACGCGTCACGGCCCAAACGTAGCTCCGCTCATCAGCAAGCACGTACTCTAATAAGACCGTGTCGTCGTCCAAAACCTGTTGCTGAATCTGCGGCAAACTGAGCGGTTGTGGCTGCATCAACGCCGCATCCCGAGGACCTTTCGATTTGAGCTGCGATCTTATCTCATCATATTCGGTTTTGATTTGATCGATTTCCTTATCAATCGCCTGCGCCTCAGTATTCCGCCGGGCGACGAGCAATTGGGAACGACGTTCGGTTTTATCGTCGAGCGATCGCTGCAATGAGCGTTGGCGTAACACCAGGGTCTGATCTACGCCTTCACGATTATCCGCCTGTCCCTCGCTCAATAACTCGAGGAGCGAGCGGGCATGGGCGCGCTCGCTGATTTCAAACGCCTCGGCATCGAACCCCGCGGTGCGGTCACGTTCGTGTAGATGCATGAGAACGTCAATGTAAAGCTCATAATGCTGACGGACAGACGCGAAAAACAATGTGCGCAGGTCCTGGCTGATGACGTTTGAGCGCAAAGACTCAACCACCGCCAGGGCGCGCTGCGTGTTCTGTCGAGCAGTCGTGAAATTGCCACGGTCTCGTTCAAGGTGAGCGATCTTATAAAGAGTGGCTACCTCGCCCACCGGGTACTCCGCCTTTCGATTAAGGAAGAGAGCCTGGTTGTAGTATTTGAGGGCCTCCAGGGTCTGTCCACGCTCCTCATGAAGATTGCCAATCAAGTTCAGCGTCTCCGCTTCCCCTCGAAAAGTTTTTTCTGCGCGCAAGAACGAGAGCGCCTTGAGGTAACAATCCAGCGCTCTGGATTTGTCACCCCGCACCTCATAGATTCGGCCGATCTCTCTGATTTCAAATGCCTGTAAATGTCGATCCCTGGCGGTCGTAGACAGCGAAAGCGCCTGCTGAAAATATTCAAGCGCTTTCTGGTAGTCTCCCAACGAAAACAACACCTTGGCGGCGTCGTAGATGGTCATCGCCTCTCCGTAATCGCCGGTCGAGTGAAACAGCGGCAGAGCCTGGTTGTAACAATCAAGGGCCTTCTGCTTGTCTCCTAATTGATCGTAAACATATGCCTGGCCAGTGAGGATGCGGCCCTGCTCGGCACGGGCGCCGAGAGGTTTGATGAGTTGCATTGCTTTCTCAAAATAATCCAGCGCCGTTTGACTCTTGCCCATCCGAGAGTGAAGGCGCCCGAGGGCAGTGAGGGTCATTGCTTGCCCGCGCTTATTCGGTGAATTCATCCAAAGGGAGAGCGCTTCATTGTAATTATTGAGCGCCTCGCGCATTTGTCCCAAATCAGAATAAGTATAGCCAACGTTCAATAGCGTCAGGGCAGTCCCCTGACGATCGCCCGCTTCGCTCCAGACCGGTAATGCTTGCTGAAAGTAAACCAGGCCCTGCCGGCTCTGTCCTGAGCCGTAGGATACCTCGCCAAGATTATTGAGCGACTGTGCGACCGCGCGACGGTTTTCGGTGGCCTGATTTATTCGCAATGCCTGGTTACAGAATTTCAGAGCTTTCTTGTTCTCTCCCTTATTAAGGTAGGTGTAACAGATCTCATTTAGTGTTTCGCCTTCACTCCGCCGATCGAGTATTTTCCGATCAAGCGACAAAGCCTGATTGTAATAAGTCAGAGCTTGTTCATAATCGCCTAAGGGCTGGTAAACATCGCCGATGCTCCGAAGAGTGAAAGCCTCGGCACTACGATCGCCGGCCGCGCGCCAGAGGTGTAACGAATCCTTGAATTTACTAATTGCGCCGAGGCTCGGTTCCTCCTTCCATTCTTGCAGCAGTTGTTGACCCTCAGCGACGGCCTTCTGCGCGGCAATCCTGTAATTGTCTTTCGTCTTGGCTGGCCGGATCTCTTCAACACGCAATCCGTAGTGCCCGCGAACCTGTTGTTTCTCCAGCGGACGCACTTCAAGCCGGTAATTTCCGGGAGTCTGGGCAATGAGCGAAACAGGAGTCAGACTCGACTTGCGGCACTCGAGTTGAACTAGAACGCTGCCGCCAGAATCGTAGAGTTCCAGACTAAGATCCAGATCTCTTCGTTCGATGACCGCTCCCAGATATTGATCTTGATTGAGGGTGATGATGTAGGTGTCAGTCTCTCCGGTAGCGAGTTCCCGCACCATAGACTCGCCAGGCGCCGGCAAAGGGATACCGTCCACGCTCTTTACACTTCCGCGTGATTCGGCAAATGCCGTGAGTGACACCTGGTCTTCGCTAAACCTCGGCTCAAATAAAGCGAAAGCGACGACTAAGAGACCAATGGTATGTTTGACGCGCGTGCTGAGCGACATTAGTCCTTCACTTTTCAAAAGCAGGATGGATTGATGGCCGAGACACATCCGCCAAAGACACTTCGTTGTTCGGAAATGGAAGTGCGCGGTGCACACGGAACATGCGCCGGCTGCGGAAAGCATTCACATTACTTCAATATCTTTTGGAAGTCTTCTTTTTTGTTCTTGTCGATCTTCGGGTGCCGTATGACCCGGCCCGTGAGGCTGTCTGGACCTGCCCGGCCGTGGCCCGTTTTTGCGCGCTCGGCTTGTTAGGCAAAGGTTGAAAACAGTCTTCACACGGACGGAATTCCGTGGGTGGGTTTTTCATACTGGCGATGGAGTTTGCAAGGTTCTTGTTCTCGGAACCACTCTTGTTCTCGGAACCACTCTTGTTCTCCGAACCACTCTTGTTCTCCGAGCCGCTCTTGTTTTCCGAGCCGCTCTTGTTTTCTGAACCGCTCTTGTTTTCTGAACCGCTCTTGTTCTCTGAACCGCTCTTGATAGCGAGCGGGCTCATCCCACTCTCGGAAATGACTCTGAAAGAGCCAAGCGTAAACTCGGGAGCGAAACTTTCCAGACTGTCTTTTGGACCCTGGCCCCGCGGATCGCGCTTCGTTGCCGCCAGGTAAGCTTGAAGGAAACTCGCCCATCCTGATTTGGTGGCAAAGGAGAGATCCTTATATCTATTCAGACCAGTAGTCTCTTCCGACCATGGAAAGTAGACCGAGGCTCCGAAGGAATACTGCACGGTCAAGCCGCTGTAACAAGACTTCAAGATGAACCCCTGCTGGCCCTTGTTGCCTTGAATGGCGTCCATTACACCTTGACATGCCGTTTGGACCACTTCCTCTTCACAGTTGCGGGCTAACAGTTGGCAAAAGTCATAGAGGTCGGTGTACTGCTCTCGCATGTAAGATTGCGCTTCCCAGTGCGATAGGATGAGTGCGTTCCTGATTTCCCGCTTCGGCAAATATTTCCTAAGAACGCTGGAAAGATTTTTGACAGCTCTGGTCAGCGAATGACTCCGGGTGAGATCGCAGGCCGCCAGGTCCACGGAAACGCCCGCCGCAAGATAGTCAGTGTAGTAACCGATGTAGCCGCAAACGATTTGCCTGGCCAAATCCCTGACGTTCTGGTCATCCGTCCCTTCAGTCCGCTGGGCGAACTCGTTTATCGTGGTGAGTACTCTTTCATAGGGCCAACCACTAAGTGGCTCGAATCCCTCGGCCCCGATCATTACCTTGGCGAAGTCTTGCAAGCTGTCAGCTACCTCTGCCATGCTCATCAGGCAGCTATCCAAACCAAGAATGTCGAGCTTTTTCCCGCCCAGTGTGTCGTTTCTTATTTTCTTTATTAGTTGGGTCAGAGAAACCATATCGAGGCTTTCCGACTGCTCCTGAGTCAGGAAATCAGCAAGCACGCCGTTACCGTGGCCGGAAAGGATGAGCATGTAATGATCAGCCTTGGTTTTCTGGCCGGTAACGCAGTTATTCACGAAATCGAAAATCACCTGAGCGAAGGACGGCAAATTCTCCTCCTCGCCTGCTACGTACTTTTCTTGTGGCGCCGTGCTGGTGGCCTTAGCTCCGGGTTGCGCCGCTCTTAAGATAGCCCCTTGAATTTCTGCAGCCTTCAAGTCGCTGTGGAGGGTATTTCCCTGTTTGATCAGCAATGGCGTGTGCCGGTGAACGCTGGTGTCGAGCTGGGCCATCACGGTGACGTTATCGCTCAAAACGGCCCTCTTCATCTCGGTGAGTGCGAACACGCATTCCTCGCTGAGATTATTGTTCCCTGCGAGATAAATCATGACCAGCCAGTTTGCCATTGCAGGCCTCCGTGTTTAAGGGTCAAAGGAACCTGGTGCGAAGCTCCAACACCGGCGACTCGCGGCGTCGTCAGAGAAGTGGAAATGCCGGGCTTCTACGAGACCAATGTGTATAACGCCGACTCACCGAAGAGTTTGAGAATTAAAGAAGGTGAGTCACGAATGAGAGAAAAATCCTTTGGGATCCATGCGACCACGTTTCGGTTGCTGGACTCCAAGGATTCTAATACGCCCGCTAATATATATGACTGCCAAACTGAAACATTTCACCCGCATCCGCGGGACTGAGGAACTCGGCGACTAGCATTAGAACGTAACCACAGCTCAGCCAGGTTCCTTGGATTGGTTGGCGGCGAAGCTCACAGGGACTAATTCCGCCTACCCGGTGAAAGGGTCTAAGACGGCGACAGCCTATTCCCAAGCCGGCTTGGTGTCAACCAGAAACGGGCGGCCCACTAAGGCCGTAAATTTATGTTGTAGGTTTTGATCTTTGAATTAAGCGTAGTGGGGTTCATGCCCAGCAGACGCGCCGCACGCGATTGGTGGCCGCCGGTCTGATCCAGGGCGCGGCGAATCAAGTCAATTTCAAAGCGCCGCACTTCGTCATAAAAATTAACGCCGCGTCCCACATCTATGCCAGAAGAGGCGCCGGCGCCTTCGCGCGCAACGGCGCGCGTCGCTTGCGGGTCGGCTATTTCCGGACGCAGGCATTCCCGGCTGATCTCGTCGGCGGGCGCGATGACTACGGCCCGCTCGACCGCGTTTTCCAACTCGCGGACATTGCCGGGCCAGGAATAATTCTCCAGCAGCGAGAGCACTTCCGGGGCGATGTGTTCCGATACGTGGCGGCCATTTTCTTCGTTGTACTTGCGTATGAAGTGCTGCGCCAGCGGCAGCACGTCCTGCCGTCGATCGCGCAGTGGCGGCAACTCGATCGGTACCACCGCCAGCCGGTAGTAGAGATCTTCGCGGAACATTCCCTGACGTACTGCTTCCTTGAGATCGATGTTCGTGGCCGCGATGATGCGCACGTCGACGCGCCGGGGGCTGGTATCTCCGAGGGGTGTGAACTCGCGCTCCTGAATCACGCGCAACAGTCGCACTTGCGTCTCGGGCGGGATATCGCCGATCTCGTCGAGAAAGATTGAACCGCCATCGGCAACTTCGAAGTAACCCTTCTTGGCGGCAACTGCGCCGGTAAATGCTCCCCGGGTATGGCCGAAGAGTTCTGACTCAAGCAACTCAGAGGGGATATTCGAACTGTTGACTGTGACGAACGGGCGCGCGGCGCGCAGACTGGATTCGTGGATTGCTTTCGCGATCAGTTCCTTACCAGTGCCGCTCTCGCCGGTGATTAGGATTGTCGAGCGGGCGGGCGCGACCTGTTCGACGAGGCGAAACACCTCCTGCATGATGTCCGATCGGCCGACCATGGCGCCGCGATCGACCTCGCGGCTCATTGCCTGGCGCAGAGATCGCCGTTCTTCTTCCTTGCGCCGGCGCTTCACTCCCGCTGCTACGGTGGCCGTGATGTGTTCGTTCTGAAAGGGCTTGCGAATGCAGTTGAAAGCACCTTTCTCCCAGGCAGTAATCGCCGTGTCGAACGTCGCGTACGCGGTGATCATCACCACCACCGCTTCCGCGTCCAGCTTCAAAAATTCTTCCAGCGCGCGCAAGCCGCCAATCCCGGGCATCGACACGTCGAGCAACACCGCGTCGTACGAACGCTTGGTGTAGGCGTCTAATCCTTCTTCGCCGGTCTTCGCCAGATCGACACGATAACCCTCCGCGGAGAGCAACGTCTCGAGGACATCGCGCATGATCTCCTCATCGTCGACGACCAGCACTGAGCCTTTTCTAGCCATTTTTGAGTGCGGTGCCTTGGCACCGCTTTCTAGCGCCAACTATTAGCGGATGTTCTCGCATCCATTGAGTAAAGGCGAGATTATTACCGAAACCAGCAGTAAAAGCTAATGATGATAAAGATGAAAGTATGCCTTGCTATAGCGCGGCAGCTTGCAGACGAGCGCGCGGATCACTGGTAGGCAGCGTGATGCGAAATGTAGTACCAACCCCAGGTGTGCTTGAGACGTTTATGTGTCCTGAATGCTCCTGAACGATGCCGTAGGTCACCGCCAGGCCGAGACCCGTGCCACGGCCGACGCCCTTAGTAGTGAAGAATGGATCGTAGATTTTCGCCACGTCCTCCGGTGCGATGCCCACGCCACTGTCGGCGACTTCGATCAGTAACAAGCCGTCGTCGCCTTTGCGCGTAGCCAGCGAAATGCGGCCATTGCCATTGGCGATCGAATCGCGCGCGTTGAGGATCAGATTAGTAAACACCTGTTGCAACTTAACCGAGTTGCCGTGAACCTGCGGCAGGTCGTCTGAATAATCGCGCACGATCTCGATCTGGCTGCGGCGCAGTTGCGTTTCGAGCAGTTGCAGCGTGTCGTCCAGCACGCGGTGGATATCGACGCCGCCAAACTCGGCCGCGCTGCCGGTGCGCGAGAAGTTCAAAAGATTGTTGACGATGTCTGTAGCTCGATCCGCCTGCCGCTTGACCTTGAGCAGCAGGGCATGTTTCGGGTCATTTTCAGACAACATACTAAGGAGCATTTGCGTGTATGACGAAACGCCTGTGAGCGGTGTATTGACTTCGTGGGCCACGCCGGCGGCCAGCAAACCGATCGACGAAAGCTTCTCGCGCTGCTGCAGTTGCTCTTCAAGATGCAGCCGTTGCGTGACATCTTCAAACACTACGAGGGCTCCGGTCTGTTCATCTGAATCAGCGCAGAGCGGAGCCAGCGCAATGTTGAGTACGATTGAACGGCCGCCGCGCGTGGCTGTATGCAGCTTGTAAATCTGGCGCGTCTGCCGCAACTGCCAGCCATCCGGACCGAGCACCTGATGCAGCGTATCAGCGAAATCTTCGGCGAAAAGCTCCTCGACGTTCTTGCCCACGGCCTCGTCGCGCGTCAGCGAGAAGATTTCTTCGAGTGCGGAGTTGAGCCGCGTGATATTCCCATTCAGATCAACTGCCATCAGGCCCACGTTGATCGATTCGACAATCGACTCGTTGAACTCTTTGAGAATTTCCAGCTCGGCCGCGCGGCGTTGTTGCTCCTGGTAGAGCAGGCTGTTCTCGATTGCAACTGAAATGTAGCCGGAGACGGTCCGCAGGATCTCAACATCTTCCGAAGAGAGCAGCGCGCCGTCAGCTGAGCGGCCCAGGCCAATCACGGCCACCATCCGGCCGCGCACGACGCAGGGTACGTAATAATGCAGCACGCGGCGGACGTAAGCATCGCCTTCCGGCGACGATTCGAGATCGTCAGCGCGGACTACTCCGGTCTCGGCAGAACGTGTGCGGATCATCTCGCGAAAATCCACCGGGACAGTTATCGGCGCTGACAGGCCAGCCGTGCGGGCGACGCGATAACCCGACGGTTCGTGCTCATCTTCAAGAAAGATTGCCAGACGCTCGACATTCATCACCTGCCGCAGTCGCGTAATCAGCGAATCCAGCAAAGGATCGAGGGCCGTGGTTGCGGAAATTGTGCGACCGAAGTCCAAAAGACTGCGCCGCAAGTCATAGCGCTGACCGTAGAAGATCCGATCCACGCGCTCCTGTATGAAGTTCTTGACCGGAGCAGCGATCATCACGATACAGGCCATCGCGCTGACGGAAAGAATCAAGCGCAAGGTAATCTCGCCAGTAGATCCGACGTCGCCGCTCAACGCATACAGCCCCGCAAAATATACGACTGCGCCGATCGCCACCGCGATTGCGATGGTTGTGAAGGCATAGACGGCCGCCCGGCGCACGACAAGCTCGACGTCCATCAGGCGATAGCGGACCACTGAATAGCCCAACGCGAGTGGGATTAGAATCAGCGGCACGACCGCCGCGTCACTAAGAGGATTCGAGCCTTCAGTGAGCACAAACCCGGTCGCATAGAGCAAAGTGAAAGGCGCTATGGCCAGAGCAGATCCCCAGACCACCCATTTCAATTGCTGGCGGGCCACCGTGTTCTTGCTGATCACAAAACGGCGGACGAGCAAAATTGCGCTGGCCACCAGCGCCAGGGCGAATTGAATGAAGGCAGCTTTATAGAAACCGGCGCCAAAGTTCAGCGAATAGTCGAGCAGTAGATGCGGAAAGACCTTAACCAATTCGTCGTGAAAAAAGACCGCAGTTGCGACAAAGAGGAGCAGCACGGCCGGGATGTACAGCAGGGCGCTACGCCAACGCCGTTCCTCGAACAGGTGATATCGAACCGGGTAAATGGCGCTGAAGTGCAGGAAGAGCGGCGCAAACATTATCAGGCCGGCGCTGCGCAGAAAAGCAACTACCAGGTCGAGGTCTTTGTAGTTTCCATTCGGTGTATAAAAGTGAAAGACGAACGCCGTCAAACAAAGTGACGCGAAGTGCAAAACGAAAGGAGACCTGCCGCCCTGCTTAAAAATCACGAACAGGCCGACGCATAAATAGACAAGACCGATCAAATTGACGTAAAGATCGCGTGCCGTCCAATTCGGGATAGTTCCCAGGTGATCGAGGTCGGCGTAATAGAATCGCGTTTCTACCGGGTATGAGGGCCGCTCGATGAGGTAGTGAATATCGCCACCGGCATGAGCATCGTTGAGATAAATCTGAACGTATCTGGCAACGCTGATCGGCTCACACCTGGGACCGTTGGTGACTTCTTCGCACTTTTGTCCCGTCATGCTAATCGCGATGAGGCGATCTCCGGGAATTACTCGCGCCCGCGCGGCAGACGAACCAGGCGCGACTGTTTTGGCGACGACCCCGTGCGAAGTATCAACCCAGGTCACCCCGTCCCACGGCGGTGGCTGGTGACTCAGACGCTGTGAGAAGTTTAGCGCTCCGGCAGCAATCAACAGTGCCGCTACGACTAGCAGCAACCATGTCTTGCCGGTGAGTACTGAACCCTTAGTCATAATCGTTTTGGACCGTGAACCCGCTTTACCGAAGCTACTACTTAGTCGCACTGTTCGGGGCGCCTATCGGAACACACGACAGCCAGCGAATTAAGGCAACCGATGTTCCAACTGAGAACCATCACACTCGCTTCAATTGATCGCCGACACGAGGCAATGTATTGCGTGCTGGGCATCACTTCTCTACTGCTCAGAAATAAAAAGCGCGACTACGACTGGACAGTCACGTCCAAGTTTTCGTACTCGTCCGAGATTATGGAGAAAAATGGGAGCCTGAAACTGAAGCTGGCGGTAACGTCCTGGTGAGATCGTACCGCCGTCCTGCTCAGAATCTAACCGAGATTCCTCCGCGAACTGAGCGGCCGGTCGGAGCAACCTCCAGTACCGTCTCACGGTTGCTGGTCCTCGATTGGAAATCCAACAGATTGCGCGCGTCGATGACGGCCTGGGCCCGCACCGGCAATCCGAACGTTGGCAGATCCTGCGTTACTTGAATGCTGAGGGATGGATCGTAGACTGCCAGCCGGCCGGCAAAAGGATCGATTGCGAACACGGTCGCCTGAGGCGAAAAGCGAAATATGGTTTGTACGTGAGTGCCGGTGGACCAATCACCGGCAACCTGCACAGCGCCAGTCTGGAAAAAGCTGTTACTGAAAAGTTCCGCAGGGTTCGTGATGCCGTCCGGCAAAATCTTTTGTCCACGGCCAAACGAATAACCGGCAGCCGTGCTCCAAACGCGATTCAGGCGGCGCGTATAGACCAGTCGCATGCCTCGCGCTGATCCCTCCTGATTGGCGACGCTGAGGATGGCCGCAGCATTCTCGCCCGAGAAAGCAGATAGTGGCGCGGCCATCAGGCCGACGCCGCGGCCGCTGGTCAGATCGACAAAAGCTGTCGCTTCTACATTGGAGCGATTATCGAGGACGCGCTCGACTCCGAATTCGAGGCGGCGGCTTTGGCCCATGACTGCGCGGCCACTGACGAATGCGATTGGTTGTGTGCGCGGCTGCCTAAAGATTCCGTCGCCCGATTCAAAACCCGCGGAACTCTGTGGCGCGGTTTCGATTCCCCCCGGAGCAAAACTCGCTTTCACCCTCGTGCGCGCGTTCGCGTCGAACTGAATTCCGAGGCGCGGACTAATCGCGGCGCCGTTACCCGCACCCAGGAAACGGGAGTAATCCAATCCCAAAACAACGACGACTCCATCGCGGACAATCCACTCGTCAACGGCGCGCACTGACATTTGCCCAAGTGCCCGCCTGGTGTTGGAGTCCGTGCCGCCACCAGGCGCCCAAAGTGGCAAACTCGCGGCGCCCAGCGTTAGATTCACGCGATGATGGCTGTTGACGCGCAGGCGCGCGGTCGTCTCGAATCTTTGTGGCGCGGCCGGGCCGACGCCCGTCTGGCCGGCAAAAATCAGATCAATTCGCTCGGACGCCGGCAGCGCCACCGCGAAATTCACACCCTCGTAACTGGAACTGAACGGACTGGAAGAGCTGGCAAAGTAAGTCTCGACGACTCCCTGTGTGCGAGTGCGGCCGCGCTTATTCGCGCTCTCTGTATCGTTCACCTCAGTGCTGCTCTTTACTGTCGGCTCCGCGCCTTCAGTCGCCGCAATCGTTGGGTCATCGCCTTCATTGGCTTGAAAGATGGATCGACGGCCCTGTATAGCGCGCAGCGTCCATTTAATGTTGTCACGATCCTTATGTTGATCGACTACGGTCCTGCCCGAACCAGCGGGCTCCAGATTGAAGCGATAGGCGATTTCTGCAGAGGGGTTGACCTGAACCGACGAGAAAAGAACTTCACCGAAGCCGTCAGCCATTGCTTTTAGCGAATAGCGACCCGCGGGAATCCTGGCCGAAAAGCTTCCGTCGGCCGCGGTGCGCGTCTGCTTAATAAGTTGGTTCGCGCCTTCGCGAATCAACTGAATCACCGCCCCTGCCAAGGGCAGACCCTTACTATCTCGGACTGTGCCGGTAATCGTAGCGAGGCCCCGGACCCCTTTGCCGTACGTCGAGACTGTCATCGACAAGACGACAGCCAGGACCACCAGCGGCGTGCTAAATCTGGAAAGTGTCTTCATCAAGGCCGAACCTCCGGGTTAACCTCACGCTCATTGGCGAGGCTGGTGTCAGAACGAAAACCGGATAGCCAATTTCACTCTCGTTCGATTCTCAATTTGCTGCGTTCAGATGCCTGAGCGGCTGTTCGGAATCTCGTTTCCGATCCTCGTTCCGCCGGGCAAGGGAGACTGTCACCCGTTTGAATGCTGTGATTCTCAGCTATTGCCCGAACTTGTGTCAAGCACGGTGGTGTCCTGACCAGGCAGGCCGGTTTTTTAGTAGCTGGCGCAAATTAGTGTGCCACGCGCATCTTCCGCGTGTCTCCATGGGCGGGATGCCCGTGCCACTTTTTCAAAACGGCATTAGTATCCGAAAAGCATGCTTATTTTGTCGCCTCTTTTCTACGTGTTACGATGGACGCTGAACAAGGCCGGTTCCGCTCGTCTGGAAAAATAATGATAGATCAGGTTCAAACCACTCGCCTCGCCAACGGACTCACAATTCTCACGGAACATATGCCGGGCCTGCGGTCCGTCAGTCTGGGAATCTGGGTCCGACGCGGATCGCGTCATGAAGCGCCGGCGCTGAACGGCATTTCCCATTTCATTGAACATGCTTTGTTCAAAGGCACTCAGCGCCGCTCGGCGCGACAGATCGCCACGGAATCCGATCGTCTCGGTGGGCATCTTGATGCATATACGTCGCACGAGATCACTGGTTTTGCGCTGAAAGTAGTCGATACGGCGCTGCCGCTGGCTTTTGATCTGATCGCCGACATGCTGGCGAACCCCCGCTTTGATGCCGACGATCTAACGCGCGAGCAGAGCGTGATCATCGAAGAGATGAAGATGATCGGGGACACGCCGGATGAGCTGCTCACCGAACTTTTTCACGCGGCTTACTTTCCGGATCATTCACTGGGCCGGCCGATTGAAGGAACTGAACAGACAGTCTCGTCGTTTGATCGGACCATCACCGCGGGCTTTCATTCCGTCGCTTACTCGCCCCGCAACCTGGTAATTGCCGCGGCGGGCAACGTCAGTCACGACCAACTGGCGGAACTGGCCGCGCAAACTTTCGGCGACGGTAATAAGGAATCAGAAGAAGCTTCGACGGCCGAGTTTTCGCCGGAAACCGCTGCGCCGATTCTGATTGAACGCAAGAGCGAACTCGAGCAAGCGCACTTAATAATCGCGTCGCCCTGGCCCTCGGCAAGAAGTGAAGATCGTTACGCGGCCAGCATGCTGGGAACAGTGATCGGCGGCGGCACCTCCAGCCGCCTATGGCAGTCAATTCGCGAAGAGCGCGGGCTGGCATACTCAATCGGCGCCGGCGGCAACACCTACACCGACATTGGGATGTTTACGATTTATGCGGGCACATCGCCGGCGCATCTCGATCAGGTCCTTGATCTGTCTTTGCAGGAACTACGAAGCGCCGTTAACGAGCCGGTTTCGGAAGACGAGTTACAACTCGCCAAGGAACAGGCGATCGCCTCAGTGCTGTTGAGTCTGGAATCTTCCAGCTCGCGCGTCGGGGCTCTGGCCCGCCAGGAGATCTTTCATGGCCGCCGCATTTCGCCGGACGAAATCATTCGTAGTATTGAAGCTGTAACTCCGGACGACGCGCAGAGGGTAGCGCAGAGTTGCTTTACCACGCCGACGCTGGCGCTGGGGGCGCTCGGTAACTTGAACGGATTTGCAGTCGATCGCGCGCGCCTGGAAATTTGAAATTGTCTAACAAACATTGGCTTGTCGACGACGCGCCAATCTTTAGCTCATGAAAATCTCCGTACTTGGCAGCGGCTCTACTGGCAACTCCGTCTTGCTGGTCGCGAACGGCACGCGCGTTTTGGTTGACGCAGGCCTCAGCGCCCGGGAAACCGTGCGCCGGATGTCGACGTTGGGGGAAGATGCAAATTCACTCGATGGCATTCTGATCACGCATGAGCACGGCGATCATGCAGGCGGATTGCGCGTTCTGATCAAGGACCTGGATTGCCCGGTTTTTATGTCCGCCAAGACGCGCGATGCTTATGTCTGTGAAAGGCGGAATGTCGCCAACGATGAACCGCGGCGCCGCTCTGACGCCTTGCGCGATCGCATGGTCGAGATCGATTCGGGCCAGGACTTTCGCATCGGGAGCATCGACTTTCATCCGTTCACGGTGCCGCACGATGCGGTAGACAATTTCGGATTCACGGCCGAGCACGACGGCGTCAAAGTCGCGACGCTTCTCGATTTTGGTCACATCACGACCCTGGTTACTGAGAGATTGCGGGGCTGCGCGGCCATTGTGATCGAATCGAATCACAGCCGCGACATGCTCAAGACCGTCGAGCATTACCCGTGGGAATTGAAGCAGCGCATTCTTTCAAGGCTCGGTCACCTGTCGAATGAAGACGTCGCTGAGTGGTTGCTCGACGGCTTTGACGGCCAGGCGAAGCATATCGTTCTGGCGCATCTCTCACAGCGCGCGAACAATCCTTACCTGGCACAGATTACCGCTGAGACTGCGTTGCGAGAGCGTGCTCCATTGTTCGCCGGCGACACCACGATCACGCTTTCATTTCCTAAAGAGCCGACTCCCTGGATTGAAGT
>JAWVEB010000076.1:0-31076 GCA_033856915.1 Blastocatellia bacterium | reverse complement strand
CAGGGCGCAGGCGCGCTCGATCGCATTCTCGAGTTCGCGTACATTGCCGGGATAATCGTAGTGGCAGAGAATATCGACCGCTTGCGGATCGATCTTCTTCGGTTCGCCGCCGGCCGAGCTCGCCTGTTTTTGCAGAAAATGATTCACTAACAGCGGCACATCCTCGAGTCGTTCGCGCAACGGCGGAATCTCGATCGGAAAAACCGCGAGCCGAAAAAAGAGATCGCCGCGAAACTCACCCTTATCCACGGCGCCGCGCAGGTCTCTGTTGGTGGCCGCGACGACGCGAAGATCGACCGGCACCGGTCCGCGTCCGCCGATGCGATCGACCGATTTCTCTTCGATTGCCCGCAGCAGTTTTCCCTGCACTGCAAGTGGTAATTCCCCGATTTCGTCAAGAAAAACGGTGCCGCCCGAAGCCAACTCAAACTTGCCCAGCCGTCGCTCGCCCGCGCCCGTAAAGGCGCCGCGCTCGTGTCCGAACAATTCGTTTTCAATCAGAGTTTCCGGAATCGCGGCGCAGTTAATCGCCACAAAAGGTTTGTCGCGACGATTCGAAAGATGATGAACCGCGCGCGCGAAAAGCTCTTTGCCGGTGCCCGACTCGCCCAGCAGCAGCACGGTGGCTTCCGTCTGCGCGACGCGTTGCGTCTCAGCCACGACTCGTTTTATCGCTTCTGACTCACCAATGATGCGGGGAAAGCCATAACGCTTTGACCACTCTTCGCGCAGCAGAATATTTTCCGTGCGCAGACGTGTCTGTTCCAGCGCGCGCCCAACCAGCAACAGCAGATGGTTTGAGTCGACCGGCTTCTGAAGAAAGTCATGCGCGCCGTCTTTCATCGCCTGCACGGCTTCATCGACCGACCCGTATGCCGTCATCACGATCACGGGCACGTCGCCGTCCGCACCACGCGCGGCGCGCAGTACATCCAGACCTGATCCGTTGGGCATGCGCAGATCAGTCAGCACAACCTTGTGAGGAACGCGGCCGATTTCATTTATGGCTTCGCGCGCATCGGCGGCTTCGGTGACCGAATAGCCGGCGTGCTCCAGCGTCAGCCGCAACACGCGACGCAGGCTTTCTTTGTCTTCGACGAGAAGAATGTCAGGCATGAATGCTTATCGTGGATTTCAAATTTCAAACTTGAGATTTGAAATTCCAGATCTGAAGCTTGCATCTACGCGCTCATCATTCACTGCGAGGCGTGGAGTGTCAAGCGCGTTTGCAATTAGTTTTGAGGAGTGCTGATAGACCCACGCCGCGGGCCATTTATGATGCAACTAAAATGTTCGATGCGATGTGAACTGCCGGAAGGCTCGCAGAAAGGATTGACACTCTTTGTCGATCGGAATATCTTAGCCGCTCCTCCTCATAACTCTGGCAAAGCTCCCTGGAGGAACTTACAAGGTAGTAGTGTAGACCACTACTACAAGCAGAGCGCTCTAAAGCCAGATTAACCTCTCAATGTGAAAGGAACTTACAAAATGTCTATAGATCTAGTAGTTGACAACGCAATCAGCGCATCACCGCAGCCCGTAAAGGATCAATCGGGGAATACGAGCGCGTTGCAAGTAGCAACGGGCATAGCCCTTGTCGGACAACCAAAGGACAACCTGCAGGTTCTTGGCGTTATCGCCACCCCACCAGCGGGTGCCGCTCACATCCAATTTGGGAATCCCAACGCTACCGCGGGTCAGCCGTCCGCGAGCCTTACATTCGCGGGTTGGGGCATTCGGCACGCGGGGTTCGTGTGGATACCAACAGGGCCAGGAGGTAGCTTGAAACTTGCATTTGGCGGATTTAACGATCCGAATCAGAACAGCACAAAATTCATCTTTAACTCGGACGGGACAGCCGCATTTCCAGGACTTCCAAATCTACCGGCATCGGGTACGTCCGACCTCACGGTGGATCACAACGGAAACATCACGCCGCAAACTTCGTCGTTGCGGTTTAAGGAGAACGTCGAGACGCTCAACGAAGATTTTCAGAAGATTCTCGCGCTTCAGCCAAAGTCTTTTACCTATAAGGAGACAGGAGTCCGCGGGATCGGCTACGCAGCGGAAGAGCTTGACGAATTGGAGCTGAATAACCTGGTCGGCTACGACGCTGATGGCAAGCCCCTAACAATCAACTACAAGTTGATTCCCATCTACTTGCTGGAAGTCTTAAAGGAGCAGCAGAAGGTCATGAAGGAGTTGCAGGCTGAGGTGACCGAACTGAAACTCTCACGAAAGGAATAGGACGCGTTGAGCTTCAGATTTGGGGTCTAGTTCCTCGTAAATGATTCCATCCGACCGCCGGACAGCATCCTTCCCATCCAACGTTATCGAATCTGGGGTTGGATGCTATCCGCGGGCGGCACTCAGTTCTAACGCCAGGCCACCTAAACCGTCACAGTTTCGCGGCTCTCGGATGCCGCCAAAATCGCATGCGCGCGGCGCAGGACGTCGGGGAGGGCGTAGGGCTTGCGGATGACGTCGTCGATGCGGGCCTTTGTGTAATCTTCTTCGGCAATCATTTCGGCGTAGCCGGTGGCGATAATCACCGGCAGGTCGGGCCGGAATTCCTTGACCCAACGCGCGACGTGCAGGCCGCTTAGCTCAGGCAAGCCGAGATCGCAAACCATTAGATCGAATTCGCGTTTGTCTAAACACTTGAGCGCTTCGGCTCCCGTAGTGGCTTCGGTAACGTCATGGCCCTCGGCACGAAACGCGTCATTCAAGAGCACTCGGACATTTTCTTCATCTTCGACGACCAGCACCCGGGCCGGCTTAGCATTACCCACCGACGCCGACGGAACTGTCGCCACCGACGAGCTCGCTTCATACAGCGGCAGGATAATTTCGAATCGAGTGCCCTTGCCCGGCTGGCTGATTACGTTGATATCACCAGAGTGGTTCTCAATGATTCCATGCGATGCGGAAAGGCCCAGGCCCGTGCCGCGTTCGCCCTTGGTCGTATAGAACGGCTCGAAGATCCGCGCGATGACGTCTGGCGACATCCCGGCGCCAGAGTCGGCAATCCAGAAGCGCGCGGTCTTTCCTTCGACCTGTGTTCCCGCTTCGATTGTTCCGCCTCCCGGCATTGCGTCGACCGCATTGAAGATTAGGTTCAGGACCACTTCCCGTAATTCGGATGCATCGCCGAGGGTGAATGCAGGCCCAGGGGCATTGATGACTACTTCAACCGTGCCGATTCTGTCCGCGGCGGCTGCCTGCCACTTCGGCCGGGCAATCTCCACACTGGAAGTAATGAGCTCGCTCAAATCAACCGGCACTCGATGCCGGGTCGATTCGCGTCTGGAGAAGTCGAGCAGACGACGCAGTGTCTGAGAACAATCGCCGACTGCCTGGGTGATAACTTCCAGACTCTTCTTGTTCCCTTCCTCCGCGGCGTTGCGCATCAGAAGCAGTTGGGCGCGGCCCTGGATCACCGTTAAGGAATTATTGAGATTGTGTGCGACGCCGGCCGCCAGCTCTCCCAAGGCGCGCAGTTTGTCAGAGCGCGCGGCCCGTGCCTGCGCCAGCTTGCGCTCAGTGATGTCGCTCATGAACACCATGACGCCGGTGATGCTGCCATCACGCCACAAAGGTGAAGTGTGCGCGTCCATGCAGCGCACTCTCCCGTCGGTACAAATAGTGCGCACCTCGAACTGTTTCTCTTCACCACCGAGCGTGGATTGCACGGCGGCGTTTGCTTCCGCCTCGGACTCGGCGGCTAAGATCATGTTGAAGTCCTGCCCGAGCAGCACGGATCGCGTGAGTCCACTGTCGACCTCAGCGCGCTGGTTCATCCAGGTAAACTTGCTTTGGGTGTCGAGAGTGTAAATCTCGTCGGGGGCGAGGTCAGCAAGACTCGCGAGAAACGCGCGGTTCTTACTTCCCTCTTCTTCCGCCTCACGCAACTCAGAGATGTCGCGCACAATGACGATGCACCCTGAGGCCGACTCCTGGTGCTGATCTCCGTTTTGCGGGACCACGCGTACCAGCAATGGCCGCTGGGTCTTGTTTCCCGAAGGAATTTCGACTTCAACTTCGGCGCCACTCGAGATCGCGCGATCAACCATGCAACCGGTTTCTTCCAAACCCCAAAGCATGTCGCAGCAAAGGCGTCCCGCAAGAAATGAACGCGCGGCCTGTTCGAGCGACTCACCGGCGCGATTGATTTTCTTTAGCCGCTTGTCGGGACCAAAGATATAAACAGCGTCCCGCAAACTGTCGATAGTCGCCTCCCACATCCGGTCGGCGGCGAGCAGCGAGTTGCAAAGTCTGATGTGTGCGTCGGCGGAACTCATTCTAAAAGTGCGGAATCAGGAAGCGGAACTTCGTTGGCGGTCTTCGGATACAGGACAGAATCCTGTCTATTCAGTATGAGGAGCAAGCATTATGCCAGCGAGCGCGGCGGTCAAACTGCTGAAAAGCGAGACGAATCATTCGAATTAACGTCAGGTCAGGTGACCGCAGGGTGGAAGGCTCGTTCACCCTGACACTTCAACCTGACGTTGTATTCTTTTTGACTGACAATCTGTCAGTAGTCATAGGGATTGGGAAGGTAGTTAGTCTTGGGGTTCGACCTCGCCCCGCGCTTTCGCGCTTTCATAGTCAGAATTGGCGAGACGAATCGACAACTTGATAGGACGATAATCGAAAGGAGCTGGACCACCCAGGGCGTTTTGAATCGCGATCACAATGCCGTCCTGGTTCTGGCGAAAATGCACCACATTGCCCCTTTGATTCAAAATCACAAACAGCACCACGCGGCCACTCTTCGTTTTCATCTGTCCAACCAGCGAGCTGGCGCCCCCATCCGTCCGCACCAGCGTTCCGGTTTTGGCGATTACGCTGCCGCGCTCAAATGGATCGTTGTATCGATCTTCCAACGTGCCGGGATCGACTCCGGCAACTGGCAGGATGTCCGAGAGTGAAAGCTTGTTCTTCTGCAGTTCGTCGCGCAGCGCGCGCAGAACCTTCATCATGGCGCGTGGCGTGAAGCGATTGACACCCAGACCGCTGGTTGAAGCCATCACAATATCGTTAGGGTTGACCTTTAATCTGGCTACCAGAACCGCGCGGACGTTTTGAGGCCCACCCAGTGAATCACCGATGCGCTCGGCCATGAAATTATTCGAGTAGCAGAGCAGAGCCTTCAGCACGTCAACCAGTTTGCTCGATTTATGGGTGAGCAGCGGGAAGGCGCCGGGAGGAGCCGCGCCGATCTGGACCTCGCCGGTTATGACGACACTCGGAACGCTGCGGAGGCTTTCGTTGTCGGCGATTAGAGCGCGCTCGTCCAGCCAGGCGCGCGTCGCGCTCGTCGAACGGCGCGCGGCGTCGAAGGTCTCCCGAACTTCTTCTCCTGAATGTCTGGCCGACCAGTCAAAATTCATCGTGAAGTTCGGCGCTACGATCAGGTTGCCGTTAACGGTGCGAATTCCCCGTTCATTCAATTCCCTGGCCAACATCACCGCATGTTCGAAATGAAACGAAGGATCGCGTCCGCTGATAATCAAATCACCGGTCAGCGTGCCAGTGGTCTTGTCGATTGTGCCGGCGGTCCAGACGGAAGTTAGAAACCGATGTTCCGGTCCGTAGGTTTGTAACGCCACGAGGGCCGTCGCCAACTTAACTGAAGATGCGGGATTGAATCTCTCGTCGACTGACTGTGCTGCCAGCGTGGCGCCTTCGACTGTCTCCGCGAGCACCCCTTGCAAACCATAAATGGGGGTCAAGAAAGAGGGCTGCGCTAATCCACTGTTGCCCGGAAGGTCAGGTCCCACGTTGTTCGAAAGGCCTGGTGTCGGCGTCGCACCCTGCTGTTGCGGCGGCTGCGAAGGAGACTGCGGAGCAGTACTGGAGGGCGCTTGCTGGCCAAATGCAAACGCGGCGCTGAGTAGCACCAAAGCGAAAATTCTTATTGACTTAACGAACGAATGCATCATGTTTTGTTTATCTGGCCGCGCTCTTGATTCGGCCTATGCATCATACCATGAAAGCGAGGGCGCTTTTGTCGTGAGTGGCCGTTGCGTTCAGAGTTCAAACTTAGATTGCTGATTACCGAAACAAGGTAAAGCTTGAACTCTAAACTGACGCCTCCCGATCAGACCGCGCTTTGATGCTGAACACTCTGCCGAGGATGCTCTTACTAAACGTCGCTCACATCCGCTCGGTTATTGGCACCTGGCAAATGAAGGTAGCGACTCTTAATGCAAATGAATTCCAACTGCTAACACTTCGCGTCGCAAGTTCGTTGACAGCCAAACAACCGCGCACCTAGAATTCAATTCGCTGAAGAAAGTTTGTGCCACGCGATCAGGAACCGCTAACAGTTGAAAATTTGCACGTCGCACACGCGGCGCGGCGTAAGGAAATTCGAGCACGGCTGCGAGAGTTTCGCCAGGTGTGGCAAACAGCCTCGGACGCGCGGCTGTGGGAAGAGATGGTTTATTGCATCTTCACCGCGGGAGCATCGGCGAAGATGGGTTTGCGCTCAGTTGAAGCCTTGAGACCATTGTTGGCGAATGGACAACAACCGGCCATGACGCGCGCATTGGTGGCGGCCGGCGCTCATCGCTTCCCCAACGCGCGGCCGGCGTACGTCGTGATCACGCGCGAGTATTTGCAAACTTCATTCTCAATGCGCTTGCGTGAACGGCTAAATAGTTTTAGCGATCCGTTCGAGCGCCGCGATTGGTTGGCGGCCGAGCCACGAATAAAAGGTCTCGGTTATAAAGAGTCAAGCCACTACTTGCGTAACATCGGCTTCAAAGGTTACAGCATACTGGATAAGCATATAGTGCGGTGCCTGGCGGAACTGGGCGTGATCGATTCGCCTAAGCCACCTGCCAGCCGCCAACGGTATCTGGAAACGGAAAGCAGAATGCGGCAATTTGCCGGCGACGTCGGGATTGATTTCGATGAACTGGATCTGGTGCTTTGGTCAATAAAGACGGGCGAGATTCTCAAGTAGAAGCGAATGCAATTCAGATTTTTCAAGTTTATGATCGGAGGGACGGTCGCGACCGTCGCTTGTCTCTTGCTAGCCGCCGTCGTCTTGGCGCATGCGCCGGATAATGAGAAGGCTCGCAACCGCGCCCAGAAAGCTTTGCGCGCCGGCGACTTTGAGCGCGCCGAAGAACTCTATCGCGAGGTGCTCACTAAAGACGATCACGATAACGAAGCGCGGCTGGGTCTCAGCCACGCCCTGCTTAAACAACGCCGCTTACAGGACTCTTTCGATCACGCTGCCCGGGTCGTGGCCCTCGATCCTTTGTCAGCACGCGCGCACGCTTTGCTGGGATCCGCTGTGCTGGCCTCAGGAGATTTCCGTCTTTCGATCGAGGAGTTTCGCACGTCGCTGGCTCTGGATGAGAACGAAGCGATGGCCATTGCCGGCCTGGCCATGGTCGATTATTACGAGAATCGAACCGCGAGATGTCTGGCAGGATTGCGCCGCGCCGCGGAGATTGACGCCAACGAACCCGATTATGTTTTTAACCTGGGCCAGGCCGCAGCCCGTTCCGAGCATTACAAAGAAGCTGCCGACGCTTATGAACGCTTCCTGGTGATCGCTCCGCGCACGGACGCCGATCGGCGGGCGCGTATTCGTGGGCTGATCGATTTTTTGCGTTACCTCGGACAACAGGGTTCGCTCTACGATCTGCAAGGCGCTGACCGAACGTTCCTGGAGTTTGAAGCGCCTGACTTCCGGCCGATCATCAAACTGCGCATCAACGGTTCGAAAGAGTATCTGCGCTTCGTTCTGGACACCGGCTCTGGAATGTCAGTGCTGTCTGAGGACACTGCGCGCAAGCTGGGAATCAAGCCGGTAGCCCGCGGAGGTCTGGCTCGTGCCGTCGGCGGTGGAGGCCGTTTTGAGATCGTGTACGGCTACCTTAACTCGATCGACATAGGGGAAATTCGCGTCACGAATGTGCCGGTTTATATTCGACATTTTTTTGATGAGCACAATCCGGTGGACGGCTATCTGGGCATCGCTGCGCTGGGCCGTCTGCTGACTACAGTCGACTATGGCGCGCGACGCATGACGCTCGCTCGTCAACGCAACAACGAGTCTGAGCCGGCTCGAGTCACGGCCGGTCAGGGGAAACCAGTCAGCGCCGAAGCCGTAGAAGTTCAGCCGGGAATAAATGTTCCGGTTCGTACTACAGCGAGCGGCTTCCTGAGCGGCGAAATATTCATCGACGGCATCAACAAGCCCCTTAACTTCATCATTGATACCGGCGCCACGGTGACGGTCATGTCTGAAAAGCTGGCGGCGATCGAACAGGCGCAGGCTTTTATCAAGCCGGGACGAATGCGTGTCTTCGGCGCCGCCGGTGTGGCCGAAGATGTGAAGATGGCTTCCCTGCCCAGGGTAGTCGTCGGAACTTACTCGCGAGAGAAGGTTGACGCGGCGGTGCTCGATCTCGAACCCGTTAACGAGACCGCCGGTTTTTTGCAGAGCGGAATTCTCGGCGGTAACTTCCTTCGCTTTTATCGCGTCGTTTTCGATTTTTATAAAGGCATTGTGAGGCTCGAGCCTATCGACAATCAGCCGCCGCCAACGGGAAAGCCTTTACCGGAAGGCACAAGGTAAAGAAGGCGATCCATCATGAAGCCAAGCACTTATTTGGAGACATCGGTCATCGGCGCGTACCTCGACAATGGCGAGCCGTTCCGTCGCGATCTCACCATCCGCTGGTGGGAGCATGAGCTGACGGAATACCGCGCGGTTATCTCGCCGCTGGTGACGCGTGAACTGGAACGCGTCTCTGAGCCGCATCGCTCCGCCTATCTGAAACTGATCAAGGATTTGGAACAGGTCGAACTAAGCGAGGAGGCGGCCATTCTGGCGGAGGGTTATGTCTCACGCGGAATTTTTCACCGCAAGTTCATCGCCGACGCGCTGCATGTCGCGGTTGCTTCATTCCATAAGATCGATTATCTAGTTACATGGAACTTTGGACATCTGGCGAACGTTCGCCGGCAGGCTCGCATTCGTTTATTCAATACCGCCGCCGGCTTTTTTGTTCCCATGATCGTAACTCCGGAGTTTTTGGTTTCCGAAGGAACTGAGATTTCAGACTTCAAATCTTGAAGTGAGATCGCCGGTTGCGATTTGAATTTTCACATCTGAGATCGTAAGTTCTGTTTGAAGGGTCGCCACTGCATTCTTTGATGGCCACGCCTGGCAAGCGGAAAGAGGGACAGGAATCGTAAATCAGAAATCCAAAATCAAGAGTCACGACATGTATCGCAGGCCGAAGTTCCTGACCGTGCTCCACCAGATTCGCGAGGCCATGTCGCGCGAAGCGGACTATGACGTCGATCTGTTCGCCGAGATGGTTCGTTCCGGCACGCGTCCCGAGTACGGCCCCGAACGAAACATTCGTGGGTTCCGCAAACGCGCACCCCGCAACGATGAAATCAGCATAGCCGCGCCGTCGTTGGTTACCGCGCCACGTACCAAAGAGCGGAAGCGCGCGGCGCGATAGAAGCGGAAGCGCGCGGCGCGATGGGAGATTGCTGAATTTCAAATTTGAGATCTGAAATTTGAGAGAGTCAAATTAATTCGAATTAATAATTATGGACGCCACTTTCGAAACCATCGGTCTGGAAGTTCCCAGCGAAAAGGCCATTAACTTTCTCGCCGAACGCGCTGAACACCAGGGTGAGCCTACTCAACTCCTGCGGCGCGGCGCCGTCCTGCATGGACGTTGTTGGAAGCTGGGCGAAGGTTTGGAAGTCTGGACGGTGCTGTACGAATCGGAAACCGGCGACGTTTTCTATGCGAACTGCCGGCCCGGCTTTAGGGCCCGCTACATGCAGCGCATTGCGCCGTGGGCGCTGACCGAATACGACGAAGAAGGCGAAGCGGTCGTTCACGGTTATTGCGACGGCACCGATACCGAGGTGCTCTTTGAGTTGCAGAATCTTACGGAGGTTGGGGCTTCCGGATTTCGCGCGCCGGCTTTGCATGTCGGGTTGTGTGGCTTGGCTTATCGGGCACGAATCTGTTCGCGCGAAATGAACTCTCGCTGGCTGCCTTTGGAAAAGGCGTCACCTTCACGCGCCGCGCATGAAAACGATTGGAGCCTGCGCGGGCAAGTGATTGCCTTCAAGCCTTTGCGCAACCCGCTTTCGGGCAGCGAGCTTTACTGGATCTATCTCGATCTAGGTGGGCTGAAGCTGGAAGTGCTCGTCAACACGCGGGCGCTGAGCGGGGGAGAGCTGGCCGTGGGCGCGACCCTCTCCGCCGAAGTCTGGCTCCAGGGTCACGTCTTTGATGACCAGGCCCTGCGGCTTCGCTATGAAGGTGTGGACCCGGCCGGCTCGGCAGAAAGTTTCTGGTCGCGCTTTTCGCGCGCTAACTAAGTTTCGATGTACTTGCCGTTGTTTCGAGATCAGCGTCGCTTGATTCCGCGTGCTTAATCGTCCCCGGGTTTTACTGAATGAAGCGACTAATCATTATCATCCTCCTTGTGCTGGTTGTTCTGGGGGCCGGCCTCTATGCCCTGGATCAGTATTGGATTCATCGCTACGATGCGCTGATTGCGCACGAGGCTGCGCTCCACCACATCGATCCTAATCTGGTCTGGAGCATCGTGTACGAAGAGACTTACTTCAGCCCGTGGAAGAAAGGTCGCAACGGTGAGATTGGACTGATGCAAGTGACGCCGGTAGTTGCGCGCGAATGGGCGGCCGAGAGCGGCGTGGCGCCGATGGAACAGCGCACTTCCATGGACACCGAAACACTCCTGCGCAATCCCGAACGCAATCTTCAAATCGGATGCTGGTATCTGGAAAAGGCTGATCAAGATTACCGTAACAGCCCCGGCCGCGAGGCACGCATTCTTGCCGCTTACAATGCCGGACCGAGTCGCGCCGCTGAGTGGAGCCGCGTTGCCGCTGGCGCGCCGCCACTGACCGAACCGGAATTCATAGCGCACATCGACATTGCTTCGACGCGTGCCTATGTCACGTCAATTCTCGATCGTTATCGAAGGGTGAGGTCGGGGACTTCTTCACGTTAAAGACGTGAAATCTAAAGTAGCCAGGGCAAAGCAGTACTTGGGGTGCGTTCACGCTCGTTAATTCCCGGTTGTCTTAACCTGGGGCGTTGCCCGGGCTTCAACATTCCGCGCCGTTGGCGCCTTGGTTCTGGCTACTAATCGCGATGCCCGTCATTTACTCAGCGCGCTGGGTCCTCCCAATCGATTCTCCCGTGATTGAAAACGGCGCCCTCGCCATCGATGGATCCAACATCCTCGCCGTCGGCCCACGAACCGATATCGTTTCCAGATTCCCCGATTCAGACGTGGAAAATTTTGACGAGGCAGCAATCCTGCCGGGACTGGTCAACGCGCATTCGCATCTGGAACTGACGGTGATGCGCGGCTTTCTTGAACGCCAAGAAAAGGATTTCTTCGCCTGGCTCCGGAAACTTACCCTTGCACGTTTGGCGATGAGTGCTGAAGACTTGCTGGTGTCAGCAACCTGCGGTGCGATCGAAGCAGCTCGCGCCGGTGTAACGTGCCTCGGCGACGCCAGCTCATCGGCCGCGCAGGGAATGAAGGCGATGCAAGCAGTTGGATTGCGAGGCATTGTCTATCAGGAATCGTTCGGTCCGGATCCGCGATTTGCGGACGAGAATGTCGCGAAACTACGCGAGCAGCTATCGGAGTTGCGGGCCCTTGAAAATCAACTGGTTCGGGTTGGCATCTCACCGCACGCTCCTTACACCGTTAGCGGCCGCCAGTTGGAATTGATTTCGCGATTGGCGTTGGCTGAACACATCCCGCTGATGATGCACGCTGCCGAATCGCAGGCGGAAAAGTTATTCATGCTGGAAGGTCTCGGACCCTTCGCCGAAGGCTTAAGCTCACGCGGCATAGAATGGCAGGCGCCCGGAATCTCGACGATTCAATACCTGCACCGGCACGGCATACTCGAAACCAGGCCGTTGTTTGCGCATTGCGTCAATGTCGACGATGCTGATCTTGAACTAATCAGGCAAAGCGATAGCGGCGTCGCTCATTGTCCCAAGTCAAACGCCAAACTCGGTCACGGCCGCGCGCCTTTCGCCGGCTTCATGGCCCAGGGAATCCATGTTGGACTCGGCAGCGACTCCGTCGCCAGTAACAACACCTGCGACATTTTAGAAGAAGCCCGCTCTGCTACGCTGCTTGCGCGCCTACCCCCTTCCCGGAACGCGTTTGGAGGAGCGCTACTGCACGCCCCTGATTTGGTGACCGCCGAACAAAGCCTTTTCGCCGCCACACTCGGTGGCGCGCGCGCGCTGGGCCGGGACGATCGGATTGGCGCTCTCGCGCCCGGCATGCAGGCCGACATCGCCGTCGTTGGTCTCGACGGCATGCACCAACAACCTGTACAAGATCCTTTCGCCGCGCTGGTCTTTGCCTCCTCGGGTCGGGATGTTCTGCTGACTGTGGTCGCGGGAAAGGAAATCTATCGTAGAGGTCGCATGAGCGGTGTCGATGAAAGTATGTTCCTTGGGCGTTTGGCAGAATTGCGAATCAAGATAGATTCAGCCGCCTAGCATTCTGGGTTAGCACGGTTGGATGCCGCCCTGATACGAAGCCGCCAGATTTCGAGTACGCCAACCCTCAGCATTTACTCTTGCCGAATCGCGTCGCCTGTTTATATCATTACCGCCCATGACGAAATCATCACGACCCCTCTTTCCTGTGATCGTCGCCGCGTTGCTCTTGTTTGGCCTGACTGTGACCGCCTCGGCCCAGCGAAATCCCACCATGGCGTCACAAACAACCGACGAATTAAAGGACCGGCTCTACGCGCAATTTACCGAGTATAAGAAGAGTTTGAATCCGGAAGAGCGCCGGCTGGCCTACCCGGCGGCCAAAGATTATTTGCGAAAATTTGGCGGCGACGACGACGTCTATGCCAAAGACGTCCAAAAGTTCGTCACTGAGTACGAACGCGCGTTCAACAACGGCGACGTCTTCACTGCTTACACTGCCAGGAATTACCTGAAGGCATTTGAACTGGGACGGCCCCATTTGAAAGTCGATGCGGACGACTTCTTCGTGCTCGGCACGCTGACCGAAGCCGGTTACGAAAATGCTCTGGCGGGCGATGCGAGCCTGAACGACGAGTCGACCGGTTATGCCCGAAGAGCGATCAAGCTTTTAGAGGCCGGCAAACTTACCAGGGCTGATCCCTTTAAGAGCATGGACACCGCGAGGGGTTTCCTTAACTTTGCGCTCGGCTGGTTCATCAAAGACCAGTTGCCAGTCGAAGCAGCGGCTGCGTTTCTGAAAGCGGCCCAGTCAGACAGCCCTTATCATAGCGATCCTTCTGTCTACCATCGGATGGGAGTGGCGATTATCAAAGGTGAATTCGCTCAACTTTCCAACGAGTACAACGAGAAGTACGGCGCTAAACCGCCATCACCTGAACAGAAGGCAATGTTGGACCGGCTTACTCATCTGGTTGAGCGCGCGATTGACGGCTACGCGCGCGCCGTTGCCTTGAGCACCAAACCCGAGCAACAAGTGGCCCGAACGAAAATACTGGCGCAGTTGACCGCGCTCTACAAGAATTTTCATAACAACTCGGATGACGGCCTCAACGAAATGATCTCGACGGTCTTATCCAAGCCGTTGCCTTAATCGCGATTGGCCTATCTCAAGAGACACAGGAAGCCCTCCTGCGCGAAGTGTCTGTCCGTGGTCAAAGCCTCGCTGATGTTACGTTCGCGCATAACAATGAAGCTGACCGCATCGCAGAGTGAATAAGATTTATCAGATCTGGCGCGTAGCAGCGCTAATGCTTCCGCGTGGTGGCCTTGAGAAACCCAAATGGTTTCGACCTCGGAGTCGTTTACGATCCGTTCGCTAAAATCCAAGGTGGCCTCGCGAGATAACCTCCGTGAGTGAGCCAGCGCAACAAGTTCTACGAGCACATAGCTGTGCGTAACTCTGACTGTTGATGATTCGTAAAGGGACACGGCCTTGTCGTGATCTGGCTCCCGCCGATGGATTAGACACAACAGGCCTGATGTATCAATCAACATCAACGCGCATCCTCATGCGGGTCTCCGTATTCGCGCGCCAGATCGGCATCAATACTTTCGTTGTCTGCCCCTGTGGGGTAACCTAGATCGACCGAACCGAATAGCTCGCGCAAGCCCCCTCGAAAAGTGCGGTCCGTGTCTGACAAAACACTTGAACGCGTTTCAATTGTTACGCGAACCCGAGTATTCGGTTCCAGATCAAGCGGCTCGTCCGGACGGAGCACGCCGTTTTCATAGACAGCTTCAATCTGCATTGTCATAAGACAAACCTCCGCGACATTATACCTCAGAAAATACTCAGACCCCGGTGACTCCGCGATACAGGTTGTAGCTCAAGACTTTCTAGATGATTGCAAACTCGAAGCTGCGAGCAATTACTGGCCCAACTGACCGCGCTACAGGAACCTTCAGCAACAAACCCGTTGACGGCATCAACGAAATGATCTCGACGGTCTTATCCAAGCCGTTGCCTTAAAATCAAAGCTCTCTTTATTAAAAATAAAACGGGCAGGAACTTAATCCTGCCCGTCGTTTAGTTTAAGGTCTTGCGCGATCATCCATCCGCCACCGCAGGCTGTACTGACCTCGCTGCTTACTGCTTACTTTTTTCGGTCCCGGCACGCGGGACCCGCTGGTGCCTTATCAACCCTCTATCGTGGACATCGAGGTTACGGCTTTCTTTTCGTAAGCGGCGATGACCGCGAGGTTTCCTTTCTCAACCGAACTCAGTGAAGCGTCGGTGAAATTTGGATTGGCCTTGTACCAGTCAAAGCTGGCAAAGTACTTTTGCGTCCACGGATCCTTGAAAACCTTTCCATGCCGCGCATAGATTTCCTGGCTCATCTTGCGCACGTCCTCAAGGAACAATCCCTGCAGCAGGGCCCGCGTGATCGGTTTATTGCTGATCGAATCGTGCAGTTTATTTTCGTACTTCACGATCGTTTCGATATTGGTTTTGTCGCTGCCCGAAATTTCTTCGTCCTTGAAATCCTCTTTCGGGTCGTACCAGGGCTGACCGCCAAAGTACTGCTGGATCCAAAGCGTCTTAAAGATGCGACCATGGCGAGCATAGATTTCGTTCCGCAGCAGACGCAATTCGTGCAGGCTCAACCCCCGCAACATCTGATCCGAGATCAGTTTGTTTTCGAATAATTCCATATCGCCAGGGGAGAGGGCCACGTGGCGCTGTTGCTTTTGGATCGTGTCGATCAGTTGCAGGTTCTTGCGTTCGATGACGCTCAAACCTTTCGGATCGTATTGGGAGGCAGCGCGGTACCAATAGCGCTCGTCAAAGTACTGTTGCAGCCAGACGGTATCATCAAACCGCTTGCCGTGAATCGCTTCAATCTCAGCAGCCAGAACGGTCCACTCAGCGTTGGTATGTGTGCCGAGCTTCTTTCGCGTCAGCGTTCGTGCGCGATAGAAACGCATGTCGCCCGGCTGGACCGTTTCGTGTTTTTGCGCTTCCGCGTCGCGGATCACGTCGAGGTTTTTACGCTCAGTATCGTTGAGTGCGGAATTCTGAAAGTTTGGATCGGCCTTGAACCAGCTACGCGATTCCAGATAGCGCCTGATGTCGAAATCTTTAAAAACTCGGCCATGTTTGCCAAAGACAATGCCGCGCACCAACTTCAAATCATCCAGAGTCAGCGCTGAAAGACTCGCCGAGGTCACGCTACGGCCGGCGAAGTCGAATGTCTCCCAGGTCTTTACCCCGGCATACTCGTCCTGCGCGTGGGCGACCGAAACAGCCGACAGCATTACGAGCAAGAGCAACGGTAGAGATATACGGCAGAGACTAAAGAGGGATTTCATAGATTGCCTTTCTAAATGTAGTGCAAGGCGCCCGCTTGCATCCGCAGGTTAACAACTTGCGGTACTCCTATCCGAAGATGTCGCGGACTTTGTCGACCAGCTTCTTGTCTTCCAAATCCGGAGTTTCGATCTTAGCCAACTGCTCCAGAAGCTTGCGCTGTTCGCGGGTCAGCATCGTCGGCGTAACCACGGACACCGAAGCAAACAGATCGCCGCGCCCGCGGCCACCCAGCACCGGCATTCCCTGCCCGCGCACCCGGAAAACGGTGCCCGTCTGGGTCCCGGCCGGAATCTTGAGCGACTGATCGCCGTTGAGTGTCTTCACACTGATCTCCGATCCCAACGCGGCCTGCGCAAACGTGACCGGCACTGAAGCGTACAGATTATTTCCCTGACGCTCGAATTGATCGTGCTCGGCTACATGAATGACGACATAGAGATCTCCCGATGGACCACCGTAAGCTCCAGACTCGCCTTCGCGTTGCAATCTTAGTCTCGATCCGGTTTCGACTCCGGCGGGAATCTTGACCTCGATCGATTTTTCCTGCTCGACGCGGCCCGCGCCGCGACAAGTTTCGCATGGCGAGCTGATCACCTGCCCAGCGCCGCGACATGAGCCACAAGTGCGCGAGACGGAAAAGAAACCCTGTTGGAAACGCACCTGGCCCGCGCCTTCGCAGGTGCGGCAAACTTCGGGCTGGGTGCCTTCCTTAGCACCAGAGCCTTTGCAGGCGTCGCAGGTTTCCAGTTTGGGAATCCGCAGTTGGGCGGTCATCCCAGCGGCGGCTTGCTCCAGAGTTATTTCGAGATCGTATCGCAGGTCCGCGCCGCGTTGCGCGCTTGAACGCCGGGAGCCGGCCCGGCCGCCGCCAAACACGTCACCGAACCCAAACAAATCGCCGAGGATGTCCTCAATATTGCCGAAGCCGGGTGCGCCCCAGGCAGCCCCGGCGGCGCTGGAAACTCCCGCGTGTCCGAAACGATCGTAGCGCTGTCGTTGTTCCGCATCCGAAAGCACTGCGTAAGCTTCCGCCGCCTCTTTAAATTTCTCTTCCGACTCAGCGTCTCCCTGGTTCTTATCGGGATGATATTGGTGAGCGAGACGCCGGTAGGCACTCTTCAAATCCGCTTCGGTCGAAGTGCGAACCACACCCAGAACTTCGTAATAGTCGCGTTTATTAGCCATAACCTGATATCAGTAGTGAGCGGCCAGCACCTGGACCGTTTACACCGGCAAGCTGCTGACCGCCTGGTAATTGTAACCCAACCTGTTGGTCTGCGTGCAAGCTGATCAGCCTGCGTTTGTTCAGTTCAAAGTTCAAGCTGTAGTTTATCGATTTCAGACCCAAGCTAAGGCTTGAACTGCTTGAACTCTAACGAACCACTGCCAGTTCCGTTCCCTGGGACCGACATTCGCTTAATCATTTTTCTCGTCGGGCTCATCGGGTTGCTTCATCATGGCGTTGGTAAGTTGCCGGGCCAACCGATCGACGGTGTCCAGCGCCATGCGGATTGCGCCTACCTCTTCAGCGCCAATCGCAGCTTCGCCTTCGCTCAAAATTACTTGACCGTTTTCCTGGGCCTCTTTTGAAAGCAAGCCGCCAAACTCCAAAAACGCCCGTTGCGTGTTCTTAATCAGGCTGGTGAGCTTGTTATTCAGAGCTACTTTGTCGCGCAGCGCGCGATCGCTTTCGGCTGAACTTTCGGCTTCGTTGATAATCCGCTCAATCTCGTCGTGTGACAGGCCGGAGGTGGGCGTGATGCGCATCTGTTGTTCACGGCCGGTCGCCTTGTCGGTAGCTGAAACCGAAACGATGCCATTCGCATCGACCTCAAAACTAACTTCAATCTGCGGTACGCCGCGCGGCGCCGCGGGAATCCCGACCAACTCAAATTTCCCCAAAGAACGATTGCCGGTTGAGACCTCGCGCTCGCCCTGAAGAATATGAATCTCGACTGAGGATTGATTGTCGACGACAGTGGTAAAAGTAAGACTGTTGCGCAACGGGATCGTCGAGTTGCGTTCAATGATCCTCGTAAACAGGCCACCGCGAGTTTCGAGTCCCAGACTCAAAGGCAGCACGTCGAGCAGCACGATGTCTTTGACGTCCCCGGTTAAGACGCCGCCCTGAATGGCCGCTCCCATAGCGACAACTTCGTCCGGATTGATTTCCGCGGATGCCTTCTTCCCAAAGATGCTCGCGACCGCGCGCTCGACTATCGGCGAGCGGGTCTGTCCTCCCACGAGGATCACCTTGCTGATTTCCGAGGCTTGCAGCTTGGCATCAATCAAGGCCCGTTCGCACGGTTCAACTGTCTCCTGCACTAAATCATTTACCAACTCTTCAAATTTCTCGCGCGTGAGGACTTTGTTCAGATGTTTGGGGCCTGAGGCATCGGCCGCGATAAACGGCAAATTGAAACTGGTCTCGGTAGTCGAAGAGAGTTCGCATTTGGCTCGTTCGGCAGCTTCCTTCAGCCGCTGTAACGCCAGCCGATCCTTACGCAGATCAATGCCGGTGTCCTGATGAAACTGATCGGCCATCCAATTCATGATCCGCTCGTCGAAATCCTCGCCGCCCAGATAGGTGTTGCCGGAAGTGGACAACACTTCGAAGACGCCGCTGCTCATCTCCAGGATGGAAATATCAAACGTGCCGCCACCCAGATCGTAAACGGCGATCTTTTCCGACTCAGTTTTACCCAAGCCGTAGGCCAGCGCGGCCGCGGTTGGCTCATTGATAATTCGCTCTACCTTCAAGCCTGCGATTTTGCCGGCGTCCTTCGTCGCCTGCCGTTGGGAGTCGTCGAAATAGGCAGGGACGGTAATAATTGCATCGGCTACCGCCTCGCCCAGGAAATCTTCGGCGGCTGCCTTCAAACGCTGTAATAAGATTCCTGATAGCTCCGGCGGGCTGTAGACCCGGCCCTGCACCCTTATGCGGGCGTCGCCGTTTTGCGAATCTACAATTTCAAAGGGCGCGGTCTCGCGCATTCGACCTGCTTCGTGAGAGTCATACTTGCGACCGATCAGCCGCTTCACGGCATAAACCGTGTTCGAGGCGTTAGTGACTGCCTGGCGCTTGGCGATCTGGCCAACCAGGCGCTCGCCTTTATCGGTGAATCCCACCACGCTGGGCGTGGTTCGTCCGCCCTCTTTATTGGGCACAATCTGGACCGTACCGCCTTCGAGCACCGCGACGCAGCAGTTCGTCGTTCCTAAATCAATCCCGATAATTTTCCCCATGCTATTTTTTGAGACGAAGGCTATTCGTCATCTCTGCGGGCCGCAACCTTCACCATGGCCGGCCGGAGCAAGCGATCACCGATGCGGTATCCGCGGGCGAGTTCTTCGGTCACTGTGTCGGGTTCGTAATTGTCCGAGGGCTCAGTGACAACGGCCTCGTGGATATGAGGGTCAAAACGTTCGCCAACCGAGGCAATTGGCTGAATGCCGAGCGACTCAAGCAGGTCGTTGAGTTGCTTACTAATTAACTCAACGCCCTGCAAAAAATGACGAAACTCCCGGGACTCGTTTGACTGAACTGTTTTCTCGGCGTCGAGCGCGCGGGCCAGGTTGTCGACCACTGGAAGCAATTTACGAGCGACATCCGCAACGACCCGCAGGTGGGCTTCGCCGCGCTCGCGTTCGATTCGCTTGCGATAGTTTTCAAAGTCAGCCTGCCTGCGGGCGAGGGCTTCCTTTGCTTCATCCAGGGCTGCCTGAAGGCGTTTCAATTCCGCGCGCGAAGCGACGAGTTCCGCAAGAGCGGGGCCTCCGAAACCAGTGTCGTTGACTTTGGGGTCGGACGAGTCCGGCTCCGCTGCGGCCGCCGAAGTTTCAGCGCGTTCCCGCAGTTCTGCGTCGTCTTCAGAGGCGGCCGAGTCGTCTCCATCGAAGAAGTTAATGGGAATGCTATTCGGTTGATTCTGCTTTCGATCTGATGCCATTGAGATCCGAATCTATGTTCCGGGGATTGCTATCCGTTATTGAGATGTTTCATTCAAAAGGGTGCGTTCGATGACCCGCGCAAGGTAGTTTACCACAGCCATCATGCGGCCGTACTCGATCCTCATCGGCCCCACCACTCCCAAAGTGCCCGAGACATCGCCGCCGACCCGGTATGAGGTAGTGATCACCGAGCAACGTTTCATAGAGGAAGCAACATTCTCTCTTCCGATTACGACTCTGACGCCAGCCGAATTGCTGGCGACACATTCATTCAGAATCTTCACCAGTCGGGACTTGGCTTCGAAAGTTCGAAACAACTCACGAATCCCTTCGGCGCTGGTAAATTCGGGCTTGGTGAGAATGTTCGAGGCCCCGTCCAGATAAACTTCAGCGGTGGCTTCGTCTTCGCCCTGGAGGCTCCGGTCGCATAAGAGCATGGCATTGCGGAGCAGCTTGTCGTAGAGCGCCTTCTCTTCCTTGACCAGGGCGACGATCTCATCGCGAATCGTCTGCAGGCTCTTGCCGCCAAATTCAGCGTTCAAATAACGCGCCGTCCGATCCAGCTCGTCCTGGGTAAAGTCTTCGTCGACACTAATGACTTTGTCGTGGACTATGTTCGAGGTTGAAACCAGCACCACCAAAATCCGGCTATCGGGGAGGCGGACAAAGCGTATGTGCTTCAAACGATTCTCAGCCAGCGAGGGCCAGACAACGATTCCCACATTTTCTGAAAGCTGCGAGAGCACGTGGGACGCCTTCTCCATCAAACGGTCGGGCCGCGCCGTGCCCTCGTGCCCGCGGTCGATCCCTTCAATCATTCTCAGATCATTGCGGGACAGACGGGTCGAGTCCAGCATATGATCGACGTAATAGCGGTAGCCTTTGTCAGTAGGAATTCGACCGGCAGAGGTGTGCGGTTGCTCGAGCAAGCCATGATCTTCTAACTCGCACATGACGCTGCGAATCGTGGCTGAGCTCCAGCCAGTGGCATGAGCGAACCTGTGCGAAACGGTATGCGATCCGATCGCCTCACCTGAAACCAGATGTTCTTCGATGACGGCGGAAAGCACCGCAGCCCGACGCGAGTCAGGAGTTGGTCGTGCCGGTTTGTTTGAACTAGTGCGAGCCATTTGATCGGTCTATATCTTCGCTTGGATACGTTTCTGGTGCCGGGGGCCAGTATAGCGAAATAACCGAAGGTCTCGCAAACCATTGTTTCTAAAGCGATCTTCCCGCCCGACGCGGCGCTCGCCAAAGTTGGCCGATTGGCCAAGATTGAGGGTTAAGTGGCTGTAACTGCTAAGCTTAATAAGGGTCTCACAATTGTCGCTGGGGGCCGGCTGCCTTGCCCGATCCAAATTCAGCGGATTTCGCGCGGTTCACGCATCTCGTTTGACGCGCCGCGAAGCTCGACCCTAAGATGGGTCGAGCTTCAGTGGTAGGGAAAATGCCGCAATCCGATCTTCATCTTAAAAGAGTCTTCTGCGATGCATTCCGTCAACTCGATCGCGGTGGTAAGCGCTTTCAACCTGACGTGGCCGGGATCGAGGTGCGGTTTTATCCTTACGCCGGACTACACCACACCATTCGGGTGCGGGCCGGTCGAGTCTATGTAAGACTCTCGGATCTCTTCCAGGCCGCGCCGCCTGAGGTTATCCGGGCGCTGGCGTTCCTGCTGGTAGCGCGTTTGCTTTCGCGCAAGGCGCCGCGCGATCAGGAGCGCATTTATCGCTCGTACGCATTCAGTCCCGAACTTTTGCGGGCTTCCGATATCGCTCGCCGACAGCGCGGGCGGAAAGTAATTTCGTCATCCAGCGGCCAGGTTTATGATCTCGAAAGGATCTTCGCAAAGCTCAATCGACGTTACTTTGACGGCGCGATCCAAAAGCCGGTATTGACCTGGTCAAAGCGGCGAGCCCGAAGCATTCTGGGTCATCATGACGCCGCGCATGAGACGATTACGCTCAGCAAGATTCTGGATGCGCGCGAGGTTCCCGAATGGTTCGTCGAGTACATCCTCTTCCACGAGATGCTCCACATCAAACATCCCGCCCGAATAGTTAACGGCCGCCGCTATTACCACACGACTGCGTTTCGAGCCGAAGAGCGAAGCTTTCCGCGCTACCAGCACGCACAGGAATGGCTGGATCACGTCGTTCGAAAACGGCAGGAGTTGCGGGCCCGCGCCGCCTAGTAGATAGACTTCAAGTCTGTGAGTTTGGAGTTCCGCCTTCAGGCGGCTGATAACCTCTGCTCACCTCGGCCGCCTAAAGGCGGAACTCCAAACAGAAACTGAAAGTGCCGGCCACAAAATTATTCTGGAACTCCGGCCCTTTTTCCACGTTAATTCATTCAGGTAGGTGGGCTCCTCCTGAGAGCGGGCAAGCAGCGCCGAGTGTCATCCAAGGATGCGTTCGAAGCGAGCTTGCCCGTTCTGTTTTTGTTTCCTGCGGGCGCTCCCTTGCTTGTATACTCTGGGACACAATGAAGCCGAAAGTTAGAACGGGGCTGGTGCACGAGGTTCGCGCTTTTTTGTGGTGGTGTGCCGGTGCTGATCCTAAAATCCTCAAGGGATTACCAACCGAAGGAGTCAAATATTCAGGTATCGGAGTTGCTATTCTTTCGACTGGACTCCTCGCCTGTCTGTCTGGCGGCTATGCTCTGAACAGCGCGCTGGGCAATTTATGGCTCGCCTATGCTTTAGGTGTCCTGTGGGGACTTTTCATCTTCAATGTCGATAGGTTGGTGATGTCTACAATGAGACAGGGGGCAAGCGCTCCAAACACCAAGGTCAACTTTCTTAGAGCCTTGGTTACTGCAATTCCGCGTTTATTACTCGTCATCTTTTTTGGAATTGTCATATCGGTGCCAATACAACTCAAATTGTTTCAGCGCGAAATTAACCAGGAGATCCAAACAGAGCGCGCGGCGCCCCTGGAAGAGATTGATAACAACATCGCCAAGAAAAACGCAGAACTTGACGAACTGAGGAAAGCCCTTCAATCCGAAACTGAACGAGTGGACGAAAAACTTAACTCATATGTGGTCGAGATGAATGGCACTGGCGGCACAAGACGACCCGGACATGGGCCAGTCTTGCACCTTAAACTCATGGACTACGAGGAAGCTAAAAACCAACTGACGCATACTCGCGAGATCTTGCAACCACAAATTATCAAAACCAGTTCAGAGTTGGCTGCACTAATGAATCAACGACAGGCCTTATCCGCATCGAATAGCGAGCGCATATTCGACGAGGCGAGCAAAATCCCGGTTCTAGCGCAAGTAAGTGCACTTTCGGTTCTTTCGCAAAAGGATAGCCGCATAGCTTGGGCTCGTACCTTCATCACCCTCTTGCTGATCCTGTTGGCGACGAGCCCAATATTAGTAAAGCTCTTGTCAGAGCCAGATCGATATGAGCAGTTACTCGAGGCGACGGAAAGGATCAAGCCGGAAGCCTCCTTACATCCTGAAAGAATAAACGCTGAACTGCAAAAGGCATTCGTTGAAGCGCTGGATAAGAGTGCGTTGAAACATTGGAAGTAAGGAACTACAAAATGGATCTTACTCCAGAAATGAATAAGAACATCGGAGGAGTCACGGATCGAGCGGAGCATTTTCTCCGAGGCGTCGACCCTGAACCATTCTCACCGGCAGCGTTTTCTGTTCTGAAGGACAAGATCACTCAACACGTGTCCGATCTGATCGAGGAATCTACGGCGGTCGCTAGGCGCGACAAGGCCGATTCAATTTCTACTAAGCATGTCGAAGTAGCTTCAGAACACCTGATTACACACGCAGGGGGCAGGGTGTACCAGCTACTTGGCACTTGGGGCGGCATTTTTCTGGGGTCGTCATCTTCCGCCTTTGTTTCAATGTTTCTGTCGCACCAGTTCCCCGCTTCCGCATTACTGTTTGGAATCATAGCTGGAGTTGCAGGTGCGTTCTTGCTTGGCCTTAGTACGAGGAATTAGTCGCACTCGCAATCTCATGCGTCGCGAGTCCGTTCCGCTAGCAGCACTAGGCCGTTTTGCTACTAGACAACCTTCACCCCTCCCGCTAGACTACGTCGTTTGCAACCGTGCCGTGATTCCTGTCTATCGCACGACTAAAAACCAAACAGAAAGACCCTTATAGAGTAATGGCAATTCCAGCAACCCAGATCAGACGTGGCATGGTTATCCTTTTCGAAGGCCAGCTTTGCAAAGTAGTCGACTTTCGACATCATACGCCGGGCAACCTGCGCGCTATGGTGCAGACCAAGCTGCGCAATATTCGCACTGGCTCCTCCTTCGATCATCGTTTTCGCTCAGCGGATACGGTGGACAAAGCCGCCCTCGAGCAGCACGACATGGAATATCTCTATTCGGACGGCTCGCATCATCACTTCATGAACACCGAGTCCTATGAACAGGTCGCTTTGAGTGGTGAAGACCTCGGCGACGCCGCACAGTGGCTGGCGCCCGGTCTGAAGATACAAGTAGAGTTTTACGAAGGCTTGCCCATCGGCATAGAACTGCCGCCCTCGATGGAACTCACGGTTACGCAAACCGAGCCAACGATGAAAGGAGCGACCGTTTCCAACGTGAACAAACCGGCCATCCTGGAAAACGGCGTGACCATCCTGGTGCCGCCTTTCATTAACCAGGGCGATCGGCTCCGCGTCGATCCCAGCGAAGGCCGTTATATCGAGCGAGCCAAGTGACGTGGCACTGACTTCAGCCTGTGAAGAAAAATAGGTTTCGGCAAGCCTGGAAGACGTACTTTCGGCGCGTAGCGTCGGTTGAGTTTAGCCCGGCCTTTCAAGGCCGGGAAACGCCAACGAAGTATTCGCGTCACGCAGTGACGACTGAAATCAATGCGACTTCAATCGTCGCCACGCGACGAGACTCTTTAACTACCTAATCCCGGCGTTGAAACGCCGGACTAAACTCACACCGACGCTACGCGCCGATTAGGTGAAAACGACTTGGTTTCTTCCCCTTCCTTTGGGAGGGGTTTGTAGTCTGTGCCACTTATGTACTTCCTCTACAGCCTGCTCTTGACGGTTGGCTTCCTCGTGATGCTGCCGTGGTTTGCCATCGACGCCTTCCGCACTCGCAAATACATCACCGGTCTTGGTCAACGCCTTGGCAATCTACCCCCGCTCGCTTTGAACGGTCGGCCAGTGATCTGGTTGCATTGTGTTTCCGTCGGCGAGACTGAGGCGGCCCGTCCTTTGGTTCGCGCGCTGCTTGAAAAATTTCCTTCCTACCGCCTGGTGATTTCCACGACAACCGTGACTGGTCAGCGAATTGCGCGTGATGCTTTCGGACGCGACGCCGCCGCCGTCTTCTACTTTCCAATTGATTGGGCCTGGACCATCCGGCGAGTACTGCGCAGGTTGCAACCCACGGTCGTGCTGATCATGGAGACCGAACTGTGGCCGCATCTGCTCCGTGAATGTCGCCGCCGCCTGATCCCCGTGGCCCTGATTAATGGCCGTCTCTCGAGCACTTCGTTTGGTCGGTATAGACGAATACGTCCTTTTATTCGCAGCATGTTGGGTTGCATCTCGCTAGCGCTGATGCAGTCTGAGCAGGATGCCTCGCGCATACGCGATCTGGGTATGCCTGACGATCGAGTGCTGATGCCGGGAAACCTTAAGTTTGACAGTGCCGAAAGCTCGCTTGACGACAACGCCACCGCGGCGCTCAGCGAGCGTTTCGGTTTCGGCCAGGACGCGCGTCTGATCGTTGCCGCGAGCACGCACGCGCCCGAAGAACAGGTCGTCATCGATGCCTTCAAGCAAATCCAGAATTCCACGCCCACTTCCCGCGCGCGCCTGCTGATCGCTCCGCGACACCCCGAACGATTTGACGAAGTAGCTTCGGTCTTGAAGGCTTCCGGTTTGACCTGGTCACGCCGGTCCGAAGCGCCGCGGGCTGAGGACAAGACTTCCGACGTAATCTTGCTCGATACCATCGGAGAGTTGCGGGCCGTCTACCCATTGGCTGATATTGCTTTCGTCGGAGGGAGCATCGCACCGCATGGCGGCCATAACGTCCTGGAACCCGGCGCTCGCGGCGTCTGTGTCGTGACCGGAGCGCACACGCACAACTTCGCGGCAGTGACGAAAGCATTGCTTGCCGAGGATGCGATTGTTCAGCTACCAAAGGTTTCAGCGTCAGAGGCGCCGGCGGAACTTGCTCGCGCACTTGACCGACTCTTGTCCGACGACTCGCTGCGGCGAGACATCGGCCAGAGAGCTCTAGTCGTGTGTAATCGGAATCGAGGTGCGACTGAGCGGACTGTTCACGTGATCGCGAGCCTGCTCGAAACGCCCAGGACGGCGGATGATTCAATTCCCATACCTGGGCTTTCGGTCACCAGCGCAAAATGACTGTCGTAGAATCCAATGAATAGCGCTGCGACATTCGCGCTTACACCGCTCGGTACCTTGTACGGCGTAGCGATGCGGGCGCGTCGTGCGCTCTATCAATCGGGGCTATTGCGAGTACATGAGCTGAGCGCGCCTGTCATAAGCGTTGGCAACTTGACCACGGGCGGTACTGGCAAGACGCCTCTGGTTGAATGGATCGCGAGAGAGTTAGCTCAGACAGGACACCGGCCCTGCATTCTCACGCGCGGTTATGGCCGTCGCAACGCCGGCAATCGTGTCATCGTTTCAGATGGCCACGAAGTTCTATCTGACGCGGCACGGGCAGGCGATGAGCCTCTCTTGTTGGCAGAGAACTTGAAAGGCCTGGCCGCGGTCATCAGTGATGCCGATCGGGTATCGGCGGCGCATTGGGCCGTCCAGAACCTCCAGAGCGACGTGTTTGTTCTCGACGATGGTTTTCAGCATTTGCGAGTAGCCCGCAACCTGAACATCGTGACGATCGATGCGACGAATCCCTGGGGCAATGGAAAGCTTATTCCTGCGGGCGTCTTGCGCGAATCACCAGTTGAACTAACGCGCGCTGACTGCGTCGTCATAACCCGCGCCGACGACCCGAACCAAATCGAAGCGTTGCCGCGTGAGATCAATGCGCAAAGCAAAGGGCGCCCTATCTTCCATTCACGAATGAGACTGAGTGGCTTGCGAGCAGCTCCGTTCGGCCAACCCTCGATCGCTGCGGAAGAAATCGGCGCATTGAGGGTCGCTGCCTTTTGTGCCCTTGGGAATCCGGAATCATTCTTTTCTCTGCTGCGCCACAACGGTTATCAACTGGCACACACACAAGTCTTCCACGACCATCACCTCTACAGACAAAGTGATATCGACCGCCTCGCGCGCGAGGCCATTGCGCACGGCGCGCAAGTACTTCTGACTACTGCTAAGGATGAAGTGAAGCTGCGCGCGCTCAAGTTCGAACTCCCGTGCTACACCGCGGACATCGCGATCGAGATCGAGAGTCAGGAAAAACTGAGGGCGTTAATTGCCGACGCTATTGCTGCTCCGGCGTAGCCGCTGCTTTGGGTGAAGGGCGCAGAGTAGGCAAGGGCTTCGAAGGCGGCGGTTGTTCTGCTTTCTCGGGCGAGGGCGAAGGCTTTGGAGTCGTGGCCTCGCGCGCATTTGCGTTCTTGCGGCCAGCCGCAGTGGCATTAGCGTTGTCGTTAGCGCCGAAGTCTCCCGTGGAAGTACCTGGCACTACGCCTTGGCTGGCGTTCGCATTGCGGCTCGCTGGAGTCGCCGTGGACGAGGGCTGAATGCCGCGCTCACTTTCACCGGTCGGTGTTCCGGTTGCTCGCGCTGGTTGGCCGTTTGGATCCGGCGTCAGTCCCGACTGATTTGTTGTCTGGCCCGGCGATTGGTTCGTGGGCGTTTGACTGGTGCCGTGGGTGAGCAGAAACACCACCCCAAAAACCGCCACCAGAACGATTGCCGCCGGCGCTATTATTCGCCATGGATTAAAGTTTGCCGACGAAGTTTGATCCATCGGCTGAACATAGGATGGACGTCCCTCGGATCCTCGCAGCACGGTGACTTCATCACGGGGCCGCACCACCGTCACTTCATCCAGATCATCCGCGGCCAAATCAACCGGTGCGTTTGCTACTGTATCGGCGATTGGCGGTATGACTATGGGGGCGGCAGCCTCTGCTTCTGCAGCGGCGTGGCTCAAAGCCTCCGATAGTTCACCAGCCGTCTGTAAACGATCGACCGGCTGCTTAGCCAACGCTTTCTTGATCAGATTGTCGATACTGGCCGGCAACTCAGGACGCGTCTCAAGCACTGAAGGAGGCTCGTCCCCGACCTGCTTCATCATGATCACAGTGGGTGACTCGCCAGTGAACGGCACGTGGCCCGTAAGCATTTCGAAGAGAATCACGCCGAGCGAATACACGTCCGATCGTGCGTCGAGCGGACCGGCCTGCGAGCACTGTTCAGGCGACATGTATTGCGGCGTCCCGATTACCAGATTAGCCGCCGTGATGTCGTTGTCCCGAGCGCCTTCGGCCAGTTGAATCTTGGCAATTCCGAAATCGAGGACCTTGGCCCAGTCGCCGCCATTTGTCTGAGAGAGCATGACATTGTCGCTCTTCAGATCGCGGTGGATGACTCCCTGCTGATGTGCGGCATCCAGCGCTCCGGAAATCTGGCGAATGATCTCAACGACGCGCGCGAGCGGCATTGGGCCTTCGCTCCTGATGATGTCTTTCAGGGTAAGGCCGTCCAGATACTCCATGACCAGGAAGACAACGCCGTTTTCGGCTTCGCCAAAATCGGTAACACTGACGGCGTGAGGATGAGAAATGCGAGAAGCCGCCTTGGCTTCCCGAGAAAAGCGCTTCACCACGATATCATCGCCCGCCAACGCCGGACGCAGCACCTTGATCGCGACGGTCTTGTCCATCATCACGTGCTTGCCGCGATAGACGGCGCCCATGCCGCCGCGCTTGATCAGATCTTCGACGAGGTACTTTCCGGCGAGCGTCTGCCCCTCCAACGGATCGTCCACTCTTTCGAGAACCTCTGCATCGACAGGACACAGCGTCGTGGTGTCCTCATATTCCTTGGCGCAAACGGGGCAAACTTTCATTTGATGATCTTTCGTTCCTTATTTAGAGCAAGCGTAACACACTGGTTTTGCGGCGAGCAAAGATGCGCTTTCATCCGAAAAGAAAATGCGAGCGAAGCTCGAAAGCCGCGCCCGCATCTTTCTGCCGATTGTGTTCCGACTAGGTCTTGATGAACACGATGACCAGAGCAAACAGCACCAGTGATTCGATCAGGGCCAGGCCCAGAATCATCATGGTCTGAATTTTCGCAGCGGCTCCCGGATTGCGAGCTGCGCCCTCGCAGGCGGCCGCCCCGATGCGTGCCTGTCCCAACGCGCCACCAACCACCGCAATCGCGAAACCGATTCCAGCAGCGATGGCCTTCAATCCGACGCTGTTGTTAGCGGCGGCGGTGGCCGTCTCCGCCTGAGCGAACACCGGCACGGCGCTCATAAACACGCCCAACACCGTCAATAGCAACAGAGTAATTTTCTTCATTCTCTTGTTTCTCCTTCCAGAACAAACGAACTGTTCGGGGAACTCTCAGCCCGGAATGATTTCGCCCGCATCCGGTATCCACCGCCCCTCTTACAACGGCGCTCCAGCGATACAGACCAGACTATATGTGGCTTGCATACCCCGATAGTTCGTCAATGATTTGCGCTTAACGTGTGCGGGCGCGCTTGCTCGCATCGCTCAAAGACGCCTTGATAAAGCCGTAAATCTCAGGTTAAGACCGGAGCAATAAAGTCCATGCCGTCGTCTTCCACATGACTGTCGTGCGGCGGATGGGACACCTCGCTGAGGTATAGCTGTGACAGTAGAATAAAAACAAATGTTTGAATGAGAGCTACGAACACGCTTAACGCCATCAGCACCATGATTACCGGAACGGCAAAATAAGTGTAGGGCGGAGCCATATTCGAAACCGTCTCCAGCACCTTTTCATCGGCAAACATGTTTCCGAAAAGTCGTATGCCTAAAGAGAACGGCCTGACGAGGTTGCTGACCAGCTCGATAACGAAAATCAGCGGGGCTATCCACCAGATGGGCCCGGCAAAATGCTTCAGATGATTCAATAATCCGTTCTCGCTAATGCCGATGTAGTTGTAGTAGACGAACGACGAGAGCCCGAGCGCGAAGGTCACACTGGTAGCCGAGGTCGGCGCCATGAACAGCGGGAACAATCCCATCAAGTTGGAAACCAGGATCAGCACCGCAAAGGTCATGACCACGGGAAAGTACTGCAAGCCATGTGGCCCGATGATGTCCTCGATCATGCTCCGCACGGCGAGGACGCCAACTTCGAGCGTCTGCTGTCCATGCCCTGGCTCTTCTTCGGAAAGCTTGCCTTTCAAAATCCAGATCAGCGCCAGACTGATGATGCAGGCGACGACGAACATTACGGTGTACCACGGGATCGCATTCTCAGGCGTGTAAGCGCCAAACGCGGCTTCCGGCGTCGAGCCAAACTTTGCCAGCAGCCATTTCCACTTGGGATAGGTGTAATGCATTTCAAAGTTGTAGGCCCACTCGCCGAAGTATTGGTTGACGAGCTTCACCAGGATAGGCACATGTTCGGCGTGCTCCGGTGCATGTTCAGCGGCCTTGGCGCCTGCTTCGGTGCTCTGCAGAAGAAACATCAAAAAGATTCCTCTCGACGAATAATTGCAAAATAAAATTGTCTAAAAGCTTCGACAAACAACGCGGGGACAAACGCACATAAACCGGCAAACACCGCCCGCAGCGAAACCAACCGCAGAGTGTAAGCGCCGTACGCCGTAATGCCCACGACGAAATAGCGAAGAACGTAACGCGATATCCTGATCCGCGGCCGCTCGCCGACGCTCACGTTGAAGACCGCCGCCACTGAGGTCTGCAGCCAATGAAAGTTCAAAAGGGACAGTAAACCGCCCAGCATCAACCCCGTCGTAACGCGCCACGGAGCCAGCATCGTGCTGACTATCACTGCCAACAGCACACTGGCAATCATCACGCGAAAGACACGCAATTCGAGCGCGCCGTCGTCTCCCTGGGCGACTCCTTCAGCGCTTACACTGTGGGCAATCTGACTCATGAATTAAGCGGAGGATTTTACATCCGGCGCTCATGCATGTCGAGTCTATGGAGCGCGGGCTGTCAGAACTATTTAGAAATGTCCTCTGGCTTAACCGAATAGGAATGTCCTCTTTATGAGTTTTGGTTAGCTGAGTAGATGGTCGGGCTTTGCGCGAGTCCGGAGGACGAGCGGAAAGCCCGACC
>JAWVEB010000075.1:0-85153 GCA_033856915.1 Blastocatellia bacterium | reverse complement strand
TACTTGACTCCGCGCGGGCTTCTGTCGAACTTCGATGCGGCCGCTGCAATGGCTCTGCCACTCTGATGCGCGGCAAGTCTCGGACTTGCCGAAACGTGGCCTATTAATCTGAACGGTCTCTGACCGTAACGGGTCGAAGACCCGAATGAAAAAGAAGGTTCGCCGCCGGCAAGTCGCAGACTTGCCGCGCATCAGAGTGGCAGAGCCATTGCCGTAATGAGTCAAGTATATTAGTGCCCTCCCAAAAGGGAGAGGCAGAAACATCTCACACCACCAGCGCTACCCACTCGCCGTCCTGTTCGGTTTCAAATCCCTCCGCGCCCAGCTCCAACAAACGCGACTGCACCTGCTCGCTCTGCTCCGCAAGAATTCCGGAGAGCACCAGGCGTCCGCAGCTTGCGCCGAGCAGCGCCGGCAGCAATTCAACGATTACCGGCGCGGTGAGATTTGCGCAGACCAGATCAGCAGAAGAGGTCTGTTCGGTAACGCTGCCGATGCGGAAATCGATCAGACCGCCCACGCCATTCAGCCGCGCATTTTCGCGGGCAATCTCAACCGCCTCAGCATCAGTGTCAAAGGCTTCGACGCGCGCGTCGGGAGACATTTTCGCGGCCGCGATCGCCAGAATGCCCGTCCCTGTGCCCACATCAAGAAAGCTGCGGCCGCGGAAATATTTCTCGATCGCTTTCAGACAAAGCCGCGTCGTCTCGTGGGTGCCGGTGCCGAAAGCCATGCCCGGCTCAATGCGGATGACGATGCGGTCTTTGGCGGACCCGGTAGCTGCTCCTGGCACTGTAACGTCGCTCCAGGGTGGCGCGACGATGAAACGGCCGACCTCGACTGGCTGCCAGTCTCTCTTCCATTCCGCCAGCCAATCGCGATCGGGAACTTCACGAGTCGATAGATCGATCAAGGAAGCCGCTCCAAGATCGTAAATTCGCAGCGCGTCGATTAGCTGTGATCGGATGATTTCGATTTGAGGGCTTGCGTTGAAATAGCCGGTTACCGTGGCGTTCGCGCCGCTTTCGTTCGTTTCGGTTCCCTGGGCGCCGGCTTCCATCAGGCCGTACTCAATCGCTTCGCACGCCGCGCGAACTACTATCGCATCGACGGCGTACCAACTTTTCGCGGCAGTGTTCACTTGATTCCCATTTCATCCAGCAGGTGCGCGCGTTCGCGCCAATCTTTTTCAACCTTGACGAACAGCTCGAGGTGACAGCGATGGCCAAGCAGGTTTTCTATATCGTGGCGCGCCCGAATGCCGATTTCTTTCAGGCGCTGGGCCCCGTGACCAATAATTATTTTCTTCTGCGAACCTCGCTCGACGAAAATCGTGCAGTAGATGCGCACAAAGTCTTCGCGCACTTCTTCAAAGCGTTCGGTCACTACCGCGGTCACATAAGGAATTTCTTCGCCCGTGGTCTCGAGGATTTTCTCGCGCACGATTTCTGAAGCCAGCGCTCGCATCGGCTGGTCGGTGAACTCATCCTCCGAATAGATCGGTGGGCCTTCGGGGAGATACTGCGTCATCTCAGCCAGCAACCGCTCGATCTGATCGCCCTTCAAAGCCGAGATGGGTACTACCGATTGCCATTCGTGCTCGCTCTGATACCACTCGATCAGCGGCAGGAGTTGTGACTTGTCTTTGAGCTTGTCGGTCTTGTTAAGGAGGAGCAGCGCCGGCTTTTCTGATTGCTTGACGAGATCCAACACGAACCGATCGCCATTGCCGGTGGCAGCCGAAGCGTCGCGCATCAGGCAAACCAGATCGACGCCCATGAGAGCATCGTGCACCGCGGTCATCATGCGGCGATTGAGTTCATACCCGGGCTTATGTACGCCCGGCGTATCGACGAGGACTATCTGTCCTTCGGGCCGCGTGACGATACCCAGAATTTTGAAGCGAGTCGTTTGCGGCTTGTTCGAAACAGCCGCGATCTTTTCGCCCACCAGCCGATTGAGCAGGGTAGACTTGCCGGCATTCGGTCGACCGATGAAGGCCACGTGGCCGGCGCGATGGCTGGGTAGATTATTCGTTGGTTCTGTGACATCCGTTGGAATTACGATTTCTTCGGGCGGGACGATGACGACTCTACCATCTTTCCATGTCGCGATGGGATTGCCGAGACGTTTGTGCATTAGCAGGGCATGATTGACAGCGCGTTGCAGGACTCTCTCGATGTCCTTGCCATGGTCGAGGAACAGACGCTGGGTCAATTTAATCTCAGTACTCATTTAGACATCCCTTGAAATCGCTTCCAGAGGTCAGTGTGAATAATGTTCGGAGCCTGGCCAGCTCCACCTTGAGCGATCATTATCGCACTTGACGAGGTGGAAGTATCGTACACGGCCCGAGTGTTCGCCAACGGCTGGTATAGCCTCGCGAAGTTTCTCAGCCCGGCAGCATGTCGTCTGCGAATAATCTGTTCGGCTACGTCATGCCCACCAGTATTTACGCGTTCTCGAACTCGCTGCACCGCAAGCTCCGGACTTTGCAACCAAAGAAACATCATTTGAAAGGCATAGCCTTCGTTGCGCAACTTCTTAATCCATCCGGCGTAATGCTTCGCCGCGAGAGTAGTCTCGAACGCGAAAGTCTTTCGTTGCGCCGCAAGTTCATGCAATCGATTCAACATCACCCGTCCTGCTTGCAATGCCACGCTGCCCGGATCGAAACCCGAAAGCCCGTGGGCGATTGGATCGGCATTGACGTATTCGAGAACGCCCAATTTATCACGCAGAAGAAAAGGCGCCAGCGTGGTTTTACCCGCTCCGTTCGGTCCGGCAATGGCAATAACCTGAGGCTCTGTTTCACTCATCGATCCTTACAAGCCTTTCAATGGCTGCCCGAAAGTGAACTCCACAATGTGTCCATCGGGATCGCGCACCATCGCAAAGTATCCCACGACACCGCCTACGTCCACCGGTGGCTCAACCAGAATGTTTTGTTGGCGCGCCTGCTCGGCAATGCGATCGACTTCTTCCCGGCTGTCACATTGGAAGCCGAAGTGATCCAGACGGGCTTTCACTTCATCCTGAACGATAACCAGGACGAAGACTGGATCTTCTCCCGGCTTAGTGATCGGTCCGAGCCAGACGTTGTGCCGCCCTTCGAGCCGGCGATCGCGCACGATCGAGAGGCCACAGAACGTAGTGTAAAAGTCGACCGAAGCGTCGAGATCGCTTGCGTTGATTGTGATGTGAGTCCAGCGAGTTGGCATGTGTCGGTTGGAGCGCCGACATCCTTGTCGGCGGTTCGCGAGCATCCTGCTCGCCCTTTTCGCTGGTGGTGGAAGATGCCGGCAAGATGCCTGCGCTTTCACTACTTCGCCGCCAGCTCACCATTCAGCTTCATGATCTCAAGCGTCATGTCCGCCGCCGCGTACATGTCCTTCACGTCGAGCCATTCCTTAACAGTGTGGATCGCGCGCATGCCGGTGCCGAGGTTGGCGCATTCGATCCCACGGCGATTGAAGACATTCGCGTCACAGCCGCCGCCTGAAGCCATCGTCTTGACGTCGAGGCCCATACGCTGCGCGGCCTTGAGCACCAGTTGGACCACGTGCGAACTGTCCGGCACGTCCATCGAAGAGTAGTCCCGCTCAATGTGCGATTCGACCGAGGCTTTGGTGGTCTTGCCTTCAACGGTCACTTCATATTTAGCGGCGGCGTCTTCCAGGCACTTGGTCATGTGCTGTGTTTGAGCTTCCAGCTTGTCTTCGCTATGCGAACGGGCTTCGCCTTTCAGCACGACCAGGTTGGGAATGATATTGGTGGCCATGCCGCCGTGGATCTCGCCAATGTTCGCGGTCGTTTCAGAATCGATGCGGCCGAGCTTCATCACGGCGATAGCTTCAGATGCAATCTTGATCGCTGAGATTCCTTCTTCAGGCGCCACGCCCGCATGCGACTCGAGTCCATGAATCCGATATTCCATGTGGTTCGACGAAGGACCTTTGGTAAAGAGAAAACCCGGATCGTCGGAATCGAAAACGATGCCGTACTTAGCTTTGATCTTTGAGACATCGACGTTCTTGGCGCCCAGCAGGCCGACTTCTTCGCAGATTGAAAAGATGGCTTCGATGGGCGCGTGGGGAATGCTCTGCTCTTGCAGGCAGCGAATCACTTCGATGATCACGGCGCAACCGGACTTGTCATCGCCGCCCAGAACGGTGGTGCCGTCAGTGCGGATTATGTCGCCATCAACAATTGGTTTGACGCCTTCGCCGGGCACGACTGTGTCCATGTGCGCGCTCATCATGATCGACTCGGCGCCCGGAATCGTGCCGGGAAAACGCGCGATGACGTTGCCGCTGTTGCCGCCGACCGCCTCTCCGGCATTATCGATTTCGACTTGCGCACCCATCTCTTCGCAGTACTTTTTGATGCGCTCTGCGATGTCGCGTTCCTTGCGCGAGTGGCTGTCGATCTGGACCAACTCGAGCAGCAGATTCTTGATGCGTTCCTGGTTAATCATCGGACCTCCGTGAACCGAAAACCGTGAATCTTAAATCGTGATTAGAATGCTATGGGGTTTTGACAAAGAGATAGTAGATCGTTATTGGCGAAAACGTAAATTGAGGACACGTTCACTCCGTGAGGAGTGAAACGTTTAGAGACCCGAAGCTTACTTTAGCCTAGCTCCGTTCGAACGGAGCTGAAGGGGATTACCGGCATTCTATAAATATCTCACCCCTTCGGGGTGAAAGCCGTCCTCCGCGAACCCCGACTACCTTCTGTTTACCGTTCAAGCTTGTCGTACCCCGCCCGGGCTCGCCAAGCTTTCCCACGCTTATTGAGCTCGTCCAACGCGCGTTGAAGCTCGTCGCGTTTGGCGTTGAGTTCCGTGTCATCCGCATCCGGCCGCACATAGATCGGCGCCGCAATTTCCACGAGCGCGCGCGTGAATGGCCTGGGCACCTGGAAGCGGTCCCAGCTTTTCCTGGCTTCCCAGAATTTATCGGCGCTGATCGTGAAAGGCAGGATTGGATTCCCGGTCTTCTTGGCCAGCAGCACCGAACCCATCTTGGCCACGTAACGAGGGCCTTTGGGACCGTCAATCGTAAATGCGGTGGGACAGCCGGCGCGCATCAGACGCACCATCCGGACCACCGCGCCGGTCGCCCCGCGCGTGGACGAACCGCGCGCCGCGCCATAGCCGAACCTTTGAATGAAGCGCGCGATGAACTCGCCGTCAAAACTTTGCGAGGTCATCACCACGATGCGGCGGCGGCGCCAGAAATAAGTCGAGAGAAAAACTCGATTGTGCCAGAACGTGTAAATCGGCAGCTTGCCTTCGCTCGAGGCAGCCTCCCATTGCTCCCAACCCTGAATCTCGAACTTAACGGTGCGGCCGATCATTTTTATGAGAGTAAAGAACACCAGATCGGCAGCCCGAATCAACAGGCGATCAGTAAACGAGTAGTTTGAGAGGGCCGCGAAGGAATATGCGCGAGCTATGTTGGGGGACTGCCCTATGGCAGCATCGGCTGATGTTTGGGTTGATGCGCTCATCGATACGGAACCGCTGGCGGTAGCAAGCGGGTGATCTACTCAGAAGGATCCGATCGAATTTGAGAGCCGGTCGCTACCGCTGCCGGTTCCGTACCCGATCAGTCATACAAACCTGGTTCGCCCGGCGGCCGGGTTTTCCAACGGCGGTGAATCCAGAGCCACTGATCAGGATAACGCCGCACGTACTTCTCGACGACGTTGGTAAACAGTTGAGTCAGACGCCGTACATCGTCTTCATCGTTGCCCGTCCGTTCGACTGACAGTGGTTCGTCTATCTTCAGCAGAAAGCGCCGGCGCTTCGAATCCCAGGGAGCAAACACGGGCAGCACCGCGGCGTCAGTCCGCAAAGCGAGTTTGGCCAACATGAACGTGGTCGACGCCGCGACGCCAAAGAAATCGACAAAGATACCTTCGCGATCCAAAGTATTGAGATCAACCAGAATTCCCAGGGTCCCGCCGCCCTGAAGAGTCTGGAGCATCTCGCGTGCGGCTGAGCGCTTATCGATAGTGCGATTGCCGAGTCGTTCGCGCCGCCGGTCTACCAACTTTTCAATCTTCGGATTATCGATCCGGCGCACCAAAAAACTTAAAGGATGGCCGAATAGCGAGAGCGCAAAACTCGTAAGTTCCCACGCCCCGACATGTCCCGTGAATAGAATGACGCCGCGGCCGCTTGCCCGCGCTGCCTCGATGTGTTCGAGCCCTTCGCACTCAATCAAGGTTTGCAAAGTCTCAGGGTTGGCGGTGGCAAACTGACTAAAGACGCCGAGCAGACGACCCAGACTTGCGAAACATCCGCGCAGCAAACGCCGGCGCTCCTCGGTTTTTAACTCAGGAAAGGCCAACTCTAAATTTCGCCGGCCGGTGCGACGCAGGCGACTGGAAAAATAGTAGGCGCCGCTGCCCATCCGCGATCCCACAGATAGGGCCAACCGGAGTGGCAGCCAGCCGAAGATGACCAAAAGCGAACGCGCTAACACGTACTCGAGATTTATTTGCAGGTTGGATTTATTCATCAGCGGCAGCGTTTGAGAGTGGCGCAGACTTCAGTCGGTGATGCGTTAGGGAAAATCACAGACTGAAGTCTGTGCCACTCATAGAGAGGTGAGTGTATCGCATGACTGGTGAATATTTGGAGTGCGCCGACTGCGTCATGTTTGGAGTGCCGCCTTCAGGCTGAATACCGGCGGTACTGGAAAATCTCCGCCTGAAGGCGGCACTCCGAACTTCCTTTGCTCGTCACGTCCCACTTCCTCTGATATATTCTGCAACGTGATCGGCGAACCTTTCGTATTCCAAAGTAGGGAAGGCCTTCGGTAATCTCTCCCGCCCGAAAATTTCGACCAGATGAGCCAAAGCAGTTCCGATAAGTGCCGGGTCCTCATCGTTGAGAGCGATGACGATATTCGTGCGGGTTTAGCCCCCGAGCTGAGTCAGCTCGGCCACGAAGTGACCCTGGAACGCGAGCGAGACCGGGCGCTGGCTCGTCCCGATCTGCCGCAGTTCGATTTGCTGGTCAGCGATCTGATCGATCACGATTCTGGCACTGGAACTGACAGCGTGCGTTCGTTCAAGATGGGCGTGACCAGCCTGCAAGCGCGGCGCACCATTGCTGAACTGCACGACATTATCGAGAAGACCCTCCTGTTCAAGCTGCAGCGCATCGACCCCGATCAGAAAGCCGTGCGGGAGAAGATCGATTTGGAGCTGCCCAGCGATCTCACGCTGATGAACGCCGTGCTCGAGTACCTGTTGGACCGGGTAGCCAGGCTCGGCTTGATCAAACTGGAGCAGTCGAATTTATTCGTCGCCCTGGATGAAGCCTTCGTGAACGCGGTGAAGCACGGCAATCGAAACGATCCGACCAAGCTGCTGCGCGTCACCGCCGAGTTGTCCGCCCACGAAGCAATCTTCACCATCGAAGATGAAGGCGATGGTTTTGATGTGCGCTCGATTCCGGATCCGCGCGACCCGGCGAATCTTTTCAAATCCAACGGGCGCGGCGTGCTGCTGATCTACAACATCATGGACGAGGTCGAGTACAGCGAACGCGGCACGCGGCTGAAGATGGTGAAGCGTCCTGAGCCAATCGCTCCCGTCAACTGAACTTGGGCGACTTAGCCGCGGAGCGGCAAAAGATCTGCAACCCATGGCGTGAGCCATGGGGCCAGGATGCCAGGCAAACCAGCCCCGGCTAGGGGCGAAACCTTTCGTGTGATGTCATTGCGAAGTCTCGCGGCTCTGCGGCTATATTGTTGAACCCAACTAATACCCACTAACGCCGTGGGCTACAGATCTTTTGCCGCTCTGAAGAATGCATATGGAAGCAGTCCCCGCCACTGAAGCTCCCGGCGCGCGTTTAGCGAGAGCCGTAAACCTCCCTTCAGAAAAAACTTTTCTACGCACGTGGCCTTTCTGGTTGGCGCCGGCATTGGTCGCCCTCGTCCTGACGCTCATTTATCTGAATCCATTCATCGGCGATTGGGACGGACTCGACTACACCGTTTTTTCTTTACGCGGCGAACCTTCATCAATGGCCCTGGGGCGTTCGCTCTTCACTCTTTTTAATCATGGCTTATATGGTTTGGCTCACGCGATCTTCGGTGTCCAACCGGAGCAGGCTTACCTGCTTTTCAAATACGCAGTCGTAGCCCAGACTCCGCTGGCGGTAATTGCGTGTTGGATTTTGGCGCGCGATCTCACTGGCTCAATTCGTTCGGCCACCGTCGCGGCGCTGTTGGTTGCCTTGTCGCCGATGCTGGTGATCTACGGCGGCCAGGTGATGACCGATGTGCCTTCCGTGCTGTTGTCGGCTTCGGCATTAGTGATTCATCTTCGGGGAGTACAGCAGCGACGAGTGTGGTTGATTCTCGCGGGGGCCGCGCTGCTCGGCCTCGGTGTGAATCTGCGAGAGACGGTGGGGCTCTATCTTCCCTGGCTGGTGATTGCACCTTTTATCGGCGGTTGGAAACTGAACCGCCGCAGCTTGGCCGTAGTCGGCGCGTCGTTGATTGTATTTTTTCTTTGTGCCTTTGGCATCTTCGCGATCTGGTTTGCCTCGGATCCGCTGTATCGTGAGCATTGGCACGTCTGGCTTTCGTCGATGAAAAGCGAATCAGCGCGGCACCCCGTCGTCATCGGCAACCTGCGTCCTTTCTTTATCTACTTTTTTCTGGCCGCGCCGCTGATCTTTGTCGCCCTGCCGATCGCCGCTTGGAAAGAATGGCGCGCTCGCGGATTGACGCTGACCTTGACCGCGGCCGCGATCGGTTTGGCTGCGACCGCGATGCTGTTCTTTAACTACAGCACGACAATTAACTGGCGGTACTTCCTGACGGGCTTGCCGGCGCTGGCGCCTTTGGTAGGGGACTATTTTATCAGATCTCAGGCTGCAAGATTAGGCAGCGAACGACGCGGTTTCGTGACTGCCGTGGTGGGCATAGCTTTGGTGGCGGGTTTGATGGGTCTGCTGATTCGGCCGGCGGGCAGCGAGTACTTCAACCGTCTCGCGCTCGCCAAGACTTACGACGAGCGGCTCAAGCTGATGCCGCGCAACGCGGTCGTGATTGCCGGTTCGCAGACGATCGCGGTGAATTACTGGCGCGGGATTGGCGCGGGCGAATGGGACGCGATCGGCGTCGGCGCCGGCTGGCCGCAGGGAAAATTGGACCAGACTATTGAATACTATTTGAAATCCGGCCGGCGCGTTTTTCTCGATACCGATCCGCGCTGGTGGCAGCCCTGCGCGTGGCATCTTACTGAAATTGAAGAGCTGGCAAAGATCGAAAAGCGCTTTCACTTTCGCAACGTCGCGCCCACCGTTTTCGAAGTGCGACCTCTCGACGATCCGTCGGCGACAGATCAACCTCATCTGGAAAATTTGTTGCCGGCGAACCGGCCTGAGGAAGTGCAGAGATGTTTTAATTCGGGGTGATTTAAGTTGCGGTCTGTTCGAATCTGTTAGTTCCGAGCGCTCACCCTCGTTAACTGCGGCGCCTGACTTAAAAAAAACTAAAAAAACTCTTGACATAGCTGCTACTGAGCATAGAATTGCGCTCAACTGGTTCCCTGCCGCTCACGTTAGCAGTGTCCTAGGTGGTGAGCCAATCTAACAATCAGAATTCCAGTTTGATGCCTGGTCTTGCCTGGCTTGGAGGACCTTATGGGACGTAATAAAAAACTAGCACTTATCTTAGTGCTAGGCTGCGGAATCGTCTGTTTGATAGTGGTCTCGGGGGCGCGGTCGAATTCCAGAAGGGCAACGCTCAATAAAGCTACGTTGCTTTCACCCCCAAACGGTTTTCAGCGCGCTAGAGAACAGAACGGGCGGCCATCGAGCCTGGAAGACATTAAGAAACGCTTTCCAAAAATTGACTACGACGCTCCTGAACCCACGGATCCCGCTGAAAGATCCAAACGACGCAATAAAGGTAAGCATTACGATAACGGCTACCTTAGTAAGGAGCCAACACATTATTCTTCGGGCCTTGTGAGTGAATGGGACTTGAATCTTCCAGCTTTGCCGGTAGCCCAAAGCAATGCAGTAGTAATTGGAAAGACCCTAAGCGGCGGCGCGTTTCTCTCGAATGACAAGACCGGCGTGTACACAGAGTTGTCGGCTAAAATTGAGGAAGTTCTGAGCACCGACAAAGATTCCGTTACTAAAGGCAAGGTGATCGACCTAAGTCGCATGGGAGGAGTTGTCCGTTATGGTACCGGCGAAGAGAGTCTTTTTCATATTGTTGGCCAGAACATGCCAACTGTTGCAAAGCGCTATTTGTTTTTCCTGAAAGCAATACCTGACAGCCAAGACTTTGAAATAATCACCGCCTACGAACTCGGATCTTTAGGCGTCACCGCCCTGGATGCTCCGGGACAGTTCACGCACTACAACGGGCTGGATGAAGCGACTTTTCTAGATACTGTCCGGACAGTCGTCTCCGAAAAGAAGAAACAGAGCTAAATCTACAAAGTGGGGGCTCATGTTATGAGACTTGCACCAAAGTGTTTGCTCACCTCGATCATCATCGTCCTTCTATCCTACGGTTCTTCTCAGGCTTGTAGTTTTCCTCTCATAAATCCCCCCCCCTATACGTTTTCCGAAAGTTGGCAGCCAGGCCCTCACGCCGTTCATTTGTCCATTGATGATGTCTACAATCCGACGGTTACTGAGCAATTGGCACACGGCGTATTTAACTGGAACATCTGGGGTTTCGCAGACTGTTCGTTAATTGAATTCGTAGGGGGTGAAAATACACTTTTTGGCCCAGAAGTTTATGCGAATACATATCGTGTGCCGCCGTGGAATGTCTATATTGTAAATATGAACTGCTCTTCTTGTCCCCTGGGAACCGGAACATTGTTCACCTATGATCAAGATCGGGTTGTAGCAGCAAAAGTCATGGTCGCTCCACAGAACATAAGTCCGAGCTTCCTATCTTACAGCGTAAATATTGGATTGTTTTCTTACATCTCAAGCCACGAGATTGGGCACAGTTTTGGTTTGGCCCATAATTCCAACATGCTCATCCTTTCGCCCGGTTCATCTGTAATGGCTGGCTTTGTTAACGAAACTACTTCGAATGATCCTTACAGCGATAACCGGAGTATGCCTACTCTATGTGACGTGGCGGTTGTGGCTGGACTTTACTGCTTATTGTGCAATCCTACCGATTGCCAAGAGGATTACATCTGGAGCGATGTCTCATGCAGTTGCGAGCCTATGGGAGACATTAGTTGCACTACACCTGGATGGGACGGCAGTTGCCCGCCCGGCACTACCAGTAACGGTTTTGGTATGTGCTGCGGTCAAGGTGGTTGCGAACACAACGGCTACTTCTGGAACTTTAGCAACAGTAATTGTCAGACCACGCCATCCACTCCAGTTCAATGCGATGTTGCTAACGGGTATTGGAATTTTACAAATAGCACGTGCGGTAGCAGTCCGGCGATCGGGATGTGCGGCGGAGGTGCTGATTGGGGCAACTACTCTTATAGCGGATGCTATAGCGGCTTGAGCGTCTTTGGCGGATCATGCGGGCGAAGTACGACCTTCATCAACAAGTGTTACCAGTATGATGGAGATTACGACAACCATTACTGTGTGTGCACTGGATGTGACTGGTGCGGTGGCTCTCCAATCGTCATTGACGTCACCGGCAACCGATACGACATGACCGATGTAAGTCATGGCGTCCAATTCGATTTGAATGCCAACGGAACGATTGACCGGCTATCATGGACCGCGCCGGGTTCCGGCTCTGCCTGGCTAGTGCTTGATCGCAACCGCAACAACACGATCGACACAGGTAAAGAATTGTTCGGCAACTTCACTTTCCAATCTGAACCACCTGCTGACGTCGAACGAAATGGTTTTCGCGCCTTGGCAGAATATGACAAGCCCGAAAATGGCGGCAATGCAGATGGCAATATCGACCGAAACGATGCCGTATTTTCGCACCTTCGTTTGTGGCAGGACGCGAATCAAAACGGCATCTCTGAGCCAGCCGAATTGCACGCGCTGTCAGAGTTTGGGATTGAATCTGTTTCGCTTGATTACAAAGAATCGCGTCACAGTGATCGTTATGGAAATCAGTTCAGATATCGGGCCAAAGTTTACGGCACAAATCATCGTGATCTCGGACGCTGGGCATATGATGTATTCCTGCTTAGCGCCGCACCCTAAGCTTGCCGGTATTGTTCTTATCGCGCGAATTATCACTGAGCCTTCCTGGGTTGAAGCTCAAACGACTGGGCTAGAGCTTCACTCAAGCCAATTACCCCTACGCCACCGCGGGAACAGCCACGGGCGGAACCGCAATAAAGAAATCGCTGGTGGTGCTGGGGAACAGGCTCTCTTGCCAATGCGGCTTCTTCGAAATCCACTCTGATACCGATGCGGCATCCACCGGCCGCGAGAACAGGTAGCCCTGTCCGTACTGGCACTTCAGTTTGCGCAACTGGGTTAATTGACTTAGCGTCTCGACGCCTTCCGCCACGACTTCCATACCCATGTTTTCGGCCAGCGAAATTACGGTGCGGACGATCTCGATGTTCTCGGCGGCTTCGCCGATACGTCCCACGAACGAGCGATCGATTTTTAGAGTGTTGACCGGGAAGCGGTGCAGATAGCTCAACGACGAATAGCCCGTGCCAAAGTCGTCGATGCTCAGTTGCACGCCCAGGTCTTTCAAGCGCTTCAGCAGGCGCGCGGCCATCTCGGCATTCTCCATCACCGCGCTCTCGGTAATCTCGAGTTTCAAATGCTTCGCATCGATGTGCGTCTCTTCCAGGATCTCGCGGATATCGCTAACGAGGCTGGGCACCGCTACCTGCTTGCCGGAAAGGTTGACGCTCATGAACAGCGATCGATTGGCCGGAGCTTGCCACTGCCACTTGGAAAGTTGTTGGCAGGCTCGCTTCAAAATCCAAAGGCCCAGCGGTACGATCAGGCCGGTGTCTTCGGCGAGCGGGATGAAGTCGGAAGGATTGATGAATCCGCGCTCAGGATGCTGCCAGCGAATCAGTGCTTCAAAGCCGGCCAGTTGTCCGTTGTCGAGCGCAACGATCGGCTGATAATAAACACGCAGCTCTTCGCGATCGATCGCGCGGCGCAGGTCGTTCTCCATTTGCAGCAGATAGACCGCGTGCGTGTGCATGCCTTTATCGAATACTTCGTAACAGGCTTTGCCCTGGGCTTTGGCGCGGTACATCGCGGTGTCGGCATCGCGCAACATGTTCTCAGGATGATCATAGCCGGTTGAACTCACCGCTATGCCGATGCTGGTCGTGGTAAAGACCTCGTGCCCACTCAGATTGAAAGGCGATTGCAGTTTCTCCTGAATCCGCTTAGCCATGTTGGTCGCTTCGGCCTGGTTGGGAATCCCGTCGAGCAGGATCGCAAATTCATCGCCGCCCAGACGAGCTACCATATCGACTTCGCGAATGCAGCTTTCCAGACGGCGCGCCATGGTGATCAGCAGTTGATCGCCGATCGAGTGGCCCAGACTATCGTTGACGTTCTTAAAGCGATCCAGATCCAGGAACAACACCGCGAACTGATAATCTTCGTGCTGCCGGGCGCGTTCGATTACGAATTTAAGATTCTCAGCCAGGAGGGCGCGATTGGGCAGGTTAGTCAGCGCGTCGTGAAAAGCAGCGTGACGAAAGTGGTCCTTGCTCTCCTGCAACTGGACGCTGATTCGTTCCTGTTCGGCAATGTGCCGGCTCAACTCTTCGACGTGACGCTCGGCCTGCTCGGCGCGTTCGCGTTCAGCTTCAGCACGAGCCCTTTCTGCTTCGGCGCGTTCGCGCTCGGACTGCTCGGCCTGCGCTGAGGTCGCCTTAATCTCGTTCAGATATTTGTTATAGGTGAAATAGATAATGAAGATGACGGGCGTCCCGATCATCAGAATCGTCAGGCCGGCTTTATCGAAAGAGTTGGCGCTGATTGACGCCACTGCGGCGCCGGCAAGATAGGTGATCGAGGTCCACAGGTAATGCGACTGCCAGGTGCGCCAGATTGTTTCACCCGTCTTGCACGCCAGGCCGATCGTGCTGATGCCGGTGTTCGAGAAGTACTGGACCAACGCCATCGCGCCGACCGCAGCGATGAAATTCGACAAGTCCTGGAATCTGACGTCGGCTATCGGCCCGAAGAAGAGCTGCACCACCAGAACGGTGAGTGAGGTCGAGCAAAGCATCATCGCCGAATTGAAGGAGACTATCAGGATCTTCTTGCTGGTCCGCAAACCTTTGCCGACATGCAGACCTGAGACGAGTCCTTCTACTCCGGCCAGCATGATGCCCGCCAAGCCGCCGTATAACAGCAGGACTAAAAAGATGAAAGCGTCTGAGACTGTGATGCTCGTATTGACGCGCGGAATTTGCACCGAGAAGCGGGAACTGACCAGCATCATCACCGCGGCCAGCAGCGTGAATCGCAGATCGAATCGCGGCCTCGGCAGCAAGGACGCCGAAAGACCGAGCGCGACGGCACCCAAGCCTACGATCAGCCATTTGTAGGGATCTTTGAATCTCTGGCGGCCGGTTAATTGAAGTGTGGTTTCCACAATGTTCCTGGCAAAGCGTGCCTAGCGCAGATAGATGGTTTCGTAGTGGCTATGAAATTGATAGCCGGCTTTTTCGTAAAATTTCAACGCGGTCTGGTTCTTCTCGTTGATCGTCAGACAAATCGACTCGCTGCGTTCCAGTAGGATCGTCGACAAGCTGTTCAGGCAACGCAGACCGTAACCCTTGCGCCGCTCCTCCGCGTGGACATGCACGCCTTCCAGATAAGTAACCTGGGGTGTCGCGGCGACGACGTCCGCTTTGAACATCAATCTGTCGTCCTCCACCCAAACCCAGATCCGGCCCTGCTCGATACGGCGAGCAGTGCGGGAGCGAAAGCCTCCCGGATCATTTTGCTGTGGGTTGGCGCCGCCTTCCTGTAACGCCATCGAAGCATTAACTGCCAGGACTTTATCCAGATCCTTGAGCGTGGCCGGCCGCAGGTCAGCCACCGCTTCGCTTTCTACGGTCGTCTTCTGTTCAAGGAGCAACTCGCGACAGATCAAGCGGGGCTCCTGGCCGCTGTTGGCGTAATGTCTCCAAAAGTTATCGATCGTTTCCTGCTCGCCTCTGATCAATTGGGCGTTCAGGCAATTGCGAGCCAGACGTGCAAACAAGGCCAGCGAATTGTCCGAGCAGGTTTCGATCACCGTGGCGTGTCCCAGGAGGGCCACTCCCTCCATGCGGCCGTAACGATCGCGACAGGCGTAAAACGATCCGCGGTTACGGGGACTCACTAATCCGTTGTCGCGGATCAGGCTGGCCATGAACACCGTATGAATCGTACGCGCCGACAGAAAATCAAATACTTCAGGCTCGTCGGCCGCGTTCAGTTCACCGATAACGCAAGGTTCGTCACGCGCAAACACGTCAAGCGATCTTGCTTGGGATTCGTGCCGCATGAGTGTGACTGCCATCGGTTGCTCCTCTCCGCAGGTTTCGGATTCAGTTAGTAAGGAAAGCATCGGTCTAGCGAAGCACCGGCATTGTCGTTCCAGGATCGCCATAAATCATTGCGAGCAGCGCCATCGCCTGCACGTCACCGAGGACAACGCCGTCGCCGAGCACTACTCCATCGCCCAGTACAACTCCGTCACCCAGCACGACACCGTCGCCGAGTACAACCCCGTCGCCGAGGACGACGCCATTACAAAACATCGTGCCGTCACCCAGCACGACGCCGGCGCTGGTAAAGATATCGTCGCCCAGCACAACCCCATCGCCGAGCACGACCCCATCACCCAGAACGACACCGTCGCCAAGTACTACACCGTTGCCAAGCACCACTCCGTCACCGAGGACAACGCCCTGGGCATAGTAGGTTTGGTACTTCGTGATTAGGCTGGTACCGGTTGCGTATTGATGCCTGAAGAAAATGCCCTGGGACCAGGTGAAGGTTTTTCCCGCGATGGTCGTGTGCGGATCAGGCGCTGTTTTGGTCGTCAGCAAAGGACTGTCCTTTGGCGTGGTGGACGTCAAATCGGCACGGACCAGCTTGGCCAAACGCATGGCGCCTTCGACGTTCAGCTCGCCGGTGCCCTGCTCCAGCATGTTGAAGCCCTTCAGCGGTCCGGCTGTATACATCAGGATCATCTTGACCATGTTTGGTGTGAGCTTTGGATTGGCCTGAAGCAAGAGCGCGGCTGATCCGGCCACGACCGGCGTGGCCATGGAAGTGCCGCTAAGCCACATCAAGCGCTTATTGGCGTCGCTGGTGACACCGGAGTCGAGTTCCGGATGCTGTGCAATCAAGAGATTGTTGGCGCTGGCGCTGGCGCCGATGCCGAGCAACAGCCCGTCGCTTCCGCCTGTATCCGATTCCGCAAAGATCAGTTTGTTGCCCGGCGCTACCAGATCAGGTTTGATCAAGTTGTCATAGTGCTTGACGCCTTTTGAGTCCGTCGAATAACTGCGCGTCGGTCCACGCGAGCTGTAGGTCGCGACGCCGTCATCATTGCGGGCATCAGTGCCGAAGGTGTTGGCCGCGCCGACCGTGATTACCGAAGGCTCGTTACCGGGCGCGTGAATCTGGCCATAGATCTTTCTGCCGTTGGCGTCCTTGCCATTGTTACCGGCGGCAACCACTACGACTATTCCCGCGTCCACCAGCGCGCGCGCGGCGCGGCAGATGGGGTCATTTTTGTAAGAACTATTCGCGGCCGCCCCCAGACTCATGTTGGCGACGCGGATTTTGTACTTGTCTTTATTCAGGGGATTGGTTGAGCTAACCGCTTTAGTCGGGTCAACCGGACTGATCATCCAGTTCATTGCACTCAACAACGCTGCTGTCGTGCCGGTACCCTGCGAGTTCAGTACGCGCAGACTGATGATGTTGGCGTTGTAAGCAATGCCCTGATAGGCATTGCCGCTGGCTGTGCTGACGCCGCCTGCCGACGCCGCGACGTGGGTGCCGTGCCCGTATGGGTCGGTGGTGTTGTTGGCTTCGGTTGTGAAGTCCTGGCTGTAGACAACCCGAGCGCCGGCCAGCAGGCCAGTGCCGCCAAATGCCGCGTGCGCAGTGTCTACGCCTGAATCAAGCACCGCGATGCCGATGCCGGAACCATCGTAAGTGTTGGTGCACAGCAAGCCGCATGACTGCGTGCGGATCAGGTCCGTGCCCGTAGTAGCCGTAACATGTCCGAAGGATTCGAGCTTAACGTCCGGCGAAATGTAATTAGCAGCGCCGCTTTGCGCCAACGCTTCGATCGCCGCGACCGGTAGTTCCACTTTCATCGCGCCCAACCTGGCCATGCGCGAATCGACGTTGACGCCGTAGTGCTTGAGCAGCGAGCTGACTTCAACGCTGTGCACATCATCAACCTGCAGGATGGCCGTGACGCGGCCATTCGGACCGGCGCTCTTCATCAGCTCGCGCATGTCCGCAGAAATCTTGTCGCCTTCAAACTCTTCATTAATAGGACTCTTGCGCTTGTCCCTGGCCACAGTCGAGTCCGCGCCGCTTTCACTTGCACCGTCGATCGAGATCGAATCGAAAAGTTTGGCGAGGCTTTCATCCGCCGCGATGTAGTTGGCATAAGCCGCTGGGGTCGCGCCGGCAATAACTTTGAAGTGATTCGCTGCGATCGCAGCCTGCACTGTCACAGATGCCCGGTTAGTCGCACGGGCGCCCGCATACTGCTGCATCTGATCGACGAAAAGAATTACCTGTCCCTGCGCCTGCTCCGCTTCGGCAAATACAGACTGGACCCGGCCTTCGAATTCCTCGCTGGTGCGCGCGCCTTTGGCCAGCGCTTCCAGACTTAGCCTGAACACTCGCTTGTGGCGCAGAGTCTCCGGCACATCGCCGTTCGCGATTCTGGAAGCCACGCCCCGAGCGACGGCATCGCGATCAAGATCGGATTCGCCCAGCACCAGAGGCGCCTTCGTCGTCGAGGACAGGCTGTCGATCACGCTGGCCACGCTGCCTTCGTGACCACGGACCGGCTCGAGCTTGCCGCTCAGAGCCAGCAGGGTAAGGTCGGTTGCGTACTTTGAAAGGGTTGGGTACTGGTTATCAGAAGAGGAATTGCGGGTTTGGCTCTGGGTATTTTTTTCATCGTACTGGGCGTTCGTGCGCTGGCTGAAAGTCAGGCCGGCAAACATCGAAACCAGAACGGCTGCTGTGCTAATCCACTTGACGACGGGGGTTCGTTTCATTATTTGATTTTCCATCTCTTATAAAATTTCATCGCTCGTAGAGACACTCCACGGCCAGCATCCCCTAGAGCGAGACCCGTGCCAGCGTCCAGCTTGCAAAGAAGTGTTTGAAAGAAAGGGATTAGTAGAGTTAGCCCAAGTTTGGTCTGGCAGTGAGACTAATCAGCTTGACGGATGCTCTCGGTCAGATTAACGGCGCAGGAAGCGTTATGACGGATCGCGGTGAGCGGATGCCGTTGGTTTGAAATCAGAGTCTCTGCTTCCAGAAAACATGCAGGTTGGCGAGTCCTGTGCTTCCATGGCGCCCGTCGTTTCGATGAAGCAGCGCCGCCCGACCGTTCTGGAGTTGGTTCTCTTCAAAGCTGCTGAAAGAGGTGGTAACCCCCGGCCATGAGCCGCATGAGCGATCCACGAAACAACTCCGAAATAGAAGCTTCTTAGTGTTGCTTAGTGTAGTCTCGTAGATCGTACTCCAGTTTTTCCAGTAGCCCGTTGGTTCCTATGAACCAGGATTTATCTTGACAACTTTTTCACTCTCTTTCTCGCAAGTCGGATAGAATGCTGCTCGCGCGCGCGGCATTTGAGGGATTAGGCTTCTTGCCTCTTGCGCATTGCGCTATAATGCCCGGGCTCGAGGTTTCAGTAATAAGGCCGGCAATCACAGACAGTCTGTTAAGCGAATGTTCGAACGCTACACTGAAAAAGCGCGACGGGTAATTTTCTTTGCGCGGTACGAGGCGTCGCAATTCGGCGCGCCCGCAATCGAGCCGGAACATCTGCTGCTCGGGCTGATGCGCGAAGACAAGACTTTGACGGGCCGCTTCTTCCCGCGCGCCCAAATCACCATTGAATCCATCAGGAGAGAGATCGAAGGCCGCACGCTCCTGCGCGAACGGATTCCAACTTCGGTCGAGCTGCCCCTGGCTCCCGAGACCAAACGCGTCCTTCATTACTCGCACGAAGAATCAGATCGCCTGCAACACCGCCATATCGGAACCGAACATTTGCTGTTGGGACTTTTGCGCGAAGAGCGTTCGATGGCCGCGCAAATCCTGTTCGAACGCGGACTGCGTCTGGCTGCCGTGCGTGACGAGATCGCTCGCCAGAGCGGGGCCGACGCGCGCAACCGCAAGGACATTCCGCACCTGCTGGAGTTCTCCCGCGACCTGACTGAGGATGCTTCGAATGATCGGCTCGATCCCTTAATTGGGCGCGACGCAGAGATCGAGCGTCTGGTGCAGATTCTCTGTCGCCGCACTAAGAATAATCCAGTGCTGATCGGCGAGCCCGGCGTCGGCAAGACTGCCATCGTCGAAGGTCTGGCCCAACGCATCGTCCGCGACGAAGTGCCGTCGTTTCTGGCGGGCAAAAGAATTCTGGCGCTCGATATCAGCCTGATTGTCGCCGGCACAAAATATCGCGGCCAGTTCGAAGAGCGCTTGAAACAGATCATGCGCGAGCTGATCGAGAATCCGCAGTACATCGTCTTCATTGATGAATTGCATACTCTCGTCGGCGCCGGTTCGGCGGAGGGCTCGCTCGATGCCGCAAATATTCTGAAGCCCGCGCTGTCGCGGGGCGAGATTCAATGTATCGGCGCCACGACCCCCGCCGAGTTCCGCAAATCAATTGAAAAGGATCGTTCGCTGGAGCGCCGCTTCCAGTCCGTTAAAGTGCCGCCTCCTTCGGAAGCCGAGGCGATCCAAATCCTTCAAGGCGTGCGCGAACGTTACGAGAGTTTTCATCAGGTGCGCTATACCGACGAGGCGCTGCAAGCCGCGGTTATTCAATCCACACGTTATATTCCGGATCGCTTCCTGCCTGACAAGGCCATCGATGTGATTGACGAGGCGGGCGCGCGCGTTAAGCTGCGCGTGCGGGCCGAGCAAGGCAATCTCGACGCGCTCACCGCGTCTCTGACGGAATGGGAGCGCGCCACTTATGGCCGGGCCCAGGCTCCCATCGAAGACGACGAAGACGCCATCGTGATGGCCGAAGTAAGCCGCGCCGACGTCGAAGAAGTCATCGCCCGCTGGACCGGGATTCCGATCACTTCTTTAAAGGAAGGCGAATCGCGAAAGCTGCTGCGCATTGAAGCTGAGTTGCACAAGCGCGTGATCTCTCAACGCCCGGCCATCTCCGCCCTGGCGCGCGCTATTCGTCGCTCGCGCGCCGGCCTGAAAAATCCGCACCGCCCAGTAGGATCGTTTCTGTTCCTTGGTCCCACGGGCGTCGGCAAGACGGAAATGGCCCGCTCGCTGGCTCACTTCCTGTTTGGCACCGAACGTTCGATGATTCGCTTCGACATGTCCGAGTTTATGGAGAAGCACTCGGTGTCAAAGTTGATTGGATCTCCCCCGGGCTATGTCGGACACGAAGAAGGCGGGCAGTTGACTGAACGCGTGAAGCGCTCTCCTTACGCAGTGCTGCTGTTTGATGAGATCGAAAAAGCGCACCCTGACATCTTCAATGTCCTGTTGCAGGTTTTCGAAGACGGCATTCTTACCGATGCGCTGGGAAATACCATCGACTTCAAGAACGCCATTATCATCATGACCTCGAACATCGGCGCGCGGTTCATCATGAAAAAGGGCGCCATGGGATTTCAGGGCTCGGCCGATATCTCGCGCACCAAGTTGGAAGAAATGGTAATGACCGCCGTCCGTCAGACTTTCAATCCGGAATTCATCAACCGGCTGGACGAGATCATCATCTTTGATGAATTAGGCGATGAAGAACTGCTCGAGGTTCTTCAGTTACAGGTGGATCAGATCAATAGCACGATGTCCAATCACGGCTTTATCGTGCGGCTGGCGGAGGACTCTAAACGGTGGATCCTCGAAAAGACCTGTGCCGATCGTTCCTATGGCGCGCGTCCTTTGCGCCGGGCCCTGCAAAAATATGTCGAAGATCCGCTCTCGGAGGCATTGATCCAGGGCCATCTGGGCGAGGCTTCCCTGGTCGAGATGTTCGTCGACGGTGATGAGTTGAACTTCCGCTCGATCACGATCGATGAAACCGGCCTTGAGCAGAGCAGTGATTTACTGCTCACCTCTTGAGGCCGGGTTTTATCTCCTCGGCAAGCAAATCCAAAAAATCCCGCCCCGGTCCCGAGCGTTTTGGACTTTCGCTTTATTTTCCCGTTATAATGCGCCACTTTGCCAAATAGGAAACTGGCAACGGGCGGAGGCTGCGGCGAATCATAGTGCTCCCCAGACAGCGCAACCGCAGCGAGTTTGTGTTACGGTTTTCCTGAAGTAAGCGCTTAACTTTTCATACGCTGAATATATTTCCCGGAGAAACCTCTAAGGGAACCGTCACTTATGCACTCTTATCGTGTCGTCTGGCTCGCTGTTCTGAGCATCGCTATTACCACCTCCTCTTTTTTCGTCGCTAGTCGTGTGCGGGCCCAACAACCGCAGGGGCGGCTGGTCGAGGAAGTCGATGTTCAGGGAAACCGTCGTCTGCGCAAAGACGATATTCTTTACTACGTTCAGACCCGCGCGGGTGACGTATTCAATCCCGATCAAGCTGCGCGGGATTTACAGACACTCAATTCGCTCAGCTTTTTTGATCGAGCTGAAACGCGGGTCACCATCGAAGATGCCCCACGCGGCGGCATTAGAGTGACCTTCTTCGTCAAAGAGCTGCCGATTATCCGGGATATTCAATTTGAAGGGCTGAAGAGCGTTTCGGAGTCCGACGTCCTGAAGACATTCCGCGAACGGCGCGTCGGCGTGTCTAAAGAATCAATTTACGATCCGGTGAAGGTCCGCAACGCGATTCGAGTGCTGAAAGAATTGCTGGCCGCCAAAGGACATCCCAACGCTACCATCGCTGAAGGCAAAGAGGACGTATCGGCCACTTCAGTAGCCATTACTTTTCAGGTGACCGAAGGCTCGCGTGTGCGCGTGGCTGAGATTCAGTTCGAAGGCAGCAAAGTCTTTAAGAGCAGCAAGCTTCGCGATCAAATGAAGTATGTCCGGGAAGCGGGATTGATTTCACGCTTCAAGGATCAGGACATCCTCGATCGCCAAAAGCTCGACTTCGATCTTCACAAAGTAGATAACTACATGCGCTCGAAGGGTTATTTGCAGGCCCGTCACGGTGAGCCGCGCATTGAGGGCCTGGGACCTCGCCGCACTGGTTTCCCACTACTGCCGCTGCCTTTTATCTCGTCGGTCGACGACACGCTGAAGATTACGGTACCAATTATCGACGGCAAGCTCTATCGGCTTGGCGATATGAAAATCGAAGGCAATTCAATCTTCTCGGAACAGGTGATCAAGGCAATTATCGGCTTGCAAAAAGGCGAGGTCGCAAATGGCGAGGCCCTCAGCAAAGCGCTTTATGAGAATCTGAAGAAGTACTACGGCGCGCAGGGCTTTATCCAGTACACGGCTGAAATTACGCCGACCTTCAAGGACAGCGCGACAAATCCCAACGAGGGCGTGGCCGATTTTCTGATTTCGATTGACGAAGGAAAACAATTTACGTTGCGCCGGTTGGAATTCACCGGCAATACCTTCACTCGCGACAACGTGCTGCGCCGCGAAGTGCTGATCAACGAAGGGGACATCTACAATCAGAATACGTTCGAATTTTCTATCGTCCGCCTCAACCAGCTCGGTTATTTCAATCCAATCGACAAGGACAAGGATGCCGATTACCGCACCAATGAAGAAGAAGGATTAGTGGACGTCACCGTGAAGGTGGCAGAGAAAGGGCGCCAGCAGATCTCTTTCAACGGCGGTATTTCGGGAATTGGCGGATCGTTCTTCGGGCTCGACTATTCAACCAATAATCTCTTCGGCCGCGGCGAAGTTCTCTCTCTAAATCTGGCGGCCGGTAATAGACAGCGCTCGTTCCAGTTTTCATTTACCGAACCCTACATCAGAAATCGGCCGATCACCGCGGGCTTTACGGTGTTTGCTTATTCGCAGAAGTTTTTCGGCGAAGGAACATTCCTCTCCCAGAACACCGCGGCACAGCAGAGCCTGTTGGACTCGACGCTTGGCTTGTCGAGTGCCAACGACACAAATCTTTTCACTCGAAATTCTCTCGGTGCTTCGCTTTTTGCCAGCGCGCCCCTCTCAGAGTTTTATCGCAAGCGGCCGTTCACGCAATTTTCGCGCGTCGGTCTGTCGTATCAGCTAGCCCAGTCGAGTGTTAAGGATCCCGTGGTCAACACCACCGGAACCAGCGACCAATTCATCCCCGTGATCTATCGTCAGCCAAACATTTTGACCAGTCGTGTGACTCTTACTTTCACGTACGACACTCGCAACGCGAGTATCGATCCTACCCAGGGGCGCTCATTGTCAGTGGCGGCAAATCTGGCGGGACTCGGCGGTGATGTGCGCACCTACGAACCGACAGTCGAGTTTACACAGTTCTATAAAGTCCGAAACAAGAGATCCGATCACCCGCAAGTATTCGGCTTCCGCATTTTGGCGGGGACCACCGGCAGTTTTGCTACTTCGGCCCGGGTAAGAAATGCTAACTCACTGGCCTTCGTTGATGGAGTTCCGATTTACGAGCGCTTCTTCCTCGGGGACGAGTTCACCATCCGTGGTTACAACGTTCGTTCGATCAGCCCAGTCACGCCGCTGGACACCTATATCACGTCGCGGAACGTCGTGGTGGCTACGAATCCTTCGGGAACGCCAACCCCGGTTCCCGGCCTGTCTCAGTCGCTGGCTGCGATTGGCACTTTTACCGGTTCGACGGGCAGCAACATCGCACAGTTGCCGCGGGCTTATACGGCCACCGGCGCCGATACCCAGGTGCTGGGAAACTTTGAATACCGAATTCCCATTCTTGGCTCGGCCGTCAGCGGCGCGTTTTTCGTCGATGTCGGCTCGGCTTTTAACTTGCGCTCAAATGGCACACAGAGTTATTCGAGTGAGTTCCTTGCGGACCAGCCCTTTCTCAGCACGATTGGCAGTATCCGGTGTGCGCGTCTCGATCCGCTAGCCGGGGCGGGGCTGGGCGCGGCGCGCGTGAGTCTCAATTCACTGGCCGCGTGCGGCAATTTCTCGAACTTGGCGTACAACGTTGTCTTTGATTCGCTGATTGGGCGCGATAGCCGCATTGTCACTCAGGCCGAATTGGATCAGGCGCTGGGCCACGGGCCGGTCCAGGGCCAGGGTCTGCCGGTGGGCTTCTTTCCGGTGTTCCTGCGCGGCGACGCGCAAACGAACACCGTGGTCCGCCTCAACGAAAGTCTGTTCGCAAAGTTCACGGATATACGTAGCAGCATTGGCGCCGAAGTCCGCTTCCAGATACCTATTCTCAACGTGCCTTTTCGTCTTATTTATGCTTATAATCCCAACGCGCGGAAAGACCAGGTCATAGATGGTTTTCCATTCTTCTTTAACGAGAAAAAGAGTGTCTTTCGGTTCAGCGTAGGCCGCACTTTTTAGACAAGTGATTGACCCGCGAGCGGGTCGCGAATCAAAGCAAACCAAACCGGCGGCATGGACAACTAACAGGTTGACTCAAAACCGCCTGTCCAATTTAAGGAGTAGTACAAATAGTATGAAGATATTTCGTGCGATAGCCGCAGTCGCTTTCTTAGCGGCGCTCAGCGCTGGATCAGTTTTAGCCCAGCCGCGCACTACGCCGGCTGGCCCCGCGCCCGCACCCCAAACCGGCGCCGTCCCCGAAACCAAGATTGCTCTGGTGAACACCGACGAGTTCGCAGACGAAAAGACAGGCATCTCTCGCTTGGTCACTGCCATGAAACGCGTCGACGGCGAATTCCAGCCGCGGCGGACTGAATTGCAGACCTTGCAGACGCAGATTGAGAAGGCCACGGCCGATCTCGCGAAGGCTCAGCCGCTTCAGGACGCGAAGGTTTCGCAGGTGCAGAACGACAAGATCGAGGGTATGAAGACTGAGTTCAAGCGCAAAGGCGAAGACGCCCAGGCCGCATATCAGAAGAGGCTCCAGGATGTGCTGGGACCGGTCTATGACGAGATCGGCAAAGCTCTCGATGCTTACGCCAAGGCCCACGGCATTACGCTGATTCTCGATGTAACCAAGATTCAGGGGATTGTGAGCGCCGCGGATTCGCTGGACATCACCAGACCTTTCATCATTGAGTTCAATAGCAAAAACCCCGCGACCGCGTCATTAACGACGCCGGAGTAGCTGTCGGGTCTTGAGGAAGCTACCACGATGCGGAGGTGCGGCAAGAGCGCGCATCTCCGCATCTTTCGGCTTGAGGACTGATTATGAATCGAAATTTTTTAACGATTGCGTTTGCCTTAGTCGCGTTGGTTTCCGTTCCGCGCGTTTTGGCACAGGGAACGGCGACGCCGTCACGCCCGCCAGCCCCCGCGACCGCCAATGTGCCGGTAAGCAAGATGGCGGTCATTTACTCGGCGGCGTTCCAGGATCCAAAGACTGGCATCGTGCGCTTCACCATTACTTTGAATAAGCTGAATAGTGAGTTTCAAAAGGTACAGGATGACCTGACCCAGACGGCGCAGAGACTGAGGGTGCTGCAGGACGAAATCAACAAGCTACAGCAAACCGGCGCCGCAACGCCGGCCCAAGTCCAGGCGAAAATCGACGCACTGGATCTGCAAAAGAAGGAATACACGCGCAAGGGCGAAGACGCCAAGGCGCAATATCAAAAGCGTTACCAGGATGTGTTCGTACCCCTGCAGGACGATGTCAGCAGGGCTCTGAATGAATATAGTAAAGCCCATGGTATTACCCTGATCATCGATGGCAGCCAGACACCCATTCTTTATGCTGCCGAAAGCATCGACATTACCAGGACGTTCATTAACGAATACAACCTTAAGAATCCGGCCACGGCCCAGGTGACATCGCCGAAATGATCGGCACAACGCGAAGTTATTAACGGAACGCCGCGCTCTCGCCCGTAAACCATTTCTGAGCAGCTCATGGAAACGATCCTCGATTCCGAAGCCATCAAGAAACTTCTGCCGCATCGTTATCCCTTTCTGCTGGTCGATCGGATCATAGAATTAGCGCCGCTCGAGCGCATCGTCGGCATCAAGCAAGTCAGCATCAACGAATCTTTTTTCCAGGGACATTTCCCCGGCGCCCCGGTTATGCCCGGTGTCCTGGTGATCGAGGCGCTGGCGCAGTGCGGCGCGATCCTGGCACTGCGCGAGATTGCCGATCGCGATCACAAACTGGTGTTCTTCACCGGTATCAAGGAAGCGCGTTTTCGCCGGCCCGTAACGCCGGGCGACACTCTGGTCCTGGAAGTTACCGCCTTGCGGTTCGGCTCGCGCATTCAGCGCATGCGCGGCGAAGCCAAGGTTGATGGCCAACTCTGCGCCGACGCCGAACTCATGAGCATAATTGCCGACCGGCCGACGTCTTAGCTATGAGTGCTCCGTCCATGCAAACCTCCGCGCGCCCGGAATCCTCAATGCAAATCCATTCCACCGCAGTCGTTAGTCAAACCGCCCGGATTGGAGCGGGCTGCCGCATTGGTCCGTTCGCGGTGATTGGCGATGACGTCGTCCTGGGCGAAGGTGTGCAGATTCATGGTCATTGTGTCATCGACGGCCGCACTCGCATTGGCGACGAAACGGAGGTCTTCCCATTTGTCTCGATTGGTTTGCCGCCGCAGGATTTGAAGTTCGCCGGAGAAGTCTCGGAAACTGAAATCGGCCGGCGCAATCGGATCCGGGAGTTCGCTACGATTCATCGCGGGACGTCGGGCGGCGGCGGAATCACGCGAACCGGCGATGACTGCTTCATCATGGCGCAGGCCCACATCGCGCACGATTGCCTGCTCGGTAATGAAGTGATCATGGCGAATGCAGCGACCCTGGCCGGTCATGTGATCGTCGCAGACGGGGCGAACATTGGCGCCTATTCGGGTGTGCATCAGTTCTGTCGGGTGGGCCGCGAAGCGTACATCGGCGGCTATTCGGTAGTGGTGAAAGATGCTTTGCCGTTTGCGCTCACCGTCGGCAATCATGCGAAATGCTACGGCCTAAATAAAGTTGGCGTGCGTCGCCGCGGCTATTCGCGCGAGACGATTGCCGCCCTGCATCACGCTTTTCATTTGTTACTTTCCGCAAAGCTCAATACCACCCAGGCGCTGGATCGGATTCGCGAAGAGATTAAGGACTCAGAAGAAGTGAATGAGTTGGTGCGGTTCGTTGAGACTTCGAATCGCGGCGTCGTGAAGTAGGGTATAGGGGGTTGGGTTAGGGTGTTGGTTAACACTTGAAAGGAGACTCCCGAATGCTAACAAGTTACAGAGATTTGCTCGTGTGGCAAAAAGCGATAGAGCTGGCGATTCTAATTTACCGGCTAAGTGAAGGCTTTCCCAGAGCGGAGGCTTACGGCCTCACATCTCAGATTCGACGCGCCGGCGTTTCTGTTCCATCCAACATCGCTGAAGCTTATGGACGAGGTAGTCGAAAAGAGTATGTTCAATTCCTCTTCGTCGCCCAGGGTTCTTTGAAAGAATTAGAAACACAAACCATACTTTCTCAGCGACTCAATTATGCAACCGCTGCGCAAGCCGACAGAATACTTTCAGAATCAGAAGTAGTCGGCAAAATGCCTGGTAGTCTCATTCGTTCGCTGAGACCCAAGACTGCATAGCTTATTTGAAAGCAAAAACCTACAACACCCTAAACCCAACTCCCTTCACCCTATGAAGCTTGGCTTGATCGCAGGCAACGGCAGGTTTCCCTTCCTCGTGCTTGAAGGCGCGAAACGCGCGGGTGTGTCCGTAGCCGTGGCTGCAATTCGCGAAGAGACCGATCCGGAGATTGAACGCTTTGCCGATAGCGTAACCTGGGTGGGCATCGGGCAGCTCGGCAAGATGCTTCGTTTTTTCAAAGCCGCAGGCGTCGACAAAGCGATCATGGCCGGCCAGGTCAAACATGTGCGGATTTTCAGCCGGGCGATTCCCGACGTGCGGATGTTGAAAATGCTGCTGCGGCTCCCGCGCCGCAACACCGACGCGTTGATCGGCGCAGTCGCAGGTGAACTCGCCAGCGAAGGAATCGAGTTGATCGATTCAACTTATTTTCTCAAGGACCAGGTGCCGCAAACAGGCAATCTCACCAAACGTAAACCAGATGAGCGCGAGCGCGTTGACATCGAATACGGCCTCGAGATAGCGAATGAAATCGCGCGGCTGGATCTGGGCCAGACGATCGTGGTCCGGGAACGCGCCTGTGTCGCCATCGAAGCCATGGAAGGGACCGATGCGGTGATTCGCCGAGCTGGGCAACTCGTGCGCGGCCGGCTCACCGTCATCAAGATAGCCAAGCCCGATCAGGACATGCGTTTCGATGTGCCCGTGGTTGGCCTGCCCACGATTGAATCCATGATTGAAGCGGGCGCGACCTGTCTTTGTCTGACCGCCGGCAAAACCTTGATATTCGATCGCGAAGAAATGTTGGGCCTGGCGAATAAAAACAAGATTGCGATTGTGGCCGTCTAGCTCCTGCGAACTAGGCGGTGTCTCTAGAGTTCTCGCAACGAATAAGTCGGTCTAGTTTCGCTCCTTCTCGGTCCCGGAGGGACCAAAATGTTTATAGACCAACAGCCCAAAGAACTTTGAAGCTCCAGAGGAGCGAAAGACTCGGCTTGCTGAAAGACATATTTTCGCTCCTCTGGAGCTAACGAACTCTTTCCGGCGACTTGGGCTATAAACATTTGGCTGCTCTGCGGCCAGGCTCTCGCCTCATCGGGGCTTGAGTCCTCCGCTCACGCAGGTGTTACTGGCTTTATGCCCGCTACCCGCTTCCTTGACTTGCCTGCGTTTAGATATAATAGTCACTTAGTCAACACAAACAATCCGAGTTAGTTCGAAGTGACTTCCCGGGGTCCAACTGACTTCCAAAGAAAAAGGAGTATCGATCATGGCATTACGTTTAGGCGATGTGGCGCCGGACTTTACCGCTGAAACCACCGAGGGCCCAATCAGTTTTCACGAGTGGATCGGCGACAGTTGGGCAGTTTTGTTTTCGCATCCAAAAGATTTCACGCCGGTCTGCACCACTGAACTTGGCGAGTGCGCCCGGCTGAAACCGGAATTCGATAAGCGCAACGTCAAGGTGATCGGCCTGAGCGTGGACCAGGCCGATTCGCACAAGCGCTGGGCTGAGGACATTCGCGAGACGCAGGGAACGGCGCTTAACTTTCCCGTCATCGCCGATCCGGATCACAAAGTCGCCGAGCTCTACGACATGATCCATCCGGAAATTAGCGACGTGTTCACCGTGCGCTCAGTGTTCATCGTTGGACCCGACAAAAAGGTCAAGCTGATGCTCACCTATCCGGCCAGCACCGGCCGCAACTTTGACGAGATCCTGCGTGTGATCGACTCGCTTCAGTTAACCGCCGGGTACAGCGTGGCTACACCCGTGAACTGGAAAGACGGCGACGATGTGATCATCGTGCCTTCGCTGAGCGACGAAGCGGCCAAAGAGAAATTCCCCGGTGGTTGGAAAACTCTGAAGCCATACCTGCGCGTCGTGCCGCAACCGAACAAGCAAACAAAGACCGCAGAACAGAAGTAGACTGCGCGGAACCCTGGTTCGTTCTTGTGAAGGGCACGGCATGCCGTGCCCTTCGCATTTCCCGATCAGCTCACCATAGTCATATGCGTGCAATCATCACTACCCGCAACGGAGATGTCGATGTGTTGAAAGTCGAAACGCGTCCCGATCCTGTGCCCGGCTCGGGTGAGATTCAAGTACGCGTCAAGGCAGCCGGGTTGAACTTCGCGGACATCCTCGCACGGCAGGGTCTCTACCCCGATGCTCCACCAAAACCATGTGTAATGGGCTATGAAGTTGCCGGCACGGTCGAGGCAGTCGGTGAAGGGGTTGCTCAGAGCTTCATCGGGAAACCCGTTATTGCGTTGACGCGTTTCGGCGGGCAAGCTGAGCTCGTCGTCGTTCCAGTCGGACAGGTTTTTGAAAAGCCCCAGCAACTAAGCTTCGAACAAGGCGCCGCGATTCCGGTAAATTACTTGACGGCCTGGGCCCTTTTGGTTGCAATGGGTGGTTTGAAGAAAGACGAGGCCGTGCTGATCCATAACGCCGGCGGGGGTGTGGGTCTGGCGGCCCTTGATATTGCGAAGCATATCGGCGCGACGACCTACGGCACGGCCAGCACTGCGAAGCACGAATTCTTGAAGCGGCGCGGACTTGATCACGCGATCGATTATCGCAAACAGGATTGGTTGCCGGTGCTAAAAGAGCTTACCAGCAATCGCGGGGTCGAGCTGGCAATCGATCCACTCGGCGGTTCGAGCTGGAAGAAGAGCTATCGCGCGTTGCGCGCGACTGGACGAATGGGAGTCTTTGGCATGTCCACAGCGTCGGCTTCCGGAATCCGAGGAAAGCTGCGCGCTTTGAAAGCCGTGATGCAAACCCCTCGATTCAACCCGCTGGGTTTGATGAGCCGTAATAAAGGTGTATTCGGATTGAATCTCGGACACCTTTGGGGCGAAGGCGATAAGGTTGCGAGCTGGATGAAAGAGATCCTGCGCGGGATCGATGAAGACTGGATTCAGCCCCATATCGATCGCGCTTTCCCCTTCGATCAGATCGCTGAAGCGCACCGCTACATCGAGGCACGAAAGAACATCGGCAAAGTTGTGCTCGTGCCTTAGTGATAATAGATGAACAGCCGTTACTACATTGATCCGGCGACCGGAATGCCTCATATTCATAACCATCAGGTCGCCGAAAGTGAGGTTGAGGATGTATTGACCAGACCGGGCGAAGATCGACCAGGGCGCGAGAATTCGCGGGTCGCAATCGGACAAACGAATCAGGTCGATACTTGCGCGTGATCTATGTTCCTGACCCGGCGCCTGACAGTATTTTCGTAATCACAGGATACGAATTGACCGGGAAGCCATTGATTGCCTATCGTCGCGGGAGGCGAGCGAAACACAAATGAACGAGCGAAAATATCCACCAGGTTGGGACGAGGAACGCGTCCGACAGGTTCTCGGCCATTACGAGCGACAGACAGAAGCAGAAGCTGTTGCCGAAGACGAAGCTGCGCTCGATCGGGACGACGAATCTGTAATGCAGGTGCCCTATGATTTGGTGCCGCTGGTGCGGGAGTTAATCGCGAAGCACCACGATTGATTTTCACGTGCGTAGATTGTTCTGATATGGGATATACACCCGTCACGGTAGACTAAAGAATATGACGTCGCCCAATGGTGGCTATGAGACGGATTTCCTCGTAGACACCGGCGCGACGGATTCTCTGGCGCCGGGCGTGGAGCTGCGAAAGATCGGATTGCTGCCTGTCGGCAAGACCGTTTATGAACTGGCGAATGGCACCCTCGAAGAATATGAATACGGATTGGCCGAGATCACCTTCATGGGTGAAGTGACCGCCGGGCGGATTATCTTCGGTCCCGACGATGCGGAACCATTGCTCGGCGTGACCGCACTCGAATCAGTTGGCATTACAATCGATCCCGCCAATCGTACGCTCAAGCGATTACCAGCGATTCCTTTAAAGTAAGCGGAGAAAGAAATGCCCGATTTTGTAAAAGTTGCCCGGACCGATGAAGTCGCGCCCGGCCAGGCCAAGCTGGTCGAAGCCGGCGGGAAAGAAATAGCCCTCTTCAATGTCGGCGGCGTCTTTCACGCTATCGATAACAGTTGCACACACGTCGGCGGACCGTTGTGCGAAGGCGAAATCGACGGGACGGAAGTGACTTGTCCCTGGCATGGGGCCGTTTTTGATGTGACTAGTGGCGCGGCACTCGGCCCTCCCGCAGGCGCGCCGGTCGACCGATACAATGTCCGCACAGCAGGCCCCGACATCGAAATCGAAATCTGATCTCAGCCTCATTCGATTAATTCCCTATCTGTATCTAGAGGCGGCCAAATTCAGGCGCTACCAAAAAGGAGGACGGTAGCCCTCCTCTAAACCTCGCACAGTGTTCATTGCTTCTTTGCTCCACAAAGTACTTGACACGACAGAAGCCTCGCGTATATCTTCAACAGCGAGATGATTCGGTTAGCTAAATCGACTGAGCAGCCGCCCGCCCTGCACGATCGGGCGATGGACAATCTGCGCTACATACGCGAAACGATGGAGCGCGCTTCGGCCTTTACCGCAGTGCCGGGGTGGGGACAGGTTGCGATTGGCGTGACGGCGTTGGCGGCGACCTACTTGGCGGCGCATCAGACCACCGCTCGCGCCTGGTTGGGAACCTGGGTCGCCGCAGCGATTATTTCGCTGTTGATTGCGGGTTGGTTGATGGATCGAAAAGCCCGCGCGTTGGGGACGCCCCTGCTTTCAGGGCCGGGGCGCAAAGTCGCTTTCAGCCTTTCCCCGCCGATGGTTGTGGGCGCCCTTTTGACCGTCGTCCTGTTTCGGGCGGGATTGACCAAAGCCATTCCCGGAATGTGGCTGCTGCTTTACGGCACTGGCGTAGTCACGGGCGGAATGTTCTCAGTCAGCGTGGTGCCCGTCATGGGCATTTGCTTCATGGTCCTGGGAGCGTTGGGCCTGTTCGCTCCGGCTGCCTGGGGCGATTGGCTGATGGCCGCGGGCTTTGGCGGTCTGCATATTATTTTCGGAACCATCATCGCGAGGAAATACGGTGGCTAAGCAACAAGCGCTAAGACGCGAACCAAAAAAGGGACAGGCTGAGAAAGAACGGCTGCGCGGCATCCATGGCGGCGCGCCCCACAGCGCGCATGATATCGACCGCCTGATTCACGAGAGACTTCGGCTGGGCATCATTAGCGCGCTGGCTGTTAACGATTCGCTCACGTTCAACGAACTGAAGCGTTCGGTTAAGACAACCGACGGCAATTTGAGTGTACACGCGCGCAAACTCGAAGACGCCGGGTACGTTAGCTGCTCAAAGAGTTTCGATGGCCGCACGCCCAGAACTGAATACAGTCTAACTTCGGCCGGCCGTCGCGCGTTGGAACAATATCTCAACCACATGGAAGCGCTGCTCGGCAAAATGCGTAAAGGTTAAAATTTTTTGCCCAGCTGCTTTGCTCAACAAAGAACTTTCCAAGGCAGAGAGAGAAGAGAAAACCTTCGATGAACACTAACGTCAATCTGTTGGCGCCAATTGGTGTCCTGGCTTTCCTGGGCACTGGCTTTCTGCTCTTCTTGGCCACGCTGACGCTGATTCAATCATTGATCGTGCGCAAACACCGCCGGGCAAAGCTCGTCCTGCTTGCAATGCTGGTAATCGCCGGAGCCTATTTCGCGGCAATCCTAATGTTTTCCTTAGCAAGTCATGAAAAAGTCCTGGCGCGTGGTGATGAAAAACACTTCTGCGAAATTGACTGCCACCTCGCTTATTCCGTAGTCGACACGCGCCAGGCAAAGACACTCGGCAATCCCCCGACGACCGCGCAAGGCACGTACACTGTCGTTACGATCAAGACTCGCTTTGACGAGACCACCATTTCGTCGCAGCGGGGCGACGGACTGCTATACCCAAACAGCCGTGTGGTAACGCTGGTGGATAAGCGAGGAATTAAGTACGCGCCGGCGAGCGACGATCAGCGTGCGCTTGCTGCGGGACAGGGCGAGGGCAAGCCACTCGCAACGCCGTTGCGGCCTGGCGAATCCTACACCACCCTTATCGTTTTCGATCTACCCGCGGACGCAAGAGCGTCCACCCTGCTCATCAATGAAGGTGAATGGGTAACGCATCTCGTGATTGGCCACGAGAACAGCCCGCTCCACCACCAGACAAAATTCCAACTCTGAAATGGAAAACTACGATGTGATTGTCATCGGCGCCGGTTTGGCGGGCCTGCAGGCAGCACGCTTGCTGGGCGAACGTGGGCGTAGCGTGCTCCTTGTCGATCGAAAGTCGGCCCTCGACAAATCAATTCATACGACCGGAATTTTTGTACGTCGGACGCTGGAAGACTTCAATCTCCCATCGGATTGTCTGGGCCCGCCGGTGCGTCATGTGAGGCTTTATTCGCCCGCGCGCCGCTCGATGGATTTGGTTAGCCCTCATGACGAGTTTCGGGTGGGCCGCATGGGCCTGCTCTATCAGCGATTTCTTACACAGGCCCTGCGCGCCGGCGTGGAATGGATGCCGGCCACAAGCTATGTCGATCAGGTAAAGCTGAAAGACCAAACGATTGTCCGGCTTGAGGGTGGGGCAGGCTCATGCTCGGTGCAGACGCGCTATCTCATCGGCGCCGATGGAGCACAATCGCAGGTGGGACGCGACCTCGGGCTTGAAACCAACCGCGAGTGGATTGTCGGAGTTGAAGAGGTGCTGACCGGCATTCCGCTTGACGGTCCACCGCGCTTTCATTGTTTTCTCGATCCGCGTTTAGCTCCAGGTTATCTCGCCTGGCTGGTGCATGACGGCGAGGAAGTTCACCTCGGAGTTGGCGGCTACGCGGCGCGTTTCGATCCGGTGAAAGCCCTGCGCGAATTTCGCGCGAGCGTGTGCGGCATAGTTGATTTAAGAAACGCCAAATTGATCGAGCGGCGTGGTGGCCGCATTCCCGTCGGCGGCGTCTTGCGGCACATCGCGAATGATCGAGGGTTGCTGGTCGGAGACGCCGCCGGCGCGGTGTCTCCGCTAACTGCTGGCGGACTCGATCCGTGCATGCGGCTCTCAACCTTCGCGGCCAGAGTTGTGGACGATTACCTCGAAACGGGCAATGCCGCCACGCTGGCTTCCTACTCTGGAGAATTGTTTCGCGCGCGATTCGTTTCACGTCTGTGGATGCGACGGATGATCGCGTCCGCCCAGACGACTGCACTCGTGGAGTTGGGATGCTCCGTTTTGCGGTTGCCTCTAATCAATTCATTGGCCTGGCATGTTTTCTTTGGCCGGGGCTCGTTTCCCGATCTGGATATGCACCCGGCGCCGCAAGCAGCCATCTCAATGTGACCATGCAGCGGTGTGCCACAGGTCATAACCACCCGCCGGTGAATCCGGCACGTCGCAGACCCTTAACGATGTAGGGGCACTTCTTCATCAAGCTCCAGAGGAATTCGGTGCTATGGTTCTCGATCATCAAAACAATCGGGCCCTGATTAATTCCGAAGTGCCAGGGCGAAAGCCAGCCGCACTTACGACATTCGGCATCGTCATTGGGAAACGTCGGATTAAAAGTAGCTTCAAGTCCGTAAGGATGGTCAATGCCTATTTCGATCTCGTTGAAGTGTTCCAGAGCCGGCAGGACAATCTCCGGGGCGAAGGGCAGTGACGCCACCACCGCCCAGGGCGCGATGGTCCCGTCGTCCGGCCCATCAGGCACGCCGCGCGCAACGTAATCGAAGAAGACGCGCTGGTCTCCATCAATGGTCAAAGCTTTCGGGCCCGGACCTTCGCACGCGGTGAGCCCCCAGCAAACCTCGCTGTAACCCTTGAAGCCGCGGGGATTTCGCTTCGCGTACTCTCGCTGCGCGTAGGTCGCTCGCCGGCTATTTTCAAAATAGTCCGAACCGTGTGCGCGCATGATGTCATCCTGAATTCCACGAAAATCGATCCAGATGTGCGAGTACTGATGTGTGAAAAGCGGTGCGGCATAAAGGTATTCATCGTCGTAAACCTTTTTCCAGTGACAACTGGATCTATGAGCCTGATAACTCTCGACCGGCAATGCCGAGGTAGGCGAGCCGAGGCCGAGAATGTAAGCCAAAGTGGATTCATCGTAGCCGTCCCAGCGGTAAGTTAGAAAGCCGGCTTCCGGGCTCCAACCATGACTAAGAGTTACGCCGTCGTCCATGGCCCATCGCCAATCCGCGCGGCGGTAAAGCTCGTCGGCGAGCTTGCGAATCTCAGCTTCTTCCGCGGAATCGCGATCGAAGTAAGCAGCCGCTGCGAGCATCCCGGCGAAAAGAAAAGTGGAATCGATTGTCGACAGCTCGCACTCCCACGCGCGGCGGCCGGTTTCCATATCGAGGAAATGATAATAGAAGCCTTTGTAGCCGGTCGCGTTCGGGCTTGTGCTCTGTTCGCTGCCGGCAAAGAACCGCAATTTCCTTAAAGCGCGCCCAATCGCTTCGGCGCGGTCGATGAAGCCATGCTCAACTCCCAGCGGATACACCGACAGGGCCATACCCACCGCGGCAATACTCGAAGGCCAACCCTCCTTAGTGCAGTCGCGGATCAATCCGTTAACCGGATTGACTTCATGCACAAAGTATTTGAAGGCATCCGATTGCAGGTCGGATAGTAGCTTCTCTCTCTGGCCGATTGGCTTGATCATGGACAATAGATTCTAGCCTAAGCCGAGTGCAGGGACGAGACGGGGCGGACATCCCTGTCCGCCGGCAAATGTGGAGTGCGGCGACCTGTCGCCGCTTTTTTATCGAGCGACAGATATTCGATGTTAGTGAATATGACTGAGTTGCGGAAGAACAAAGCGCCGACAGGTCGGCGTACTCCAAAGTTAGAACCTGGCGATCAATCCCACGCGCACTCCGCGAGGCGAGCCCGGCGAGATGTTGTTGTTGCCGTCCGCGTTAAGGTAAAACCTGGCATTCAAAAGATTTTCGACGTGTGCCTGGAGTTTGATTTTCTCGTTGATCCGAATGTACACCGCCGCATCCAGCTTCGTGTAACCAGGTAAGGTAACCGCATCGTCAATCGCCGCGAACATGTCACTACGATGAATGATTCCGAGGCCAACTCCCAGCCTGGCCATGATTTGATACTTGTTCCAAAGCGAAAAGGTGTGATGCGGGACCATGGCAACTTGCGCCCCGGCTTTCGCGGCCGTGGTGTCGCTGGTAATGAAGGCGTCCTGATAAGCATAACCGCCCGCGATGCTCCACGCCCGCGTCACGCTGCCGTTCGCCCCCGCTTCGAATCCGTTGGTACGCTGTCTGCCAGTTTGCACGATTCTGGTGGGATCGTTGGGATCGGTCGTGCGGGTGTTGGTGCGGTCCTGCCGGTATAAAGCCGTAGTGAAAGCTAGATTGCGCCGCACGTCCCACTTTACTCCCAACTCATAGTTGCGGAACTGCTCAGGTTGGACTTGCTGAGTGATCGTGGTGAGTGATGAGAACTGGTCGCCCGAACTCGGCAGATAGGAAACGCTGTAGTTCGCATAGATCGAAACAGGTTCCCGCGGTTTGACGACAAGACCCACCCGCGGCGAAACCAACTGGTCAATGCGCCTGAGATTATCGCCGTTGCGGTTGTTATGGTATTGCAGGTCGAAGTAATCGAAGCGAAGCCCGGCAATGACAGAAACATACCTGTTAAATTGAATTTGGTCCTGAACATAGCCGGCTGCCAGATTCGTCTTGAGGTGATTGTCGGCATCGGATGCGCTTTGGCGGAACGTCGTGGGCGTTGTGATCGTCGGATTGTCCAAAGGGATCAGGATCGACGTCGTGCTGTTATTAAAAAAGCCAGTGTTCCGAAAGTTATCCGTCAGTTGACGGCCAAACTCAGTGCCGGCCAGGACGGTCTGCTTGATGCGTCCGCTGGACAAGAGATAGGTGAAGTCCGTCTGGTTGAAAATATTCCTTCGTTTGGTGGCGTTGTTATAAGCGGAAAGTGAAACCAGGGTCCCCGTCGCGTTTACCGCGCCCGGAGCAAAGTTCTGATAGCCCCGATCATAGTCAGCAAACATCGTCCGACAGCGGATCTTTAGCCGGGCCGACTGGTGTTCAATGACCGCCGAAGCGAGGTCGACTCTGGCCCTCACGTAACTGTCATCCGGATTTCCGAAGTAGGTTGAGATGGGAACATCAGCCGGTAGTCCCTGAAAAGAAGCAATACCTCGGTCGGCAACGCGGCTATCGTGAAAGTGCTCGTAGCCGAGCGTAATCCTGGTGTCGTTGCTGGGCGCAATGGTCAAAGTCGGATTGAATCCGTAGCGTTCGAGATTGACGAATTGTCTGAAGCTGCCGGAATTCTCGTACAGCGTATTAAAGCGAAAGGCGACCTTGCGATTCAGCGGTTGATCGAAATCCGCAGTGAATCGTTTATTGTTGAATGAGCCGCCCTGGAACGTTACCTCGCGCAGTTTGGCAAAGCCGGCTTGCTTGGTTACGCGATTGATTACGCCGCCGCCGCCGCCGCGGCCAAAGATCATCGCGTTAGATCCCTTCAGAGCTTCAACCTGCTCGACATTGTAAAGATCGCGATAGTACTGAACGTCATCTCGCACTCCGTCGAGGAAGAAATCAGCACTGGTGCTGTTGCCGCGGATGACCAGCTGGTCACGATTGTTTTCCCCCTGGTGGGAAGTGATGCCCGGCACATAGCTCACCACGTCGGCAATGCTATCCATCGCTTGATCCGAGATTTGCTCTCTGGCAACCACCGTAATCGATTGCGGCACATCTCGCAGAGGCGTCAAGGTCTTGGTGGCGCTGCTCATCTCCGGCACGCGATAGCTGAGCGTGTTCGCACCCATGATCGTAACTGTCGCGGTAGATCCGGCCACCGGCAAGGTCATTTCCAGGGATTCAGACGTCGCCGGTTTGAGCTTAATCGTGCGCGAAGCTGCGCTAAAGCCTGGGGCATTAATAGTCACCGTATACTCGCCCGGCGCGAGCGCCAGAGAAAAGGTGCCGTTCGAGTCGGTGGTTGTCGAGAAAGTCGAACCCGATCCCTGTGCGCGAATGCTGGCGCCGGCGATAGCGGCCCGATTCGCGTCCAGCACTTTGCCTTTTATGAATGCTCGATCGGACGGCGTCTGTGCGGCGCAAAGCAGGGTACCGGCAACCAAAACTATAAGAGAGAGGTGCAGAACGCGACTCACTAGTCTGGATGTAATCATGGCAACAGGTCCTTTTCTTGGGCTTTTGACGCCCTTTCTGATATTGATAATCATTATCAAAATGGTTGGCGAGTATAGCATGTGAAATAGCGCGGAGGTCAAGCGAGGTTTTAGCGTGGCGGGTTTTTTGTTTTGACCGGCTGCTGGTTTGTATCGCTGAGGTGTTGGCGCCGTTTGTCTCTGGTTGCTGGTTGAAGAGAGTTGGCCGTTGGGTGGCTGGCCGCGCTCACCGGGACGCTAAACAAACGCGACACCCCGGTGATATTGTTAGAGTCATGCCACGGAGCAAAACTAAGGATGAATCCAAAACACTTAAGCGCCCTGGTGTGAAAGCGCATCCAGAGATCAGCCCGGAAGAATTCCTGGCGCTGAAAAAACCGAAAGGTGATCTGGTTCTGGAGATCGGCGGCGAACGTGTTTCGCTCACCAGTCTCGATCGCGTCTATTGGCCGGACGAAGGTCTCACGAAATTCGATCTGCTTAGTTACTACCTCAAGATGGGCCCGCGGATTTTGCCGTTTCTGAAAGATCGCCCGGCGATCCTGCAGCGCTATCCGCGCGGCATTAGGGCGCCGATGTTTTTTCAGCAGGACCTGGAGAGCGCGCCCGCTTTTATTAAAACGGTGCGCCTGACGAACCAGGAAGGCCGCGAGCTGAACTACGCGGTTTACACCACGCTCGGATCCCTTCTGCATTTTGTAAATCTGGGGACGATCGAACAGCACCCATGGCATTCGACGGTAAAGCATCTGGATCGGCCGGACTACCTGATGCTCGATCTCGATCCGAAGGAAGCGCCGTGGAAAAATGTTTTGGATGTGGCGTTGGTTTGTAAGGAAGTGCTTGATGAACTGGGCTTGCCGGCCTTTCCCAAGACTTCCGGATCGTCGGGCATTCACGTCTATTTGCCGCTGAAGCCGAAATATGATTTTGGCAAGATTGGCGAAGTCGCCACGGCCCTCGCCAACGAGGTGGCCCAACGCGCCCCGAAGATCGCGACGACGCGGCGCTCGCTCGCCAAACGTCAGAAACAGCAAGTGTATGTTGACGCAATGCAGAACGCGCGCGGCAAAACCATCGCGGCACTTTACAGCGCGCGCGCCAAACCCGGCGCCACTGTTTCCATGCCGCTCACCTGGAAGCAGGTACAGAAAGGTGTGAAGATTTCAGACTTCACGATCAAGAACGCGCCCGTATTGCTTAAGAAGAGCAGCGACGCGTGGTCGAAATTCTTCGACAGCCGGCAGGAACTGAAACTAAGCTAGCCTGCAATGGGAATTGTGGCACGGGCATCCAGCCCGTGAACACACGCCCGGGATGCGCGTGCCACAACTCAACTGAACCGTACCGACGGTTCCAGACCTTGCAACCAAAGGAGTCAGCAAATGAAGATGCGAATAACGTCTCTGGCGATTGTGATTCTTGTGCTGCCACTCTTTAGCATGCACTCGTTTGCTCAAAGCGTCCGTCGTCAGGCACCGGCCGCGCCTCCGGACCAGGAACAATCGGCAAGTCTGCCGGCAACTGGCAATTCGATCGAAGCGGTCGCTAATGAAATCGACCTCCTCCGAAAATCACTGCAAACTTTGAACACCCGCTTGCGTGAGATCAGCGACAAGTTTTCCGCACCCGACGGAAAGCAAAGCGACGACTCGAACGACAAACAAAAACGCATCGCGCTCAATTTGGATCTATTGGCCCGCGCAGAAGATCGCGCCGGAATCCTGCGGAAACAACTTCTCGACTTAATTGAAAAAGAAAGTTCGTACAGAGGCCGCCTGGCCCAGCTTGATGAAGACGCGCGTCCCGAAAATATCGAGCGCGCTTTGAACGGGATTGGAACGACGCGTACTGTCGAACTACGAGACGTGCGCCGCCGGTCCCTGGAGTTTGAGCGACGAGGGCTTGAAAGCCTGTTGAATCTAACTACGCAAAGCCGCATCCGACTCGACGAAGACGTCAGACAAGCTGATTCTCTGGTCTCCCGTCTGCGCCAGCGCTTGCTCCCTTTGATTGATAAAGAGATCGAGTCAATCAATCCGAATTAGGGTTGGGCCAGCTTCCGCTTGCCTTCAATTGCGTCTCGATACGCGCCACCGGGCACTTCACCGATCCTGATCGCCGCTTCGAATTCTTTCATCGCTTCGTCGTTATGATCGAGAAACGCGAGAATGCGGCCCATCGCTTCATGTGCCCGCGACAGCAAAACCTTATCGGTGTCCGGCGCCGCCGCAGCCACCGCCAGCCGATAATTAGTCAAAGCCCGATTCAGACGCTGCGTTTGCAACTGATCGTCTGTCGTTTCCCGGGCCCAAAGGCTGGCGGTCAGGGCGAGGTTATAGAATAGTCGTGGCTCGCCCTGATATTCCTGCAACAACGATTTCAGACGCGTCTCGGCCTCTTCATAGTTGCGGGTTTGCAGGAGCTTTTCGACTTCAGTCAGGCTCTTGACCAGCGCCGAAGGGCCCGAGGTGTCCACCGCTTCGCGCGCCTCAGCAGTGGGATCAACCAGCCACAGCGAATAACGGGGATGAGCTTTTCGCGCGGCAATCGCGCGATCGCGCGCGGCGCTGGTTTCGGCGAGCCGCCTGTTCTCGCGCGCTGCATCAATGCCCTCAATCATCTCTCCGAAGAAATTCGCGATGTCGAAACCCGAAGCCTGAAAGTCGCGCAGACGATCGGCGAAAAAGAAATCCAGCACGGCGCCGCTTTCATATTCCTCCGCCAGCCGGCCGATTGTTTCGTCGGCAATCGCAGCGCGGCTGGCTTCCGCTTCCCGGGCCAACGCCTGGCGAGTGGCTTCGTCTTTCGCTTGCTGAAGACGCCGGCGTTGAATATTCATGACAGCCGCCAATCTGTTTGCTTCTTCATATCGCGCGTCGGCCGCCGCAACCAGCGAACGCGAAATTACGACAAACACGTCGGGCGAAACGGTCGCGTTCTCTTTCGTGCGCGCGTCGATCAAGACCTTTATCTGATCCCGCTGCGCGGCGATCTGCTTGTTGAACTTTAGCACCAATGGATCAATTACGAATTGCAGAAAGCCACGACGCATCTCGGACGAAGTGGGGTCGGTACCTTCCGGAACGATCGCATAGTAGTCATCGGCAATCACCCGAAAGTTGATGGTGCCCGACGCGGCCAACAGATCAGGAACGATATAAAATCGTCGCTCGTGGACCCGCGTCGAATAAGTGGTGGTCGAAGTTTTCTTCTTTTCGGGACTCTTGACGCGCACCCGTTCATTCGTGGCCAGGATCGGACGCGTGTGCAGGTAAGACAAAACCGAGCGCACCATCTCGGCCGCGGGTTGTCGCAGGCGATCGCCTTCCGCGTGATAAGCGCGCGTGTATGAAGGCAAACGCTCGTCGATAGACGATTTCCTATAGAACTCGCGCACCAGCGGCGCAAAGTCGAGCACGGCAAGAATGCCGCCGGGCAGATCGTCGGAACGATCGGGCGCGTCGAGCGTCGGCGGCGCTCCCAATGCATAGGCCAGCGAGACGTATCGGGCAGCCTGATCAGCGGGCGTGGCCGGCGCCGGCAAGCGATTGTGATCGAAGAAGGCTTTCAGCCGCTCGCGCAGATTGGAATCAAGGTTGGCCTGGTCCTTTCGCACTAACTGGCGAAACGCGGAAGGCTCTCTGCCAGCGGGCGTGGGATCAAAGCCGGCGGCGTCCAGCGCGGCCATCACAATGATCAGGCGCGCGTCCGGTTGCATGCTGACGCCGTACTCGGCGAGGTCGAACGCAGTTGCCGTCTGAGTTTGTCCCAAAGGCGTCGGACTCCGCGGCGACGGTGACTTGACGGGCTGAGCCTGAGCGACCCCGGCAAAGACAAGAATAACAATTATGAAGAACGCTGTTTTGATCATTGAATTGCTGATACCCGGATAAAAAGATGTGGCTACGATTCGGTCCTTAATGTTAACGGATGGGCGGCGGACGGACAAATCGAGGACGCCTCTTCAAGTTTGTAAAATCTCAGGAACGGCCGGCAGTGATACCGTTTCTCGGTAAAGCAATTCAACGAACGGATGCTGTCGAATCGATCACTCCACATCCGGGATCCAAAACGTTTGCGCATCGACCTCGACTCTTCTCAAACCGCGCTCCGGCAGCTCTGCTTCCGGCAATCCCAGAAAAGTAAAGTGTGGCAAATCGCTAAGCACCGTCTGGAACCACCCGTTTTGCGCGAGGATCTCGCGAACTCTCTGGTCAAGAAACTCGTTGGCGTCAAAGGCCAGCATCGCGATGTGCTGAGAAGTTCCGGGCGCGGCGATCGAATAAAGCACGGACTTGGACAGGTCCTTGCTGAAAAAGATCCCCTCTTTCTCGAGTTCCAGAACTTCTGGCACTTGCTCATGAACGGGCAGGCTACGCAATCGTTCTGCATGTTGTTCGCTCAACCTGCCGACGCCGGTCCAGTGATCCAGCGCCGGCAAAAAACGCGAGTTCCACAAGCGCACCGTGTCCGCATAGCTGCGTCGCGCGGCTTCGGCGCCGTCGCGCGGAGAAATCTCCAGGCCGGCGGCGCGAGCTACGGCGCGGGCCTGCAACAGCGCGGACATCGCGGCCGGTTGCAACTCGATCACTGCGTCCCCGATCGCAGCCGGCGCAAACCCCGCCTCCTTCTGAAAACGCTCGACCTCATCTTCCCCGGTGAACACGCAGAGTGGCGGCGGCAAGATGGATTCCGCGCCGACAAACAACGCCCCATAATCATGAAGCACGCGCCGCGCGACTTCATCAGAGCGCGGGCAGATGTCTTCGATGTTGGTTCCGCGCAGCCGGAGTACACGCTCGAGCGTTTTGTAAAATGGTGAAGAGTTCATTCGTGATTCGAATGATAATCGGCGGCGGGTCTGGCATCAAATACGAAACGGGTTCATGACGGAGAGGCTGTCAGAAGCCCGACCGTGAGGGAGGCCACATTCGCCAGCGTTCGCGATCAAGAAATCAGATACCGATAGTTGACTCCCTCGATCGCCGCCCTTGCTTACGCACGGGCTTCTGACGCCTGACTCTTTACTACCGCCAAAATCCGTCTCTTTAGTTATACTGCTCGTCCATGTCGGCGGAACTCTTCACCGAAATTATCGCAACCTACCAGCGTCACGGCTGGGAGCTCAAGCGCGTGCTGCTAAAACCTGCGACGCGAGCCGATCTTAATGGCCGGACTCCAGCACTATTCGCCGAAGTCACTTTGATTGATGCCGAAGTCGATGCGCTGTGGTTTGCTCGCGCTGCAAATGCGGGCCGCGAAGCCTGGGAGCTGCGCCTGGTCGCCGAACAGCCGTACGCATTGTTCGCAGCTTTCGAAGCGGACGAGACTGAAGATGAACGTGAAGAGGCGCGGCTCGAGATGGAACATGTCATGCGAGATCAGTTGACCCGGCAGTAACGGAATACGATCTACTAAATCACACGAAACACCGCAACGGGTTCGGGAGTGGGTAGCGTTATCGTGCGCGGCCCATCGTCACCGGAATTTTAAGAACCTGGCCGGCGCGCAACACAACTACTTCAACGAGGCTCTTGGGCGTCGCCCGCCGCACCCGCGAAAGCAGCTCATCGCTGGTCCGAATCGGGACTTTGTCAAAATCAGTTATGATGTCGCCTTCCTTGATCCCAAACAGATCAGCAGGCCCATTCGGGTCGACCCAATCAATCTGCACGCCGTAGGTTCTGGTTATGGGATTAATGATCCGCGTCGTGCGATTACTTTCGAATCCGAAAACTGCTTTGCCCTCGGGGCGGTTATCAAAAGCTTCCCTGATCTGATTCATCTCGTCGTCGGAAACAGTGATCAACTGCGTGTTGTGGAAATTGCCGTCGCGGGTATAAATCACTTCCACCCTTTTCCCCACCGGGATCTTCCGCAGAAGATCAGTTACCTCCCCTTCTTTCCTCACCGGATGGCCGTCAAAGCTGGTAATAATGTCGCCGCCCACCAGTCCCGCTTTATCCGCCGGCCCTCCCGCGGGGGAAGCAACATCGAAAGTTACGCCACCGTCGTCGGCCTTGAGACCGTTCACGCCGAGATAGGAACGGCTCGACGGAGCGGTCACGGCCGGCGGGGGATTGTGGCCGAGCCTGAGCATGCTCAACCCGCCGCCGCTCGCGAAAAAAAGTCCCAGCACGATCCACATCCAGGTCATGCCGCTCAGACCCAAACGACGATGGCGGCGCAGGTGGTCACTGGCGTTGGGCCGCGACATTGGCCCACCCACGCCCGAAGCATATTGTGCGCCGAAGTGCGCATTGACCGCGCCCGCGCCATGCGGCAAGCGCACGGTTTCGGTGTATTCGGCCGGGCCTTCACCCAGGCGGTTCCCACAAGAGCGACAGAAACGCATCTCGGCCGGCATGGGCGCGCCGCATTGGGTGCACACAATTGCGCCCCCTTGATCTCCCGAACCGGGACCGCTGCCGCTGAACTTTGGCTGAGGCTGCATGACGAAACGTGCTCGAATCGAACGCTGACAATCTGACGACTAATGCCGGATTATACGCGGATTGAGCCTGATTGGTTGCGTGTAATTTGCTTTTGTGGAGTGCGCTGTTGTCAGCGCTTTCGAAAGCGGCGACCACTCGTCGCACTCCAAAGTTAAGGTCTCAAGGCCCGCCAGTTTACGAACCTCACCCAACCAAGTATAGTCAGACACCTCAAACAAATAGTTTACGAAGGCAGTTTAATGGAAGTAACCAAGGCCCTGGCGGCGCTACAGCCCCTCTACGGAAAGGGAAATATCGAAATCGTGACGGCCAACGGGCACCGTGTGCGCGGCATTGTGCGCAGCATGAAGACGACCCAGGCCCTAACCACGCCGAGCGTGAAAATCGAGCGCGCCGACGGCGAAATCGTTAAGGTCCCGTTTACATCCATCATCGAAGTAATCAATCACAATCCGCCGAGTTGAGCGGGGTGCAATCTTCCGCCCTTCGTCAGGTAAGACAATCCGCGAAATTCACGAAGCCGGTTCGTCTGATTTCATGCATTGTTCTGATCCCAACCGAACCATGATAGGCTTTCCACCCTTCTTGACAGCTCGCGCCGTTCTACTGCTTACTGCCTACTGCTTACTTATTGATATGTCGCTCGAATTTGCCGTTGAATATCCCTGCGTGCTGCGCGCCCGCTACCCGGAAAAGCGTCTGCGCGAGTGGGGCCGCCTCAGCAACCTGCACACAATTCTGACGACCGTAGATCAAAGCGCGCCCGGTCCCGACAAGATCGCCTGGATCGAAAATGCCGGCGCTGAGATCGAACTCGTACAGATTGAGACGGCGGTTTGCGCCAACTGTCCCGCGTGCCTGCCGCCCGATACCGCCGGTGAAGGCGAAGCGGTGGGTTGTCTCGGCCGCATCAACTATCCGATCGATGCGCAGTTTGAAAAGTTCCTGGCTGATCGCGTGCAGTTGACGCTCGACACTCTTGATGCGGCAGACCAGCCGCGCCTGCTGCGAATTCTCGTCGACCGGGAATCTCCTTTTGATGGTGAAGCGACGAAAGAACTGCGCCGGGTCACGACTGTTGACGGCCTCAGGTTTTTTGAATCCAGGCTGCCGATCAAATTAACGCGCGAGGGATCGCATTTGACTACCGATAACGTGTTTGATTTGCTGGCCGGCTTTAGCTCGGAAAATGGCGCAGCGACTAGTTACACGCGCGAGTTCCCCACGGCCGCGACTGCTGACTATTACGATTTTCTCGACCTGATGCTGCGTAACGATTTGAGTGAGTCCGAAGCGTCGCGTCTGCACGCGCGCAGCCGTAACTATGCGCAGTTTCTGCGGCTGTTGTCGGCGTTGGAACGGGCCGAAGCATTGAATGCTCGCGTGCTGGTGGATTAGGGGATACAATCGTCGCCAGTAGAGTCCGAGGTTTCATCATGCAAGAGATTAAGGGAGTCCAATTCGTAACCGACAGTTTGGGGCACAAGGTTGCCGTTCTGCTCGATCTCCATGAATGGGGAGAGCTTTGGGAAGATATTTACGACAGCATTATCGCCAAGGAACGCGTCGACGAACCTCTAGTGAAGCTGGGAGACTTTGAAGAGGAGCTTCGCCGAGAAGGACTGCTGAGTGAGTGATCCGTCTTACACCGTAAGCCTTCGAAAATCAGCTCAGCGAGAAATTAGGTTGCTCGATCATACGATTCGCTCAAGAGTCGTCAAAGCCCTTCGATTATTGCAGGACCCGCGCCCTCAGGGTTGTCTCAAACTCGCAGGCTCCAACAATTTCTGGCGGATACGAGTTGGTGATTGGCGCGTTCTCTATGAGATCAACGACGAAACTCGAGAGGTCAACGTTGTAGGAGTCCGGCATCGAAGCCGGGCTTACGACTAACCGTTCCGTTCTCACGCAACTGTCACTCATTTCAATTCACTGCTCACTGCGTCTTCATCAACTTGCCTGAGGCTATCCAGAATCAGATTTGTGTTACTCGCCGCCTCGATAGTTATCGGATGAGTCTGTGCCGACTTCTGAAAATCAAATGTGCCGCCGGTGATTTCGACAATTTGCCGAAACGCTGCCTGGGCGGTGAGCTGGCCGCTTTCAGCGCCGACGATTTGCCCGTCGTTGAAAAGCACGCGTCCGGCCTGCGCATTATTTGTGAGCCCCAGGACACCCGTCAGACGTGAATTCTCAATCGCCTGAATCGCGTCGAACACGCTGATGACGGAAAGGTCGCCGGCGAAACTTACACCGGGCTTCATCCGCTGAGTCTCTGTTTTCCCGGCCGGCTTTGTGTGCAACTCCGGATGACGGGCGCGCCGGATCGCTTCCAAACCCGTGGCGATCGAGATGCGCGCGTCGAGCTGCTTTGCTTCCAGCAGACGATCGTGCGCGGCATCGAAATCGTCGCGCTCGATATAGAGACTGGCCAGCGCCAGACAGTGGCGCGCCGCTTCCTCCGGATGTTTGTGCGCAGCGGCGACTTCGCGCAGACGCTCACGCAGAGGGATCGATCGCGGGTTGTGTTCGAGCGCCGTCTTCAGACGCCGCAGAGCGCGATCGGTCGAACCGTACTTGATGAACAGCTCGGCATCAAGCATCGCCGTCTCAACTTCGCCAACCGGTTCTCTATGATCGTTGCTCATCATGTTACGGTTGAAAGCGAACAGAGTTTATCACAGGCTCTTTTTGTGGAGTGCGCCGACTTGTCGGCGCTTTGGTGAGCGGCGCTGAGTCGCCGCGAGCCTGTCAATCACGGCTTCTCGTGTGTGGCCGCGACAAGTCGCGACCTGAGACAGCGGCGACAAGTCGCCGCACTCCACAACCTCAACGAAAATATCGCCGAATCTCTGCGCCGATCCATCTCCCCACCGGCACCGACACCCCATTCCCAATCATCCGGTAGGCATCGTTGTCACTCCCCGCGAAAGTGAAAGCCACCGGCACTCCCTGCAACCGCGCATATTCTCGGACCGCGTAAGGCCGTGCGCCGCTCGGGAATCTCCGGTCCGCCACCAGCCTCGTGCTCAAGTCTTTCGCGTAATGCGCCACACAAGTCGGTGCAATGTCCCCGCGTTCCGGATCGCTCATTATCGGCCGGTCCCGATAAGCCCCGGCCAGCCGCCGCCCTACATAGTCAGGAATGTGCGGCGCCGGATCCTGCTCCAGTATCTCTGCCAAAGTAACTGCCCTTTCCGACTCCGGTTCGCGCCAGGCAAAGCTTCGCCGGCTGCCGATAATGATCAGCCGGTCTCTCTTTTGCGGCAGCCAGGCTGAGGATTGGTCGCGCTATGTATTTCGAGAGCGACGCCGCTTTTCAGGGGGCATCGTTTCGCTGACGTAACGAATAAGGGCGGGCCAGTCGATCTTAAATTCAATATCGCAGAATTGTTCCGTGAACTCGTGGGTCAGCTTTGTGTAGGTGGCGTCCTTCTCCTCTTGAAACTTCTTCGCGTGTTCCTCGGCCTCATGAGTCAGGGGAACTATGAGGTCAACGTAGAAGTTGCTGTCGCCGGAGATCAAATGCCAAAAGCTCTGACCGATAAGAACAATATAGTTTCCCTTGTCCTTCTTCCCCTTATCGCCGCTCCCAAACTTTCCGTAACAGATGCCCTCGACGGGCAAAATTTGGCCCACTTGTCCGTTTTGCCTGAGCACTCGAATTGATGACTTAAAATGCTCTATCAACTTTTTATGCTGATCGTCATTGCCCCAATTCTTGCCCGATTTCACTGCGACTAAATATCGGATGCCAGCGCGGGTGAGTTCAAGGTCAATCCCGCCTGTGCCGGCGGCCTTCTGACCGCCGCCGGTAATTTGCGCCACATAGACCGCCAGTCCTTCGAGGAATCCCCCGAACGATGTTTCTTCACCAGACGAAAGACGGGCATCCAAGATGGCGGCTATTAAATCAGCGGGGCGGTTGAGATTTTTTGCTTTGAAGAGGTACGGATTCTTGTTTTTGAGAACCCCCTTAAGGGTGAGGCCTTGAATGTTTGCCAATCGGCTCTCGTGGAAGGCGTCAATGTGATCGTGGACATACTTCTCAATGAGGGTGCGAGTTCGTTTGTCCATTGGAATATAAAAATAATGACTTGAAGGCGTGGAAACCGGGGCGAATTGTAGTCGAGCCCTTGTCCTAACGCAAGAGTATGAAAGCAATTTCGGGCCGGGCCAGCTACTTAATGTGCTGACCATGCGCACTTTTGCTTCGCCTCTTATAAACTGCGAAGAATTTTTAAGAAGCGGCTTTGGAAAAAGTAAGAGCTGTCTGGCGCATTGCTAACTGTCGCCTCAAGTACTCTGCTTGCCAGCTAATTTCGTCCGTGCCTCGATAACGAGAGTAGGGAAATCCTGGAATATTCTTAAGTTTTCGCCCAGCGTCATGCGCCAACAGCAACCTGCCAATGGCAAGACCAAGACGGATAGGAACAGCATTTCCGATTTGACGATACTTGTCCGTCAGGGAACCGGTAACTTTCCAAGAATCCGGGAAACCCTGTAACCGTTTATACTCTTGGACGCTTAGCGGCCTATCTTCTTCAGGATGACACAAATCCGTAGCGGGCATTGCCGGATGAGTAACGAGAGTCGGCGAAGGCTCGTCCCATGCCAGGCGGCGTAAGAAACCCGTCTTTCCTCCACCCGAAAAGAACGACTTGCCAAGGGCCTCTTGTTGCACTTCTGTGGGTAAGTCACGCCAGTTCTGCCCCTCTTTCAGCATACGATAAAAGCGAAGCCTCTTTTCCGGAAACTGCACATAGTCACAAGGGGTTTTACGTAACGTGTTAGTGGCTTCTCGGAATGTCTTCCAAGGCTTTAACCGAGAGTGCATCTCTCGCGAGTGTGTAGGTGAAAGGTAAGGGAGCCTTTGGCCGTCACGGGAGCACAGAATTACGACCCTTTCGCGAATCTGTGGCGCGCCGAAATTAGCTGAATTGTAGAGGTTGAAACTGACTTCATAGCCCCCCGCGCGAAGCATCTCTAGAATGAAGAAAAGCGCTCCTCCGGGTGCTTCTATAGAGGTTAGCGGAGGGAAAGTATGACCGCGATGTGAGTGAGGTCGATGAGCTAAAGGCGCTGACAGGAGTCCTCTAACGTTTTCGATTACCGCATAGCGAGGTTGAAGATCCAAGATCAGTTCAATGAATTTGAGAAAGACATTTCCACGCTTGTCCTCGAACGCCTGACGTTTTCCCGCAGTGCTGAAGGCCTGACATGGTGGGCCTCCAAAAATAAGGTCTATTTCTCTCTTTAGGGGCAGCTTTGCTAGCTTCCGAATATCTTGAGGTGTGTAATCTCGGATGTCTCCAATTAGTTCGATTAGGGGTCGATTTGCCGCGATAGTCTTGCGCGCAGCTTCATCGATTTCGGAGGCAAGCACGGTTGAAATTCCGGCTCGCTCTAAACCTAAATCCAAACCCATCGCACCTGTAAAAAAGCTTACAGCTAAGAAGGGTCTCGATGCTCTCGAGTTACGATTTCCGTTAGATTTTTCCTTCACTCGTTTTCATTCGCCTTCGCGCACGGTCTTAAGTCTCCGTTAGTATAGCTCGAATCCTCCGAAGAATTCTTTGAAGTTTCGTGGGATCATTCAAGCTGTGCTCCCAAATACGAATAACTCGAATTCCCGCTTTTCTCACTAGCCGTGAATTTCGACGATCGCGATTTTGATTACGGCTAATCTTTGTAGCCCAAAAGAGAGAATTAGTTTTTGGGACGTGGCCGCATAGCCCACAACCATGCCAGAAACACCCATCCAAGAAGATCGCTACCCTAGCTTTCGAAAAATATATATCGGGTTTACCCGGAAGACTTGCATGCGTCACCCATCCAGTTACTCCATCCCGAACCAAAGCCATTCTGAATTGAATCTCCGTTGACCGGTTGTGTTTGCTTTTCACGGCAGCCATCGCGCGGGAACGAACTTTGGATACGTTAGGGAAACGGCCGTCTGGCAACGTCGCCCTCAATAGCTTTTCCATGAGTAAATTTAACCCCGCAGTCTGGCTACTAGATCACATTGAGATGCAAGAATCGTTACATAGATTATCCTGCCCTTCCGAAGTTCCGCCACTCGCGAGGGCTTTCCCTATGGTGGGGCAGAGCCGCTTGGGAGTCAGCGAACGGCTGAGCCGAATCGCCAAACCACGCAAGATACTGCGGCCGGGTCTCTTTAATGATTCTTTCGTATTAATCTTCCGTTAAGTACACGTCCTGTAAGCTGCCAATCAAATTTCGGGGCAGGATGGGAGGATTGAGATGATCGGTAGCGAAGTAAGGAAAGATCCGCGCAAGAATAATCCAATGAACAGGCCAGTCATGCTGGGTCTGACTGTTCTGGTAGCGCTCGGGTTGGGTGCGTGTTCGTCGGGATCGCAAAGCGGGCTTAATGCAAGCCGGGCCGAAAGAAAAAACAATCCTCCGGCGCCGACGCCTGCGGCAGCGAACAGCAAAACTGAAAAAGTGCCGGCGGTGCTGATGGATGCAGGAGAGTACGGCGAGAATATTTACGACTTCGCCAAAGCGAACGATTGGAAGAAGGCGGATGCCAAACTCGCTGCGCTGAAGGAAGCGGCGAAGAAGGTGCGCGCCGAGGTCAAGAATCAGAGCAAGAATGTAGATGGGCTCGACGCCGATGTGGCTGCATTGGATCGTGCGGTCACCGCGAAGGACCGGCCGGCGACAATGATCGCAGCCAACCAGATAACCCGCGACGTAGCCGGGATGACCGCGGCCTATAAGGTGTCCGTTCCGGTTGAAGTAGTGCTGCTTGATTACTACGGTCGCGAGCTGGAGATCTGGGCTGAGGCGAAAGACACCGGTAAGTTGCAGGCGACTGCGAGAGAAATGCGGAAGACCTGGAATGCAGTGCGGCCATCGATTGAAGTCAAAAATTCCGCGGTGGCGAAGAAGTTCGAAGGCTTAGTCGCACAGGTTGAAGCCGCGAAGGCGCCGGCCGATTATGCAAAGGTGGCGAAGCCCGTGCTCGACGAGGTGGATAATCTCGAGAAGGTTTTTGAATGAGGTAGACGCAGGCGGATTTTTCAAGCCTTGAGCGTGAAGGAAAAGACCTCCGTCAGGTTCGGGCTACTGCTGCACATCCTTGCGAGTCCGCGCAGCGGACGAATGATAATAGCCCAGCAGTTTACTGCTGGGATCAGAACCACCTTATCAAAACAGTCCGTGAAGTGGACGGCTGAATCCCAGACATCGAGCGTTTCAGTCGTCCGCTGCACTGACTCAGAGGTCTGTAATTGTGGCGTGATCCCACCGATGAATCGGTGGGCCATTTTCGGGCGTCTGCTTTCGCGGACTCTCAAATCGGTTGCGGGTGATTTGTTCGGGTGCTAGTTCCTGCGAGAGGGGCTCTCCCTTACGGTCGGGCGTCTGACACGATGGACGCTACGCCAGCACTCATCGGCTGGTTAACTCGCAGCGAGGCGACCTGAATGGGTACGTATCACTGCAAATCGAGTGCGTAAATCGCTTCACTCGCGATTCCTTTTCTAGCAAAACCCTTACAACGGTGGACTAAATAGTCGCGGCTAGCGTCTGCTACCACGGCTAGCATTGACCTTAAGTCTCTCGTCCCCGGCTCGTCCCCGGCTCGCACCCTCTGTGGCCTGACCTGTGCGTCTGAATTCTTACGACAACGTTTCTGAAAATTAGTTTGAGGACGAAATGAACTGCTATCAGTGCTCATGTTGGGTCGGATAGATTGCAGGCGCTTTGATTTTCACAGGGGAGGGATCGGGCGGATTTGAGCCTGCGCAGACTGGCAGTCTGCGGTACTTCAGCACTGTAGAGTTTGGGCAAACCGGAGAATTCGAAAGAACGATTCGATGGGATTACATCGGTGAAATTACATAGGAGAGTTTTATGAACAGGATCAAACTTTGGCCGCACGCGACAATCCTGGCAGCGGTGGTGGCGCTCATCGCCGGCGCGGGCGTGTGGTTTTATGCAAAACATGAACAGACGGTAGCGGCTGGAGCGCTGCCAAATGCGGCGCGCATTCAACACGTGGACGGCCAGGTCGCTTTGAGCAATAGCCTGGCGACGAACGACGGCACTGCGCAGTGGAGCGCCGCGTCTTTGAATCAACCCTTCTCGGTTGGAGATCGGATCTACACGCGCGAAAACTCGCACGCTTCGCTCGCCTTTAACGGACGCAATTTTGCGCGGCTCGACCCCAACACATCACTTGACGTGGTGTCGTATGGCGATCGCCGCACGCAGCTTGCCCTCCGCGACGGCTCGGCGATGTTCGATGTCGGGTACCTGGAACCAAATGAATTGTTTGAAGTAGCCACGCCCAATGGCGCGGTGGACTTTGATCAGCCCGGACTTTACAACGTCGGTTTCGATAACCGCGGCGGCGTGCTCGTCTCAGTGTTGAGCGGACTGGCGCAAGTCGTAGGTTCAGGAGGCTCAAGCCAGATTAACAAAGGCGAGATGCTTACCCTGCTGGGCCAGGCGGCGGGCGAGGTCGCATTGTCGCGCTTGAATCGCCAGGATGCCGGCTATCAGGTGGACAACTATTACCGTTATCAATATCCGAATTCTTATGACGGCCGTTACAGTAACTACGACGCCTATCTTAACGATCCGAACTATTACGATCCTTACCGGCGCAACGCGAGTTATCAGTATGCGAGTTCATACATTCCCGGCATCAACGACCTGGATGCTTACGGCGACTGGCAAAACGTAAGCGGCTATGGCAATGCCTGGAGACCGCGGGTCGATTCAGGCTGGGTTCCTTATCAGCAGGGTTCATGGACCAACGACTATCCGTATGGGCCGACGTGGGTTTCGAGCGAGCCGTGGGGCTATGCGCCGTATCATTATGGACGTTGGGCCAACGTGGGTAACCAGTGGTACTGGATTCCCGATGCGGTGAACACGACGCCGCAGTATGCTCCGGCGCTCGTTGCGTTCGTTTCGCTTAACGACGCGAACCAGATTGGTTGGGTCCCGCTGGGACCGGGCGATAGTTACGCGCCGCGTTACTATGACGATAACTGGCAGCCGCAATATCTGACGCGGGCGAATGTGGCGCCCGCACAACTTATCAATATGGGCATACCGGGGGCAGTCACGGTCGTTCCACTCGATGCTTTCGGCCGGGTGATCGATTCGCGCAGTGTTAGAAGAATGGATCCGCAGGCCTTCGCCTCAGCGAGGCCGACGCTCGATCCTTTAACGCTGACGCCGCTGCGCAACGCAGTGCTGAATTCCGCCTGGGGCCGCGGCAAGATGGATCTGCCGCCGGGCATTGCCAAGAAGCTTAACGACACGCGGGTAGTGGTCAGCACCGCGCCAGATGCGCCACCTTTTAGAAGGGACCTGGCAAAGGCGCTGCGCGCGGAACCAGTTCCGGACGCGGCTAAGAGTCAAAAGCTGAAGTTCAAAGACGAGCGGAATGGCGAAGTAGCGCAGCAGCCCGACGCGGCTCGCAAGCAACAAATCGACGCGCAGGCTGGTCAAGCAGCGCGCGGCAATAAGGATGCGGGTCGGCAAGTTCGCGTTGTTGGCGAGGCGCAAACCGCAAGTGTGCCGCAGCAAAAGAAGGCACAGGAGCAAGCCCAGCGAAAGGCTGCGCCTCAGGCGCAGCGACAAGCTGCGTCACAATCCCAGCGAAAGGCTGCTCCACAGCAGCAGCGACAGGCAGCACCGCAAGCGCAGGGAGTACGAGTAGGACACCCGGCAAAGGCAGCAACAGTTCCACAGCCGGCGAAGCAGCGCGCTCAGCCTCAGGCGCCGAGTAGAGCTGCGGCTCCGCAACCGCTAAAGCACGAAGCGAAACCGCAAGCCCAGGCTCCGGCGAAACAAGAACGCAAGCCGCCAACGGCCCCGGCCGCGGAAGGCAAGGGCAAGGGTAAAGAGAAACATCCTTAGGGCAATTTTCCGTGGCTCGCGGAAGTGGGCTTGAGCAAAGGATGAGATCGTGTTCCGGGGGCGAGTGGCAGGTACTCGCTCCCGGGTTTTTTTGCCTTGAGTGAGAAGAGGTTCGCGCTGCGCGCTTAGTGCGGACAGGGATGTCCGCGCTCCATTATGTCGCTCAAGCGTCGGGGAGGGCTTATAATGAAACCCTAACAGAGAGGCACTTATGAGCTGGAACCAACAACCTTCTTGGAGACGATCTCCGACGGACGGGCCCGCAATTATTTCTTCGGACAAAGACGCTGCCTTTGTAGGGGCGTTCCTGTCGAAGGTCTACGGCTGGATGTTTGTCGGTTTGCTGATCACGTCCGTCACCGCGTTTGCGGTGGCTGCATCCCCGGCACTGGTTGAGGCAGTCATCGTTAATCGGCTGGTGTTCTGGGCCATCTTGATCGCCCAACTGGGTCTGGTCTTTTACCTTTCGGCGCGGGTGCACAAGCTTGAACCCGTAACGGCGGCCGGTCTCTTCATTTTGTATTCGGCGCTGGTGGGCGTGACGTCATCGGTGGTGCTGCTGGTTTTTACCGGGGCTTCAATTGTTCAGACGTTCATTGTCACGGCCGGGATGTTTGGCGCCACGGCGTTGTTCGGCACGGTGACGAAAAGAAGTCTCGCCGGTCTGGGCCATTTCATGTTCATGGGATTGATTGGACTGATCCTCGCTTCGATCGTAGGCTTCTTCTGGCACAACGACGCGCTGCAATTTGTGATTTCACTAGTAGGCGTTTTGGTCTTTACCGGACTTACGGCCTGGGACGCGCAACGCCTGAAGCAGATGGCGCTCATGCTGCCGGACGGGCGCGTAGGTTCGTATGCCGTGGTCGGTGCCTTGTCGCTCTACCTGGACTTCATCAACCTCTTCTTCTTCCTGCTAAGGTTTACCGGCGGCCGGCGCGATTGATAGTGGTCACAGACTTCAGTCTGTGATTCTGTTCGCCGCATTAGATTCCCTAGGATCCAAAGCGGTGACGCGCTGCGCTTGCCACCGCACTCCAAAGAATGCCGCTGATTAAAATCGCAGACAGGCAGCTTGAGTACGTGTGGCACGGGCCCGGTCCCGACGCGGCGCCGACGCTCGTGTTCTTGCACGAAGGACTTGGTTGTGTCGACATGTGGCGCGATTTTCCTGCGCGTCTGGCCGAGCAGACAGGATGCGGCGCCCTTGTCTATAGCCGCGCGGGCTATGGGAAATCAGATCCAATCGACTTGCCGCGGCCGGTCAGGTTTATGCATGAGGAAGCTTTGACGACTCTGCCGCAAGTGCTCGACGCCTTTTCGATCCGTGAAGCGATCTTGGTTGGGCACAGCGACGGCGGATCGATAGCGATCATACACGCTGGGGGAACGAGCGACCCAAGAGTGCGCGGTTTGATCCTGGAAGCGCCGCATGTTTTTGTCGAAGAAGTCGGCTTGGAAAGTATCAGGGCGATTGCGGAAGATTATCGGGAGGACGGTGCAGGCAGGATGCCCGCGCACCGCCCGCAGGATGCGGGCGGTCCGATGAGCGCTCCGGGTTTGAAGCAGCGCCTGGCTCGGTATCACGGAAAAAATGTCGATGCGACTTTTTGGGGGTGGAATGATGTTTGGCTCAACCCTGAGTTTCGATTATGGAATATAGAAGAGTACCTGCCGAGGATTAGCGTGCCCGTGCTGCTGATTCAGGGAGCGGACGATCGCTACGGCACCCAGGAACAGATAAGGAAAGTAGAAGCTGGCTGTCGTGGCCCGGTGCGCACCGTTCTGCTGGCAGATTGTGGACACAGTCCGCATCTGGATCAGCCCGAGCGTGCGCTCGAGGCGATGAAGGAGTTTGTTAGAGAGGTTTTTGGAGTGCGCTGACTTGTCAGCGCTTTGGTAAGCGGCGACTTGCGGCGCGCCGGCGACTACGGTTACCATCTGGCCGCGACAAGTCGCGGCCTATGAAAGCGGTAACGAGTTACCGCACTCCAAATTGTCTCCGGTTCGGATCGGTGATATACCTTCCGCGTTCTCTCTCGGAGGCTAAACCATGAAAAAGCGGACGACGGTTCTGTTTGCGCTGTGCTTCCTGCTGGTGCTTTGGGCCAATGGCAAGACGCCCTCCAGTCCAATTAGCAGAGCTTTCGCGGGAAATATTCCTGACGGGATGTATTCGATCATGGGCGAGAGCAGCCGACGCTGTGTGGAAATTCCCAACAGCGCTTGCGGAGCCGATATCGCGTTGCAGACGTTCGATTGCGATCCTACTGATGCCAGTAACAACCAGAAGTTTAATATCGCCGCTGATGGATCCGGCAATTACACGATTAGCCCCGTGCATAGTGATCTGTGTCTTGAGGTCGTGGGCAATCAGGATTCGGGGGTCACCAGAGTCCTGCAAAATACATGCAGTCCGGATAAGGTTAGCCAGAAATGGGCCATGTCCCAGTATGGCGAGAACCTGGAGATCAGGGCGGTCCAAAATAATCAGTGCATGGATGTCGTGAGCAGGAACAAGCGAAACTATGCTCCCATTAGCGTTCATCCCTGCGCCAACGGCACTAATCAACGATGGCGACTATCTAAGAAGACACTTAACCTAGACACCGGCATCATCTGTAGAGCTTCACCGATACATCCTGAACGTAATTGTTCCGGGTTGAATGATCAGCAGAAACAAATTCATCTGGGCCAGACCCTGACTAAAGGACGATGCGAGGAAGCATGCAGGGCCAGCAGAATGGCCGGCTGCGTGTGGGAAGGTTCTAAATAACTGTCTTGGTTCGATTCTCTTCTGTCGCCCGCTAAAGCGGGCTCTCGAAAAGAAATGTCTTTCTGATCCGGGGGTGGCGTGCTTCGCACTTACCCCCGGCTACTATCTGCAACCGCTACGCGCTTGAAAACGTTCGACTGCTCACTGCTCACTGCTCACTGCTCACTGCTCACTGCTCACTGCTCACTGCTCACTGCTCAGGACTCTCCCTGCGTTCTGTCGCTCGATCATCCATTGCGGATACATCGGAACCGGCGCGGTGGTGGCGGAGAGTTGCTCAACTTCTGCCGCGCTCAACTCCAGGTCAGCCGCTTTCAGATTGTCTTCCAACTGCGACATCTTGTTCGCGCCGATAATGATCGAGGTGACGCCGGGTTGGGCCAGCAACCAGGCGAGCGCGACCTGCGCTACGGTCGCGCCTTTTTGTTCTGCGATTTCATCGAGGGCCTCAACCGCGTCAAATCCGCGGGCTTCGTCGATCGCGGGAAATTGAAAGTTAGTCCGTCGCGCGCCCGCCGGATTGGGATTGTCGCGCCGGTACTTGCCCGAAAGAAATCCGCCTGACAAGGGCGACCAGGGTAAGACACCGACGCCTTCTTCGCGACAGAGCGGCAGCAGTTCGTGTTCGAGGTCGCGGCCCACCAGAGAGTAGTAGGCCTGCAGCGAGACAAAGCCGGCCCAGTCTTTCTGTTGCGCCAGCACCAGCGCTTTCGACAGGTGTCGTGCGGACCAGTTCGAGGCGCCGACGTAACGCACCTTTCCTTGTCGCACCAGATCATCGAGTGCGCGCAGAGTCTCTTCCACCGGCGTCAAGAGATCCCAACCGTGAACCTGGTAGAGATCGATATAGTCGGTGTCGAGCCTGCGCAAACTCTTTTCGACTGAAGCAAAGATGTGCTGTCGGGAGAGGCCGACGTTGTTCGGGTCGCCGGTGCCCTGAATCGCGGCTTCGCTCATGGCGCCGCGGACTTTGGTCGCGATTACGATCTTGTCGCGTTCAGTGCCGCGGTCCTTCAAGGCCTGGCCCAGGATCGTTTCCGACTGGCCGTAAGCATAGACATCAGCCGTGTCGAAAAAATTAATTCCCGCATCCAGTGATCGCGCCACCATCTGGTTGGCGCCGGCTTGATCGACGACGGCGATGTTCAGAAAGTTGTCGCCGAAGGTCATCGTGCCCAGGCACAGCTCGGAAACTTTCAATCCAGTACGTCCCAATAATCTATATTTCATGTTTGCATCGTAAACCGGAAACTGAGAAATCGTAAACCGGGAATGACGCGAAGAGGCATTCGTGATCGGATCGGGAGGGAATTGTGACGAGTGACAAATATTACAAAAACTCTAACGGACTAACGCGGCCATTTACATCCGTAAGAACCATCGCAATACGGGTAACCTCCTCTGGCAAATCTCCAGACGTTGCGCAAATTCGGCTCAACCCTTATCATCTACCGGTCGAACGGTCTCCCCGACCTTCCAATCGACACAAATCAGTCAGTTCAAATTCATGGAACATGGAGAAAGAAGATCAATGCGCATTAACAGTAATTTTGCAAAAGTAGTCATGCTCGCCACAGCCCTGCTGATGATGAGTTTTACGGTGAGCTCTGCGAAGACCAGCGTCGACTACAAATTCAAAGTCCACAATAACGCCAAGCTGGCCATCAAAAAGATCCAGGTGTCAGAGGATGGCAAGAAGTGGGGCTACTTCGATATCGGCGATGGCATCGCCGCCGGTGCGACGGACGAGCTGGTGTGGGACAAGTCGACCGACGAAGGAAATTGCGAATGGTATTTCAAAGCCGTCTGGAGTGATGGTGAGGAATCCGACGCAGCGAAGTTTGATTTCTGCGAAAAGGGACTCGTGATCGAGTTCACTAAGTAGTAAAGAGTTATCAAGCTGAATTCGAAAAAGCCTCTGCCGGCTGGCAGGGGCTTTTTGTTTGGCGAATGGAGCGTGGACATCCCTGTCCGCCAGCGGGCGAAGCCCGCTCCGCCGCACGCCAAGCTTATTTCGGAGGGCATTGTTCGCGCTGCGCGCTCAGGCGGACAGGATGTCCGCACTCCGTTAATTAGAAATCCAGCCGCACGCCCAGACGAATTTGACGCGGACGCTGCGTGCGGCTAGCGACCAGGAATGAATCGAGGAACGCCTGTCTCGTCGCGGCGGAAGATGTCGGACCTACGGCGCTGAAGTCGATGAACTCACTGCCAAAGCTGAATACCGTCTTGTTGAGAACGTTGTCGAACTCAACCACCGGACGCAACTTGATCTTGTCGGTGAGTTTGAATTCGCGGGTCACGCTCAGATCGAAAATGAAAATTCCCGGGCCGGCGCCGGCGTTGCGCGGCAGGTTTCCCGACTGGCCAATCGTCGGCAGAACGAACTGATTCAGAATTGACGCGTCAAACGACTTGCCCGGGCTCCGCCACTTAAGCACTTTGGTGTCGCCGGTAAAGATGGGCCGGTCGTTGCCCACATCGTCAAGGTTTCTATCCGCGCCGCCCAGCCCGATATTAAAGGGCGCGCCAGACGCGAGCCTTAAAACCGGCGAGATACGCAGCTTGCTCAGAAATTTTGGCGTATCGATCATGCCGGACAAAGTGAATCGGTGACGGCGATCCTGCAGGCTGCGCGCCCGTTCGCCCTGGAAATTCCCGGGAACCAAAGCGTCGGAAGTGTTAACGATGCCATCGTCCCGGAGAAAAGAAAGCGTGTAGGCGGCGCGGAACGAAAAGGCCGCGCCGTTTTTCGCGCGCTTGAATCGATTGCGCAACTCAAGCGTCAAACCGTGATAGAAACTGTTCCCGACGGGAATCAATTGCTCAACTTCACCTTTCGCCGGATCGGGACGCAACCCATTCAACGCCGCCAGCGCCGTATTCACCGATGTAGTTGAAGTGAAAGCGTTGAGATTGACGAGCGAGATCGGCACGCCGAATTCTGTTATCCGGACGACTGAATTTGGGTTAGCAGGATCAGTCGGCGACAGCACAAAGCGCACCAGATCGCCGGCAGCCGACGTATTCAGAATTGGCCTGACGCTCCCGGGTCGGCTGAGAAAGTTAGTGAAGTCGCGAGATGCCAGGTACGACGTAAAGTTCTTGAACCCTTGCGGCAGCACCGGCGCGTTGACGTTGAACTCGCGCCACAAATGCAGACCGCGATTCCAGGTGTAGTTCGCTTCAAAGACAAAGCCGCCGCCAACCTCGCGCTCGAAGCCAAGGTTGGTCTGATAACTTTCCGGAATCCGCAGGCTGGGATCCAAACGGCGTGAGAATCCGGCATTCAGTACGCCGAACTGTTTTACCAAGGGTGAATCGACGGAGAGCGTTTGGGGAAAGTGCAGGTTGGCTGCGATGAAGGCGCGGCGCTGGGCGTCGCTCATCAACTTACCCGTCGACGGATCGATCAGCGTGTCCGTGTCAAAAAAAAGTTGCTGGGCGCCCAGAGTGAAATCGTCGATCGTACGCAGTAATGCGCGGTTATAAAAAATCCCCGCACCGCCGCGAACGACTGTCTTCCCTGACTTGAAAGGATCGTACGAGAAAGCAACGCGCGGCCCGACGTTATTCCTGTCGTGCACGATGGTCTCGCTTTCATAACGCAGACCATAGCTCAAAACGAAGTTTGGCTTCAGCCGCCATTCATCCTGCGCAAAAACTCCCGCGTAGGTGTTGTGCTGCCTGGAAGTCGTCAGAAAGTTTTGCCGGAAACGGCTGGAGAGGTTCGCCAGAAAGTCGCCGGCACTGTCGAAACTCCAGGTGCCGCTCGCGTCGCTGAGATCGATAAAGGTCGAGCTGATTCTTTGCAGGTCTGCGCCCAGCTTTATCGAATGGTTGCCGTTGACATAGGCAAAAACCTCTTGCAGTTGAAAGCGGGTCTCGTTGCGATCGCTCGCGCCGGTCGTCGAGGTTCCGGCAATCAAGCTTCCTGAATTTATCGAGGCCGAGTCGTTGATGTTAATGATTAGCACCGGCTTGCGGGTGCCGCCCGTCGCTGCAATCGCCGGCGTCAGTCGCGAGTATTGAAAGCGCGTCTGGGCCACGGCTTTGGCCGAGAGGACGTAGTTGTCTGAGTAGGAGAGGGCGTCAGTGTTGCGCGACTTTCCAATCAAGCTTTCGGCCAAACGATCGGCGCCGCCGAATTGCCGCAGGTTGTTCAGACGGCCCAGTTGATAAAGAAAAGAACCGTTGTGCATGTCGCTGAACGTGTGATCGATGCGAGTCGTGAAGATGTGATTGCGTTGCGGAGTGCTGACCGACGCGACGAATGGGGCAACCCCGCTGAGGGCCTTCAATGCCGGAGCCGAAGCGTCTTCATCTCTCTTTTGTTGCGGATTAGTCGGAGCCGGAAGCGGAAACAAAGGATTCTGATCCACTGGGACCAGCGCGTCAATCATCGTCGAGTCCAGCAGCGTAGCGTATTCATAGGCGCTGAAAAAGAAGGTGTGGTTGCGGCCGTTGTAAAGTTTGGGAATCACTACCGGCCCACTGAAAGTAAAGCCGGGGTCGTGTTCCTGCAGCGGCAGGCGCGACAGTCCGAGCGAATTGTTCTTCCAGGTGTTGGCATTCAACGCTTCATCGCGGAAAAAATAAAAAGCGCGGCCATAGTATTTGTTCGAACCGCTCCGCGTGCGCAGGTTGACCCGGCCGCCCGAGGCGCGTCCGTACTCGGCCGCGAATTGGTTCCGGATTACTTGTACTTCTTCGACTGCTTCGATCGACGGCGTGAAGCGCTCGCGAGCGCCGCGGTCGTCATTGTTGTCCAGACCATCGATGGTGATGTTGTTGGAATACGCCGTGCCGCCGGAAAGAGAAAAACTTCCTGCTTCCTCGGGAGTCGAGCGCGAGTTGCTGCGGTCTTCAGCCAGATCGCGGGTTGACAGCGGCTCTTCAGTCACGCCGCCGAGGGTGAAAATCAAATCGAATGGCGAACGCGTGTTGACCGGCAGCGCTTCAACCTCGCGCGTGGTCACCGTGCCTCCGACCACGGTGCGCGTGGTGTCCACTTGCGGAGTGTCGGCGGCGCTGATGACCACGGCTTCGGCAGTGACCGTGGCGGGCTTAAGCATGAAATCGAGTTTGACGTTCTGTCCCGCAATCGTGTTGAGCGCGGTCTTTTCTTCGGCAGCAAAGTTTGTGAAGGAGATCCTGACACTGTAGACACCAGGAGGAAGTTGGATCAGCTTATATTGACCGTTGTCATCAGCAACGACCGTGCGCCCAGCTTTGGTAGCGACGAGCGTAGCGGTAACGATCGCGCCCGGAATCACCGCGCTATTCTGATCTGTCACGCGTCCACTGATGGTCACGTTGTCGAGATCCTGTGAAACCGCTGATCGCGGCGCCGGACACACCGGGCCAATCAGCAGAATGAACAGAAAAGTAGGTTTTGCCGCGAGCCGCATTGGGAGCAAGACAAACGATAAGAAGTTGGCCGGTTTCCACGGCACACCCCTTCAATCGTAGTCTGCTTGTCAACCACACTTTCGCAGTGCGAACTTCCGAATGTCAGAAAATGACTTAGCGGGATTTGCCACCAGCGGCGCGGCGCTTTGCGGGGGCCGGACGATTGATGCGGCTGATGGGAACGAGGGCGCCGGCCTCGGGTGGAGGCGGCTCGGTGAAGTGAGAAAATTCTTCGGCGTGCGCTTGCAAGTAATCAAAGAAGCGCTCGAACTCGCGCTGCATCGCGTCCATCTTTTCGCGCATGTTCAGGATGATTTCTACGCCGGCGAGATTCACTCCGAGGTCGCGCGTCAAAGACAGGATGATCTCCAGCCGTTCAAGATCAGTGTCAGTGTAGAGACGTGTGTTGCCCTCTGAACGCGAAGGCTTCAGCAATCCTTCACGCTCGTACAGACGAAGAGTCTGCGGGTGGAGTTCGAACTGCTCCGCCACGGCGCTGATGGTGAATGTCTGGGCTCGCTTCTTCATTGCCGCTTTCCGATTTCCAATTGGCGTTTGCTTCGGTTTTCGATTACCAATGACGAATCGGCAATCGGCAATTGGAAATCGACAATATCTTTACTCCAGTCCCATCGCCACTCGCGGATTCTCAGTATTCATCTGCCCGTACTTGCGCAACAGTTCCTTAGTCTCTTCCGAAATTACTTTCGGCAAAACCACCTGTACCTCTACAAACTGATCACCGTGTTTATTTGGATCGCGGAGGGAAGGCGCGCCGCGCTCGCGCAGACGAAATTTCTGTCCCGATTGAGTTCCGGGCGCGATGCGCAACTGCGCCTTGCCGTTGACGGTCGGGACTTCGATCTTCGCGCCCAGGGCTGCTTCCGGAACGGTGATTGGAACCGTAACGTAGATGTTGTCGCCCTTGCGGGTGAAATACTGATGACGGCCGACATTGGTGATGATGAAAAGATCGCCGGGCGGCGCGCCCAGCCGTCCACCCTCGCCTTTGCCGGGAATCCGCACGCGCGAACCCGTGTCGACGCCGGCCGGAATCCGTACCTTAACATTCTCAGTCTTGGGTAAAGTGCCCTTGCCTTTGCAGAGAGCGCACGGCGGGCGTCGCTTGCCAGTGCCGCCACAGTCGGTGCATTCCTGTGTGAAGCGAAGACGGCCGCTGGCCCGCTGGACCTGGCCAGAGCCTTTGCAGGTCGGACAGGTAATCACCGACCCGCCCGTATCGCCGGCGCCATGACAGCGTGAACACTGATCGGATCTGTTTACAGCGATGCTGGTGGTGAGTCCGGTGATTGCTTCTTCAAAGCTGAGCGAGAGCGGCATCTCGATGTCCGCGCCTCTTTGGGGCTGCGGCCGCGGAGCTTCGCGTTCAGCTTTTCCGCCGCTAAATAAATCGGCAAAGATGTCCCGGAAACTGCTGCCCCCGCCGCTGTCGGCGGAAGAACTTGCGCCGCCAAAGTCGAAGCCGGAAAAATCAAATGGCGCACCGCGTGTGTAAGTCGGCCCAGTGCCCGGGCCGGCGCCGGCGGCGGCGTTGGCGAGGTTATCCGAGTACTGCCCAAAGCGATCGTAGACCTTGCGCTTCTTCGGATCGGAAAGGATATCGAACGCTTCGCTCACCTGCTTGAAGCGATCTTCCGCGGCTTTATCGCCGGGGTTTACGTCAGGGTGATGCTTGCGCGCCAGCCGCCGGTAGGCCTTCTTGATCTCTTCCGGCTTGGCGTCTCGCTTAACCCCGAGAATTTTGTAGAAGTCTTCTTTGGCCATTACGCGATTGCCGATTTCCAATTGCCGAATGCCGATTGATCTCTGAGCAGAGGTCGTTAGATATTAACAAAGCGACCCAGGCCGGCGACCAATCGGCAATCAAAAATCGGCAATCGGAATGCCTTACTTCTTTTCTTCGTCGACGTCGACATACTCGGCGTCGATCACGTTGTCTTCGCCGCCCGGCTGGCCGGACGCTGAAGCGCCGGCTGCGGACGATTGCTCCGTTGGCTCGCCTTCAGGAGCCGAAGCGGTTTGCTGATACAACGCTTCGGCCATCTTGTGAGATACGGTTTGCAGCGCAGTAAACGCTTCGTTCATCCGTTCGACGCCGCCTTCCTCTAGGGCCTTCTTCGCGTCAGCGATTGCGGTTTCGACTTCACCAGCCACCGCGCCGACCTTCTCGCGGTTTTCGTTCAGCGTCTTCTCCATTTGATAGACGAGACTGTCGAGCTTGTTCCGTGACTCGATCTCTTCGCGCTTGCGCGCATCGTCGGCCGAATGGGAATCGGCATCACGCATCATCTTATCAATCTCATCTTTGCCGAGACCGGACGACGAAGTGATCGTGATCTTTTGCTCACGACCCGTACCCATGTCCTTGGCCGAGACGTTCACGATGCCGTTGGCGTCGATGTCGAAGGCGACTTCGACTTGCGGCATGCCGCGCGGGGCCGGAGGAATTCCTACCAGGTGAAACTTTCCGAGCGTGCGATTGTCAGCCGCCATGGGCCGCTCGCCCTGCAGTACGTGAACTTCCACCGACGTCTGATTGTCCGAAGCGGTGGAAAAAATTTCAGACTTGCGCGTCGGAATCGTGGTGTTGCGATCGATCAGCTTCGTAAACACGCCGCCCAGAGTTTCAATGCCGAGACTCAGTGGCGTAACGTCGAGCAGGAGAATGTCGGTCTTCTCTCCCGACAGCACGCCGGCCTGCACGGCCGCGCCGATGGCCACGACTTCGTCGGGATTAACGCTCTTGTTCGGCTCTTTGCCAAAAAATCCTTTGACGATTTCCTGCACTCGCGGGATACGCGTCGATCCACCGACGAGGACCACTTCGTCAATCTTTGACGAATCCAGGGCTGCATCCTTCAAAGCCTGTTCGAGCGGAGGAGTCAGGCGCTTGAAGATCGGTTCGCACAACTGCTCGAACTTCGCCCGCGTGAGCTTCATCACCAGATGCTTGGGCCCGGACGCGTCGGCAGTAATGAAAGGAAGATTGATTTCCGTTTCCATGGTGGAGGAAAGCTCAATCTTGGCTTTCTCGCCAGTCTCCTTCAACCTCTGCAGGGCCATTTTGTCTTTGGACAAATCGATGCCCTGATCTTTCTTGAACTCTTCGATGATCCACTCAACCAGGGCTTCGTCGATATCGTCGCCGCCGAGGTGCGTGTCGCCGTTGGTCGATTTCACTTCCACGACGCCTTCGCCGACTTCGAGAATCGAAATGTCGAAGGTGCCGCCGCCAAAGTCGAACACGGCAATCGTCTCGTCCTTCTTCTTATCGAGACCGTAGGCCAACGCCGCGGCGGTAGGCTCGTTCACGATGCGCATTACTTCCAGGCCCGCGATCTTGCCGGCGTCCTTAGTGGCCTGGCGCTGTGAATCGTTGAAGTAAGCCGGAACGGTAATCACGGCCTTCTCGACTTTTTGACCGAGATAGTCCTCGGCCGACTGCTTCATCTTTTGCAGGATCATGGCTGAGATTTCCGGCGGGCTCCATTCCTTGCCGCCGGCCACGATCCGAACGTCGCCACCCGCGCCGCTGCCCTGGATCTTGTAGGGGACCTGTTTCATTTCTTCGGCCACTTCGCTGAAGCGCCGGCCCATGAACCGCTTAATTGAATAGATCGTGTTTTCAGGGTTGGTGACGGCCTGCCGTTTTGCGACTTGGCCAACCAGGCGGCTGCCATCTTTGGCGAACGCGACCACTGAAGGAGTCGTCCGGCCGCCCTCGGAATTATTAATCACAATGGGCTCTCCGCCCTCCATTACCGCGACCACCGAGTTAGTCGTGCCCAAATCAATACCAATGATTTTGCTCATTTTCTTCAATACTCCGCTGTTTATTTCCGCCGTTCGCTAATCGAGAGACGGGTTGAATGCTGGGTTAGAATAATACCTGAGTCTGTTGTTGTCAACTTTGCGAGGAGTCAGAACCGCCTGTGGTCGCGGGCGGTTGATCTGTGACCGGGCGACCCTTTGATAGCGCGGATTCAACGCGCGCTACCGCAGTTGGTTCTGACATCTATTTGCGGTCGTCGTTTAGCAAGCCGGAGACAAAGAAGACGTAGTGGATGCCGGACAAGAGGGTGAAAACAAAGACGGACGTATAGACGGTGGGCAGGTAGTAGCCAGTGCCTACTCTAGTCTGGGCGGCCAGAATTACGATCGCGATCGCGCCAATCTGGACTACCGTGCTGAGCTTTCCCAGGAACGAAGGTCGAAAGGCGCGAAAGCCGCTCACCATGTTAATTGCCGCCGCGCCCACCAGGATGAAAACATCGCGGCTGATCACGGTGATGGTTACCCAGAAGGGAATAGGCAGATGCTTCGGTAAAGGCGTGGGATAAACACCGCGCATTGAAAGCACGACAAACGAAGTGACCAGCATCATCTTGTCGGCAATCGGATCCAGAATCCGGCCCAGGGGAGATTGCTGATGAAAGCGACGGGCCAGCAGCCCATCGAGGCCGTCAGTGATCCCCGCAAACACGAACACTCCCAAGGCCAGCAGAAACTTTTGATAAAAAAGCAGGGAGACAAATACTGGAATCAACGCCATCCTGACGACGGTTAGCAGATTTGGCAGTGTGATAATTCGAGAGGACATTAGGGATTGTCGATTTTAGATTTGCGATTGCCGATTTAGCCTGGTACTCGGACGTAGTCCCGGATGCGGCAATCCCGAATGGCTGCGAGTCGTAATACTATGACATGGATCGCATCTCAAGCAGTGAAATTTCCGGTGGGCAACCATAGCGAATCGGCAAGACGACAGTTCCGAGTCCACGCGTGACATATATCTGCGTGTTTCCGCGCCGCCCAAGACCGCGCAGTAATCTTCGGCGCGGCCGGCCAGAGCGATTCTTTTCCGGCCGCAGGGTTACCTGGCCGCCATGCGTGTGGCCGCTGAGCACGAGGTCGACTCCAGCCCGGGCTGCGCGACGCAGGATGATTGGATTGTGCGCCAGCAACAACTTCATTTCGTTTTCGCCAGAGCCGGCCAGGGCCAGCGGCAGATCCTCGAGACCAACCATCGTATCGTTAACGCCGGCCAGCCAGAATGACTCTCCGTTCAGATCGATGCGCATACCTTCGTTCAGTAGGACCCTAATGCCTTCGGCACGGAAGAGGTCGGCGATCAGCTCGGCATCGGTCCAGTGATCGTGATTTCCGAGGACGGCGAACACCCCGTAACGCGCGCGCAGGCGGCCTACCAATTCGGCACAGGGCGCGGCGTAACTGCGATCATGCGAAATGTAGTCGCCCGTCAGCGCAATCAAATCAGGCCGCAGATTGTTTGCTGCTTCAATAGCGCGCTCAAGATGGCTGGGGTTAACGATCGGGCCGTAGTGAAAGTCTGAAAGATGGACAATGCGCAAGCCATCGAGAGGCTTTGGCAAACGGCGCAGATAAATCTGTTGCCGTTCGAGGGCCAGCATGAAAGGCTCGGAAAAAGCCATCCGCGCCATTTCACCTAAGGCTGATCGGATTACCGAGAGCGGTCGCGGCTCTTGTCGTGGTCGGCGGAGCGCCGGCCGGTCATGTCTCCAGCGAATTGGGGTCGACATATTTGTTCAGGGGGGAGCTTTCTAAAGCTGGCGCATTATATTGATCGCCTCAGGCGCGTGCAATGCGCAGGAGCGCCGATATCCTGTCGGCGCTCTGTTAGGCGACGGTTATTTCTGGCGACAGATAGACGTCCTGAATCGAGTTGAGCAGTTCTACACCTTCGTTCATCGGTCGTTGAAATGCTTTGCGTCCGGAGATCAAACCCATCCCGCCGCCGCGTTTATTAATCACTGCGGTGCGCACGGCTTCCGCCATGTCGCTGGCGCCTTTCGACTCGCCTCCCGAGTTGATCAGACCGATGCGGCCCATGTAGCAATTGGCGACCTGATAGCGCACCAGGTCGATTGGATTATCAGTGGTGAGCTTCTCGTAGACCAGTTTGCTGGTCTTGCCGTAGGATTTCCCCAGTTCCTTTTCAACTGCCATATAACCGCCGTTTCGTTCCGGCAGTTTCTGCTTGATGATATCCGCCTGGATCGTGACGCCGAGGTGATTCGCCTGACCAGTTAAGTCAGCGGAGGTGTGCATGTCGCCTTCCGGAGTTTTGAATTTCGAGTTGCGCAGATAGCACCAGAGGATGCAGGCCATGCCGAGTTCGTGCGCTTGCGCAAAAGCTTCGGCGACTTCGGTAATCTGTCGAGTGGATTCATCTGAACCAAAATAGATCGTGGCGCCGACTGCGACCGCGCCCATGTTATGCGCTTCTTTCACAGTGCCAAACATTACCTGATCGAATTTATTAGGCAGGGTTAGCAGCTCGTTATGGTTGATCTTCACGATGAATGGAATTTTGTGAGCATACTTTCGCGCGACACTGCCCAGCACGCCAAACGTGGAAGCGACGCCGTTGCAGCCACCTTCGATCGCCAGCTTCACAATGTTAGCGGGATCAAAATACTGTGGATTGGGAGCGAACGAGGCGCCGGCGGAATGTTCAATCCCCTGATCCACCGGCAAGATCGAAACGTATCCCGTGCCCGCCAGACGCCCATGGCCCAGCAACGACTGCAACGAACGCAGCACTGACGTGGAACGATCTGACTGAGAGAAAACCCGGTCGATATAGTCCGGCCCCGGCATCTGAATCTGACTGTTTGGAATCGTCTGCGCCGTATGATCCAAAAGTGTCCGGGCGTCTGCCCCCAAAAGCTCTTCCAGTCGATCGATTATCGCGGGAGAACGTTTCATCTCGGTTGCCATGTTATTCCTCCAGAAAGATTGCGCGCGTGCGTTCGTTTATCCTAACGATTGAACTAATAAAATAAGGGTTTTTAAGCGAGGTTCGGATTATATCATATGGCATGGCCTAGTCCTGAAAGGGCCAGTGAGAAGTCCGGCGACGGTTGCGGCGCCTCAACAACCAAGGGGCACGGACCGAGACCTGCGGAGGCATACCTGTAAGCAAACATGACCGAATTTGTGTTAATGATTCCGATTGCTCGACCCCGAAGTTCTGAGTTACAATCCGGCTTCTTTATCCGCGGTGACGTTGCACCAGGCCACGGCACCTCACCTTAATTATCTTCGGTTTCGAAACCCCGGCCCAAAGGAACCAATTAGCGAAAGGTCCCTTACTTATGAAGTGCATCCCCCGGTCTCTCCTTCTCCTCTTGTGTGCCCTGTGTCTTGCGGTTTGCGCATTTGTAAGGGCCAGGGCCGGTGGTGACGACTGGCGCCCGGTCACGCCCGAAGAACTGGGGATGAAAACGCCGAAGGTCGATCCCGATGCGGACGCCGAAGCCATCTTTTGGGAAGTCAGAATAGATGACAGCTCCGCGGAAGATTTGTCTCTCCAGCATTACGTGCGGGTCAAGATTTTCACCGAACGCGGACGCGAGAAGTACAGCAAGTTCGATGTTCCTTTTACCAAGGGAATGAAAATCAAGGATGTGGCCGCGCGGGTGACAAAACCGGATGGTTCGACCGTCGAGATACAAAAGCAAGACATATTCGAGCGTGAGATCATCAAAGCAAGTGGGCTTAAGGTAAAAGCTAAATCGTTTGCGGTTCCTAATGTCGAGTCTGGCGTAATCGTCGAATATCGTTATAGAGAGGTCATCAGCGATGCCGGAGCATCTGGAATGCGCCTGAAATTCCAGCGCGATATCCCCGTCCAGAATCTTTCTTATTATTACAAGCCCTACAATAAAAAGACCCCGAACTATCAAAGCTTTAATTTTGACGACACCAAGTTCGTCGAAGACCAGAAAGGGTTTTGGATCGCGACGAGAAAGAATGTACCTGCCTTAAAGGAAGAGCCGCGAATGCCGCCGGAAGATCAGGTCGTCCCCTGGATGCTGCTTCAGTCCGTCAGAATTAATATTACGAATGTTTCGCTCGGTTCCATTGCGATCTCGATCAAGGACCCAAGCAACCCGGCGATTTATTGGGGTTCAGTCGGTACCGAGAAGGCTTTCCTGGCCAGGTTCATGAACAAACCCGATAAGGAGATCAAGAAAGTCGCTGACGAAATCACCGCTACCGCGGCGACACCGGAAGAGAAACTGCAAAAGCTTTATCACTACTGTCAAACTGAAATTAGCAATACAACTTTTGATACGACTTTGACCGATGACCAACGCAAGAAATTGCCTGAAATCAAATCGTTGAGCGACGTTCTAAAACGCAAAGCCGCTAGTGCTCAGTATGTCGATATGTTATTCGGCGCAATGGCAAACGCGCTCGGCTATGAAACCCGAGTAGCTTTGTGCGGTGACCGCAGTGAAATGTTTTTCAAACCCGAAATGACTAATGAATCATTTATCCATCCAGCGGCCATTGCCGTTAAGGTTGGAGAGGACTGGAAGTTTTTTAATCCGGGATTGAGCTTGCTACCGTACGGCAACCTCGTCTGGTATGAAGAAGGTGTCTGGGCGCTGCTGGTCGGAGAGAAAAACTTCTCCTGGATGAAAACGCCGATCTCGACGGCTGAGAAATCGGTCGCGAAGCGCACGGGCAAACTCAGGCTGCTGGACGATGGAACTCTCGAAGGCGAGGTCCGGATCGAATATGCGGATCAACTCGGCTTGGGTCATAAGCTGGACAACTATGACAAGTCGGCCAGCAAGCGGGAAGAAGATTTTAAGGCAGAACTCAAAAAGCGTATGAGTACCGCGGAGGTTTCAGATCTGGTAATTGAAAATGTTACCGATCCGAATAAACCGGTAGTTTATGCTTTTAAGATTCGTGTTCCCGGCTACGCGCAAAAAACCGGGAAACGCCTCTTTCTGCAGCCCGGTCTTTTTGAGCACGGAGAGCCTGCTGTATTTTCCGGCGCAACCCGAAAATACGACATCTATTTTCATTATCCCTGGTCGGAAAAGGACCACCTTACGATTGACTTGCCGGCAGGGTTTGCCCTGGATAATGCGGATTCACCCGCCCCGATAAATCCCGCGATGACCCAGGGCATCTGCGGTGAAACCATCAAAATGGGAGTGACGACCGATGGCCACACCCTGATTTATGACCGGACCTTTTTCTTCGGGGGTGGGGGTGTAATCTTGTTTCCGGCCAGGAACTATTCGGCGCTCAAAACACTCTTCGACATGATCAATCAGGCCAACGATCATACCATCACCCTCAAACAGACCGCTGCTATCAGTTCGAATTAGAGACATTGCCCGGTTGGCCGAAAAAGGAGTTCCACAGAATGCGCTTAAGAATGCTCGGAGTAGGTTTGCTAATGCTCTGCGCTGCCGGCGTCCGGGCTGCCGGCGAAGAAGCGCCGGTCTGGTTGCAGGAAGCGGCTAGAGTGTCGTTGCCCGCGTACGAAAAAGACGTCCCCGCCGTAGTCCTGAAGAGAGAGCAGCACGTGACGGTGAGTGAGGACGGACGCATCACGACCACGACCCAGTTTGCGGTGCGCGTTTTGATTCGCGAAGGTCGGGAATATGCGGAGGCCAGAGAGTATTACGAAAGCGATGCCGGGAAAGTGCGCGAGTTGCACGCTTGGCTGATCAAATCTTCCGGACAGGTCAGAAAGTATGGTAAAGACGACACCATTGACTCGGTCGAGGACCCGAACGACGTCTACAACGAGTCCCGAGTCAAATTGATCGACGCGTCGAAGGATGCTGACGCGGGGACAGTTTTCGGCTATCAAGCGATCACCGAAGAGAGATCGATCTTTTCCCAGGATGTCTGGGCTTTTCAGAATCGTTTGCCGGCAATCGCATCGCGATACGTTCTTACCCTGCCTTCAGGCTGGACCGCCCGGACCGTAACTTTCAATCACCCGAAGATTGAACCGACGATTAGCGGGTCTACCTACACCTGGGAGTTGCTGAATCTGCCGCCGATCGTCCCTGAGCCGAGCAGTCCTCGGGTTTCCAGCCTGGCGCCGCGACTTGCCATCAGTTATGTTCCGCCGGGCGATACTCAGTCAGCCAACTTCAAGACCTTTTCTAACTGGGCCGAAGTTTCTTACTGGCTCACTCAGCTACACGATCCGCAGGCGGTTCCCAACGACGCACTGTCGGAAAAAGTCAGACAACTAACGGCAAATGCAAAAACCGAACTGGAGAAGATCCGCGCGATCTCGACGTTCGTGCAGGGCATCCGCTACATCTCGATCGATATAGGCGTCAGCCGCGGCGGGGGCATGCGGCCTCATCCGGCAATGGAAGTCTTTGCCAAGTCATACGGTGACTGTAAAGACAAAGCGAATCTAATGCGGGCCATGCTCAAGGTGGTTGGAATTACTGCCTATCCGGTGGTGATCTATTCGGGAGATGCGGACTACGTGCGCGAGGAGTGGGCGTCACCAAATCAATTCAATCACTGCATTGTGGCGATCAAAGTCAGCGATGAAACACAGGTCGCAACGGTCCTCACCCATCCCAAATTGGGACGTCTCTTAATCTTCGACGCCACTGACGATGATACCCCCCTGGGCGATCTGCCCGATCAGGAGCAAGGCAGTCTGGCGCTGATTGTAGCGGGTGACGCCGGGTCGTTGATGCGCATGCCGGTCACGCCGGCAGAGACCAACCTTCTTGAGCGGAGAATACAGGCCAACCTGGGCGCGGACGGCTCACTAACTGCGATGATTCATGAAAAGGCGGCGGGCAGTTGGGCGGTTGGTTATCGCAGCGAATTTCGACACCTCTCGCGTCCGGACTATCAAAAGGCAATTGAAGGTTGGATCACTTCCGGCGCAGCGGCGGCTAGGGTCAGCAAAGTTGATCCGCGCGATTACAGCAGCGCAGGTCGTTTCGATCTCGACGTTGATTTTACCGCGCCCGCGTATGCACAGTTGATGCAGAATCGTTTGTTGGTCTTCAAGCCGGCGATAGTGTCGCGGCGCGAATCACTGTTCCTGACCGAAGCAAAACGTAAACATCCCGTCGTACTCAAATCAAATGCTTACTCGGAGAGCGTGAGCGTGAAACTTCCGGAGGGTTTTGTGGTCGATGAAATGCCCGACCCGATCAAGCTCGAGACTTCTTTCGGAACCTACGCTACCACTTACGAAGCTAAGGACGGGCAAGTGCTGTTCACCCGCAAGCTGGTTCAGCACGCAGGTACGATTCCTGTCGAACAATATAATTCCGTGCGCAGTTTCTTCGAAAAAATTCGGGCAGCGGAACAAGCCCCAGTCGTGCTGGCAAGGAAATGAGTTCCACGAATTGAATGGCGGAAACAAGACTGAGAACCAATGCTATTCAGCGCCGGCGGCCATTACCTCTGCTTGTAACTTATCTTTCAAGGACGAGCGCCAGGCGCTCTCCAGCTCGCTCACATCCAATTGGATCACTTCGTCGCCGTCGCTTTGAATTCGCAAGCGATCCGATCCGACATTTCCCAACAGCGTCATCGGACAGCCGGCTGCGGCTACAACCTCTTCGATATCGCCCAACGCCGATTCGTCAAAACTGATGATGATTCGAGACGGGGTTTCACTGAATAGCCGCGTAACGACGTCGTAGTCGCCCGTGATATCGATGTCGGCGCCGAACACTGTGCGATTTAAGGAAGAGAAACAACATTCCGCCAAAGCGATCGCCAACCCGCCATCCGCGCAATCATGGGCTGAGCGCAACAGGCCGGCTTCGGCCGCGCGCAGGCAAGCCGTCTGCACTGCTAGTTCGGCCTCCAGATCAAGCACGGGCACGCGGCCTTCTTTAGTGATCTGATTCGTGTTTCTACTTTCGCCGACGGCGGCGTATTCGCTGATCGAGAGGTCATCGCGCGTGGCGCCGAGCAACGCAATAAAATCTCCGACGTTCTTGAAGCCGGGTTGAATCACGCGCTTCACATCTTCGATCAAACCCAACATGCCGATGACCGGGGTCGGCAGGATGCCGCGTCCTTCAGTTTCGTTGTAGAACGAAACGTTGCCGGAAACCACCGGCGTATTAAGAGCACGACATGCTTCGGCGATGCCGTCGATGACTTCTGAGAAGGACCACATCACTTCGGGGCGCTCCGGCGAGGCAAAGTTCAGGCAGTTGGTGATCGCGATCGGTTGGGCGCCGACACAGACGACGTTGCGCGCGGCTTCGGCGACCAGAAGCTTGGCGCCTTCGCGCGGATTCGCCGTGCAATATCGGCCGTTGCCGTCGAGCGAGATCGCCAGGGCGCGGCGAGTCTCTTTAATTCGCACCACCGCAGCGTCCGCGCCCGGCAGGACGGCAGTGTTCGTGCGCACCATGTGATCGTATTGGCGATAGAGCCATTCTTTGGAAGCGAGATTGGGTGACGAGAGAAGTTTTAGCAGCGCTTGATTGTAGTTTGAAGGAGACGCGTTTGCTGGGAGCGCGGACGTCCCGTCCGCATTGAACGCGTCAGCGCGAACCGCAGATTCGTCAGATGTTTCGCTGGAAGCACTCGTGACGCGAGCTTCGCTCGCGTGGGCGGACGGGACGTCCGCGCTCCCAGCTTTCATTGGCCGTTCGTAAACGGGTGCTTCGTCGGTCAGCGCTTTTACGGGAACGTCGCAAACAACCTCGCCGTTATGCATGACACGCATGCGGCCATCGTCGCGCACCTCGCCAATCACCACGGCATCCAGATCCCACTTGCGAAAGATATCGCCGACTTCGCGTTCGCGTCCCTTATGCGCGACGATCAGCATGCGCTCTTGTGACTCAGACAAAAGCATCTCGTAAGCAGTCATCCCGGTCTCGCGCTGTGGCACTAACGACAGATCGATTTCGATTCCGCTGTCGCCGCGCGCAGCCATCTCGCAGGTCGAGCAGGTCAGGCCCGCGGCGCCCATGTCCTGAATCCCGGCCACGCCCCCGCTGCGCATTGCTTCCAGGCAGGCTTCCAGCAGAAGCTTTTCCAGAAACGGATCGCCAACCTGGACCGTCGGTCTTTTCTCTAAAGCCTCTTCGTCAAACTCAGCCGACGCCATAGTCGCGCCGTGGATGCCGTCGCGGCCGGTCTTAGCGCCGACATACAAGACCGGATTGCCGAGGCCCGTGGCTTTGCCGAAAAAGATTTGATCTTTGCGCACCAGGCCAAGCGCGAAAGCATTCACCAGCGGATTCAGCGCGTAAGCTTCGTCAAAAGATACTTCGCCTCCGATGGTCGGGACGCCGAAAGCATTCCCGTAATGCGCAATCCCAGCGACGACGCCGGCGAGGAGCGAGCGGTTGCGCCGGCCATTCCCGGGATCGTCCAAAGATCCAAAACGAAGACTATTCAGCGCCGCGATCGGACGCGCGCCCATCGTAAAGATGTCGCGCAGAATGCCGCCGACACCGGTGGCCGCGCCCTGAAACGGCTCGATGAATGACGGATGATTGTGTGACTCGATCTTAAAGCAGGCGCACCAACCGTCGCCGAGATCCACGACGCCGGCATTTTCACCGGGCGGCACAATCACGCGCTCACCCGTCGTCGGCAAGCGTTTCAAATGAACGCGAGAAGATTTGTACGAACAGTGTTCGGACCACATCACGGAAAAGACGCCCAACTCAACCAGGTTGGGTTCGCGTCCGAGTAACTCTTTGAGGTGCGCGAATTCTTCCGGAGTGAGGTTGTGGGCCGCGATTGTTTGAGGAGTCATCAGTTCCATGGCTAAGGTAGATTTCTCAGTCGATCGTACCGAGGCTTATTTGGTTCTGAAATACAGGTCGAAGCTAGAAAAACAGTACTGGTCTGTTCGGAATGAAAACCGTTCAAACGGTTTCCGATCGTAACGACCACTAAGTTCACCGCGCTAAAGCGACGGCGCTAATGAGAGCGGAAACGAATCAGCACCTAAAAACCTTATAAGCAACGCGGCGCGGCATCGAGGGGATGCTGCGCCGCGTTAAAAAAAAGCCTATGCCGTAACTATGACCAATCGCTGGTCCTGCCTTCCGCCCCTACTGCTTGTTTCCGAGTTGCTTATCAATCGCGCTGCGCAATTCGGCCGGCTTGATCGCACCGAAATACCTGAACACCACTTTGCCGTCTTTGTCATAAAGGTAAGTTGCCGGCAGGGCGCCGTCCCAGGTGGCGTCCACGGCGTGAATCGCCGGTTCGGGATCTTTGACATTCAGCAAAACCACCGGCATTTGCGCCTTCATTTTCGTCAGAAACTCAGGCACTGTCGTTTTGATCTCGGCGACATCGTCGAGACTAATAGAAATGAAGTTCACCTTGTCGCGATAGTCATTGTCGATCTTGACCAGATCGGGGAACTCTTCACGACAGCCATCGCACCAGGTGGCCCAGAAATTAATCAACAGTGGCCGAGTGTCTTTCGGATCGCGCTGCAGGATCTTCTTCAGGCCTTCGAAATCGATCTCGCGGACGATGGAGTCGGTGGTGTTGATGCCGTCCATGACGAATGGTCCCGGCTGTCTCGTCATCTTCCGAGCGCTTGGCGACGGAGTTTGTGCCGGCGTTGTCAGCGCGCCACCAACGGCAGCGAGAACGATAAGTAATAAAAGCAAGCTCAGACGCATGTTTTGTGGCAGTTGTTAATCTTGCGATCTTCTCTCTGCTATCAATCAGCGCAAGTTAACAACTTGCGCTACAGTGATTACGAGGCGCGCTTGATGCTGCATCCGAAAGCCGCGCCGCCGGTTTTGCTTACCGGTTTGCCCGCGAGCATTTCATTGATCGCGTCACGCAGATCGTTCGAAGTAATGTTGGCTGTGTTCTGCGAGTTGTCGATGCGGCCGTGATAGACGAGCTTGCCGTTGGCATCGATCAAATAAACTTCCGGCGTCCGCGTCGCCCCCAGACGGTCCGCTACCTTGTTGCCATCGTCCTTCAGTACCGCGAAGCTGAAACGCTTTTCGGCGGCGTGCGCCTTGACCGCGGCAATCGGCTCAGTCGCATTCGAGTTGATGGCGATTACGTTTACGCCTCTGGCCTTGTAATCCTCGGCCAGCTTTTCCATTCGTTCGTTATATCCGTTCGAGACGGGACACTGCACCGAGATAAAAATCAACGCTGCGCCGTTCTTGCCTTTCAGGGCGTTCAGCGAACGCTCGGCGCCATTAACGTCAGGCAGCTTGAAATCCTCGATCGTCGAGCCGATGGCCGTTGGCGCCGGCAGATCACTGGTACTGCCGCTGCCCGCAACGGCTGCGAAAGCAATGATGATAATTGAAACGAGGAAAAGTGATTGCGCGTAATTCTTCTTCATCCTGGTAACTCCTTTTCAAGAATGGTTGGCGTGTGACTGCCAAGATTAGCAGCCGAAACTTGGACGTGGCAAGTAGGGGAATGCTTCCGAAGGTTGATTCTCTCTGCGGCTTTGCGCAAAAACTTATCTTAGCTCGGCTTGGTTCACGCAGAGGCGCAAAAAAAAATACTAAAGGCGAAAAGAAAGACAAATTGGCAGCCATGATGCCTCTCAAAAACCCAACAGTTCAACGCCGCTTCACAATTCTGGAGCCCCACACGATTGCCGTGATCGTCGTAGTTACGGCGGCTGAGAGCAGGCAGTACTGGCAGAAGTGATGAATGACAAAGGCCTGTAGATAAAGCAGCCACAAACTCATGAGAAACATTACGGCGGCCAGGCCTGCCAGCATCGGTCCCGCGAATCGATAACCGAAGGCCGCCAGGATTGAGAGACTAAAAACGGTGAAGTACGCCAACGCGCCCAGCGCCGCTAGCGGGATCGATCCGATATGAGAGTAAGCACTGCTGAGAACTTCAGAACAGCCTGAGAGAGTGCAACGAAGACTCTGGCTGGTCAGATCCTGGACGGTCAGATAAAGCGCGTCGCCCAGGCCGATGAGCGACAACACTGCTGTCACCAGGTACGAACGGGCAATGGCTGGCCGAGAATCAGCAGACGACATAGTTTCGCTTACGGTGTTTCGAGTGCCGACCTTGGTCGGGGAATCTTTGGACCGGCAAACAGCCCAACTGAAGTTGGTACTCTATAACTCCCAGGGACTCTTTCTAACTAAGAGCGCTTGATCTTATTGCTTTCCGGCCTCGCGCAATGCCTGCCGGATCATCTCGCGCAGACCGTCCGGCTTCCAATTATCATCCTTGGCTTCTTTGCCGTTGACATAGAAGGTCGGCGTGGAGGTTACGTTCAGTGCATGCACTCGTTTGCCGTCCTGGAAGATACGAGTGATGACAACTTCGCCGTTTAGATCTTTCAGGAACCGGTCGGTATCCAGCCCAACCTGTTTGGCGTAATCGACAAAGAGCGGCACCAGGTCCCGGGCATCGCTCCAGGCGGTCTGGTTCTCGTAAAGCTTGTCATGCATCTCCCAGAAACGGCCCTGCAAGCCCGCGGCTTCCGCAGCCTGAGCGGCGATCAGGGCATGGTCGTGAGGTGGTACAAGGGGCCGCTCGCGAAAAATAACGCGCAGCTTATCTCCGAACTCACTTTCAATTTTCTTGAGTTCCGGATAGTACGCGCCGCAGGAAGGGCATTGAAAGTCGGCAAACTCCTCGACGGTGACTGGGGCCGACGGATTGCCGCGCACATGTGGCGGTTCGGCGCCCGTGGGTATTGATCCGGACTCGGCGGCGATGGCATTGGCGTTCACGTTCGTCGCCTGGCGCGAGGATCGCAACACCATCCAGGTCACACCGAGCGCCGCCATTAAGACGACGACTATGATCACGATGGGCAGAAAACGTTTCATCAGAATTCATCCGAGCGAATGTCCGGCAAGCTTTAGAAGGCTCTGATCAGTTAGGGCGCTTACCTCTTCTAAACCCGCGTAGCGAGTGCAAGCATGAACTCTAGCACCCCAGCCGAGATGCTCGGCCGGGGACCCCGCGCCCTGGGTGAAGCGCAGCGGAACCCCAGGTGAACGGCCGCGACAAAACCGAGCGCGCGAAGCCTGCGACAGCGCAAAAACTGCTGTTTTACTCATGATGGATAGCTCTCGCCGCGCTTCGCGGGCTTAAGACGAACATTCTCCCGCAAGTCGCGACGCCGCTGGTACCGTAAGCTATTCGATCGTGTACGTAACCGACTTATCGAGCGCTCCGTTTATATAAACCTCGACCTCATACGTGCCCTTGGGCCAATCGTAGGGCAGCGTCAGGTGGCCGTGGACTTTGTTCTCGAAAGACTTGGTGGTGTAGTCGATATTTTTGATCTCTTCATTCTTTGAACCGGCAACATCCACTGCCTTCCACACAAATTTCACCTCGGTCCCGCCCTTGGCTTTGTTCAACTCCGCGATCGCGTGAATCGTGCGGTCGCTGGCGGCGAACGTGGTGGTAGTTTCGCCCGGCTTGCCGTTGTCGTCTTTAGCCATGCTGATCTTATCGACGTAGACGTCGGCGTTTGCCGGCCTGGTGTTGGCCGTCTTATTCGAATTCTTGTTGCCGTTCGAATTCGAGTTGTTGGAGTTGTTGTTGTTGCTGTTCTTGTTGAGATTGCACGCGAGCACTGCAAACAACAGCAGCCCGGCGGCAAGCCATCCTGGATGACGTTTCATTGATTGTCTTTCCTTTCTGGGGTGGAAATACTAGCGCAACTTTTCATTCTTGCGCGCGCAAGTTAATGCTCGGGTGCTGGTTTCGGTTTAGAGTTCAAGCTTTAGCTTGTGTCTACCAATCAGCAACCTAAAGGTTGAACTCTGAACGCCGGCGCTACGCTCACGCGGCGGCTGCCAGCGAGCCGGCCAAAGAACTAAAGAGATCGCGGCCATCGCTCGATCCAAGTAAGTCTTCACAGGCGCGTTCGGGATGCGGCATCAACCCCAGGACGTTGCGTTCGCGATTGCAGATGCCGGCAATGTTGTCGCGCGAGCCATTCGGGTTCGCGGCCTCGGTGGTTTGCCCATCCTGATCACTATAGCGGAAGACGATCCTGTCTTCGCGGCGCAATTCGTCGAGGGTCGCATCGTCACAAACAAAGTTCCCGTCGGCGTGGGCTATGGGCATGCGCAAAACGCCGCCGGCTTTCAGCTCATTCGTGAATGGCGTGTTGGCACTTTCCACTCTTACGTTTACATGTTCACAAATGAAATGTAAATCTCGATTTCGAATCAAGGCGCCCGGCAACAATCCTGCTTCGCAAAGAATTTGAAAACCATTGCAGATGCCCAGCACCAGATTGCCTTTGGCGGCGAACTGTTTGACTGAGTTCATGACGGGCGAAAAGCGGGCCAGCGCGCCGGCGCGCAAGTAGTCGCCGTAAGAAAAACCGCCGGGGATGATCACCGCGTCGTAGGTGCTCAGGTCTGTATCGCGGTGCCAGATGAAATCCACCGGCTGACCCACGTGCTTGGAAATTACGTGGTAAGCATCGTGATCGCAGTTGGAACCGGGAAAGACAATGACACCGAATTTCATTCGTTAATCTCCAATGAGCCTTTAGTTCGGAGTTCCGCCTTTAGGTGGCATTCAGTGCTCAACACGATTCCGCCTGAAGGCGGTACTCCGAACGATCCATAGCGGTGTCGCGCTTGCCAGCGCACTCCAAAGAACTTCACTCTTCAATCTCCACGCGAAAGTCCTCGATGATCGGATTCGAGAGCACGTCGTGAGCCATGCGCATAGCTTCCTCGCGCGCTTGCTCGACAGTCGGCCCGCCCTCGATAGCAATCTCGAAGTACTTACCCTGGCGGATATCGCTGATGCCGTTATAGCCGAGTAGCTCGATCGAATGTTTGATTGCCTTACCCTGCGGATCGAGGACGCTGGGCTTTAGTGTGACGTAGACTTTGGCTTTCATTCAACCTTTTCCGCGGGCCCATTGGCGGCCGGCTGGCCTTTACCTCGAGAGTCGGAATGCGGAACGCGGAATATTACGCCAAAACATTGCGTTTGTCGCAGTCGATATCATAGTATCTCCGCCGATCGCTTGTTATCATCTCTGCAAAAGGAAGTTCGAAATGTCATCACCATATCCAGAAGGCGGGCCACCGTCCGGCGCCCCAGGCGGCAAGACAACGATAGGTCTTGAATCAAATGTAGGGGCAGCGTTGTGTTACCTGGCCAATTTTATTTGTTGCATTGGCCTGGTTTTGGCGATTGTGTTTCTGGTCACCGAAAAGGAAAACCGCTTTGTTAAGTTCCACGCGGTGCAATCGCTTTTTCTGGTGGGGGCACAAATTGCCGTCGGCCTCGTGGTGGGCATTCTCGGTCTCCTCGTCAGCATAGTACTCGACATGGTCCATCTCAGTCTGGTGGGCTGGCTATTAGTCCTTTGCCTGCGGCTCCTTTTATTTCTTATCTTCATCGTGATTTGGATAATCGCCGGGATGAAAGCCTATGGCGGTCAATGGTATAAGCTGCCGATTATTGGCGAATTCGCCTGGAATACTGTTAACAAGTAATCCACCGACAAGAACGGCGAAGACAGTCGTGGTGGCGAGTATTCGTATGTATCAGCAAATATGAACAGGAGAATAGCGTAATGCAGAACACCGGCAAATCGGCACTGGGTCTTGAGGGCAATGTAGCGGCGCTACTTGGTTACATCCTCTGGATCGTTGCTCTCATCAGCGTGATCATGGAAAAAGAGAATAAGTTCGTACGCTTTCACGCGATCCAATCTCTCTTGTACCACGCGGCCTTCATCGTGATTTTCATCGTCCTGGCAATCTTGAGCATTATTCTGGGAATCATCTTCGGAGTTGCCGCGGCTGCGAGTGGCAATGCTGGCGGAGGCATCGGACTGATCTTTTCACTGATCTCAGGTCTTATCTGGATGGTCGTTCCTTTGATTATGATCATCGGAATCGTCATGTGTGCCGTTAAGTCCTACCAGGGTGAAATGTACAAGCTCCCGATTATTGGCAACATGGCGGAAAAGTTTGCCGGCAACTAGCGCCATCTACTGACCATAGACGATGGAAAACGCCGACAATCGCGCTTCCGTCGTCTATGTTCGGCGTGCCGCCCCTCACCGAAACACCCGCGCAAAAACCTTGTCGACATTCCGCAGGTAAGTATCGAGAGAGAAGACTCGATCGATTTGCTCTCTGGATAAGTGGGCGGAGATGTCTTTGTCTGCTAAGGCGAGCGATTGGAGGTCGCCACCTTTATCCCAGGCCGTCATCGCATTGCGCTGCACCCATTCGTAGGCCTGCTCGCGCGAGACGCCGGCCTTGGCCAGCGCCAGCAATAATTGCCCACTAAAGATCGACCCACGAGTAGCGCCGAGATTCTCCAGCATGCGTTCCGGATAAACCACGAGTCCTTCGGCCAGCGACGCCATCTTTTGCAGAATGTAATCCGTCGCGATGCTCGAGTCTGGCAGCACGACGCGTTCGGCCGACGAATGCGAAATGTCACGTTCGTGCCAGAGCGCGACGTTCTCGAGCCCCACGATGCTGTTCGCGCGCACGACCCGGGCCATCCCGCAAATGCGTTCGGAAAGGATCGGGTTGCGCTTGTGGGGCATGGCGCTCGATCCTTTCTGACCCTGCTTGAATTTCTCTTGCGCCTCGCGCACTTCAGTCCGCTGCCAATGACGAATCTGCAACGCGAACTTGTCCAACGACGACGCGATGATCGCGAGGGTGCAAAGATATTCCGCGTAGTTGTCGCGCTGAATAATCTGTGTCGAAATCGGCGCCGGTTTCAGTCCGAGGGCTGCACAGACCTTTTCTTCTACCTGTGGATCGAGGTGCGCGAAAGCGCCGACTGCGCCACTAATCTTTCCCACAGCTACTGACTCGCGCGCTTTTTTTAGCCGCTCGCGATTACGACGCATCTCGTCAAACCAAAGCGCAAAGGTCAAACCGAACGAGGTCGGTTCAGCATGAATGCCGTGCGTGCGGCCGACCTGCGGCGTGTCTTTGAACTCGAACGCGCGGCGCTTGAGCACGTCGAGCAGCACATCGATCTTTCTTAGCAGAATGTCGCAGGCGTCGCGGAGCAAAAGCGCGTTGGCCGTGTCAACGACGTCCGAAGAAGTAAGGCCGTAATGAACGAAGCGGGCGGCTTCGCCGATCGATTCGGCCAGGTTGGTAGTAAAGGCGATGACGTCGTGGTCGGTAGTCTTCTCGATTTCGTTGATGCGCTCGACAGAAAATTTCGCGCGGCTTTTGATCTGCTCGAGCGCGTCAAGAGGAATCGTGCCCATCTCGGCATGGACTTCGCAGACCGCGATCTCAACGTCCAGCCATTTCTGGAACTTGGTTTCTTCAGACCAGAGGGCGCCCATTTCGGGCAGTATGTAGCGATCAATCATAGGCAATTAATATAAGTGATGAGTCATGGGTAATAGTGATGAGCCTCGTGTCCGACAGACTCAAGACTCATTACTATTTCAGAGCATTTGAAGTTACGTAATACCTCGCCAGGTACCATTGGCCGCCGCGTTCCAGCAGCGTGAACGTCTCCATACCCGTTCCCTGTTCGAAAGAAGTTTGATAGACCGCGATTACCGAATGCCCGGCGATCGGAGCGGTCGACGTTTGTTCTTCTCGAACGCTTTGCTGGTCGCGCGTGCGGACCTTGCCGAGCCGATCGTGCAGCTTTTGAAAAGTCGCTTTGGATTCATCCAGGGTAGTATCGTTGCGCCACTCGTCCGCGGCTTCATGGTAAAGCTTTTCATAGCGGCCGGCGTCAATGTCGTCGATCGACGCGTCCAAAACCGTCTGGGCTCCCGCCGGCATGCCGCTGCGACGAACGCCCTGAGTGCTGCA